>NZ_MRZN01000009.1 GCF_002614725.1 Staphylococcus edaphicus | reverse complement strand
TCTCAAGTTAACCAAAAGCTTTCAGAACCAGAAACTAAAAAAATCTATAGTCAAAGAAAAATTGACGTAGAACCAGTTTTTGGATTTATGAAGGCTATTTTGGGTTTCAATCGCATGTCGGTTCGAGAAATAAATAAGGTTAAACGAGAGCTTGGTTTTGTCTTAATGGCGCTAAACATAAGAAAAATAGTAGCTCAACGAGCTACAAAATTATATAAAAATAAAGAAAACGTCAATTTCTATTGAAATTATATAGAAATTGACGTTTATTCTTTAATCATAAATGTTTATGTCCCGGACTCTTATTTTATGTTTATACATAGGAATAGATGACAGTGATAATAATTAACATTTTTACCACTTTAGTATTGATTAAAATAGGGACTATGGAATAATGGAGTTAGCGCAATATTCTGATAATTATTCAAAAAACTTATAACATAACAGCGGCTTATATATTCAGTCATTAATTTATAATACGTATGGTATTTATTGTAGGGAGTGGGAGTATAAATATGAGTAAGTGTAATTTTGAACGTAAGCGTATAAAGACACCGCATACATATGCGCTATTGCTGATTATCATTATTTTTTCTAGTGTATTAACTTATCTCATACCTGCTGGAGAATATGCAAGAGAGAAAAAGGATGGGCAAACTTTGGTAATCCCTGGATCATATGAGCAAGTTCAACAACAAGGCGTTTCATTCTTTGACATTTTTCGTGCGATTCCAGAAGGATTGATTAGCGGCGGGGAAATTGTATTTTATATCTTCTTAGTCGGCGGTGCTTTTGGAATAGTTCATAAGACAGGTGCATTTGAAAATGGTGTGAATAAGGCTATGCAATCATTGGGAAAATATAAAGTGCTGATGATTCCATTGACGATGACCATCTTTTCTATATTAGGTTTTTCGATTGGTTTAGCTGAAGAAACAATCATTTTTGTCCCCATTGGGATTATCATTGCGCGTACTTTAGGTTATGATGCGCTAACAGGTGCGGCTATGGTTATACTTGGTGCGGCGAGTGGGTTTATGGGAGGTATGTTAAATCCATTTACGGTAGGTGTCGCTCAATCTGTAGCGGAACTACCGATGTTTTCAGGATGGGGGTTACGATCCATCATCTATATCTTCATTTTGATTGCTGCTATAACAGCAGTGATGTTATATGCATATAAGGTGAAGAAGGATAAGTCGAAAAGTTATGTTTATGAGCTAGAACAGTCTGAAGGTCATAGGGATACTGCTATGAATATAACGAGGTTTACAAAGAGACAAGCAATTGGCTTAGGTTTAATTGTAATGACAATCATTTTAAATGTGTACGGTATTTTTTCATATGGTTGGTCATTCAATGAAATGAGTGCCAACTTTATTTTGGCAGGTTTACTTGCAGGATTCATCGGTGGACTTGGGTTAAATGGTACTTTTGACGCAATGATTGAAGGTATGAAAGATATCTTGTTTGGTGCAATGATTGTAGGTTTTGCTAAGGGAATCATTGTTATTCTAGAAAATGGGCAGATCATTGATAGTATTGTTCATGGCATGACCACGTTACTAAATGGCGTGCCTTCATCTCTAGTAATCATTGCGATGTTTATCTTACAATTCATGTTGAATTTCTTTATTCCATCAGGTTCGGGACAAGCACTAACAACGATGCCTTTAATGGTACCGATATCAGATTTATTGGAAATCAATCGTCAAATTACTGTACTGGCTTTTCAATATGGCGATGCCATTAGTAATGTGTTATTTCCTACTTCAGCCATTTTAATGGGTGCGCTAGCAGTTGGTAAAATTACATACACCCAGTGGTTAAAGTTTGCTTGGAAAATCATTTTAGCTTGGGTGGTTATTTGTTGTATTGGCATGACTATCGCTTTAATCATAGGATACTAATTTAAGACGTGTGTTAAATAATGTTCAAAAAAATAAAGCATAAAAATAACATTGAGTATTGTATCTTTCGTGAAAGCGTTATATAATATAAAAAAATAATCGTCAAATTGCGTGTTACTGGTTAAGCAGGCATGAGCAAACTGAATGACTATCGTATATAGTCTGTTTGCTCATGCCTTTTTTGCGCGTTTTGATGATATATGATAATAAAAACTTTTGTGAAGGGATGTATTGTTTATGTTTAAAAAGCTTTTTGGACAGCTTCAACGTATAGGTAAAGCATTAATGTTACCAGTTGCTATCTTGCCAGCAGCAGGATTGTTATTAGCAATTGGTACTGCGATACAAGGTGAAGAACTGCAACACTATTTACCATTTATTCAAAATGGAGGTATTCAAAGTGTGGCAGAAATGATGGCAGGTGCCGGAAGTAGTATATTTGACAATCTGCCGATGATTTTTGCTTTGGGTGTTGCGATAGGTTTGGCAGGCGGTGATGGTGTAGCAGCAATTGCAGCATTTGTCGGCTATGTGATTATGAACAAAACGATGGGTGCTTTTTTACATGTGACGCCAGATAATGTAAATGATGCTGCGAGCGGCTATGCGAGTGTCTTAGGTATTCCTACATTACAAACAGGTGTGTTTGGCGGTATTATTATTGGTACACTAGCAGCATGGTGTTATAACAAATTTTATAATATCTCATTACCGTCTTATTTAGGATTCTTTGCTGGTAAACGCTTTGTGCCGATTATGATGGCAACCACATCATTTATATTAGCGTTCCCGATGGCATTAATATGGCCTAGTATACAAACAGGATTGAATGCATTTAGTGAAGGTTTATTAGATTCGAATACAGGTGTAGCAGTATTTTTATTCGGATTTATTAAGCGTTTATTAATACCGTTTGGACTTCATCATATCTTCCACGCACCGTTCTGGTTTGAATTTGGTGCTTGGAAAAATGCGGCGGGAGAAATGATTCACGGTGACCAACGTATCTTTATAGAACAAATTAAAGAAGGTAGTCAATTAACAGCTGGTAAATTTATGCAAGGTGAGTTCCCAGTTATGATGTTTGGTTTACCAGCAGCAGCCTTAGCGATTTATCACACAGCAAAGTCTGAAAATAAAAAAGTGGTAGCTGGGTTAATGGGGTCAGCGGCGTTAACATCATTCTTAACAGGTATTACAGAACCATTAGAATTTTCATTCTTATTTGTAGCACCATTGTTATTCTTTGTGCACGCAATTTTAGATGGCTTATCATTCTTGATTTTATACTTATTAAACGTACATTTAGGATATACCTTCTCGGGTGGCTTTATAGACTATGTCTTATTAGGGGTATTACCAAATAAGACCCAATGGTGGTTAGTGATTCCTGTAGGTATTGTTTATGCATTTATATATTACTTTGTGTTCAGGTTCTTGATATTGAAATTCAAATATAAAACACCTGGACGTGAAGATAAACAAGCACAATTTACAAATTCAACTGCGAGTGAATTACCGTTTAATGTATTGAAAGCAATGGGTGGAGAAGAAAATATTAAGCATCTAGATGCTTGTATCACAAGATTACGTGTTGAAGTGAAAGAGAAAAGCAAAGTTGATGTAGCAGGACTAAAAGCATTAGGCGCGTCAGGTGTGCTTGAAGTAGGAAATAATATGCAAGCTATCTTTGGACCTAAATCAGATCAAATTAAACATGATATGTCATTGATAATGAAAGGTGAAATTACTAAACCTCAAGAGACGACAGTAACAGAAGAAGGTAATGAGGAAGTTGTTCATATTGAACGAGTACCTGAAATTGATATCTATGCGCCTGGTAACGGTCAGATTATTCCACTGTCTGAAGTGCCGGATCAAGTATTTGCGCAAAAAATGATGGGCGATGGTGTTGGCTTTATTCCTGTAGACGGCAAAATTGTTGCACCGTTTGACGGAACAGTAAAAACAATTTTCCCAACCAAACATGCAATAGGATTAGAATCAGCTCAAGGGTTAGAATTATTAATTCATATAGGTATAGATACCGTGAAATTGAATGGTGAAGGCTTTGAAAGTTTTGTAGAAACTGGTGACAAAGTTCATAAAGGGCAAGTTCTGATGCAAGTTAACTTAGCGTATATTAAAGATAATGCACCGAGTCATATTACACCATTAATTATTACAAATTTAGAGGATAGATTGTTATCAGTTGAAGATGTGAACGATGTTTCAGCGGAACAATTAATTATTAAAGTTAGAGAAGAAAAATAAAAGCGGTCACTTTATATAAAAAATTTAACACACAGCAAGCAATATAGGAGTGAAATTTCAAAATCTACTGCTCAAATAGGATTTTGGATTTCCTCCTATTTTATTTTAGCTAAAGTGTTGAAATATTCTGAATTTAAAAATATCATTAGATGTAACAAATAAATCTGTAATCGTAGGTGAATATATGAACTATAGACCAGCAATACAAGTTATGCCTAAGGTAGCATTATTACCACCTGAGTTAAATATGGCTGAACCATTATATCAATTAATTAAAGATAATTTTTTACATTTATCCCCATTTTTAGATTTTATTAAGGAAGATATGACGATTGAAGATGAACAAGCCTATTTAAAAATGATGATACAACATCATGCAGAGGATAGAGCTAGACTATTTATGATTTACTATGAACAAATATTGATTGGTACCATAGATTTACATAAAATTGATCAAACAAATCGCAAGGCAGAGGTTGGATATTGGATTGCTAAAGGATATACAGGGAAACAAATTGTTACAAAATGTGTTGAACATCTATGCCATTATGCATTTGAGATCTTGTCCCTAAATAAATTAACCATACTTGCTGATGTCGACAATATCGCAAGTAATAAGGTAGCTGAAAAAGCAGGATTTACTTTCATTGCTACAGATTATGAAGATATGTTTAATGGTGAACAGTATAGAGATATGAATCGGTATGCACTGTTGAAAAAAGACTTTTTAAAAGCGCTATAACAGCTTTGTTATAACATGACGTGTAACGAATGAAGTCAATTTCTGTAAAAAACTCACGTGAACCATCATAAAATAATCAAAATATTTCCCAGAAAATACCTAAAATGATGATTTCACAATAATAAAGGAGATTAAAGTATGTTACATAACAAATTAAACATTGCTAACTTAAATACACCCATTCAAAAATTAGAGCAGCTAAGTCAATCGTTAGGAAAAAATATTTATATTAAAAGGGATGATTACACAGGTACAGAAGTATCAGGTAACAAGGTACGTAAACTAGAGTATACAATTCATTATGTATTAAGCCGTGGTTATGACACTGTTATAACCAGTGGAGCAATTACCTCTAATCATGCACGTGCGACAGCTGCTTTATGTGCAAAATATAATATCGAATGTCATCTTGCATTGGAAGGTGAAATGGCTGAATTTGAAGGGAATTTATTTTTAGACGCAATCTTAGGTGCCCACGTTCATATCATTGAACCAGAAAGTTCAAGGGAAGATGCAATGGAACGGTTGTATAAGACACTTGAAGGGCAAGGTAAAACGCCATATTTAATTCCGATGGGCGCATCAGATTGGATAGGCACACAGGGGTATGTAAATGCATACAATGAAATATTGAAACAACAGACTGAAATGAATATAGTGTTTGATTCAATCAATGTGGCAGTAGGGTCAGGAGGTACCTATACGGGTCTATGGTATGGTTGTATGACAAATAAAGCATCAACGCAGATTATAGGCTATGCAGTAAACAAAAGTGCTAATATATTTAAAAATAAAGTGATAGAGATAGCTAAACAGTTAGATGAAGGTATTCAATCGTTTGATACAATCAATATAAACGACGCTTATATTGGACTAGGTTATGGTAAAGCGACGGACGAAGAGTTGGAATTTTATATAGAGATTGCACAAAGTGAAGGAATTGTACTTGATCCGACATATACTGGCAAAGCATTTAGAGGACTAGTCCAAGAAATTAAATCTGGTAATTATAATAATCAAGATAATATATTATTTATTCATACGGGTGGTATTCAAGGATATACGAAAGATACGCGTTTACGTATGCAAAATATGTTACATAAAATTGATTATTCTTTATTAAAATAAATGAATGTTGTACAAATAGTGTGATGATTTTTAACAATAAACTCAAACATATGCAATTTATCGATTATAAACTTATAATAAAAATGTAGATAAATTAAAAGTTGTTTGAGGAGCGAATAAGATAATGACTGAAAGAAAATTAGTAGCTGAAAGAAATATTGAAGTGAATGGTTACGATATTGATGCAATGGGGATAGTAAGTAACATAGTTTACATTAGATGGTTTGAAGATTTACGAACTGATTTTATTAACCAATATATGCCGTATTCAGATATGATGAATCAGCAAATATCACCTATTCTAATGAGTACTGAAGCAGAATATAAAACGCCTATTACCATACATGATAAGCCTATAGGACGTTGTTATCTTGTCAGAGCAAGTAAATTACGTTGGGAGTTTGAGTTCGAAATAGAATCAGAGCGTACAGTACATTGTTTGGGCAAACAAAGTGGCACATTTTTTGATTTACAGAAAAAAAAAGTGACAAAATTACCAGAAATATTCCAAAACATTTTAAGTCAATAAACATAAATGAACTGAAGCATGAATGCAATGTCACAGTGAGCAAAATAATTGAGTGTATGCAGCCATACACTGCATAATAATAGTCAATTTACGTTATAGAGGTGGTGTTCAAAATGCAAAAACCATTGACATCGATAGAAGCGTTCAATGAATTTATTTCAGAGCATAAGTTGGTAGTTATTCATATCATGAGAGACAATTGTAGTGTTTGTCATGCAGTGTTACCTCAAATAGCGGGTATAGTGGAAGATTTTCCTGGCGTTCCATTAGGGTTAGTGAATCAAAGTGAATTAGAGGAAATTGCAGGAGAATTATCAATTTTTACAGTACCAGTAGATTTAATTTTTTTTAATGGCAAAGAGATGCATCGCCAAGGTCGTTTTATCGATATGCAACAATTTGAACATCAGCTGACTCTGATGTATCAAAGCATGACTTAGCGACATCATATGTGGTAAGCTTTTTTAACAACAACATATCGTCAGATCAAGCGATATAATAAAGCACACTTTTTACTGTTAGGGTACAAGGTGTGTTTTTTATTTTTATGGAAAATAATTGTATTAAATTAAAACGTTGAAAATAAGATAAAGCGTGTCATAATTATAAAAAATAATGTATGATAAAGATAATTCATAGCACTAAGGGGGATGCTTATGCGTATCGAAAGAATCTGTCCAAATGAAGCGGAAGCGCTTTATAATTGTATGAAAAAGATAGATCAAGAAACACAATATATGCTTTACTTACCTGATGAAAGAAGTTTTGATAAAGCTAAATTAATTGAAGATATCAAAAGGCATTTTTACATAGGTGTTAAAACGGAAAATGACGAAATATTAGGATATTTATCAGTACATATTAGCACTTTAGCTAAAGTTAAACATATCGGTTATATCATGACCGGATTAATTAATGACTTACATCAACAAGGCTTAGCCACGCAAATGTTTAATGAAACCATTAAATGGGCAGAACGCAAAGGCTTAAGAAGTTGGAACTAACAGTAATTACCTCGAACAAACCTGCAGTTAATTTTTATGAAAAGCTAGGTTTCAAAATTGAAGGTATTAAACATGAATCTGTTTATATGGACAATCATTATTTTGATGAATTGTATATGGCGATGATGTTAAACCATGATTTTATCTATCATTCTGAAAATATCTAGTCATTAAAATAGTATTGATAACTCATAGAAATAGCTTTATGCATAAAAATATAGCTACATAACAGAAATAGAGTGAAATGTAATGTTTGGATGATAACTTTTATTAAATTAATCGTTCACTTTGTTGTAAAATGTACTTAAAAGGGAGAATAAGGAGGATATCAACTTGATTAGAAAAATGACTGCTATTGTTGGTATGAGCCTTGCAACATCATACATTTATGCAAGGCTTCAAGAAAAGCGAAGCTATAAAAGTTTTTTACAGGAAATTTTAATTAAGGTTTCTAACATGAAAAGTGCATTTGAAACTTTAGAAAATGCTCAGCAAGCACTTAACATTGTGAAGGATGAAACGGAAGGTACATTTGGAGGAACAGATTACAATTTCAAACAAAATGTACAGATAACAACGGTACAAGGTTCTACGGTTTATACTGTGAATAACAATAATGATAGGCAACAACCAGTTGTCTTATATATTCATGGTGGTGCTTGGTTCCAAAATCCATTAAAACATCATTTTAAATTTATAGATTCACTTGCTGATGAACTAGAAGCGAAAGTCGTTATGCCTGTTTATCCCAAAGTGCCACACGCAACATATAAAGAAACATTTTCACTATTACAAACTTTATATAGTCACATACTTAAGCAAGTGGAAAATCCCCACCAAATCACCATAATGGGCGATTCTGCGGGGGGACAAATTTCATTATCATTTGCACAATATATTAAAATGTTGAATTTAGCACAGCCAAGCAATATTATTTTGATTTCTCCAGTGCTCGATGCGACACTTTCAAATCCTGAAGCAAAAGTTTTTGAAAAAATTGATCCAATGCTTGCCGTTGAAGGAAGTAAATATTTTATAAAACTGTGGGCTGGCAAACTTGCTTTGACAGATTGGCGCGTGTCTCCTATAAATGGTGATATTGAAGGGTTAGGTCATATAACAATCGCCATAGGTACAAAAGAAACTTTATATCCTGATGCGTTAAAATTATCAAATATGTTGAATGAACATAAGGTTCCACATGATTTTATACCTGGGTACAATTTGTTTCACATGTATCCACTTTTCCCGATACCAGAAAAAGACCAATTTATAGCCCAAATAAAGAAAATTATAAATCAACATTAACGGTATCTATCGAATTTGAGGGGTAACGCGTGAGTTTATAGAACAAATATATTGAATGAAGATTTATACAAGTAAATCACTAAGTCTGATGTATATAGTGATTTAACAGTTAATTTAGAGGATGCGGTGTGGAAATAAATTATTATTAATGTTAGCTAAGTTATAGTTATATTGCAAAGCGCTATGACAAAAAATATACGCCCTATAGAGTAGACACTAACGCGTGAATACTTTATAGGGCGTTTATTAATATTTCTAGTGTGAGTGCTTGTATTATAGCAAAGTATCTAATTTGGATGACTATGCCTTAAATTTATTTCCAATTCTTAAGGTAAGTAGGGAAAAATTCTGTATATAAATCAATAAATGTGAGATAGACGTCTTTTTCAACATATTCATCAACTTGGTGTGCCTGTTGTACTAATCCAGGACCATACATAATGAATGAGAAGTCTTCGTCTTTCTCAACTAATAAATCTGACGCATCGGTTACCCCAGGTGATGCTTCTAATGGTAAATCTGAATTTAGATACTTCATACCCATACTGTGTGCTAATTCAGCAAGTTTATTGTCACCTGTTGTATACACGGGTGGTCTAGACATATAAGTATCAATTTCAATATCCGTCTTATCCGTTGCTACCTGTTTCAATATTTCATTGAAATAAGTAATAAATTGGTTATTATCATGTTCTGGAATCGTCCGTATATTAAATTCGGACTCCGCATGTTCTGGAATGGAGTTCACTTGGTTGCCCCCATTGAAAATAGTGGCGTTCATTAGCGCATTGCCTAATAAATCGTTACGCTTGTCAAAGCCTTTAAATCCTTCCTCTGCTTTGTAAACAAATTTTACTAGTGGTGAAATGGCATTGAAGCCAAGTTGTGGCATGGAACTATGTGATGCTTTACCTCTTGAGATAACGCGAATATCCATAGAACCTTTATGAGCATAAATGATACGGTCTTGTGAAGGTTCAGCGATAACAAGTGCTTCTACATCTTTCATGTAACCTTGTTCTTGGAAAGCTTTTGCCCCTTCACCAACAATTTCTTCACCTGCAGTAGCAAGTAAGCGAATTCTACCATACGCTAATAAACCTTGATCGTGTATATCAATTAAACTCAAGACTAAAGCAGCTAACCCAGATTTCATGTCTGCAGTACCACGACCATGTAATTTACCGTCAATCTCAGTTAATTTGAAGGGATCATATGTCCATTTATTAATATCACCTTCTGATACGACATCCATATGTCCAGAAATACCTAGTACTGGACCAGTCTCACCAATTTCGGCTACTAAGTTTGCGCGGGTGTCATTAATTTTTATGATTTTGGAATCAATGCCATGTTGCGCTAGTAGCGTTTTTAAATATTCACAAACTTCAATTTCATTGTCATTGACAGATTTAATTGTAACTAAATCTTCTAGAATTTGAACTTTCTCCGATGTTGTAAATTTACTCATATTTAAAAACTCCTTTCCAACAAATAAGTTATACCACCTTAATTATATCTAATATTTTAAAATAAATATACTTTTTACCCCTGAAATGAATAAAATAAAGTGATATCACTTGAATTGATAAGAAACTAGCTTTTTAGTATGGCTTTTCAACGGAGGTACATCGAGTAAACCTTATACGAAGCAAAAAAATCATACATGGCTTTTAGAAAAAGAATTATCTAAAGACCATGTATGAAGGTGAGTGTCTTGTATAGAAGACAGTTTATTTTGTGTTGTTTCAATACTAGATTGTGAATTTTTTGGAATGGAATCAGACGTGGATGTATTTGATTCAGATGTTTTGGAAGTATTGTTAATATAGTCTACATTTTCAATGTTTTTAGTATTATCTGTATCTAGCACAGAGCCTCTCATATCATTTCCTTGAAAACTACCAACTAAAATCATAATCAGATAACTACAACAAATAATAGCCACAACTGCAAGATAAATTGAAACTACTAATTTAACTGACTTACTCATAAACTGCCTCCTAAAATTAATTCGTATATGCCCTACACATACAAGATAACATCTTATTTTTAATATCATGTAAAGTTGCAGTAAATATTATATTTTTGTTTTCCAGAAAATATTACAGAGCGATAAAAATTCTTTTTTAAATCCATATATAAATCATTTGTTTTTTTATAAAAATAAAAAGCTGATACAAAAGCGTTTTGTAACGAAAAAATTTATTTTTACATGTATTGTAAATACGAATTTACATTTACTTAATAGCTACTTCAAACTATTTATACTAAATCAATAACTTCGTGATAGCATGGCATTATTGAAAGGTAGTTAGAGATTAAACATTGTAATGAATTATAAATATATTGTGTTCATAGTGTTAATTGAGCAACACTTTTTACCTTTATGCATTTATATGTGGAATTAAATAGTCTGAGTGAAAAGAGGGACAAAATTTGCTACTAATCATTATTTGTGTAGGTTTGATTCTATGGTTAGGAATTGTTGAAAAAAGACAACATTCTGAAAGATTGGAAAAAATCCCTATACGTATCAATATAAATGGTATTAGAGGTAAATCAACAATTACAAGATTGATTTATAGTATTTTACGTGAAGATCAATATCGTGTCATAGGTAAGACAACAGGTACAGACGCTCGAATGATGTATTGGTTTACACCGAGAGAGTATCCAGTTTATAGAAAACCCCAGGGCGCTAATATTGGTGAGCAACGCGACATTATAAAGAAGGTGGTTAAACAAAAAGCTAACGCGTTAGTAAATGAGTGTATGGCAGTAAATCCCGATTATCAAATCACCTTCCAAAAAGAACTTGTTAAAGCCAATATAGGTGTCATTGTTAATGTAATGGAAGACCATATGGATGTGCTTGGACCAACTTTAGACGAGGTAGCTGAAGCATTTACGGCAACGATTCCATATAAAGGTCATCTCGTAGTCATGAAGGATGATTACACTGACTTCTTTGCGAAAGTCGCAAAAAGACGTAAGACCAAACTGATTGTTGTTAATAAAGAAGAAGTGCCAGAATCATTTTTGAGAAAGTTTGGCTATATTGTCTTCCCAGATAATGTTGCGATAGCGATGGGCGTGGCTGAAGCGCTTGGTATCGACAGAGATACGGCATTACAAGGTATGCTAAATGCACCGCCAGATGTCGGAGCTGTTGAAGTGAAATATTATAATGCGAATCATTCAACAAATGTTTATGTAAACGCATTTGCAGCGAATGAGCCACAATCTACAAAAGCAATTTTAAACAAAGTTGAAACTTACAATTATCCATATAACAAAATTGTAATTATATTAAATTGTCGTTCGGATAGAATCGACCGTACTAGACAGTTTTGTGAAGATTTTCTCACTGATGTTGAATTCGACACGTTGATTTGTACTGGAAAGAGTACACAGATGGTATCGGAAGTCATGAAGGGACAACCTGATAAGAAATATTTAAACTTTGAAGGTAGAGAAATGAAAGAGGTTGAACGTGCAGTATATGATGAATCTCAAAACGCCTTGATGTTCTGTGTTGGTAACATTCACGGACCAGGTAAACAAATAGCGCAGTATATAGAAGGGATAAAATAATATGATAGGTTCAGAGTTATATTTTTCATTATTTGTAGGCATTGTATTAAGTTTAATATTTGCCGAAAAATTTGGCATCAGCCCTGCTGGCCTAGTTGTACCAGGGTATTTAGCTTTAATATTTGATCAGCCGGTCATGTTATTATCCGTACTGATTATTAGTTGTATTACATATTTCATCGTTAATCATGGTATCAGTCGTATTGTAATTCTATACGGTCGTAGGAAATTTGCTGCGATGATACTAACCGGAATGGTGTTGAAATTCGTTTTTGATTTAATTTATCCGTTAACCCCATTTGAAATGGTAGAGATGTCGGGTATTGGTGTTGTCATACCAGGGATTATAGCGAATACAATCCAAAAACAAGGTGTCATTATTACTTTGTCAACTTGTATGCTACTCACATGTATTACTTACGTCATCTTATTCTTTTACAGCTTTATCAATTAGTAAGGAGCATGGATTATGAAGAATTCTAAAAGATTTTCAATGGAAGAACGCATATTAAAGTGGACAAAGCGACACAAAAAAAGAAATTCAATCTACACTGGCATTATCCTTGTTGTAGCAATGATACTTTTAGTATATGCCATGACAGCACAAAAAATAGAACCGGTTAAAGCTCTAGAAAAAGCACCAAATGAGATAAGTATGACGTATTTGGGAAATATTGAATTAAATCAACATATAAGGAAGAATAACCTTAATGATACATTTGCCTCCATTAAAGATATTTTAAAAGGAAGTGACTATTCTACTGCAAGTTTGGAAATGACGAAATTTTCAGATGATAGAAAAACGAATATAGCAAAAAACTTAGAAAATGTATTGTACTTAAAAGGTCTTAATTTAAAAAGTTTGAATGTTATTAATCAAGTCACCGATAATATTACGGCACGTGATTTTATGAAATCCGTTGAAGCGCAAACTGGCTATAATTACCTTACTGGAAATGGATCAAATCCTATAAATAGTAAAACAGTACAACAAACAGTAAAAGGTAAAAAGATAGCCAATGTTTCGTTTACAGATGTTGAGTCAAATTATACGGACACTTTGAAAAATACAACATCAGTAAGTTTAGAACCTAATATTTATATACCATTAATTAAAAAGTTAAAAGAGAATAACGATTTTGTTGTCGTTAACGTTGATTGGGGTATCACAGATGAACGTTCAGTGACAACTAGACAAAGGGAATATGCGCATTCATTATCTGATGCTGGTGCCGATGTCATTCTTGGTCATAATTCAGTTATTCAAGAAATCGAGAAATATAAGGATACAGATATTTTTTATAGCTTAGGTAATACAACATCTGAAGATTTCTTATCCAAGAATAAACAAGGTTTAGCGGTACAACAAAATTGGAATGGTAAACAATCTAAGTTTATGATCACACCAATTAAGTCACAAGGTGGAAAAGTCACCAAGTCATCACCAAATGGTGTAGAAGAAAGAAAACTATTGAATAATATAGAAAGTAAAAACTTGAATATCAAAAAAGAGAATGGAGGTTACGTCTATGAACATTAGAGATCATTGGGTAAGTATTACAATCATTTCAATTGTATTGATTATTTTTCTTTTAATTGTGTTTGCAAGAGCAAATGAAGGTCTGGATCAATATGAAAAAAATGAATTGAAGACTTCTCATCATCAATATTTGTCTAAAGGAGCATAAGTATGAGTATTTACAATAAGAAATCGCTCATCGTAATATTACTCCTAACCATCATCATTTCATTTTTCTTCTTTATGATTACGAAAAAGGATAATTATGATAAAGATGATTTATATGAGAATAAAATAGCTGATCACAATCAAGATACGTCAGATAAAAATTACGGTGTTGCATCAAATAATCCAATTGCTTCACGTGTTGGTGAAAAAATATTAAAAGATGGTGGTAACGCTATAGATGCATCCATGGGTGTTTCTTATGCATTAGCAATCACTGAACCGCATTCATCTGGTTTAGGTGGAGGTGGTGCAATGTTATCTTATGATGGACAAGACAATGTTGCGCCTAAACAATGGCAATATAAAGATATCTCATCTTATGATTTTAAACAAAAGGACCAAATAGGTACACCTGGCTTTGTTCGAGGTATCCATGATGCACATGCAGAAGGTGGGAAAATGGATGAAAAGAAAATCTTAAACTATGTTATTCCTTTAGCACAAGATGGGTTTGAAGTAGATTCAGAACTTGAACGAAGCCTAAAATTATATGGTTCAGACATAGATAGAAATTCACCATTCTTTGATGGCAAACAAACTAAAAGAGAAGGTGACGTTGTTAAACAGCCGGCGCTTGCAAAAACTATCAAAGGAATAAGAGATAACGGGCCAGATTATTTCTATAAGGAAATTGGTAAAAGTGTCTCTAAGCAAGTAGATGACGAAATTACTGAAAAAGATTTTGAAGGTTATAAAACAGAGAAAAAAGAACCAGTAGGTACAGATTATTTAAATAACAAAGTTTACTCTGCGTCAAATCCATTAGGTGGTACGTTAATGCTACAGGGGTTGGAAATAGATGAAGCAACGGATAATCAAGCCGCACCTGATAATCGCTTAGATTATATAACCGGTATTTTAAAATCCAGAGCACTTATGTACAGAAATAGAGATATTATTAATGGACAAGATGAAGATTATGACGAATATTTATCGCAAGATTACTTGCTTGGTAGGTTAAATGAAATTAACTTTAATAGTAATTTTAATACGAATAATGTTGATAACACGAGTACTACACACTTTGTTGTCATAGATAAAGATGGGAAATTAACGAGCACGACCAATACATTAGCTAGTTTCTTTGGATCAGGTAAGTACATGAAAGAGGGCTTTTATATGAACAACTCATTAAGCAACTTCTCTTCAAATCCAGCTAGCCCTAACTATGGCGGGAAACATAAAGAGCCAAGATCATTTACAGCACCAAGTATTGTTGTTGGTCCTGATTATTATATGGGGATAGGAACACCTGGAGGTAATAAAATACCAACAACACTAAACGAAGTACTTGTAGATTACTTAAGAGGGGACGGCACACTTCAAGAATCGATAGATAAGCCACGTTTTTACAATGATGATGGAAAAATATTCTATGAAAATGCCACTAGTAAACAAGATGTAGATATATTCAAAAGTTTAGGTTTCCAAGTGGAAGAAAAACGCAATGATCCGAACTTTGGTAGTGTTCAAGCCGCACTTTACAATAAAAACGATAAGACAGTGGAAATTGGACATGACGTGGGTAATAGATAATCTTATAATAGTAAGGCAAAGGGGTCTTGGAAATAATTCCATTACTATACAAAAAAACGGACAGATATGTAATTGATATCTGTCCGTTTTATTTGTTTACCTATGTTGTAAGATATATTACCACCCCTGGCCAGCAGTGTCATAGTTATCTAGCTTGCCAGATTCAAGATCCGCTATTGCTGATTCTAAGACATCTAGTGCTTTGTCCAATTGGGCATAGGTAATGACAAGTGGTGGTTGAAAGCGCAATACATTTCCTGCAACTGCAATGATGACTACACCATTTTCAAAACAACGGTTACAAATTTTTAATGCTGCTGCGGCATCTCTTGTTTTATTGTTTAAATCGGAAATAATATCGATGCCAATGGATAAACCTTTTCCTCGAACATCACCAACGACATTGAATTGATTTGTCCATGCATCCATCCGTTTGCGCACATACTTGCCTTTATCAGTACTAGCTTGTAATAAGTTCTGGTCTTCTATCATTGCAATGGTGGCTAGTGCAGCTTCACAACTGACAGGATTCGCACCAGTAGTAAAGAGGTGTGCTGGTGCTTCTAGAAAATCCATGATTTCTGAGCGCCCAACGATGGCTGACATAGGCAAACCACCTGCTAATGATTTGCCAAACGTAATCAGGTCAGGTTCAATATTGTAATGAGAGACAGAACTCCAACTACCTGTACGTCCTAAACCTTGTTGAATATCGTCAACTGCAAGTAAGATGCCATGTTCTTTGCATAAAGATTGCAGCGCTTCAAAGTATCCATCCACAGGCTCGAGTAATCCACCATCACCTTGAATTGTTTCTATCATGATACACGCAACTTCATCAGCGGGTACGTATTTTTCGAACATTTCTCTAAGTGGTGCAAGGTATTCTTCTACTGTGTTTGGTTGATTACTGCCAAACATACCACGATAATTATCTGGAAAAGGAATGTGGTAAAACCCTGGCAACATGGGACCATAGTGTTTACGCATATTTAAACTAATCGCAGACATCGAAAGTGATCCGTATGTCGAACCATGATAAGCATTTATGAAACTGATGATATAAGGCCGTCCAGTATAGGCACGAGCCAATTTGATAATACCATCATTAGCATCTGATCCTGAAAGGCCAAATAACACGCGTTTCTCATAGTTGCCAGGAGCGATAGCGCATAATTTTTTAGCTAATTTTACTAAGGGTTCGTGATGCATGTAGGCGGGCGTATAGTGAATAAATTTGTCTACTTGCGCTTTGATGGCTTCAGTGACTTGTTTAGGTGCATGTCCAACATTCTGTGAACTTGCACTAGATAATAGATCGATATATGTATTGCCCTCAACGTCAACAAGTGTTGCGCCATACCCATGAGAAATAGCTAGAGGATAATATTTGATGCGACCTGGTTTTGCGAAGTATTTGCTGTCTTCATTAATGAGTTGTTCTGATTTATTCATAACTTGTGCCTCCCAATGATTGTGATTAAAGATATTGTGAATGTTACAGATAGTTTTGGTTTTAATAAAAGTATTATTGGGACCTTAATGGTTGCTGACATGGTTCTAAATGACAAGTGATTTCTATAACGCCCAGGTTCTAGCATGTCCATGATTCCATGTCCTTGATAATCGTTGATACGTATGAATATACTAATAAATTTTAGAATTGTAAATATATTCTGAAAAATTAAAGTTGAATAATACTGATTTTGTGTAATTAGACACATTGTATATCGTATGATTTAATAAAAATTCAAAATTATAGCGGGCGTAATGAATAATTGAATATGATAAAAAATGGCAATAAGTAGAAAAAATACGGTATAATTGGTAATATTGTTCTTATAAAATAATATTTTTATCCATAAGAAAATTCAAGAAAAATATAAAGAGTCAATTAATCATAAAAATGAATGATAACTAGGTTGAAGAAACTATAATGGAGGAATGTATATGATTTATGCAGGTATATTAGCGGGTGGCATAGGTTCTAGAATGGGTAACGTGCCGCTACCAAAACAATTTTTAGATTTAGATGGAAAACCTATCTTAGTACATACGGTGGAGAAATTTTTATTAACAAGTGAATTCGATAAGATATATATTGCTACACCTCAAAAATGGATTTCACACACAAAAGATACATTAAGGAAATATCATATTACAGATGACCGAATAGAAGTTGTGCAAGGCGGTTCTGATCGTAACGAAACAATTATGAATATTATTAGCGCAGCAGAAAAAGCAAATGGCATTTCTGACGAAGACGTTATTATTACACATGATGCGGTAAGACCATTTTTAACACGTAGAATCATTAAAGATAATATTGAGAGTGTACTGAAGTACGGTGCTGTAGATACTGTTATCACTGCAACTGATACAATTATCACTTCTGAAAATGGTGATTCAATACAATCTATACCAGTTAGAAGTGAGATGTATCAAGGACAAACACCTCAATCATTTAATGTGAACTTATTGCGAAATAGCTACAATGACTTATCTGATGACGATAAACAAATTATGACAGATGCATGTAAAATTCTAGTGGTAGCTGATAAGCAAGTTAAATTAGTAATGGGAGAATTATATAACATAAAAATAACGACACCTTATGATCTTAAAGTGGCAAACTCAATCATAAAAGGTGGGATGTTGAGTGATTAATCAAGTTTATCAACTCGTAGCTCCAAGACAATTTGAAGTCACATATAATAATGAAAATATTAAAAGTGACAAAGTTATTGTTAGACCACTGTATTTATCTATATGTGCTGCCGACCAAAGGTACTATACAGGTAGTAGAAATGAAAAAGTATTGAAAAAGAAATTACCTATGTCATTGATTCATGAAGGTGTAGGTGAAGTCGTTTATGACAGTAAAGGTGAATTTAATATTGGTACAAGAGTGATCATGGTTCCTAATACACCAGTAGAAAAAGATGATGTGATTGCGGAAAATTATTTACCGAGTAGTAAATTTAGATCGAGTGGTTTTGATGGTTTCATGCAAGATTATGTATTTATGGATCATGACCGGGTCGTAGAAATAGATGACAGCATTGAGGATTTAAGCACAATTGCTTATTCTGAATTAGTTAGTGTAAGTTGGCACGCATTACAAAGGTTTGAACGTAAATCTATCTCCAATAAAAATAGCTTTGGCGTGTGGGGAGACGGTAATTTAGGTTATATTACAGCGATTTTACTAAATAAATTGTACCCAGATGCTAAAATTTATGTGTTCGGTAAAACAGATTATAAATTAAGTCATTTTTCATTTGTAGAACATATCTATCATATTCATGAAGTGCCCGAGGATGTTACATTTGACCATGCATTTGAATGTGTAGGCGGTAAAGGTAGCCAATCTGCAGTAAATCAAATTATTGACTTGGTATCACCTGAAGGAACGATTAGCTTACTAGGTGTAAGTGAATATCCGATTGAAGTTAACACACGTTTAGTACTTGAAAAAGGTCTGACTATGTTTGGTAGTAGTAGAAGTGGCGCGCAGGACTTTAAAGAAGTTGCTGAATTTTATAAAAATAATCCAGATGTCGTAGAAAAATTAGCATTACTTAAAGGTAATGAATTTGATGTTAAGACAATTAATGATGCAATCAATGCGTTTGAAACGGATTTGTCAACATCATGGGGTAAAACAGTCATTAAATGGACGATGTAAGTATACAATTCGGTGCACCTGTTTTAAATAGCAAAGAAAACCTATCAACTTGAATGAAGAGAGGATTTTTTAAAATTGAGTAAATCTAAAATAATAATTGATAATATTTATTGGGAACGTATTCAATTATTTATAGAAGGTCATGTTGAAGATATTGAGCTTAATAAGAAAAACTTTGTATTGAGAAATTTGACAGAAACTAAAGAATTAAAAGCAAATGACGTAAAAGTAGAAGGCAATCAATTTAAAGCCCGTTTTAATGTTGCCATATTAGATGATGGTAATTATCTACCTTCTGGTGAATACTTAATTGTTTATAAGGGTGATTTTGATTATATTGCTAATATTAATGAAGCTTTGCTAGATCCTAATCATTATGAACTAGAAGAAGAAGCACTGGAACAATATAGCGATGAAGAAACGCAAAATGGTAAAAATAACTTTTTATTAGAACATTTTATGTTTACCTTTAAAAAAGGTGGAAACTCATCTAAAACTGAGTATACTGTGAAACCTATGATTTCCAGTGAAGTTAATGAATTTGTATTAAATATAATATTTAAGGCGCCTGCGCCTAAAATGAATCCAATTAAACAAAAGATGACAAACATAAAATTGAAATACAACAAATATTCATTTAATGTACGTAACTTTATTTTTCAATCTATTTTCAAAGTCACTAAATTCTTCCATTTGAAAAAGGGGAATACAGTGCTTTTTACTTCTGATTCTAGAGCGGAAATGTCTGGTAATTTTGAGTATGTGTATAATGAAATGTTGCGTCAAAATTTAGATGAGCAATATAAAATACATGCATTATTTAAATCTAATATTTCAGTACGCCGTAATTTTATAGATAAATTTAAATTTCCATATTTATTAGGAAAAGCAGATTATATATTTGTTGATGATTTCCATCCTTTACTGTACACAGTAAAATTTAGAAAGAGCCAAGAAATTATTCAAGTATGGCATGCAGTCGGTGCATTTAAAACGGTTGGATATAGTCGTACTGGGAAAAAGGGTGGTCCATTCTTTAATTCTGTAAATCATAGAAATTATACGAAAGCGTTTGTTTCTTCAGAAACAGATATTCCATTTTATGGTGAGGCATTTGGTATTAAAGAACAAAATATCATTCCAACTGGTGTACCAAGAACGGATATATTATTTGATCAAACTTATGAAAAAGAGGTCGTGGCGGAGATGGAAGAGGCGCTGCCAATCATTAAAGGGAAACAAGTCATATTATTTGCGCCAACATTCAGAGGTAGCGGTCATCATACGGCACATTATCCATTTTTCAAAATTGATTTTGCTAGATTTGCACGTTATTGCAGGGAAAATAATGCCGTTGTTTTATTCAAAATGCATCCGTTTGTTAAAAATAGATTGAATATTCCTAGGGAGTATCAAGATTATTTTGTAGATGTTTCTGATTTTAGAGAAGTAAATGACATTTTATTTATTACTGACATTTTAATCAGTGACTATTCTTCTCTTGTTTATGAATTTGCTGTATTTAAACGTCCAATGATGTTTTACGCTTTTGATTTAGAGGACTATATTACGTCACGTGATTTTTATGAACCTTATGAAACATTTGTACCTGGTAAAATCGTTGAATCATTTAGCGATTTAATTACAGCATTGGATCAAAAAGATTTTGAAGTTGAAAAAGTTGAGCCATTTTTAGATAAACATTTTAAATATCAAGACGGACGTTCAAGCGAACGTTTAGTAAGAAATGTTTTTGGTAGTTAATTTAGGTGAATAGAAATACCAATTAAAAATGATGAGTTAACTACAAAATGAATCATCTTCAGTGATTGAATGGAATGCTATCTAGACAAGGCCATTTATAATTTGTTGATATTGATTTGTACTTAACTCATTTTAATAAGGTGGATTATAATGAAATTTTCAATCATAGTACCAAGTTACAATTCCGAAAAGTATATAACAGAACTTTTAACTAGTTTGCAGAACCAAAGTTATGATAAAAAAGACTTTGAAGTTATTTTGGTAGATGATTGTTCATCAGACAATACTTTAAATATAGTAGAAAGCTTCAAAAATAAATTCAATTTAACTGTAAAACAATTAGAAACCAATTCCGGTGGGCCAGGTAAACCTAGAAATACAGCTCTCGCATTGGCGCAAGGCGAGTATGTATTTTTTGTGGATTCTGATGATTATATTAATCACGATACTTTAAAAGATGTATCAAAATTTGTGAATCAAAATAATGCTGATATTGTATTGGTGAAAATGGAAGGCGTTAATGGACGTGGTGTGCCTAAATCTATGTTTAAAGAGACTAGTGATGCTGTTACATTAGCAAATTCTCGAATTATATATACACTAAGCCCGACAAAATTTTATAGAACTTCGTTATTACGGGAGAACGCAATAGATTTTCCTGAGGACTTACGCAGTGCAGAAGATCAATTGTTTACGATGAAGGCATATGTGAATGCTGATAAAATAGCTGTACTTGCAGACAAGCCTTATTATTATGCCACTAAACGTGAAGGAGAACATATGAGTTCTGCTTATGTTTCACCAGAAGACTTTTATAAAGTCATGTCATTGATTACTGAAGAGATATTAAATAGTCCTTTGGAAAATAGATATGAAGTGCTTGCTTATTTTATAGATAGACATTTTTCATTCTCTAGAACGAATAACTTTTCTCTTAAAATAGCTGATGATAAAAAAGAAGCATGGATGGATGCATTAGGTGACTTTATTCAAAAGGTACCGACAGAGGTTGATAAGTTAGTAAAGGATTCACTAAAGCCTTTATTATATTATGCACGTCTAAAAGATATGGTACGTTACCAAATGGTGGAAGAAAGTTTTAAGAATGGAACGTTTTATAGCTACAGTGCTAAAGAAGGTAAATTAAAAATACAATTTGATGAAGGTGAACCATATTTTATTTTCAACAAATTGATGAAACCTGATATTAAAATGTCCCATTTCGAATTTAATGACCAAGGATTTGAGTTAGAATTAGAATTTATAAGTTCAATTATTAATCCTAACCATGTTGCTTCAATGATTCAACTCAAGTTATTATCACGAAATAAAAAAGAATTTATTTATATTCCTTTAATGATGAATGATCAAAGTAGATTTAAGTTTAAGGCAGACTTGAGCGATTTGATGCCATATCTCATAAAAGAAAAAGTATGGGATGCGCATCTAGAAATGCGTGTAGATAATATGACAGTTGAGAAACGTATTGGTAACAAACGTGTTAAATATCCATACGACAAGGAAACGAGTACAATTGCACGATATAACAATAAATATTACCGCTTTACACCGTATTTCACCAAAGATTTTGATAATTTATCATTTTATATAACGAATAATAAATTAAAAGAAATGCTAGCTGTAGATATTAAAGATAAGCAGACTATACAGATACGCAGTTTAGAGTTTAATTATATCCTATCTGAAGGTATGTCAGCTGTGATTTTACCGCAAAATTTCACATACGGTTACTTATCATCTGTAACTTCGAAAGAGACATTGACTTATAACTTAGCAGTTACTGAAAAAATAAAAGATAGAGATCTGAAAAAGGACTTTAGGATTGAAACACCACATTTAGCTTTAAAATTCTAATTCGTATATAATAGTAAGTAAACTAATGAAATATTAGTGAGCTTACTATTTTTTAATTCGCTGTTATTGATAATAGTTTTCAATTATAGTATGTTGAAACAAATACACTTTATATAGTAATATAATAATATTTAATTTATGTATATAGGGTCTGTTAGATTTATGTGAAGAGGGAGTTACCAATGACAAAAAGCAAAATAGATGTTAAAGATTTAATTAATATAGGCCTCTTTACGGCAGTATACTTCATTTTTATTGCACCACCAGGTATTTTAGGTATTATTCCGATTTTCATGTTATTACTTCCCGCAATGATTGGCCTAGTGGGAGGCATACCTATAATGCTACTTATTACAAAAACGCAAAAATTTGGAGCATTAACAATTTGTGGTATTGTCGTCAGTTTATTATTAGCAATCATGGGTCACCCATGGATAGCTTTAATATTAAGTGTGCCAGTGATTATTATAGCAGATTCAATTATGGCAATGGGTCGATATAAAAGTTGGAAATTAAATAGTGTTGGTTATATAGTATTTTCATTTTGGCCAATTGGTAATTTATTACCGTTTTATTTTATGAGAAATTCTTATTTAGCATTTATTCAAGATAAATATGGTACGAATTACGAAGCGACTGTAGAGGGATTGTTTTCAATAGGGATGATACCTGTAATTCTTCTTACAACGATTGTTGGCGCATGGATAGGTATATATATTGCTAAAAGCATATTGAAAAAACACTTTAAACGTGCAGGTATTATTTAAAATGTATAATCAAATACTCAGTCAAAATCATAAACGTAACTTAGATCCTAGGATAAAATTAGGGCTTATGCTAATTGTTTCGCTTATTTCATTAACTGGTGGCGTAACTGGGAATGAAGTTTTTATTAGATTGATTATTATGCTCATACCAACCATATTATTAATGATGGTTGGTAAATATAAGGTTGGATTGATATTTCTTGTATTAATAATCGTTGCTTGGTATGGCGAAGCATTTGTTACACTTGGGCAAAGCCAACTCGCAACCTTATTAGTGTTCGTTCCATCTGGTATAATGACTAGGTTCTTCCCTTCTTTAGTAATGGGATACTATATATTTAAAACAACACAAGTTGAAGTGCTTATTTTAGGTTTAGAACGCATGAAGTTATCTAGGAAATTAACAATTCCAATTGCTGTTATGTTTCGGTTTATTCCTACAATTAGAGTGGAATCTGCATCTATTAAAGATGCGATGAAAATGAGAGGGATTTCATTACGTTTTGCATTTAAAAAGCCTATGCAGTATATAGAGTATCGCATCGTACCGTTATTAAATAGTGTAGTTAAAATAGGAAATGAATTAACGGTTGCATCTATTACGCGTGGATTGAACTTAACACACAAAAGAACATCTATTGTGAAGTTGAAAATTCGCTGGCTTGATTGGTTATTTATCATTGCAACAGTCGTATTGTGTATAACTTACTATTTAGTGTGAGGTTAAAGTATGATTCAATTTGAAAAGGTATCATTTAATTATGACGATGGAGAAAAAATTCTTGAAGATATAAACCTTACTATTAACGACGGTGAGGTTATTTGTTTAACAGGGGCATCAGGTTGTGGAAAAACAACAATCACGCGTTTATTAAACGGCACGATTCCTCACTTCTTTCACGGTGATATTGAAGGTCATATCACCGTGAACGGTCAAGATATTAGAAAACAAACGATTTATGAAATTTCACAGAAAAGTGGATCTGTCTTTCAAAATCCACGTTCACAATTTTTCTGTTTGAATACAACAAGCGAACTTGCATTTGAGCCTGAAAATTATGGTGTTAACCCAATAGAAATCCATACGAACATTGCAAATAGTGTTTGTGAATTTAATATTGAGCACTTGCTAAACAGGGGTATATTTAATCTTTCAGGTGGAGAAAAACAGTTGATTGCATGTACAGCAATACAAGTGCGTGGTCACGATATTATTATTTTAGATGAACCATCATCCAATTTAGATTACAAAACGATTATTAAACTGCGAGAAATGTTAAATATGTGGAAGCAAGAGGGGAAAACAATTATCATTGCAGAACACCGTTTACACTATTTAATTGATGTAGTTGATCGTTTCATCGTACTGAAATGCGGTAGGATAAGTGAAGTCTATGACCATGAGGCATTTAATGAGCTTAATCACACATCATTAGCAAGATTAGGATTAAGAACAACACATTTAGAAAAATTGACCCCTAAAGTTTATAACAATATTGCAAACGGTGCGCTGACATTAAAAAACTTTTATTTTAAGTATAAAGCAAGCCTCCCTTTATCAATTAATATACCTAAGGTTGAGCTTAGTAAAGGTAAAGTAACAGCAATTATTGGCCACAATGGATCTGGAAAATCTACACTTGTGCGATGTTTGACTGGTGTAGAACGCAAATTCAAAGGGAAAGTTGATGATGATGAGATCACATTGAAGCGGAATCATAGGTTAAATAGCGTTTATTTAGTGTTTCAAGATGTCAATAATCAACTTTTTGCAGAAAGTGTCGGTGAAGAATTACGTCTAAGTCAAGCTGATTTAGATGATAAAACCATTCAAGCACGTTTAAAACAATATGGTATTTCCGAACATATTGAACGACATCCTCTGTCTTTATCAGGTGGAGAAAAACAACGCCTGGCTATAGCAAGCGCGGTAGAAACGAAACGGGATATTATTATTTTTGATGAACCCTCTAGTGGTTTAGATGGGCATCGTATGCGTGAAATTAGTGAAATCATCAACGATTTAGCCAATCAAGGCCATACAATATTAGTGATTACACATGATTATGAGCTTTTGTTATCAAGCGCAGACGAAATATTGCATTTGGAACAAGGTTGCATCAAGGATCAATATGAAATGAACGATACCAACTTATCTAAATTACAAGCGTTCTTTGAAATTTAATTATGAATTAAGGGGGAACGCATATAATTAGAGCTAAAAAAGGTGCTTGCAAAATTAATTTTTGCAAGCACCTTTTTTTGTTATAAATTCAATTTATAGAAATCTTGATATAAAGTAAGGAGGATTTGGGCAGTTTGAAAATCAATGGGTCTTTAAAAGAATGCATAGTTAATTTCAAGCGTGGATAGTTAGATCTATTTATTTGCTTTAAAAGTGAATTGTCCAAATAAGTTTGATTTAGATTTTGTGGTATTAAGTTTGAAATTACGCCATGTTCACTATTAATTAAACGGGATAATATGGGAAATGGTTTAATGAAATTATGATTGATATTTACTGAAAACGATGAGCGATTGAGATGATTAAACAGTAATAGATGATAATGCATGTGTGTTTTTGTAACGTATGCATAAGGTAAAATAGCGAGCTGTTGTTTATAAAATGGTGATAATAACCCATATATATGAACAACTGGCATCGCACTTTGAAATTGATTGAACAGCATGATACGGTCATGGTTATCTGAATAATAAGGGTAACCAAAGCCACCGACAAGCTGGTTAAATTCAATGAGAAATTGTGCTAATACTACATGTGTGTCCTGTTTGTCATCGTTATAGCATTGTTTTAATGCACTATGTGTAAGGTTGATGAGTATCAGTTTTTTTGCATGCTCGGAACTCATATTATTTATAAACATTAAAATACGTGCTTTTAAACTGTCATCTGAGTTGATGCGTTTGTCTTTTTGCGAGATTAATTCTGCTAAAGCAATCAAGTTTAAGTTGATATAATAAAAATCCACATTCAGCAACGACATGAAGCGATGAATTTGTGTTATATGTGAGCAGTGTGTAAGTATAGTATCAAGCTTTATACCAATTTTTAGTTTTGGATAATTTTGTTTAACTTCATCAATAAATTGTGGTAGATCCCTAACTTCATTGACAGTGAAATCTAGGTATAATGTCATCCAGCTTAATTGCTTTGTACACGCAATTAATAATTTTCTTAAGACTGTATTTGATTGTTCCGTTAAGATTGTAGGTGTTACTTTAAGTGTAATATAAAAGTTTTTATTTATTAGGTGATGGATTGAAGATAATACTTGTTGTAGTTTAAGTCCATTTAAATGATTGATATTTGTATCTTGGATGACAATGTTTGATTTCGGAAACACATGGACGTCACTTTGACTAGAAATCGAAGAGACAAAGTGAATTAAGTCATCAAAGTTGTCTAACAGTATAAATGTATAAGGCTCTTTAAATATCTCGTTAAAAGTTAACGTTGATAGATTGATTGTATTTACAATTTGATTCATTTGCTGAGATGATTTTTGAATTTGTGCAAAATAGCGCAAAAGTTTAGACTTATCCATATCGATTTGTTTTGGTTCATTAAAGTACTCTTGTCTGAAATAATGCACATATCTTTTCGGTGGTATGTGGATATAATGTTTAAAATGTTTTGAATATGTACTCACATTTGCAAATTGATATTTTACAGCAACGTCATAAATACTCTTATTGCCATGCAATAAATCAAATAATGATAGAGCAATTCTTAATGAGGTCGTATAGTGTTTGAAATTCATATTTAATACATTAGAAAATAGTATTGAGATATAGGATTGCGAAATATAAAATGCATTAGAAACATTTTTAGTACTTAATTTATCATAGATATGTTGGTGAATATATTCCGTTATTTGTTGCACTAACGGATGCTTTGTATTAAGTGGTGGAATATACACATTATTAGAAGTTACTTTAGCTTCTTTAATTAAAAACTCAATGATATTTGATATATAACGATGCGCAGGTGCCTCATCTTGTAATGTTGAATGCAAATTGTCTAATACTAGATTTCTAAATTGCTCTACAAATTGGATATGGTTAAAGTCAAAGAATGATGTTGATAGAGTAGAATCTTTTTCAAAAAACAGTGGCAGTGGCAAACTTAACTCCATTAAGTCTTGAACATCAAACAATTGAAATAAATCAGCATTGTTAATGATGATACCATCTTCAATTGTAATAGTTGAGCCATTCAGATAAATCTTACAAGGTTTATTTAAAGGTAGTAGTAGTATAACTTTGTTTATACATCTTTTTAATTCAGTTGTGTAATGATTTCTAATAGTTAATGAACTGATCACAAATATCACCTTTGCATAGATAAGCAACGATTGCTTTATATAATAATATTATTGTACAACTTCATTGTTTAAAAAGGTTGAATATCTATGTTTATTAATAAAATGACTATTTAAAATAATTAATAAGGTCAAAAATTAATTTTAATTTAATTTTTGACGAGGATGATTAAAAAGTAGCTATGGTGGATTAATAAAAAGAGGTTAGAAAAATATAGATGGAGAAAATATTACATACTTAATTGGTAGCGCTTGCAAAAATGTGCAATAGTTCTTATAATGTACACATTGACTTGTCAAATTATAAAGAAAAACTTAAACGTTTAAGGTGGAAAAGATGAAAAAGAATAAACCAACTTTGCATGACGTAGCTACTGTGGCAGGTGTTTCAATTGCCACAGTATCTAATGTATTAAACCATAAAAGTACAGAATTAAGTGATAAGACCAAAGATAAAGTGCTTAAGGCAATAGAAACCTTGAATTATGAACCTAATCAATTTGCTAGAGGATTAAAGACAGGGCGGTCCAATATTATTGCATTTATTGTTCCGGATCAAAATCCCTTTTTTACAGAAGTGCTTACGGAGATAAATCATGAATGCCAAAAACAGCACTTACATGTTGCGGTAGCATCTTCAGAAGAAAGTGAAGACAAACAACGAGAATTAATCGAAACATTTGTGTCACAAAATGTAAGCGCTATTATACTTGTTCCTGTAAAATCAAAATTTCATATAAATTCTGAATGGTTGAAGATACCAATCATGACATTGGACAGAGAACTTGAAGCAACAAGTTTACCTTCTATATCAGTAGATAACCAGGAAGCTGCGTATATTGCGACAAAAAGAGTATTAGAAAGCAATTGCAAAGAGGTGGGTTTATTACTCGCTAATCCTGATATAAGCACGACCATTGGAAGAAAAAAGGGCTATGAAAGCGCCTGTTTGGAATTTAATGTGCCCCTTGATGAAACAAGCATTTATTACAGTAATCGGCAACTAGGTACAAATGCTCAAATAAAAAGTGGTTATGAAGCTACACAGAAAATACTGAAAAAAGGTATTGACGGAATTGTTGCTACGAATCATTTATTATTACTAGGCGCTTTACAAGCTATCAATGAAAGCGCGAAAGTAATTAAAAGAGATGTGATTATTGTAGGCTTTGACGATAGCTATTGGAATGAAATTTATACACCTAAATTAACTGTTATATCTCAACCAGTTAAAGAAATAGGGCAGGCTGCTGCTAAAATGATTTACAAGCTTATACAAGGTGAACAGGTGCAATCGGTCAAGTTATCTACGAAATTGATAATTCGTGAATCATGTACTTTTAATAACTAATAAAATCCAGAAAGCGTGGATTTTTATTAAATAAAACTTAAACGTTTAAGTGTAGGTTGTTAAAATTTTAAAGGGGGAAATAAATTTGAAAGATTCGCTTAGTAAGAAGAATGAAAGTACTTGGATGGGGATACCAAAAATAATTTTTGCAGCACTTATTGCAATCTTTATTTTTATGACGGGTGATGGGATAGAACAAGCATTTTTATCCAAAAACATTGTTGATTTAGGATTCTCAAGTAGTCAAGCATCATTAGTATTTACAGTGTATGGCGTTATGGTGGTTGTAGGTTCGTGGTTAGCCGCAGTATTAGCAGATGTATATGGACCAAGAAAGGTTATGGTGTTAGGTACTAGTATTTGGTTAGTATTCCATATATTATTTTTAGTCTTTGGACTTGGTATGGAAAATTACAATATGATGATTCTCATGTATGGAATTAGAGGGCTAGGTTATCCTTTATTTCTTTATGGATTTTTAGTTTGGGTGACATATATCACAGATAAAGCGCGTTTAGCAACCGCAATAGGTTGGTTCTGGGCAATGTTTTCAGTCGGTATGGGGGTTATCGGTACCTATCTACCTAGCTATACTATTCCACATATAGGGTTTATGGGAACACTTTGGATGTCGGTGATATGGATTGCGCTAGGTGGCATAATTGCATTTTATGTAGTAAGTAAGAGAAATATCAAACCGAACGCAGATATGCCAATTAAAGAAAGATATGGAAAAGTACTTAAAGAAGTGAGCATAGTCTACAAGAATCCAGATATTATTAAAGTGTTTTTAGTAAGAATTATTAATCAACTATCTTTATTTGGTTTAGTCGTCATCTTTCCCGTATTATTTACAGAAATAATTGGTTTTTCAATGCAACAATGGTTATGGATATGGGGAACAATGCACATTACTTGTATAATAGGTGATATTGTTTGGGGCGTGATAGCAGATAAAATCGGTTGGAAACGCCAAGTCATGTTATTTGGTTGTATCGGCTGTGGCGTAACGACATTGCTTTTCTATTATTTACCTGTGCTAAGTGGAGATGTATTTGCTATTGCAACGCTATGTGCAATATTATTTGGTATTACGCAGTCAGCTTTCGTACCTATTTTTGCAATCTTTACAGCGTTGGAACCAAATCATATCGGTGCTACTTTATCGTCACATAATTTAGCAGCAGGTTTAAGTAATTTTGTTGCGCCAGCGATGGCTACGTTAATTCTACCCATTTTTAATGAAGTTGGTGTCGTTTGGGCTTTTGCAATTTGTTATTTTATAGGGGCAGTGATAACTTACTTTATAAAAGTGCGTCAGCCGGGTATAGAGGTTTATAGCGTAACTGAAACAAATACACAAACACAATACTAATGAGTGAAGGAATGATATAAATGGAAGACGTCGTTCTAGGCATTGATTTAGGTACAAGTGCAGTTAAAACAATCGCTGTTAATCAATGTGGCGAAGTAATAGGACAGACAAGTGAACCACTGACATTGATTCAACCCAAACCTGGATATAACGAACAAGATCCAGAGTCATGGGTTAACGCTGTTAAAGAAAGTATAAAAACACTGATTAAATCTGAAGAAATGAAAAATAAACATATATCTGGTGCATCATTTTCTGGTCAAATGCACGGATTAGTTGCATTAGACAAACAAGGTGAACCTATTAGAAATGCTATTTTGTGGAATGATACCAGAACGACAGAACAATGCCAGTTAATCAAAAACCACTTTGGAGATACATTGTTAGAAAATCCAATATTAGAAGGTTTTACATTACCTAAATTATTGTGGTTACAGCAAAACGAGCCAAAACATTGGCAAGAATTAAGTGTTTTTTTACTTCCTAAAGATTACGTTAGATACAAAATGACCGGTGATATTTCAATGGAATACAGTGATGCTGCAGGCACACTATTACTTAATCCAGATACAAAACAGTGGGATAAAAGTGTTGGTGCTGAATTATCATTAGGAAATATTTATCCGAAATTAATGGATTCACATGAGTATGTAGGAAATTTTACAGAAGATGTAAAAGCGTCATTAGAACTTGAAAATGATGTTTGTGTTTTTGCTGGAGGCGCAGATAATGCTTGTGGTGCTTTAGGCGCAGGGGTCATTAATGAAACGCAAACATTGTGCAGTATAGGCACCTCTGGTGTTGTATTAACATGTATGCAAGGTAAAGAAAATGATTTAGGAAATAATATACATTATTTTAATCATGCTTTATCCAACATGACATATACAATGGGTGTCACGCTTAGTGCTGGAGATAGTTTGAATTGGTTGAAACAGACATTTTTTGATGACGCGTCATTTGACGATATTGTGCAACAAGCATCAAATTCTGAAATTGGAGCAAACGGTTTGTTATTCACTCCATATTTACAAGGTGAGCGTACACCTCATGGAGATGCTTTTATTCGAGGTAGCTTTATTGGTTTAAATCGTAGTACAACCAAAGCAGATATTGCACGAGCGACTATTGAAGGGATTACATATTCACTCTATGAATCTTATCAATATATGTCACAATCACATACTGAAAATAAGCGCATGATTTCAATAGGTGGCGGAGCTAAAAATAGCTTTTGGTTACAACTTCAAGCAGATGTTTTTAATACAGAAGTCACAACATTGAAATATGAAGAGGGACCAAGTATGGGTGCAGCAATGCTTGCAGCTTATGGCTTAGGGTGGTTTGAATCCATGGAAGCATTTGTAGACGCATTTATTAAATATGATAAGACATATTATCCGAATTTAGAAAATCACAAGACATTTGGACAGTATTTTAATGTCTATCAACAAGTATATAGCCAAACACAGACGTTAACACAACAATTATTAAATATTAAATAATATAGGAGGAATACTATTATGACAAATAAAGTTCCAGAAACGATGAACATTTCATTGTTAAACAAACCATTAGATATGGAAATTAGAGAAGTTAAGGTACCACAAATAGGAGCAACAGATGTGCTGGTTAAAGTAATGGCAGTAGGTGTGTGTGGTTCCGATGTACATTATTATGAGCACGGTCGCGTTGGAGAATTTGTTGTTGAAAAGCCATTGATTCTAGGGCATGAATGTTCAGGTATAGTAGCAGCTATTGGAAGTGAGGTAACAAACTTTAAAGTAGGGGATAGAGTAGCTATCGAATCTGGCATACCTTGTGGAGAATGTGAGTATTGTAAGTCAGGGCAATACAACTTATGTCCAGATGTAAGCTTCCTGGCAACGCCCCCAATAGATGGCGCCTTTAGTCAATATATTAGCCATCCTGAAGGCTTTTTATTCCATATACCGGATGCTTTATCATATGAGGAGGCAACGCTTAATGAACCATTTTCAGTAGGCATTCAGGCATGTAAAAGGGCAAGTGTACAACCAGGATCAACGATTGTTATTATGGGCATGGGGCCTGTAGGACTCATGGCAGTAGTAGCAGCGAAAGCATTTGGAGCTACTAAAATTATTGTGTCGGATCTCGAAAAAATTCGTTTAGATGAGGCACTGAAATTAGGCGCAACACATGCAATTAATATTAAAGAAGAAGATGTATCTGAACGCATTGATGAAATTACAGAAGGCAAAGGCGCACATTATGCGTTTGAAACTGCTGGTAATCCTACAGCGCTGCAAAATGCGCTATCTGTCTTAAATAATGGTGGCACATTGGCTATTGTTGGTTTACCTCAACAAGAAAATATTGAGCTGAATATTCCTTTTATAGCAAATCATGAAATTAATATCGTGGGTATATTTAGATATGCGAATACTTATAATATGGGGATCGAAATGCTTACTTCTACTACGGCAGATTTAAAAACGATGTTCACTGACACTTATGATTTAAATCAAGCGAAAGAAGCCATGGAACAAGCGAGAACGAATAAAAGTGGTTCATTAAAAGTCATGGTTTATCCGAATGGTAAACCAGAATAAATTAAAGAAGAACTAAAGTCGTAGCCTGAATGTGACTTTAGTTCTCTTTTTTAATGTACGATAAAGCAAACGCACATTTTTTCAAGAATGCTGCTTTATATCATAAATTAAAATGGGTGCATAAAGTTTAATTCTGGGAATGGAATATAACTATGGTGATTAACGGCACAATACAAGCCTAGATATATAAGCACATGCATTCTATATAAATATTATATAACTATAAATGTATTTTTACAACATAAAATTAAATTCTATTTAAAGGAAACAGAAGTAATATTGTGATAAATTTTAATTGTTGTAATGAAATATTTTATACCAAGATAATGATAAGGGGAAATTTCAGTTTACCTACGCTGCATATATAAATCAATTGATTTATATATGAAGAGTATGAATGAAATAGCTAAAAATAAAGTGAATAATCCGTTAAATATTGAATGATTAAATATATTAATAAAGGTCATTTGACTAAGTGTGACTAGAAATACGGAACCGGTTGTTTTAATTTCAAATAAGTCGAAAGAAAATAGAAGGATTGTAATTAGCATGAAATAACCGAGTGCAATGAAAAACAGGTTTAATAAATCAATTAAAAATACCTTTTTCATAACAACCAGCCTCCTCTCTTAGTATTCTATAACCGCTTTTTATTCAAATAATGCTAAAAATGTGATTTTACACAAAATTAACAATTAGATGCTTTAAGTTATTTATGTCATGCGTATAAATATGATAAATGCTAGAATCAAACAAATCAAAAAAATAAAGGTTTAGTAATAAAACATAGAATTTAAGTAAATACTGTTTCGATTTATCAATTTGGTGCTAAAGTGTAAATAAGTCTGTTGATCGATGAAAGGGTGGTTAAACATGTATAAAGCTATTATTTTTGATGTGTATGGAACTATTTTTGATATGTCATCACTTGAAAAACGGCTGAATCAATTTGATGAAACGCAAGCCTCCTCTATTTCGCAGTTATGGCGGAAAACACAATTGCAACACATGTTTTTAAAACAAATAATGCAACGTTATATCACTTTTGATATTTTAACTAAAGATGCATTACGCTTTACCTTAGACAAACATAAAATTCAATATAATAGAGAAGATATCAATCAATTGTTTGATGCCTTTTTAGATTTAGATTATTTTAAAGAAATACCAAGAGTATTTTCAGATTTAAAAGCTAAAAATTTAGAGATAGGTGTACTATCGAATGGCAATGATAGTATGTTAATGCCGTTAGTTGATAATTCAAAGATTAGTGATGATATTGATACGGTTATGAGTGTAGATGAAATTAAACAGTATAAGCCAAGTCCTGCAAGTTACGCATTGATTTTAGATTACTATCATGTGAATAGGTCGGAGGTATTATATGTTTCTTCTAATTCATGGGATGTGACAGGCGCGGCTAATTTTGGGTTTGATACTGTGTGGGTAAACCGTCGCAAAATGCAATTTGATAATAATGGACAAGCACCTACGATGACCGTTAGTAACTTAAATGAGTTAGTAAAATGGGTAGAAATGAATAAGTAGTCAATTGGTATTTTGTTATGAAGATTAGCAGAAATTAAATAAATTATTAGCGTGTTAAGAAGTAATAATATCATTCAAATAACGAAAAGAGTCCAGACAAAAATGTCTTGGACTCTTTCGTTATTGCTTTAAATACTACTTTATTAAACAACGATTTCACAATGAAGGTTTACTATTTAAAATCATTTAAATATTGTGGGAGCATTTGAGTATAAAGGTCTATGAAAGTTAAATAAGTATCTTTATAAACATATTCATCGACTTGATGTGCTTGGCCTGTTTCACCTGGTCCATACATTACAAATGAGAAGTCGTCCCCTTTATCTTTCATTAAATAAGATGCATCCGTAGTCGCTGTTGATGACGTAACATCCAAATCTCTGTTAAAGTATTCATCACCTAAAGATTTCGCTAATTTAAGGAAGGCATTATCACCTGTAGTGTATACAGGATCACGATTAACATAAGGATTAACAGTAATGCTACCATTATCGTCTTTTTCAACTTTTTCTTTTATACTATTAAAAAGTGCTTCGAATTTCTTATTATCAAATGCTGGAATGGTGCGCATATTAAATAATGATTCTGCGTACTCGGGAATAGAATTGACTTGATCACCACCGTTGATAATGGTTGAGTTCATTGTAGGTGTACCTAAAAGTTCACTACTTACATCAACTTTACTATACTCAACATTTAAATAATGAATAAAATCAACAAGTGGGTTTATCGCATTAAATCCTAATTCTGGCATTGAACTATGCGCAGATTTACCTTTTGAAGTCACTTGAATATCCATTGTACCCTTGTGAGTATAAACAATACCATCCTGAGAAGGTTCGGCAATTAATAAAGCTTCGACATCGTCCATATAACCTTTTTCATGTAAAAGTGCGGCGCCATTACTTGTTACTTCTTCACCAGCAGTTGCCATGAAACGAATGGTACCTTGATTTAAAGTACCAGCTGCCTGTATTTCTATTAAACTAATGGCTAATGCTGCTAATCCGGATTTCATATCAGCAGAGCCACGTCCATGCAATCTGCCCTGATCATCTTCTGTTAATTTAAATGGATCATAGTTCCATTGATCAGTATCACCTGTTGTAACAACGTCCATATGTCCTGAAACACCAACAACAGGCTTGCCGTTACCAACTTCAGCTACCAAGTTAGCACGCGAAGTTTCACCATCTAATTTTAAAATTTCTGAATGAATGCCATACTGTTCAAATAACTTTTGCAAATAATGTGCAACATCTAACTCTTTTTCGTTGATTGATTGAATTTCAATCAAATCGGCTAATATTTTCACACGCGTTTCATTAGATAATACTGACATGCAAACACTCCTTTTAGTATCTATATACATTATTATCTACCACTATGGTGCAGTTTTAAACGTTTGAAGTAACGTGTCGGTATAGATTATAAAATATTAACTTGTGTTTATTTACTTAAATCTAATTGATAGAAGGCAAGGTCTAACCATTTATCAAATTTATAGCCAGCATTTTGAATAGTTCCAGAATGTTGGAAATTGAATTTTTTATGCAAATAAATGCTGTCATCGTTTGTAGCATCAATACCTGCAATCAACGTTTTATAGCCTTCATCTTGAACATGATTTATAATTTTCTTAAGTAATTGTGATGCAATCCCTTTACCTCTATGAAGTTTGTTTACATAAATAGAATGTTCAATTGTGTATTGATAGGCTGGCCAATCACGGAAAGCGCCATATGTGGCAAATGCAACTGCTTCACCGTGTATTTCATAAATAAAAATGGGTTCGCTATTTTTTGCTTTTTGCTCAAACCAAATTTCACGAGACTCAAGTGTCTGTGGCGTATATGTGTATACTGCAGTTGTATTCAAAATAGCATCATTATAGATATTTAAAATATTTGGTAAATCAGATTTCGTTGCTTGTCTTATCATAGTAAGCTCACCCTTTGTTTATATAATACAATAAAAATAACTGTCACTTTTTATTTAACACTCAATCTAAAGCTACAGCAAATTTGTGTTACAAAAGCTTACATTGAAGAGCATTATGGTTCTGCAAATAAACTACATGATAGCTTTTGTATTGTGCTATACTTATTATAAAATTTAAAGTCAAGATTGTTTGAAAAAGGAGTTACGCAAGTATGAAAAAATGGGCAAACCGACTCATCACATTAATTGGTGTGTTATTAATCTTAACAGCAATTTATTTATTCGCTAAACCACACATTGATCAATATTTTAAGGACAAAGAAAATGAAGAAAAAATAGAAACATACGATAATGATGCTGCAAATAGAAAAGATAGTCAGTATGAAATTCCTAAAGATAAAGCTGAAATGGTTGGGTATTTATCTGTACCAGATGCAGAGATTAAGACGCCAGTTTATCCTGGACCCGCTACGCCTAAGCAGTTAAATAGAGGTGTAAGCTTTGCAGAAGGCGATGAGTCACTAAACGATCAAAACATTGCCATTGCAGGTCATACCAATACTGGATCATCTGATTATCAATTTTCAAATTTGTCTAAAGCCAAAAAGGGTAGTGAAGTACGTTTTAAGATAGGCAACAAAGATAATGTTTATAAAATAACGAAAATATTTGATGTGAAACCTGAAGATATACAAGTGTTAGATGAACAAAATACAAGTAAGAGACAATTAACTTTAATAACTTGTGACAATTATAATGAACAAACGAATACGTGGGAAGATCGAAAGATATTTATAGCTGAAGCGGTGTAAATAGAAAAAGACCTTATCATAGAAGTGAATGTGACATCAGTACACATATCATTTTTAAGATAAGGTCTTATTATATTCTTTTATTGATCGAAAACATTTATAAAACGTTTTGTGATTTCCTTAGGTCTTGTTATAGCACCACCTACGACAGTACAATAAACACCTAAATTAGTCACATCTTTGTACATTTCAGGAGTAAGGACGTTGCCTTCAGCAATCACTTTAGCATCTACGTTCGCTAAGACATCTTTTAAAAATTGATAGTCATTTTCATATAAAATATGTCCTTTAGTATAGGAAGTATAACCACGTAAAGTTGTACCAATGTAGTCAAACCCAAGGCCATCTGCATTTTTTGCTTCTTCAAGTGTAGAAATATCTGCCATAATTTCAACATTAGGTGCATTTTGACGTATGTATGTTACAAGTTCTGATAAGGTTTCTTTAGGGCGCTCTTGCATCGTTCCATCTAAAGCAATTACTTCACAGTCACTTTCAATTAATTCATCGATTTCTTGACTTGTTGCAGTAATGAAAACGTCGGATTGCTCATAATCGCGTTTAACTATTCCAATCACTGGCAAGTCGACTTCTTTTTTAATTTCAATAATGTCTTCTTTTGAATTAGCTCTTATACCAACGGCGCCACCTTCACATGCTGCTAATGCCATTTTAGACATAATAAAGGATGAATGTAGGGGCTCATCTGGCAATGCTTGGCATGACACTATTAATCCCTGTGGTAACATAATTATACACTCCATAACTTTAGTAGATTTAATCTATAATTTAAGTTGTATTAGATTTGTATTTTTAATATAACACTAAGAAAATATTAATCAATACATTTCATTATTATGAAAAACATTTTCATTTATAGTATAATAGGTCGAAAATCTGAAAGAAGGGGATTTTATGAAATTTGAAAATCGTATTCAACGTTACCATCACTTATTTACCAAGACAGACAAACAAATAGTTGATTATATTCAAAATAATAAGTTTGACGATTCATTTTCAACAATAAATTCATTAGCTTATGCCATTGGCACATCACCTGCAACGATTACACGCTTTAGTAATAAATTAGATTATGATAATTTTCAGGACTTGAAATTCAATTTACAACAAGAAATGACGGATAAAGTGATTGAAAATAGTCCGTTGATTCAACGTATCCATAAATATCATCAAGATATTATTCAACAAACAGGTGAATTTATATCGGATGAAAAAATTCAAAGCTTTGTGAATCAAATTATGAGAAGTAGACAAATCATTTATGCTGGTCTAGGTAGTTCCGGATTATCGGCGACAGAATTTTATTATAGAATGATGCGTATGGGATTAAAAGGGAATGTATCGACAGACGCGCATCAAATGAAAATTTTCGCGTCATTATTAACTACTTCCGATACGTTTGTAGCAATTTCGAATAGCGGAGCAACAACTGAGTTGATAGCAGCGGCCGAAGTGGCACACGCCCGTGGTGCCTATGTCGTAGCTATAACGAATTATGAAGGTAGCCCATTGACGAAATGTGCAGATCTAGTATTGATTACGACTGATCAATCAAGAATTAATGATACAAGATTTATTAATACACAGATAGCAACATTATTTTTAATAGATATTGTAAGTTATTTATTATTAGATGATGATTATATGCATCATGTGTACCAACATACGAAGAAAATTATATTGAATGAATCATAGACAGATCCGTGAAACGCTAATCATTTACTAAAGCGTTTCATGGATCTTTTTAAAATTGTGTAACAACACCAAATAATGAGGCGTGATTTTTAGTTTGAGTGGTTTGAATGTCAGCATGTCCATATTCTGGTGGTAAGAAAAACGGTATTTTTGGAATGATATAGTTGAGTAAATTTTGTCCCTGAGATGAGATGCCACCACCAATTAAGATTAATCCAGGATCATAAATGATTTGGATTTGAGCAATACCTTCTGCAACATTGAAGCTCCATTGATTGAGAATATCTAAAGCAAGCTCATCTTGCTGTTCAGCTAACTCAAATAGCATTGGAACATCATTATGATAAGGGAATGATTTTGATTTCATTAATGATTTGAGTGCATTGGTGGATGAACGCTGTTCAAATGTACACTGATCACTTGTTTTATAAAGGAGATAGCCAATTTCATTTGCACGATTTCGCTCACCATTATACAGCTGGGTATGCTTATTATAAAATGCGCCGCCAATACCTGTTCCTAAAGTTAGACAGAAAATGTTATCTGCACTATAAGGATGGTGTTGAAGTTCGCCTAATAAAGCAGCATTGACATCATTAAAAACTTTAACGTGTGCATTGAGTGGTGCAAGTAATTTAGGAAAATGCGTACCTTTGAAATTCGGAATTGTAGGCCCTGAATAAGCCACAATACCATTTTGTTCATCGATGATGCCTGCACTAGAGATACCCACATACAAAGGGTACAAATTATATTTCATTTGAAAATGTTCAACTAATGCATAAACTTTATCAACTATAAATTCGTTTATATTGTTAGGGGTAGCTATTTTTTGATAGTCTACAAAATTTAACTTGTCATCTAAAACGGCAGCTTTAATGTCAGTCCCTCCAATATCTATGGCGATTTTGAAATCCTTCATGAGTATAGCCTCCTGTAATTTATTCAAATATATATGTATCATTTTTAAATTTAAAAGTATAGATATAATAAGTTTGAAAAATATTTTCATTAATTTTTAGTATAAATGATGAATTTTTTCAAAATACTATTGATACTCTTTATGGTAGCGTTTACAATTTGAACTGTAAATAGCATATCTCGAACATTTTTGAAGCGAGTCAGAAAATACATGCTTTTTAAAAAGAAAACGTATAAAAATAGATGGAGGTTTATCTCATGGAAGAGAATTTAAAAGGTTTATATGCCGCGTTGTTAGTACCATTTGATGAAAATGGACAAGTGAAAGAAGAAGGTTTACAGCAAATTGCCAAAAATGCAATTGAGACAGAAAAATTAGATGGTTTGTATGTCAATGGTAGTTCTGGTGAAAACTTCTTGCTAAGTAAAGCGCAAAAGAAACAAGTATTTAAAGTTGCAAAAGAGGCTGTAAATGATGATGTCAAAATGATTGCACAAGTGGGTTCGTTGGACTTAAACGAAGCGATTGAACTTGGTAAGTATGCAACTGAACTTGGATATGATGCGATTTCAGCTGTGACTCCATTTTATTATCCGTTTTCATTTGAAGAAATTAAAGATTATTATTTTGAACTTATTGAAGCCACGCAAAATAACTTGATTATATATGCAATACCTGACTTAACAGGTGTAAATATTTCAATTGAACAATTTGGTGAACTTTTTAATCATGAAAAAGTAATAGGCGTGAAATATACTGCACCAAACTTCTTTTTATTGGAAAGAATTCGCAAGGCATTTCCTAATAAATTAATTCTATCTGGTTTTGATGAAATGTTAGTACAAGCAGCCGTATCGGGTGTAGATGGCGCAATTGGTTCTACATATAATGTCAACGGCGTACGTGCAAGACAAATATTTGAAAAAGCACAAAGCGGAAACATCGCAGAAGCGTATGAAATTCAGCATGAAACAAATAATATTATCGAAAATGTATTGTCTATGGGGATATATTCTACATTGAAAGAAATATTGGCCTCACGCGGTATTGACGGTGGTATACCGAAACGTCCATTTAAACCATTTAATGAAAATAACAGACACAAGTTGGAACAACTTATTAAGGATTATAACTTATAAGACATCACGTAAGGGGATGAAGTAAATGCAACAAGTAGGGTTTGGTATATGGAACTGGGTAGCTGTTATAGCTTACCTTGTAATCATGTTATTGATTGGGGCATATTTTACAAAACGCGCAAGTCAAAATACTGATAGTTTCTTTACAGCTAGTGGCCGCTTGCCTTCTTGGGCGGTAGGTTTCTCTATTTATGCAACGACATTAAGTGCAATAACGTTCATGTCGACACCAGAAAAAGCATTCTTGACTGATTGGTCATACATAGCAGGTAATATAGCTATTGTCGCGATCATTCCACTTTTAATTTATTTCTATGTACCATTCTTTAAAAAATTAAAAGTGACATCAGCTTATGAATATTTAGAGGCAAGGTTTGGACCAAGCGTACGTGTAATTGGTTCTTTATTATTTGTACTCTTCCATTTGGGAAGGGTAGCTATTGTTATTTATTTACCAACATTAGCCATCACTGCAGTTTCTGATTTAAACCCATACGTCGTAGCTAGTTTAGTTGGTATATTATGTATCCTCTATACTTTCTTAGGTGGTTTTGAAGGTGTAGTATGGAGTGACTTCATTCAAGGTATCATTCTATTAGGTGGTGCTGCAGCCATTATTATCTTGGGTATTATACATATTCAAGGTGGGATGGGAACTGTTGTTACGGATGCGTTAGCGCATAAAAAAATAATCAGTGCAGATAACTGGAAATTCAATACAGCAGCTGCAGCAATTCCAATTATTTTCTTAGGTAATATTTTTAATAATTTACATCAATACACTGCAAGTCAGGATGTTGTGCAGCGTTATCAAGCATCAGATTCGATGAAAGAAACGAAAAAATCATTATGGATGAATGGGGCATTAGCTTTGATCTCAGCCCCCCTATTCTATGGTATGGGAACAATGCTTTACTCTTTCTATCAACACGAAAGTATCTTGCCGGATGGTTTTAATACATCATCAATCGTACCGTATTTTATTCTTACTGAAATGCCACCATTTATTGCAGGGATATTAATAGCGGCAATATTTGCAGCGGCTCAGTCTACAATTTCATCCAGCTTAAATTCAATTTCAGCTTGTCTGTCTGTTGATATCAAACATAGGTTCTTTGGTAAAGGTAAAGAAAAAGATGAAGTCGCTTTTGCTAGATGGATGATTGTACTTTCAGGTTTGTTTGGTTTTGCTATGTCAATCTATTTAATTGCTTCCGATTCAAATGATTTATGGGATTTATTCTTATTAATTACTGGCCTTGTTGGTGTACCATTAGCTGGCGTCTTTGCAGTTGGTATCTTTACGAAACGAACAAATACTGTTGGTGTTATATGTGGTCTTGTGTTAGGTATTGTCTTTGCCTATATCTTTAACGGTATTGGTGGAGGGAATTCGCCATTCTTTGTATCTATTATTTCATTCTTAGTTGCATTTATCTTCTCTTATATTATCAGCATCATTATTCCTGGTAAGAAAAAAGATATTGTGGGTTTGACAATTTTTGATATTAAAGAAAAATCAAATTACGTTTCCAAAATACGTGTTAAAAAATAAAAAAAGCTTATCAGAATTATAATTTCTGATAAGCTTTTTTAATAGTGTGGGTTCAATCATCTCACCATCTAAAGGTGTAGCAAATAAAAAATAGAATTTAACGCTATAGATAGCAAAATGGACATTTCATAAGTAGCGTTAAACAAGGAGGTAATGTTTCTAGACAGTTCAGCAATAGTATGTTTTTTTAGACTTGCTTATTTAAATTAGTTAAATTAGGCAAATAAGTTTCAAATTTAACATTAGGAGCTTACTATATATAGAGTAAATTTTAAATAAAGAGAGGTATTGCCCATATGTCTACATTAGTAATTATTGCACATCCTGATATTAGCAATTCTACAGTAAATAAAAAGTGGCGAGATGCATTATCTGAAGACGAGTCACTCGTAACTGTTCATGAACTTTATCCAGAATATCCGCATGGTAAAATCGATATTGAAAAGGAACAGAAGTTGATAGAGGCGCACGAGCATATTATTTTTCAATATCCATTGTATTGGTATAGTTCTCCACCATTAATGAAGCAGTATTTAGATGAAGTATTCACCCGTGGTTGGGCGTATGGTTCTAATGGTCATGCTTTACAAGGGAAGAACATAGGATTGGCGATTTCTATTGGTTCTGTTGCGGAAGCATATACGCAGGAAGGTAATGTTAAGTTTACGATTGACGAGTTGGTGAGTCCGATGATAGCGACAACTCGATTTGTATCTGCAAATTATATTGGCGTACATAAGTTATATAGCGCCTTTACCATTACACCGAGTCAATTAGAAGAGAATACACAAGACTACTTGAATTTTATTAAAACATTAAATACTAAATAAGCGATGTGCGGGACAAAATTTTGTCTTTCAATTGGCTATGAACTAAAAATCGAACATAGATAGAAGTTCTAATATTATTGAATATATGAAGTAGGTCATCTCATACAGGATGGAACAAGAAAATCTTACTAAAAGTAGGTTTATGTTTCATTCTGTTTTTTATAGATATTATATAAGGTAATAGATTTCATTTGAATCGACCAACATTGCCGATATAATAAAAGGTGAACATATAAATCGGAAGGTTTGAGGGGACATTATGATAAAAGCAATTGCAGTTGACATGGATGGTACATTTTTAAATACTAATAAAACATATGATGAAGAACGATTTGAACGTATATTTAAACAATTGAAAGCACGAAATATTAAATTGATAGCTGCTAGTGGTAATCAGTATGCCAAATTAAAATCAATTTTTGGTGAGCGTGATATGTATTTTGTAGCTGAAAATGGTGCAGTCATTTATGAAGGGCATAATCTATATGATTATCAAGCATTTGATAGAGACTTTTATCAACAAGTTATAGATTATTTGAATATCGAGCAAGGGGTTAATAACCTAATTATTTGTGGCCTAAGTAGCGCATATATTTTAAAAGAAAATACTGAAGCATTTAAAAAAGATGCCCACTTCTATTATCGTCAACTAGAAGAAATAGATTCCTTACAAGACTTACCCAAAGATGATTATGTGAAAATTGCATTTAATATTAATCGTGAGACGCACCCGACACTTGATCAAGATCTTAAAAAGCACTTCAATGGAAAACTAGAAACTGTGTCTAGTGGACATGATAGTATTGATATTATTATACCAGGTATAACAAAAGGGCAGGCATTGAAGCGTTTATTGAATATCTGGCAACTTGATGCAGCGAATTTGATGGCATTTGGTGATGCAAATAATGATTTAGATATGTTGCAATTAGCTAAACATAGTTACGTGATGGAAAACAGTGAAGATGAAATGTTATTTGAAGTGGCAAATCATGTTGCACCATCGAACGATAATCAAGGCGTGCTCAGCGTCATTGAAACAGAAGTGCTAAATAAATCATTATGATTGCCTGACTGCAAGAGGCAGAACATTTATAAACCTGCCGACTAGGCATGTGATATGTTTAGTGAATGACTACTGTAGAAGCAAAAAACCTTTTGAGAAAAATGTATTTCTATCCTACTTTTTTATAAACATATTATTTTGATAAGGATTTTCAAATCGCTATACTACATGTATAAATTATTAATTTGAAAGGTAGGTTTCAAAAGTGATGACTCAAATGCAACAAACGATTTTAGATGCTTTTAATTTTAGACATGCAACAAAACGCTTTGATGCAAACAAAAAAATTTCAGAGAGTGATTTTAATACAATTTTAGAAGCGGGGAGACTTTCACCCAGTTCGCTAGGCTTAGAGCCTTGGAAATTTGTAGTTATTCAAAATCGTGAAATTAGAGATAAACTTAAAGCAATCAGTTGGGGTGCGCAAGGGCAACTTGATACAGCAAGTCATTTTGTATTAATTTTAGCACGCAAAAATGTAACTTCACAATCAGATTACGTACAACATATGATAAGAAATGTAAAAAAATATAGTGAAGCAAGCATTCCAGCTACAGAAAAGAAATTTGATGATTTTCAAACTAATTTTCACATTAATGACAATGAGCAATCTTTATTAGATTGGGCGAGAAAACAGACTTATATTGCACTGGGTAACATGATGACGAGTGCAGCATTATTAAATATCGATTCATGTCCAATAGAAGGCTTTGATTTAGATGCGGTTACACAATTTTTAACTGATGAAGGTTTGATTGATGATACAAACTTTGCGCCATCAGTGATGGTAGCGTTTGGCTATAGAGAAACGGAACCAAAAGCCAAAGTTCGTCAAACACAAGACGATATTGTTGAATGGCTAGAATAAATAGAGAAAAGCTTGGTGCAACTGCACCAAGCTTTTTATATTATAAATCACGTGCATTTGATTGAATTAAATCTTTATACCAGTCGAAAGAATCTTTTTTAATACGTTTTTTAGTACCTTGACCGTAATCATCTTGATCTACATAAATGAAACCATAGCGTTTAGTCATTTCACTCGTTGACATTGATACTAAATCAATAGGTCCCTATACAAGATAACCCATTAAATCGACATTATTCTCTATTTGGATTTGTCAGCAACTAAGGAAGTATTACTATGAACTAAAATTTCGAAACCTTCTGGTCCAATAAATTGTGTTTCTTGTGCATTTGGTTTATATATTTCTATATGTGTTAAACCTAAACTTTGGCTATTGTTTTGGCGTAACATATTAGATTGCCAAGTATTAAAAGCAACGTGATGGTGATAGTGATTAGTTGACATAAATACAGCCTGTGGTAAATCAGAAACGTGATCTAAGCCAAGTTCGTCGAGATAATAATGACGAGATTGACCTATATCAGCAGCTTTTAGGTGTAGGTGGCCAATTTTTGCATCATCAGGCATACCTTGCCACCCAGTTGTGCTTCGCTGTTCAACTAAGTCATTAGCATCTACTTCAAGTGTATCCATCTTAACTTTATTGTCATTCCAAATCCAACCTTCTTTAGGTCTATCGTAATAAATTTCAATCCCATTACCTTCAGGGTCTGCAAAATAGAGCGCCTCACTGACAAGGTGATCGCCACCGCCAACTTGAACACCTGAACTTGCAGCATGAAATAAGAAATTACCGAGATCTTGACGCGTCGGTAATAAGAGTGCCATGTGAAATAATCCTGATTCTCTCAAAGAAGGCTGACGACCATTTACAATTTCTTGAAGTGTGAGCGTATGCCCGTGTAGACCGATGTTCAACGTAACTTCATCAGACGTTTCTGTTTTTATAGTTAGACCTAAAATTTGTGTGTAAAAGTTAATCATATTTTTTAAATCAGCGACATTTAATGTGATATTGGTTACTTGAGTCGCATTTTTATCGTGAAAAGTCATAGGTTTACTCCTTATTGATTACATGTATTTGTAATTAGTACAAGTTGAATTTTAGTATAAAAATTATACTTAGTCAATATAAAGTGTTTATGAAACAAAAAATTATTTAGTTGTCCTGCAATGTTAATTCATTTTATTAAATGTGTAATTGTTGTCATATTGCAAAGGGCATTATTATCAAATGTGCATCGTCTTACGATATGAATCGGATTGTTTGAAGTGGGATAAGTATTTAAAGTGATTTAATAAAAATACTAGCTAGTACAAAATAAGACAATTGATTTTCTAAATCTGAGTATGCTAATGGTTTAGACATAATTAAAATAATACTATATTCGGGTGTAATTTATCCATTCTATTTACATATATTAACTTGTGGTAAAATATGAGACATAAGCGTTTGCATATTATGATAAATCGTTACTCGAGACGAGGCTAAGATGATGATTTATATATAATTAGCACAAGTTATGTTTTGAATAGTTATTGCGGGTGGTGAAGTGATGAAGGTGTTTTTGAAATTAGGTTGGTTTTTTAAGCAACAAAAAATAAGTTATATCGTTGGTTTGATTACATTACTATTAATTGCATTAATTGAAATCGTACCTCCTCAAATCATTGGTCGTACAATTGATGAGATGACTTCTAATAAATTAACGCCCCAATTATTAACAATATATTTAGCGATACTCGTCGTTGCAGCCATATTAACGTATGTGCTCAGATACATTTGGAGGTTGTCAATATTTGGGACAAGTCAAAAGTTAGGTAAAATATTAAGAACGTATCTATATAAAAAATATACGGAAATGAGTGCCATCTTTTTTCAAAACAGAAGAACGGGTGATTTGATGGCACATGCTACTAATGATATTAGAGCTGTACAGAATGCTGCTGGTGCAGGAATTTTGATGATTGCAGATTCTTTAATTACTGGTGGTACAGTCATTATTACAATGGCAACAACAGTTAGTTGGAAATTGACGATAATTGCTTTGATACCACTGCCTTTTATGGTGTTGTTAACAAGTGTTTATGGTTCGTTACTGAGCAAGGGATTTAAAAAAGCACAAGCAGCGTTTAGTAAATTAAACGATAAGACACAAGAAAGTGTAGCTGGAATCAAGGTAACTAAGACATTCGGTTATGAGGCAAGTGATCAGGCCGATTTTAAAGACTTGAGTGATGATGTTGTAGCGAAAAATTTGAAAGTGTCCAAAATAGATGCACTTTTTGATCCGACGATTACCTTAGTCATTGGTGTGAGTTATTTCTTATCAATTGCATTTGGTGCACAGATGGTGTTTCATAACGATATTAGTTTAGGGCAGTTAATTACCTTTACGACTTACCTCGGTATGCTTGTATGGCCATTACTGGCATTAGGTCTGTTTTTTAATATTATTCAGAGGGCCAAAGCTTCTTATGAGCGTATAGAGGAGATTGGAAATTTATCTAATGATATCGATACGTCGTATTCAATTGATGAGATGCCACAAGGTGATATAACATTTAATATTAAGCAATTTCATTTCCCGGGTAATGATGAACAGGGACTTTATGATATCCATTTTACAATAAAACAAGGTACAACAGTTGGCATTGTTGGACGCACAGGCTCTGGTAAGAGTGCCTTGATTAGGTTGTTATTGAGAGAATTTGATGTGCAACACGCAGAAGATATTGAATATGGTGGTCATCCTATCCGCGATTATAATGTAGAACTATTAAGGAAGCAATTTGGTTATGTTCCCCAAGAGCACTTTTTATTCTCTACAACAATAAGAAATAATATTGCATTTAGTCATGAATCCATAGATGATGAAAAAATATATGAAGCGAGTAGACTTAGCTATATTCATGATGATATCATGCAATTTTCTAACAATTACCAGACAGTGGTTGGAGAAAGAGGTGTGTCATTGTCAGGAGGCCAAAAGCAACGCGTTTCTATTGCTCGGGCATTACTTGTTAATCCAGAGATCCTTATTTTAGACGATTCATTATCAGCGGTGGATGCTCAAACAGAAGAGGCCATATTAGATAATTTAGAACGTCTTAGAAGTGGTAAGACCAATATTATAACAGCACATAGAATGAGTGCTGTGAAGCACGCCGATTTAATTATCGTAATGAATGAAGGACACATTATCGAACGTGGAAACCATGATACATTGATGAGTGCAAAAGGTTGGTACTATGATACGTACCAATCGCAAGCTTTGCATGAACAACTGTCTCGCAACTTGGATAGTCTAACAGAAGGGGATGGTGCAAATGACTGAGAATGCTAACTTAACGGCAAAAGATCAAGGTAGTGCGCTTATCAGATTATTTAAATATACCTTACCCTATAAATGGACGATTGTATTGGCATTTATTACATTAATATTATCGACCGTTGCCAGTATGATGACGCCTTATATGGTGAAAATATTTATTGACGACTATTTAACGCCACGCCATTTTCCTCAAGAAGCAATGATTTGGTTAATTGTGCTATTTATCAGCATACAATTAGTAGGAGCAATCACACTTTATTTCAGCCAGTATTTATTTCAATACTTAGCATTTAAGGTAATTCAACAATTAAGAATTGATGCATTTAATAAATTAGGTAAATTAGGTATGAGATACTTTGATAAAGTGCCAGGTGGTAGTATCGTTTCTCGACTCACCAATGATACTGAAACCATTGTTGATATGATAGTAGGCGTTTTTTCAACGTTTATTATGGCATTCTTTATGATGATTTCAAGTTATATTATGATGTTTGTGTTAGATGTCAAGTTAGCTTTAATTGCACTTATCTTTTTTCCAATAATCATCGTGATATTAGCCAGTTACAGAAAATATTCTGCCTTTTTATTTTCAAAGTCTAGACAACGCTTGTCTGATTTAAACTCAAAGTTAGCAGAATCTATAGAAGGTATGAAAATTATACAGGCATTTAATCAAGAACGCCGGTTAAATAAAGAATTTAATGAAATTAATGATGAACATTATCAATATATGTTGAAAACTGTAAAATTAGATAGTCTATTACTTCGTCCTGCAATTAGCTCTATTTCAATTTTTGCTATTGTAATGATTTTGGGCTATTTTGGCATTATTAGCTTTACTACTGGTATCACTGCGGGAGTAGTTTTCGCATTTGTTCAGTACATGGAACGTTTTTTTGAGCCTATCAATCAGGTGAGTCAAAACTTAAATATCTTACAACAAGCGCTTGTTTCAGCCAGTAGGGTATTTGCACTTATCGATGATGACACATATGAACCAGAACAGGAAACAATAGCGCAACATACGATTAAGTCAGGTGAGATTGAATTCAATCAGGTAAGTTTTAGCTATGATGGTGAAACAGATGTCTTAAAAGATATTAGCTTCACCGCAAAACCTGGAGAAATGATTGCGCTTGTTGGTCATACAGGATCTGGTAAAAGTTCTATTATAAATCTCTTTATGCGCTTTTATGAATTCCATCGTGGAGAGATTAAAATAGATGGTCACTCACTTAAAACGATATCTAAATCAGAATTAAAAGAAAAAATTGGTTTGGTCTTACAAGATGCCTTTATATTTTATGGAACAATAGCAACAAATATTAAATTATATCATCCTACAATGACATTTGAGCAGGTGAAAGCTGCAGCAGAATTTGTTCATGCAAATCACTTTATTGAAAAATTAGCAGATCAATATGATCATAAGGTCATTGAAAAAGGAAGTGCATTTTCAAGTGGTGAAAGACAATTAATAGCTTTTGCGAGAACCATAGCAACTAACCCTAAAATATTAATATTAGATGAAGCGACTGCGAATATAGATTCAGAAACTGAAGAGCAAATTCAAAAATCTTTGAATAAAATGAGGAAGGGACGTACTACATTAGCGATAGCACACCGTTTATCTACCATTCAAGATGCGGATCAAATCTTTGTATTAAATAAGGGAGAAATAGTTGAACATGGCACACATGCGCAATTAATAGCGCAAAAAGGTATTTATCATAATATGTATTTATTACAGAACGGATAATGAGTGGCGATGATATATTACAACGACGTTTACCAATAGTATATCAACATAATAATAGGCATAGAAAATCTTGAAACTCAACTGATTTTCTATGCCTATTTTATTGTTGCTTATTTATTAGCCAGAATATACATCTTGATATTCGTCGTGTTTTTCAATGACATTTTTAGCAAATGGACATGTAGCAGATACCTTCAAATTGTTTTCTCGTGCATAATCAATGACAGCTTTAACCAGTTGAGAGCCAATGCCTTGGCCACCTAATTCTTCTGGAACTCCGGTGTGGTCAATATCAATTTGATTGTTGCTTTGTTGATTGAAAGTGATTTGAGCTTGTGGATTATTCTCGTCGTTACCAATATAAAATTTGTTATTGCCTTTTTTAATTTCAGCCATTTTATCGCTCCTCGAATTTTGTTTATACTTATTTAATATCACATTTTCATGAAATTCAAACAATTTATCAATTTAATGAAAAGAATGAGCTAAAAGTATTGAAATAATGTGAAATTAAGTTTATAGTTTTAACGGAATAATTTCGATTTGGAGGGGCGTTTTTTGAAGAAAAGTATAATGATTATACTGGCATGTGTCATGATGATTGCACTAAGTGCGTGTAGTAATATCAATAAAAATGAGAAAAAAGACGTCAGTACAAATAATAAACTTAAAATTTATACAACGGCATTTGCTTTTGAAAGTTTTACTGAACAAATTGGCGGTAAATATGTAGAGGTTGAATCGATTTATCCACCAGGCGCCGATATGCATTCATTTGAACCAACTCAAAAAGAGATGGTTAATATTGCTAAGAGTGACTTATTCATCTATTCTAATCAAGATATGGATTCTGTCGCAAAAAAAATAGCTGGTTCCATTAATAATAAACATTTAAAATTACCTGTAGCAGCTAATTTAAAGCATGACGATTTATTAGCAAATCATGAACACGACCATAATCACGAAGAACATGAACATGAACATGATCATGAAGAAAGTGGTAATGATCCACATGTTTGGCTTGATCCAGTATTAAATAAAAAAATTGTGAAATCAATCAAAACAGATTTGGTGGAAAAAGACCCACAACATAAAGCGTATTATGAAAAAAATTATAAACAACTGATTGCTGATTTAGATCATATTAATCAACAAATGCGCCATATCACGTCAAATCCAAAGCGAGATACAGTTGTAATTTCACATGATTCTATCGGTTATTTAGCTAATCGTTATGGATTTAAACAAGTAGGTGTGAGCGGTATGAATAATGAAGAACCAAGTCAAAGAGACTTAATGGAGATTGTTCAGCGAATTAATGAAACAAAACAACCTTATGTGTTATATGAACAGAATATATCTTCTAAAGTCACAGATGTAATACAAAAAGAGTCCCATACAACACCGCTTAGTTTTCATAATATGGCTACGTTATCTGAAAAAGAAGTGAATGATAAAGATGTGTCGTATCAATCACTTATGAAAGAAAATATGAAATCATTGAATAAAGCATTGAATAATTAATAAGAAAGCGCGTGTATTATCATAGATGATGATACATGCGCTTTTTTTAACAAATTAAAAAATGGTTGAGAAACCACTGTTAAAGTGTGAAAAATTAAAGAAACGATTTGAAACCAGATTTGTGTGTCTGATTTCAAATCGCTATGCTTATACAAGTGTGAGCGTATGCGAAATAAAGTGAGTGTTAATCATCTCATATATGAAGACACTTTGAATTACATATTAAATCTTTTTTATTCAATGTTAGGGATTAGGTTGATTAATCATATCTAATATAGGAAACAGTTGTATTATAATATTCATCTAAACCATGAGTACCATCGGCGCCACCTATACCTGATTCTCTCCAACCTGCATGGAAACCATTAACGACTTCTTCTGCTTCGCAATTTGCATAAACTTCACCAAATTTAAGTTTTTCAGTTGCTAACATAATATCTTTTAAGTTTTCAGAGAAAATAAATGAAGACAAGCCTGCATTCGTATGGTTGGCTTGGCTGATTGCATCATCAAAATCAGTATATGTCACCACGGGTAATACAGGGCCGAATATTTCTTCTTTGAAAGCAACATCTTCAGGGTTAATATTGTCTAAAATCGTAGGAGCATAAAAGAAACCAGGACGTTCTATTTTGTGACCGCCAGTGATTAACTTCGCCCCATTTTTCACAGCATTTTGTACTTTTTCATCTATGCTATCGAGTTGTTGTTGGTTAATAATTGCGCCATAATCTGTAGATGCGTCAAATGGATCGCCAACATGCAATTGTTCCATTTGTGATTTTAATTTATTGATAAATGTATCATGAATTTCATGGTGTACAAAAATTCGTTCAGGACAAGTGCAAACTTGACCGGCATTATTTATTCTTGCTGTAACGATATAGCTCACAGCTTTGTCCAAATTCGCGTTTGGCGTAATAATGACGGGCGCATTGCCACCGAGTTCCAAATTCACTTTTTTAACTGTATTTGCACTTTCAGCATATACAGATTTTCCGGCACGCATACTACCAGTTAACGAAATAAGTTGGATATCAGGATGTTGTGCAAGCTGTGTTCCTACAGTTTCTCCTTTGCCTGGTAATATTTGTACTAAACCAGCAGGAATGGTTGAAGCGCGTATTAATTCAGCTAACTTTAATGTGATTAAAGAAGTTGCTTCGCTTGGTTTAATGACAACTGAGCAACCAGTAATAATAGCAGGAATGACTTTTCTCATCAATACCATAATTGGAGCGTTCCATGGAACGATACCAGCAGTGACGCCAATAGGTTTCTTAGTTAATAAAATAGTTTCATTTTCCCGACTGTTTTGTAGCACTTCTCCTTTATTATTCATACTTAAGCTTGTCATATAATCAATGAACTGAATGGCTTTGTCAATTTCCCCTTTTGCTGAGGCTAAGGTTTTACCTTGTTCTTTAACATAAAGTTCGGCTAATGTGTCTTTATTTTGCTCGAGTAACGGAATAAGCAATTTTACATGGTCTGCACGTGTTGGTTCTGGCGTTTTTTCCCATTCTAGTTGTGCTTGTTTTGATTTTTCTACAGCGTCATTGACTTCGGCTTCTGAAGCAAACGTAATCGTATCTATTTTTTCTTCAGTTGCAGGATTAATTACATCCATTGTGTCAGTAGATTGGCTTGCTATAAATTCGTTATTTATAAATAATTGATTCATTCATGACACCTCCACACTGTATGCATACCACTTATACTATAATTAGAAACGAAATAGTAAGTTTTTATAAAATTAAGAGCGATGTTTATGTTAATTTATATCCAATCAACAAGCAGGTAAAAGGCAGGTTATTCCATATAAAGTATACTTTTTATACTAATTGATTGACAGGTGCTACCGAGGGCGTTATAATTTATCTCGAATTCGAAATAAAATTCGGAAGGTGGGTGAATCTATGAATCGTACACAAGAATCTTTAAATTCATTTGTTGGTTTAAATCGAACGGTAGATCATTTAATGAAGATTGTTAGAAAGGATGTCCAGCGATATGGCTTAAATGTAACTGAATTTGCGGTTATGGAATTACTTTATAACAAGGGCGATCAACCGATACAACGTATTGGTAATAGAGTACTTATTGCAAGTAGTAGTATTACGTATGTAGTAGATAAACTTGAAGAAAAGGGATGCGTCACTAGAAAGCGAGATAAACAAGATAAACGTGTGACAAACGCTTCATTGACTGAAAAAGGACAAGCAATGATGGATGAAATTTTTCCTGATCATGCTGCAACATTAACTTCAACATTTTCCGTATTAACTGACGATGAAATAACGATATTGCAACAAGCTTTAAAAAAACTAAGTGCTCAACCTATTGAATAAGTAGAAGCACTTAAAATTTTAGCTTAAATTACTTCGAAATCGAGATAAAATTATAAAAAGGAGTTTTTATTATGACAAATAATCAATTATTAGGTATCCATCACGTAACAGCAATGACTGATGATGCAGAAAGAAATTATAAATTTTTCACAGAAATTTTAGGAATGAGACTCGTTAAGAAAACAGTGAATCAAGATGATATCTATACGTATCATACATTTTTTGCAGATGATGAAGGTTCACCAGGTACAGATATGACATTCTTCGATTTTCCAAATAACCCTAAAGGTTCATCAGGTACAAATTCAATTACACGACCTTCATTTAGAGTGCCTAATGATAAAGCGTTGCAATACTATGAACAACGATTTAATGAATTTAATATCAAACATGATGGTATTCAATCACTCTTTGATACAAAGGTATTGCTTTTCGAAGAAGTTGATGGTCAACGTTACCAACTTGTATCTGATGAGCACAATAAAGGTGTTGCCCCAGGTAAACCTTGGAAAAATGGTCCAGTACCAATGGAAAAAGCGATCTATGGCCTTGGACCTATAGAAATTACTGTAAGTTATTTTGAAGATTTTATGAAAATACTTGAAGAAGTATTTGGCATGAAACCAATTCATGTAGAAGAAAACGTAGCAATACTGGAAGTCGGTGAAGGTGGAAATGGTGGTCAAGTCATCTTAAGAAAAGATAGTGAAGGTCCTGAGGCACGACAAGGATATGGTCAAGTACATCATGTTTCATTTAGATTAAAAGACCATGCAGCGATAGAGCAATGGCTAGAAAAATATAACGCATTAGGCATTGGTAACTCTGGCCTGGTAGATAGATTTTATTTTGAAGCTTTATATGCACGAATAGGACATATCTTAATAGAAGTTTCTACCGATGGTCCAGGGTTTATGGGTGACGAACCCTATGAAACACTGGGTGAAAGTTTAGCATTACCCCCGTTTTTAGAATCACAAAGAGCATATATTGAGTCAGAAATACGTCCGTTTGATACAAGTAGATAATTGACTTTGATTTGAGCTGTTTTAAATAGTGTTGTGCAATGTGAAAGAATATTTTGACTGGAACTGGAGGAGATTAAATGGAAGCTATTCAACACATTCATCATATATCAGCAATCGTAGGTAACCCTGAAGAAAATATTCAATTTTATAGAGATGTGTTAAAGCTTAAATTAATAAAAAAAACAGTGAACTATGACGATCCTTCAACCTACCATCTATATTTTGCGAATGACGATGTTGCAAATGGAACAATTTTAACGTTTTTTAATTGGCCAAATGCACGCAAAGGTCGTATAGGCAACGGACAAGTGGAACGTATTGCTTTTAGAATTCCTAAAGACACACGTCATGAATGGAAAGTACATCTAGTAACACATCAAATTAAAGTAGAAGAAACAATGTTATTTGATCGAGAAACATTAGAATTTAACGACATTCATGGTTTGCCATTAGCTTTAGTGGAAACAGAAGAAGATTATCCTAGTGAGAACTTACAAATTATTGGATTTCATGGTGTAACGTTGTTAACTGGTAATCCAGAAGCAACTTTGAACACATTGGTGAACGATATGGGATTTAATCAAATGAAGCAAGATGAAAATCATGTACATTTAGAAACAGTAGGTGCATGGCGTCATCATGTGATTGTCAAGAAGGTTAGGAATGAAGCTAATGTTCAGTGGGGGGGGTGGTGTTGTACACCATATTGCTTGGTCTCTGCCAACAGATGAAGTACAGCGCGGTTGGATGGTTAAAATGACCGGTAAAGGCTATAGTGTGACTGAAGTCAAAGATCGACACTATTTTAATGCGATTTATATGAAAGAACATGGTGGTATTATTTTTGAATTTGCCACTGAAGGACCTGGTTTCACAGTTGATGAGCGATTTGAATCCTTAGGATCTAGTTTAGTGTTACCACCACAGTTTGAAGATAGAAGAGAAGAACTACTTCGAATACTACCATCAATTCGTATATAGAAATTAATCATTTGAAAGGAGCATGCATAGATATGGAACATATTTTTAAAGAAGGAGAATCAAACGCACCTACATTTCTTTTGTTACATGGTACTGGTGGAGATGAAAATGATTTACTACCATTAAGCCAATTGCTTAATCCTAACTTTAACGTGTTAAGCGTAAGAGGTGAAGTTTCTGAAAATGGGATGAATCGCTTTTTTAAACGCTTTGATGAAGGGCAATACGATATTGAAGATTTAGAATTGCGTACAAATAGACTGACTTCATTTTTACATGAAGCAGCAGAACGTTATGGTTTTGATTTATCCCAAGTCATTCCAGTAGGGTTTTCAAATGGTGCCAATATCGCAATTAGCATGATTTTACATCAAGATATCCTATTTGAAACGGCATTGTTATATGCACCACTTTATCCGATAGATATTACGAATGATAAGGATTTAAGTGGTATGAAAGTATTACTTTCAATGGGTGAAAACGACCCAATTGTAACAACTAAAGATAGTGAACGTGTCATAGAAATATTTGAAAGTCGTGGTGCAAATGTAACTCAAGTATGGGTTAATAGTCACGAATTAACGCAGGCAGGTGTGACAGCGGGACAAGATTTATTAAATAACCGCATATAACACAATGGATTTACTATAAAATAAGCATGTGACATAAGTTCTGGTTTACTGTATATCAGAATTTAAGCAATTGCTAAACGTTTAAAATAGCAATGACTTTAGAGATTTTTCAAATTTAGTCAATTTAAGAAGAGCGGGGCAGAAATCTATTTAGAAAAATCAGGTTTCTACCTCGTTCCTTTTTATAATTATAATTTTAGAAAAATAAATGAAATGCGTCTATAATTGTCTTGAGCAATGAAAGTAATATAAAAGGTGGGGGTCAAGTTGAATAAGAATCAAGCACTGGTAGTAATGGATATGCAAAATGGCATTGTAAACGGCTTAAAGCAAAAAGAAAAAATCATTTCCAATAATCAAAAAGCAATTGAAATAGCACGTAATCATGATGTGCCTGTCATTTTTGTACGAGTGGCATTTTCGGGCAAATACATGGAAGTTTCTGACAACAATAAAATGTTTATGCAAATGAAGACAAATGATATAGCAATGAATAAACATGATGAATCAACACAAATTATTGATGCATTGAGACCTCAGGAAAATGAAGTCATTGTAACAAAGCATCGTTTAAGCGCGTTTACAGGCAGTAATTTAGAAGTACTTTTACGTGGCATACAAGTGGATCACCTTGTGTTAACCGGTGTTAGTACGAGTGGCGTAGTATTATCGACTGCTGTTGAAGCGGCAGATAAGGACTTTAAATTAACCATATTATCAGATGCAGTTGATGATAATGACACAGAGAAACATCAATTTTTAATAAATAAAATACTTACACGCTATGCAGAAGTGATTACAACAACATCATGGTTTAACAATTAAAATAAAATAGCCCCATGTAACGATTTTAACGACACGTTTCACACATAATTCATGTCGTTGAAATCGTTACATGGGGCCTTAAAATTACATTAAACCGATGATTTTCATCCACAGTGATCCAATGCCTAACCATACAATAAAGTAAAATACAGCAAGTATGGCATTCATAGTCCACCAACGATTTTGAGAAACATAACCTGCCGAATATAAAATCGGTGCTGGCCCACTACTATAGTGTGTTGTTGACGCCATTAAGTTACCGAAGAAACCTAACATTAAAGCACTGAAAAGTGGTGGCGCCCCTGTAGCAATTGCTACACCTAATAGCGCTGAATACATTGCACTAACATGTGCTGTTGAACTTGCAAATAAATAATGAGAATAGAAATAAAATATGATTAATAACACTAAAACAATTGGCCAACTTAGACTGCCTAAACTTCCTGATATGGATTTACTTAACCATGGAATAAAGCCCAGTTCGTTCAATTGATTGGCCATCATTACTAATATGGAGAACCACACTAATGTATTCCAAGCGCCAGTTTCTTTCAGTACGTCATTCCAAGAAAGAACCCCCGTGATAAGTAACAGTGAAAGTGCAATAAAGGCTGTCAATGTAGCGTTAACATTCAATGTGCTACCTAATACCCAAAGTACAAGCGCTACTAAGAAAATAGTAATCATATATTTTTCGCTTGTTGCCATTTTTCCCATAGACTCAAGTTCGTTTTGTGCCCATGACGTAGCATTAGGCGTTTCCTTTATTTCAGGTGGGTACAATTTATAAATGATTAATGGAACAAGTATCAATGAGATGATGCCAGGCACGAGTGCTGCTAAAAACCATTGCATCCAAGTGATATCTACACCTTGATGTTTGGCTAAAGATTGAGCTAATGGATTACCTGCCATGGCAGTTAAAAACATGGCTGCTGTAATCAAGTTGCCATGAAATTCTGTGAAGATAAGGAATCCGCCCATTTTACGTTGTGTGCCGTCTTCAGGTTTTGAACCAAACGAACGAGATAAAGCATTGATAATTGGGAACATAATACCGCCTGCACGTGCTGTATTACTTGGTGTGGCAGGTGCTAAGATAAGATCGACACCAACAAGGGAATAGCTTAAACCTAGTGTTTTCTTTCCGAATAACTTTACGAATTGTAATGCGATACGTCTGCCAAGTCCTGTTTTTACAAATCCTCGTGATATAAAAAATGCCATGGCAATGAGCCAGATACTACTATTTCCAAATCCTGAAACAGCGGTATCAATTTTAACAGTATGGGTTAATACTGAAATCGTAAAACCAATCATTGCAACGGCGCCGATTGGTAGGGGTTGTGTAATACAGCCAATAATAGTTGCTACAAAAATTGCAAACATATGCCAAGCGGCAATATCTAAACCTTCTGGTCTAATTGGGGCAGCCAACCAGATGATGATACCGATCAAAATGGGGGTGATGAATTTTTTGTAATTGATGCCATCATTCATAACATGAGTCACCTTTCTTTTCCTTCTGTTTAAGTAAAAAAGATATAAAAATAATAGCTGAAAATAAAGTTTGTGTATTCGTTATTGTAATGCATAGTAGCAATCATTAAAGAATCGAATCATTCAGCATACTACATATAACATAACATCCTATTATTTTATTATAAGATTTTCATAATAATTATAGTTTTGTCAAAACATAATGTAAAGCTAGCATTTAGTAAAATAGTGACATTATTGTTAATTTTTGAGAGGTTAAGTCAAACATGATTTCCATTTCGGTATATATCATCATACCCCTAAGGGTTTTATTATGATGACTATCATGTTTTAAGAAAGTACATAGTGATATGTGCAAAGACGGGTTAGATTAATACTGCATCAAAATGGGTAAATGATGAAGGTTCATTTAATGCGTTAAATAAAAAAATTTGATAGTATGTTTTCTTATATGCGTAATTAAAGTGTTTCTTAGAATAAAATGAAATTTAAATTGGATTAAAGAGAGGGAATAAAGTGACTTTATTAAACTTACCGTTAACATTACTCATTGTTATATTTTTGGCATTGGGTATATTCAGCCAATGGTTCGCCAATAAAATAAAATGGCCATCCATCGTAGTAATGGCTATTGTAGGGTTGCTTGTTGGACCTATTTTTGGACTGATTAACCCCCAAGAAAGTTTAGGACAATCCGTATTTAGTCCGTTAGTGTCGATAGCAGTTGCAATCATTCTTTTTGAAGGTAGTAGTAATTTAGATTTTCGTGAATTAAAAGGAATCTCTAAAGCCGTTATAAGAATAATTACTGTGGGTGCTGTGTTTGCATGGATATTAGGGGCAATTGCATTGCACTTTGTATTAGGATTTTCTACAACCATTTCCCTTGTTTTAGGTGGATTGTTTTTAATCACTGGTCCTACTGTGATACAGCCATTATTAAAACAAGCTAAAGTTAGGAAAAGTGTGGATTCGATATTAAGGTGGGAAAGTATCATCCTTGATCCCATTGGACCAATGATTGCTTTAGGCGCTTTTTATGTTTTTCAAATTATTGAACAAGGTTTTGAAATTCAAATAATTTTAAGTTTTGCATTACGTTTTGTCATTGCTATTGTGATTGGATTTGGTGCGTCCTATTTATTTATGTGGTTAATTAAAAGGGATCTTATTCCACAAAATTTAATGCCACCAATTCAATTGGTATTTATTTTGTTAATATTTGCGATTTGTGATGAGATATTACATGAATCTGGCTTACTGGCTGTAACAATATTTGGTTTGATGATGGCACGTATGAAACGACACGATTTGATATTTAAAGAATCAGACCATTTTATTGAAAATACATCATCCATAATGGTTTCTACTGTTTTTATATTAATTACATCTTCATTAACATTAAATGTATTAGAAAGTATTATGTCTTGGAAATTATTTATTTTTTGTGCAGTTATGATTATCTTAGTAAGACCGTTATCCATATTATTATCTACAATAAATACGGAAATTTCTAAACGGGAACGAGCTATGGTATCAATGATGGCACCGAGAGGCATTGTTGTACTTACTGTTGCCCAGTTTTTTGGAGGTTTATTTGTAGAAAAGGGTACGCCCATGGCAGAGTATATCACTCCAGTAACCTTTGGATTAGTCTTTGTGACAGTTGTCATTTATGGTTTTAGTTTTATACCATTAAGCAAATTGATGCACCTCTCTAGTACAGAGCCACCTGGTGTCATTATTGTTGGAGAAAGTGAATTTTCATTCCATTTAGGTGCGAAATTAAGAGAACACAATATTCCAGTAATGGCGTTCAATTTATTTAATAACACATCAGAGCGCGCAAGTGATTTAGGTTTTGAAGTGTTTGAAGGTAACTTATTATCCAGCAATGATCGTATTTATGCTGATATGACACGTTACAATAAATGTTTGTTGATGACGCAATCCTTTGTGTTTAATAGCTTAGCATTCAATGAATTAGTGCCAGAATTTGGTCTGAAAAATGTAAATATGATGCCAGTTTCTTTTAGTGATGAACACGCTCGGAGTAATGTAGACGGCCCAATTAAAAATCATATTCTTTTTGATTCTAATTTTACGTCTCATTGGTTTAATCGCTTTATCGTAGAGCATAATATTTTAGAAATGCCTGTATCTAACAAGCATAACTTAACAGCGCATGATATGGTGCTCTATCATATTGATGATACTAAGGAAGTCACTTTCAAAAGTGGTAATCAAAATATTATAAACTCAGAAGTAGGCACGATTGGCTATCTGAAAGATGCCTATTTACATTCAAAAATATAAAAACCCCTATCTGCACGAACTAGAGTGATGCACTGAAACCGTAAGGCGGGAATTTAATAAAAACACTATGTTCTAGGCTGCTAATTCTCTGAATTTTATAGGGGATAAGTAGCCTAGTTTTTGTTGAATTCGATTATTATTATAGTTTTAATGTAATTTTCGACAATATCTATTACAATTTGATTAGAGCTATTGAGCTCATTGTTGATGTAGAAAGTTTCACACTTTAGCGAGGAATGGAAACTTTCTATCGGGGCGTTATCAGCTGGTGTTCCCTTTCGGGACATACTTCTGATAATGCCTTTTTCTTCGCATAATTGATAGTAAGCATAGGATGTATAAACACTTCCTTGATCACTATGTAGTATGCAACCCTCAGGTATATCAATTTGATTCAATGTATCATTTACTAAGCTTTGATCCTGTTTGTTATCTATTTTATACGCAACAATTTCTCCGTTATAAACATCCATAATTGAAGATAAATACAACATAGAGTTACCGAAAGGTAAATAAGTAATATCTGTTGTTAATACTTCCATTGGTTGGCTTGCTTTAAATTGTCTTTGTAATAAATTCTCTGTTTTATAATAAGGTTTACCAATGCTTTTTGACTTTTTAGGTCTAACTCGACAGTTTAGATTATTCTCCTGCATGATTCTCTGAATTCTTTTATGATTAACTGGTACTGAAGACAATTGATTAATCAAGGCTGTAATTTTTCGATAACCGTAGGTATATTGATTGTCTTTACACAATTGAATGACTTTTTGCGTCAAGTTATCATTTTTATCATTTTTGTGTTTCCATCTATAGTATGTTGATTTGGGTATGTCTAAAACATTAAGTATCATTTTGACTGAATACCTATGCTTTAGTTGATTAACTAATTCTACGATTACTGTTGGTACCACTTCCTTTCCAATTCTTTGTACTTTTTTAAATATCTAATTCAATATCTTTTCTTTTATTTTCTAATTTTAATTGTTCTACTTCTGAGAGCTCTTCCAGCCCTTTACCATAAGTATACTGCTTGCCGACTTGTTGAGAAAATCTGTAAGTTTCCCCATTTCGATACCATCTCCACCACGTTTTCACTTGTGTTCTATTTCTAATATTTAACGCTTCCATAATTTCCTTAATAGCATAACCAGCTTTCTTCATTTCAATAATTTTATACTTTGTTTCTAATGAATACGACACTCTTTTCATAGAAAAAAACACCTCCGTAGGATTCATTTTAAATGAATTCAACGAAAGTGTTTTTATTTTATTCCCATTATTTGGGGTCAGTTCACAGATGTGCAGATAGGGGTTTTATGAGTATTTACTAATTTACATAGCGGTCATGCATTAGCTCTTTTAGTATATCAATTTTTTCTTGAATTTCTTGTCCTGTATTGGTATCTCTTATTTTTTGGCGCTGTAATTCCTTATCTACGACACGACGAATAGAAAGTTCGTCGGCACCATTAAGTAGTACATGTTTTTTCGAATTAAAATGTTGATGTGCGACAAGTTGCATACCGAAAGAATTATACAGTAACGTATAGCCAGCGATACCTGTGGTTGATTGATAAGCTTTTGAAAAGCCGCCATCGATGACAATCATTTTTCCTTCGCCTTTGATTGGATCTTCACCGTCTATTTCTTTGACCGGTGTGTGACCATTAATAATGTGACCTTGTTCAGGGTCTAAGCCAAAGTCTTTCAGCATCTTTTTGCACATATCTACATCTTCGCGTAAATGATAGTATGGATTTTTGGTTTCTTTATGTGCTGTTTTATCTTTAATAAAGTAGCGTTCGAAAGTAGTCATAGCACGTTTACCGAATAGCGAAGAATATTTACCAGTCCATAGATACCATACGAGATCAGTAGCTAAATCATCTTGGACATCTTTGTGGTCAAATGCTTCTCTTACATACGCTTCAAAGTGATCTAATAAATCCCGACCATAATATTTAATACCATCAATGACCATAGATTCCATTTCACCGTTTTCATCAACAGGAATACATCCATGAATTAATAAATTGCCATTATAAGGCAAGTAAAGTTTACCTTTTTGCATCAGGAATGTCATATGTCGTTTTAATTTCTCTGATTGTTGAACAGATAATAATAATTTGTCCATTACGTCAGACTCTTCATCCGTTAACTTGTTAGGGTCATTAGGATCAACGGTTTGAAAGCAAGTATGCTCTAGAGGGTATGTTTTTCCATAGAGTGTTGCTTCATTTGTATCATAATTAACACTTTCTAATACTAGGCGTTCTTCCATTTCAAATGTAGGACGGCGTTTAATGATGGGTGCCTCTAATTTGAACTGTATGATTGCGATGGCTTGATGAATTTTTGTAATTTGTTCGAGTTCTAAGTCAGTTAAGTTTTTAGGGTTTTTAGGTCTGAATGCTTTATTGTTTCCGTCATAATATTTCTCCGCGAGCGTTAATAAAGGTCTTAAATTGATACCATAAGCATCTTCTATAATATCTAAGTTATCATAACGTGCACAAATACGGAGTAAGTTTGCAAGACAAACTTTGGACCCGGCATACGCACCAATCCAAAGTACGTCATGGTTACCCCATTGAATATCTACTGACGGGTAATCAATAAGTGTTTCCATGATTTTTTCTGGTTCAGGACCTCTATCATAAATGTCCCCAACAACATGAAGATGATTCACTACAAGATGTTGGACAGTAAAAGATAAGCCAATAATCAAATCATCAGATTGTTCTAATTCTATGATTTGATTGATCAATGTTTCGTAATAAGAATGTTTATTATTATATTTATTACTTTTATATAGAAGTTCTTCAACAATAAATACGTAGTTTTTAGGCAAGGATTTTCGCAATTTTGTGCGTGTATACTTAGAAGAAGCATAGGTGATGAGTTTTATCAAACGATTAATCGTTGTGATATACCACGCATTAAGTTCTGATTTTGAGCTAAAACTATTTTTCACTAATTTAAGTTTTTCTTCTGGATAGTATACGAGCGCAGAAAATTCGTTGATTTCTTTGCGTGTTAATGTGTCTTGAAAAATATCATTGATTTTTGAGCGCACGTTACCTGACCCGTTTCGCAGTACGTGTTGGAAAGCATGAAATTCTCCATGCAAATCACTGACAAAATGTTCTGTACCTTTAGGTAGTTCTAAAATAGATTCTAAATTAATAATTTCTGTAGCAAGTTCTTCTTTGGTCTTGAATTGTTGCGAAAGTAAATCTAAATATCTATCTTTTAAACTTTTATTTGCTGTATTATGCATTATTATGTCACTCCAGTTGTATAGGTTTCAGTTATGAAAATACATTTTAATAAAACGCTTCCATTATATATTTCTTATTGTAGCATTATAGTCAATGGGTGTGTCTAATTCCTATTATATTATGAAGTTAATTTAAATTCTAAAAAATGGATTAAGTTCTTTACATATTAAGAAAATGTCATGTTCCTTCATCTAAATCAGACGTTTATTAAAATGAATACATAAACTCATGTTACTCAAATATAATAAAATGGGTATAAATATAAATATTGTAGCAAACATACATTTTTATGAATGTTTTTTGTTGTATTACTATTCTTAAAAAGTAAAATTACTTTTATAATTTTTAGTGGCTTAAACCTTGTAGTATCAGTGTTTAAACACATTATCAGCTATTTCATACGTGTATTAAAGAAAAAATTATTGATTTACTGTTTAATTTACTGATAAGTTTTGTATAATATATGCATGTAACAAAATTATAAGGGGGCGTTTTGTTTCATGTTTATATTGGGAGCATCATTAGCAAGTCAAGTCAATCCAAATTGGCAAACATACATTATGCTAATCATTTATTTTATTGTTTTACTGGGTATTGGTTATTATGGTTTTAAACAATCGACTGGTAATGTAAGTGAATATATGTTGGGTGGTAGAAACATTGGTCCATATGTAACTGCCTTATCTGCTGGAGCATCTGACATGAGTGGTTGGATGATTATGGGGTTACCTGGAGAAGTTTATACAACTGGTCTTTCGGCAGCTTGGTTAGCGATTGGATTAACATTAGGAGCATACATAAATTATATAGTTGTAGCACCGCGGCTTCGTGTCTATACAGAAAAAGCTGGAGATGCAATCACATTACCTGATTTCTTTAAAAATAGATTAGATGATAAATCTAATGCTATTAAAATAATTGCAGGTGCCATTATTGTTGTATTCTTTACGTTGTATACACATTCTGGAATGGTATCAGGCGGGGTGTTATTTGAAAGTGCATTTGGTATTAACTATCATTTTGGTATGTTACTTGTAGCGGTGATTGTCATTGCTTATACATTTTTCGGTGGTTACTTAGCAGTTTCATTGACGGACTTTTTCCAAGGGGTCGTGATGATTATTGCTATGGTCATGGTGCCAATTGTAGCTATGTTGCAATTAAGTGGACTTGATACATTTTCACAAGCAACAGAATTAAAACCGACAAATTTAGACTTATTTAAAGGAACAACTTTCATAGGTATTATTTCATTCTTTGCATGGGGATTAGGTTATTTTGGTCAACCGCATATTATTGTGCGGTTTATGTCTATCAAGTCAGTCAAACAATTACCAACAGCAAGAAGATTTGGTATTGGTTGGATGGCAATTAGCTTGTTAGGCGCAGTAGGTGTAGGGCTAACGGGTATCACTTTTATTAATCAAAGCGGAACAGATATACAAAATCCGGAAACGTTATTTATTTTAATGGGACAAATTTTATTCCATCCGCTTGTTGGTGGATTCTTGCTTGCCGCTATATTAGCTGCGATTATGAGTACAATTTCTTCACAATTGTTAGTAACTTCAAGTTCGTTAACAGAAGACTTTTACAAATTAATTCGTGGCGAAGAGGCGGCGAAAAAGCATGAAAAAGAATTTGTGTTAGTAGGACGCTTATCGGTTATTGTCGTAGCGATAATCTCCATATGGATTGCTTGGTCACCCAATGATACCATTTTGGGGTTAGTAGGTAATGCATGGGCTGGTTTCGGTGCTGCATTTGGTCCACTTGTACTCTTATCGTTATATTGGAAAGGTTTAAGTAGAACAGGAGCAGTTAGTGGTATGTTAGCTGGTGCCATTGTTGTCATTATATGGATTGCATTTGTTAAACCACTCGGTGATGTCAATGATTTCTTTAATTTATATGAAATCATACCAGGGTTTTTAGCTAGTTTAATCGTTACAGTTGTCATCAGTATGATTACGAAAAAACCACAACTTGATATTGAAGCGGATTTAACGGATGTACGTCGACTAGTAAAAAGTGGTAAAGATCAAAAAGAATCATAATTTAACATAAGGGGTTTGATTATGATGTATTCATTGATTATAGAAAGTATTTGTAATGAATAGGGAGAAATTTTTAAATAGATAAAAAGGGCTAACTTCAAGGGGAAGTTAGCCCTTTTTTTTAAAATAAAAACAGCCCTTAACTTAAATTTGAAGAAGGACTGCATACTTGAAAGCTTTCGTTATTGGACACTATTTTTTTTGAATAATCTATATATAAACCAAATCACTGCAAGCATAATGATGACATACATAATGTATGAATACGTGTGGATACCATTCATTAAAACATCCCAACTGCCACTCAACATTTTACCAAGGTAAATAAGTGCAAAGTTCCATATCGTTGTACCAATTAAAGACAAAATAGCAAATACTACAACATTCATTCGATTAATACCAGCTGGAATTGTAATCAACACACGTAAGACAGGTATAAAGCGGCAAATAAAAACAGCAAACGGGCCATATTTTTTAAACCAATTATTTGCTCGCGCAACATCTTTTCCTTTGAGTTTAATCCATTTACCGTATTTGTCGACAAAGCGATATAAGCGCGCTTCTGAAACGAGTCTACTTATATAATATAGAACAAGTAAACCTACTAATGATGCGATTGTAGAAATGATGAATAGTAATGGAATTGATAAATCGGATTTAACTGACATCAATCCTGCAAATGTTAATATGATTTCTGATGGTATAAAGGGCAATATATTTTCAAGTAATATTAATATGGTAATTGCGGCATAGCCCCAAGTACTAATAAAATCAGTAAGTATCTGTTCCATAATTCTGCAATGAACTCCTTTTAAAGTACAATTTAGTTTTTAAATTTAAATATACTTTTTTATTATAGTCTAAAACTTCTGATTTTGCATTGTTCTGTTATAGGGCTAGAGGATGATTTTTTACAAATAGTAATAGAAGTAGTTTGCTATTTTCTATTTAAATAAAGAAATTGTGAAAAAAGTCGTTGTAAGCGATTTCATAATGTGGTAATATCTAAAAACAATAGGTCATATGATGACTATATAAGTTAGGGAGAAAGTTGGAGAAAACATGGAACAAAAAAGAACAAATATTAGATGGTATTTTGCAATAGCATTTTTCATTATTGGGGTAATCGCATATATGGATCGTTCAAATATATCAATTATCGCCGGTCCAATGATGGAAGATTTACATTTAAATAAAACGCAATTTGGCTTACTAGCATCATTCTTCTCACTTGGATATGCGTTGATGCAAGTTCCTTCTGGATTTTTAGCAGAGAAATTTGGTTCTAAAAAAATGTTAACGATTGCCCTTGTATGGTGGAGCGCGTTTACAATCTTAACGGGTGTTGTAAAGAATCACGGGATGTTATATGCGGTACGTTTCTTGTTTGGTATTGGTGAAGCACCTATGTATCCTTCTAATGCAGTTTTTAATACAAACTGGTTTGCAAAAGGTGAAAAAGGGCGTGCATCTAGTGCATTATTAGCTGGATCTTATTTTGGACCAGTCATAGCACCAGTTGTAACGATTGCAATTGTGAATATGTTTGGATGGCAAGCAGTGTTTTATATTTTTGGTGCAGTTGGTTTTGTGCTTGCTATACTATGGATGGTTATTGCTAAAGACTTACCAGAACAACATAAAATGGTTAATGAAGCAGAAAAAAGCTATATTATGGAAAATCGAGATATTATCAAGACAGAGAAATCTAATGCACCTTGGAATATCTTTTTAAAACGATTTAGCTTTTATGCTTTAGCAGCACAATACTTTGTTGTGCAGTTTGTTGTTTCATTATTTTTGATATGGTTACCAACCTATCTAACAGAACAATATCATGTTAAACTTACTGACCCTGACATGGCATGGGCAGCAGGTGCACCTTGGATTGCAATGTTTTTACTTATATTATGTGGTGGTGCAATATCTGATAAATTATTGCAAAGTGGTAAATCAAGATTTATTGCACGTGCTTCAATTGCCATTATTGGTTTTATAGTATTTTGTATTTCATTATTTATGTCATTACAAACGGATAATTTAGTAGTTAATGTGTTCTGGTTGTCACTGTGCTTAGGAGGAATTGGCATTGCTACAGGAATGAGTTGGGCAGCAGCTACAGACTTAGGACGTAACTTCTCAGGCTCAGTATCAGGATGGATGAATTTATGGGGGAATATTGGTGCATTATTAAGTCCATTACTAGCTGGTATGATGGTTGATATTGTAGGATGGACACTGACGTTAGAGTTAGTTATCATACCTGTTGTATTTGCAATTATTATGTGGTTCTTTGTTAAACCAGATCAACCATTATTAATTGAAAAAGAAGACCTATAATGTTTATGATGCTTTAATACAGGAAATCAATAAGCATAAAGTTTATAAGGAGGAGCCATTATGGTGACTGTTAATGCTATTATGAAAATAAACCCTGAATATCGAGACAGTTATTTAGCGCTAGTAGAACCATTAGTTATTGCTGCGAATAAAGAAGAAGGTGCATTATATTATGCACATTTTGAAAGAACGGATGAACCTAATACGTTTGCTTTTATTGAGCAATATCGCAATGAATACGCATTAGAGGCGCATAATGAATCTCAGCATTTTCAAAAATTCTTTGCTGAAGTTAAACAATATTTGCTTACAGAACCTGTGATTAAAGTGTTAAGTTCAAATTAATTCACCTAAGAATGATCTTGCGAACGTTTGCAAGATCATTTTTTCTTTATCACAGTATAGGCACAAGGCTATCGTATTGGCTGGAAAAAGTGTATAATTTCATAATGGAAGATAGGCGAAGCACCAATTTAAGTAAACTATATATTAATATTCATAAGGAGCATAAATCATGTTATATCAACACGGAACTTTAGGTACGCTAATGGCTGGCTTATTAGAAGGCACAGCTACTATAGATGAAATTTTAGAACACGGTGATTTAGGTATTGGGACTTTGACTGGTTCTGATGGTGAAGTGATTATCTTAGATGGAAAAGCGTATCATGCGAATGAGCATGGTGAATTTAAAGTGCTGTCAGGGAAAGAATACACACCGTTTGCAACTGTGACACCTTTTCAAGTAGATACACATTTTGATGTGCGGAACATTACAGATGATGAGGCACTGTTAGATAAGATACAACACGATGCTTTGAGTAATAATATATTTATTGCGGTTAAGATTACAGGTAAATTTGAAACGATGCATGTCAGAATGATGCCGAAACAGGAAAAACCATATACAAAATTAATAGAGTCTGCCAAACGACAACCAGAATATGTTCGTGAGCAAGTACATGGGACGGTCGTTGGATTTTATTCGCCACAACTCTTTCACGGTATAGCTGCTGGTGGCTTTCATCTTCATTTTGTTGATGAAGATAGAACTTTTGGTGGACATGTATTGGATTTTGAAATGAACAGTGGTTCAGTTGAATTAAGTAACATTGAAACATTGGAACAACATTTCCCAGTAAATAATCAAGCCTTTTTAGATACAGATATAGATTATTCGACAATAGATGAAGATATAAAAGAAGCAGAATAACGATTGGTTTTGAGGAGAATTTAACAAAATCGACTTGATTTTGGAGTATAACACTCAACTAAAATTTGAAAAAAGTGTTAAAATAGTAAAGTGTAATAATAAATTCGTGCATGAATTTATTTAGAATGACGATATAGTTTTTATAAAATACGAAGTAGATTAGTCATTTACTTCACCTATATGTTTTTCTATAAAAATACGTTATTAAATAGTAACGTATTTTTATATGCGCTTTTATAGGATGTATGAAAAAATAAAATATTAAAAATAAAAGGAGATGCATGACAACATTGATTCAATATTTAAGGTCATTAATACGTTTTAATTCGATGAAAATCGATGTTGCTAAAGGGGTTAGACAGTGTATACTGATGCTCATTCCATTACTCATAGGCTATATAACCAATCACTTCTCTACAGGATTGCTCATTTCAACAGGGACTTTAGCACATATTTATGTATTTGGCGGTCCTGCAAGATCAAAATTGCGCATCGTTTTATTATCATCACTAGGATTATCTATCGCGATGATTTTAGGAACACTTACTGTAAACCAACCAATTATATTTGGTGTGTTACTACTATTAGTAACAGTTATTCCATACTACATTTTTAGTTCGTTAAATATCCCTGGGCCCTCTTCTACCTTCTTTATCGTAGCATTCAGTTTACCAATCAATTTACCTGTGTCTCCAGAAGAAGCTTTAACAAGAGGTTTATCTATGTTTATAGGTGGATTATTAGCAACACTTATTGTAGTCGTAGTGATTTTACTATCTAAAGAGTCTACAGAAATCAAAGCGATTAAAAATGATTATAATATTATCAAACAATTGATTTATAACTTTGATAATCCCAAGGCATTTGCAAAAGCATCACAATTTGCAGTGACAGCTTTCAGAAATTCAGATAATCAGTTAATAACGTCAAGTACCTCAAAATCAAAAGCTTCACCTGAATTTCAGCGCTTATTATTATTACATAATACTGCTCAAGGTATTCATTCCGAATTATTAGAACTAAATGAAAAGCAAGCACGTCCGTTACCAACAGAAATCAAAGAAATGACAGACTTTATAATTAAGCGAGTTTATTCACTTGGCAAGTCAACACAGCAATGGACAAAAAAGGTGGATTTCGATAAACGATATCAAAGTTTGGTAGATAGTATCATTAAAGTTGATGCAATAATGAATGCTAATAGTGACAGAGTAGAACACGAAATTGATATCCGCGTACCAATCTATGGTCACCGTATGTTAAAAAATTTGACGTTGGATTCATTTATATTTAGAAATACAATTCGATATATCGTTATCATGTCAATTTCAATCTTTATTGCATTAATGTTTGATTTTGAAAAAGCTTATTGGATACCTTTAAGTACACACACAGTATTACTAGGCTCTACGACCTTGCACAGTTTTGAAAGAGCCGGTTCAAGAGGCATAGGTACTATTGTAGGTGTCTTAGTATTATCATTAATTTTATTAACGACACCACCTGTACCGGTTGCGATTATTTTACTCGCATTGGCTGCTGGTGTAACAGAAATGCTTGTAGGTGCCAATTATTCATTTGCTGTCATATTTATTACGATACAAGTCATCTTATTAAATGGATTAGCATCTAACCATCTAACTATTCTTATAGCATTGCCAAGAATTATTGATGTTATTGTGGGAATCATTATTGCTGTAGTTTGTTTGCTTATCATTGGAAGGAAAACAGCTTCTTCTATGTTACCAGATACGCTTGCAGCAGTAGCAAGAGACGAAGCTATATTATTTCACTACTTATTCTCTAGCAATAGATATGCATCAAGAGAGCAAGACAAAAAAGAAATGTTAAAATTGAGTGTGAGATTAAATAATATGATTCAAGTTTATAATAGTGCAAATGGTGAAATATTCAGTGATAAAATGGTTGTTCAGTACTATTATCCAAGTATATACGCCCTGGAAGAGATTAGCTTTATGCTAACAAGAGCTTTAAGTAATGAAAAACGCTATCATATTGATGATGAAATGATGGGAGAATATTTACTAGTATTTGAAAATATAGCAAAACATTTTGAAAGAGGTACAAATATTCAAGTTCAAGAAATCTCTGCATTACCGCAATATACGCATATAAAATCTTCTCTAATGAGTATACAAAATAATTGTATGAATGCTAGAAAAGAAGTTAAATTATCACTTAATTAAAAATAAGCCAATCATCTCTACGTATATGTTAGATGGTTGGCTTATTTATTTTTATCTATCAAGCCTTGCTAAAATAGCGTGCTATGAGTTGGTTAGTCTCAGGTGTGTCTGACGGTAGTCTGCGGGGTCATTCAAGTTTTTTAAACGCCATTTCAAATTAAAAATACAAGGAATTTAATATGAATGGTCATTGCGTTTATGGGATAGATAGGGTGGTAATATAATAGTGGTTGATACAGATATGATAATAAAAGGAGGGCTTATGAATGCCTTGGACAATGGAAGATTACCCTCAAAGTTGGAAAAATATGGATAAACTTGAACGTAAAAAAGCGATTGATATTGGAAATGCAATGTTAAAAGATGGTTATGAAGAAAGTAATGTCATACCAATTGCTACTAAACAAGCAGAATCATGGTTTAATGATGCTTCCGAGAAAGAACTGGAAACTTTGAAAAACAAAAAAATTACAAAGCACGAAAAAGATAATTCTGCACACCCTGAATTAAATCAAAAAGATGTTCATGTCTATTATGAAGATAAGGAATGGAAGATTAAGTCAGATGGAGCTAAACAGGCGTCAGATAGTTTTGAGAAAAAAACAGATGCGATGAAACGCGCACGTAATATTGTTGATAATCGTCAAACTAAAATCATTGAACATAAAAAAGATGAGTAAATGAAGATATTTCAGGATAATTATGAATGATGATAAGGCAACTCAAAGCGATGTTTGCGCAATTGGGTTGCCTTATATATATTGAGTTTATTGCAGTGAAAATATAACAGTGCATATTAAGATCATACATATGATATAGTGTTAATTTACGTTTTTAGTATCCTTTTAATTTAATAAAATACCTAAAATTAGCTATAATAAATATTAAAAGAAGTTACTTATTTGGAGGTACGGCAAATGTATATAGAACGTAAACCTTCGTTAAACATTGACGATTTGAAAGCAGAATTTAAAGAAAGTATCAATCATATTAATGGGTCAGAAGAAGCATTGGACATGGTTGTTGGATTTGTTGCATTAGAACAATTGTATACTTCAGCACTGAAAGAGATTAGCATAAAACTAGACATTCTAGATGATCAATTTCAACAAATGTACAAACATAACCCCATTCATCATATGGAACGTCGTGTTAAGGAACTAAGAAGTTTAATTAAAAATTAGACAGAAAAGGTTTTGTGATTAACACTGACTCAGCAAAAGAAAATATATTAGATATCGCGGGTATAAGAGTCATCTGTAATTATTTTGACGATATATATGTTATTGAACATTTATTATTAAAGCAAGATGATGTTAACTTGATTAAACGTAAGGATTATATCGAACATCCCAAAGAAAATGGCTATAGAAGTTTACATATTGTAGTTACAATTCCAGTATACTTAGCACATTCTGTGGAAACTGTACCAGTAGAAATTCAAATTAGAACAATTGGTATGGATATGTGGGCAAGTTTAGAACACAAAATACGTTATAAAAATACAAATAATACAGAAAGATACAAGGACATACTGAAACAATGTGCAAACGATATTACCTCAGTGGAAAGTAAAATGCAGGAAATACATTCAGAAGTATTTGATAATTAAATAAACTACTTGCTTATTACGTGACGTCGTCATTTATATTCTTATTGAGGAGGGTTAAAGAAATGACACAATACCAAACTGGAGATTTAGCAAAATGTTGCAATGTCTCAATAAGAACGATTCAATATTATGATAAAAAGGGTCTCTTAGCTTCAACTAAGAATGAAGAAAATGGGAGACGTCGATTTGACGCAAAAAGTAAGCAAGACTTAGAAATTATTTTAATGCTTAAACGATTTGGATTTCGTTTAAAAGATATTAAAAAACTTTTAGCAGAAAATAATAAATTAAAAACGGTACGATCAATGATTGAACAAAGCGCATTAGACATAGAACAAGAAATTTATAAAAATCAAATTTTGTTATCAGAAATGAAGCAATTTAATAAATTTATTGGTAAAGAGTCTAAGGCACCATTAAATAAATTGTTAGAAACTAAGCAATATGTTACTAACAATGACAACCTGAATACTTTAACGCGCTCAATCATATATCAAGTGTTACCTGTAGCGCTTATACAATACACAGCACTTGTAACAAGCTTGATTACGAAAAAATGGTTGCCGTGTCTTATTGTCTTGCCATTTATGATTGCTTTTGCTATCAATTTAACGCATTTAACCTATAAGCGTCTGATATATGTTTGTCCGAATTGCCAAGAAGTTATTAAGCCAAATATAATGGCTTGGCTATTGGCATCTCATACACCAAAGACTAGAAAGTTGCAGTGTCCACATTGTCATGAGACGAGTCATTGTATGGCCATAGATAAGCGCATGAAATTGACGAAATCATCAAAGCAAATGTAATCATTTTAAAGCATCCACTACTAAATTATTTTCACTAAAATAAAAATAGTTACCGACTTGGTAGGTTTAGAAACCTGGCATGTCGGTTTTTTTAATATACGGAGGATTTAAATCATCATTGCAAGCGCTTGCAAAATTGATGTTTGTGTATTACCATACTTGTATACAAGTATGCATTAACAGTAACGAGGTGATGTTCTAGTGAAATACAATTACCCTGAACAATGGTTAGAAGGTGTTTCAAAGGGTGAAATAATTGCAGCAGAAATTCGTTTGAGTATTGTGGATGGTAGCATTGCACCAGATACATTATTGACGGAGAATCAAATTGCTAAAGAATATAATGTGAGTCGATCTCCAGTAAGAGATGCATTTAAATTATTAAAGCAAGACCAACTGATTCATCTTGAACGAATGGGTGCGGAAGTATTGTCATTTGAAGACAAAGAGAAAAAAGAACTTTATGATTTAAGGATTATGCTCGAGTCATTTGCTTTTAGTAGAATTAAAACGTTAGACCATGCCCAAATTGTAAAGGAATTAAAAAAGCAACTTGAAATGATGAAAGTTGCGGTTAAGTTTGAAGATGCAGAGGCATTCACTGAACATGATATGAAATTTCATGAAGTAACGATTATGGCTTCTAAACATCAATACTTGAAAACTTTTTGGAATAATTTGAGACCTGTTATGGAAGCACTCATATTATTATCTATGCGTAAACGAATGAATGTAAATCCAGAGGATTTTGAACGTATTCATCATAATCATGAGATATTTATAGAGGCTATTGAGCATAAAGATGCTAAGAAATTAAAAGAAGCTTTCCATTTGAATTTTGATGATGTAGGCGAAGATATCGAAGGCTTTTGGTTAACTTAGTTAGCTACTGTAGCAAGAATTTGGGAGGGAAAATCATGAAATACATGATTGGTGTCGATATAGGCACTACAAGTACAAAGTCTGTACTATATGACGAAAAAGGTCAGTTTATAATGAAACATAATATTGGTTATCCATTGCATACACCAAATGTGGAAATATCGGAAGAAAATCCAGATGAATTATTTGATGCAGTGTTAATGACGATAAAATACGTTATGCGAGAAGCGAACATTAATAAAGAAGATCTCAAGCTAATTTCTTTTAGTGCACAGATGCACAGTTTAATTGCGATGGACGCAAGTAATCAGCGTTTAACAGAAAATTTAACTTGGGCGGATAATCGTTCAAGTCGTTATGCAGAAAAAATAAAAAACGACCATAATGGTGATGCAATTTATCAAAGAACAGGTACTCCCATCCATCCGATGTCACCTTTATCTAAAATTTTCTGGATGAAGCATGAACAACAAGAAATATTTGATCAAACCGCAAAGTTTGCAGATATAAAAACGTATATTTTTTATCAACTTTTTGAGAAATTTGTGATAGATCAATCTATGGCATCTTCAACAGGAATGCTAAATTTGGAATCGTTGCAATGGGATAAAGAGGTGTTAGCGCTCTTAGGCATAGATGAAGCTCACTTGCCTGAAATAGTACCAACAACTCATATTTTAACAGGTATGAACCGGAGATATGCCACGTTAATGGGCATTGATGAAAATACGCCTATTGTTGTTGGGGCAAGTGATGGTGTGCTTTCTAATTTAGGTGTTAATGCATTTAAAAAAGGTGAAGTTGCAGTGACAATTGGAACCTCTGGTGCAATTAGAACAGTGATTGATAAACCACGAACGGATTATAAAGGAAGAATATTTTGTTATGTATTAACAGAAGATCATTATGTCATAGGTGGACCAGTTAATAATGGTGGTGTTGTACTACGTTGGTTACGAGATGAATTGCTAGCAAGTGAGGTAGAGACAGCGAAACGTTTGGGTGTAGACCCGTATGATGTGCTTACTAAAATAGCTAATAACGTTAAACCAGGCGCGGATGGATTGATATTCCATCCATACTTAGCAGGAGAACGTGCGCCATTATGGAATGCTGACGCGAGAGGTTCATTCTTTGGATTAACGTTATCACATAAGAAAGAGCATATGATTAGAGCTGCATTAGAAGGCGTACTATATAACTTATACACGGTTTATCTTGCACTCATAGAAGTGATGAATGAAACACCTAAGACAATAAAGGCAACTGGGGGCTTTGCTAAAAGTGAACTCTGGAGACAAATGATGTCAGATATTTTTGATACCGATTTAATTGTTCCAGAGAGTTATGAAAGTTCCTGTTTAGGAGCTTGTGTACTAGGTATGAAGGCATTGGGAGAAATTGATGATTTTTCAATTATAGAAGATATGGTTGGAACAACAAACAAACATCAACCTGATGATGATAATGTAAAAACTTATCAACAGTTGATAGCCATATTTATTAATTTGAGTCGTTCATTAGAAGAACGTTATTCAGAAATAGCTGCGTTCCAACGTGAACATATCAATGAAAAAGAATAAATAAAAATAGGCATGAAGCCAGTCGTGACTAAAACATTTGAAACATAGGGTTATTAGTCATGACACTGACTTGCCTGTGATTTGTTTTTAAAGACAAAACTTTTATGTAATTAAGAAAGCGGTACCAAGATTGGTGTGCTATGTTTAATAGCTAAAATACAATCTTTATTTTGAAAGGGGAGAACGAACATGTTTGAAACAATTTGGCCACTGATCACTGTGGTAATAGGCATTGTCGTATTATTGTCACTCATTATTTTCTTGAAATTAAACACTTTTATTTCACTCATTATTACATCTGTTGTTACGGCTATATTATTAGGTATGCCTTTAGATAAAATCGTAGAAACCATAGAGAATGGTATGGGTAGTACGTTAGGGCATATTGCCTTAATATTTGGACTGGGTGCTATTCTTGGTAAATTACTAGCAGATGGTGGCGGTGCTACTCGAATTGCAGATACGCTTATAAAGAGATTCGGTCATAAGCATGTACAGTGGGCGATGTTAGTTGCTGCATTTATTGTAGGTATTGCCTTATTCTTTGAAGTAGGCCTTGTATTATTAATTCCATTAGTTTTTACAATTGCTAAACGTGCCAATGTATCACAATTAAAATTGGGCCTTCCAATGGTAGTAGCATTATCTGTAACTCACGGATTTTTACCACCGCATCCTGGGCCAGTTGTAATTGCAAAAGAATTACAAGCGAACTTAGGACATGTATTACTGTACGGTATTATTATCGCTATACCCGTGACATTGATTGCGGGTCCACTTTTTAATAAAATTGCGCAAAAAATCACACCAACGGCTTATACACGTGAAGGTGATATATCGGCCTTAGGTGCTCAAAAAGCATTTTCTGAAGAAGAAATGCCTAGTTTTGGTATAAGCTTTTTAACTGCGGTGTCACCCGTTATCTTAATGTTATTATCTACTATAGTACAATTAGTAACAGGACATGAATCAGCAACAAATGGTTTTGAATCATTTATTTACTTTATTGGTACAGCAGCAACTGCAATGTTGATTGCTGTCTTGTTTGCTATATTTACTATGGGTGTCAAACAAGGGCGTAAAAATGCTGACATCATGGATTCAGTTTCAAATGCAATTTATCCAATAGGTATGATGATTTTAATTATTGGTGGTGGTGGTACGTTCAAACAAGTATTAATTGATGGTGGCGTCGGTGATACCATAGCTAAATTGTTTGAAGGTACAGAAATGTCTCCAATTTTACTTGCGTGGCTTGTAGCTGCAGTGCTTCGTATTGCGCTTGGATCATCAACAGTAGCAGCTATTTCATCAACTGGTATTGTCTTACCGTTGCTACAAGCATCGGATGTTAATGTTGCATTAGTTGTATTAGCAATTGGTGCAGGTAGTGTTATTTTGTCTCATGTTAATGATGCAGGGTTCTGGATGTTCAAAGAATACTTCGGTTTAACGGTCAAAGAAACCTTCTTAACATGGTCATTACTCGAGACGGTCATCTCAGTTTCAGGCCTCGTCTTTATCTTGATTTTAAGTCTGTTTGTCTAAAAAATTGAATGCGCGCATAATAACATAGAAAATAGATTAGACTAATATTAGTAGTATAGCAATAGTTTAACCAAACTTATTAACACACCCATGTTAAATGGCTAAGTACAAGCTTATTTAACATGGGTGTTTTTGAGTTTGGTTTATTTTTTTGAAAAATTCGATATGAAAAGTATTATACGATGGCTTTGACAGTGAATGGCACTAATGAAAAGGGAGATTAGTACATCAACAATCAGTTTAGGTGATACAAAAATATATTGTTAATACAAATAAAGGATTATTTAGAACAAAAACTTTCTAAATTATGATCACGATGAAATTTATATTTATATGGTTTTGATTTGTTAGAACATTAATATTACAACATGAATTATATTGAAAATGCTAAAATAGAGTAGTTGAAATTATTTTTACATATTAGACATGACTCGTTTTGAATTATTTTGATGTTCATCTTTAATAATAGAAAAGGGTTGAGGGCTATTGGTAAAGGGACCAGTGACATAGATATAGGGGGAGAAATAATGAAAAGAATATTATTGATTGCAAGTGCTTTTATTGGGGTCATTGTTGGTGCTGGCTTTGCTTCAGGTCAGGAAGTACTTCAGTATTTCACAAGTTTTGGCATGAAGGGTACAATGGGGGCAATCATAACGACGGCTTTATTTACTTATGTAGGCATGATGTTAGTCTGGCTTGGTAGTAAGTCTAATACAGATTCGCATAAAGTAGTGATACATCGTATAACTGGCAAGTCATTATTTGGTAAATTGCTTGGTTGGATTATTGATTTGGTCATTATATTTACTCTCTTTGGCGTAGGGGTCGTTATGATTGCTGGTGCAGGTTCCAATCTTAATCAACAATTTGGAGTACCTTCTATTGTAGGTACATTATTAATGACTATACTCATACTACTTGCTGGTATGTTAAAAGTAGCAGGCGTAGTCAAAGTGATTGGGAATATCACACCATTCTTAATTGTATTTATTATTATTATTTCGGTTTATAGTTTTGTGACGGTAGATAGCTCATTTTCCCAATTAAACACTCTTTCTGATGCCAAACCATCTACTTTACCAAATTGGTTTGTAGCTGGTGTAAATTATGCATCATTCAATACAGCAGTGGGTGCCTCTATGGCGATTGTGATGGGAGGCTCAGAGAAAAATACGAAAGTTGCAGCTATCGGTGGGTTAGTTGGTGGACTAGCATTAGGCATTATGATTGTATTGAGCCATCTAGCTATTTTCACACAAATAAATGTTGTTGGAAATTTGGAAATGCCAATGTTAGGTATCGTAAATCATATATCACCAGTGCTTGGGATAATTATGGCAATTGTTATTTTTGGTATGATTTTTAATACAGGGTTAGGTATGTTTTACGCGTTTGCTACAAGATTTACAGTTGTAGACACGAAGCGATTTAAAGTATTCTATACGATGACTGTCATCATAGGATTATGTCTCAGTTTTGTTGGTTTTACAGATTTAGTAGCTATTTTCTATCCATTAATCGGTTACTTAGGACTTGTATTAATTTTTGTATTGTTTTATGCACCATTTAAGTTAAAGTTTGGTCAGAAAGAAATATAATAAGTATATTGTAATCACCAATGATATGTCATAAACGCGACATGAATGAAATGGCGTAATCATTTCAAAACACACCTCATCTTTATTTTTAGGTATAATAAAATAAAGGAATAGGGGGGGGTTTTTTTGAATGAAGAAACATTAGAAATTTTAAAGATGAATGCACTGCAATTATTAGGTATTCAATTAGAAGGTTATGATATGAATGACTTAAAAGGTATTAGTGATCATATTAAGACACCATTTACGAATACATCACGTAAACAATTTAAAAGGGAGTTAAAGCATTTTATTGTTCATATGGCTAGTAATAAAATCTACCATTATACTAATATTTTTGATGTTAACTTTTTAATCTTTAAATTCAAAAAATATAAACAGGTCTATATTATAGGTCCGTATATGGAACAACGGCCAAATGAACGACGTTGTAATGAACTGCTTCAACTAGCAGGCATTAAAATCTCTAAACTTTATATATTAAAGCAATATTTATTACGTATACCACTGTGTCATCAGGTAAAAGCGCAAAAGATGTGCCGATTGTCAATTCGATTTTTGAAAAAGAGAAATATTGTATATGAGACAGAAAAAGTAGATTTAAATTTTCATTCAAATACTGAGATGCTTGCAGAATCTAAATCACAGAGCGATTATACGTTACGAGAAATCGAACAGCGCTATAATTTAGAAAATCAACTGCTCACTGCCGTTGAAAATGGTAATGTTAATGAGGCATTAGAAATTTTAAATGAGATGAATTTATCTGTAACAGGATTGCGTAGAGTAAAGGATGATGTGTCCAATGAACAATACAAAGCATTTTTAATTAATACATTATGTCGTAAAGCTGGAGAGAAAGCAGGTATCAGTTTGCTCCATATTGATGAAATTTCTGAAAAGTATGCTGCATTGATAGATCAAACGATGGATAGAGAAATCTTATATGAAATTATACGGGACATCGTTAAAGAATATTCAGAACGTGTTATGAAAACAAAGGCGAATGCTTATAGTCCTAAAATCAGTAAAGTAATTCAATATATAGAACGAAACTTAGACAGCCCGTTGACTCTAACAGAATTAGCAACTTATGTTGATTTAGCGCCTAGTTACTTGTCTAGAATTTTTAATCAGGAAACTCAAAAATCTATTTCACAATATATTATTGAATTGAGAGTAAAAAAAGGTCGCGATTTAATTACACGAACGAAAATGACTGTGTCCGAAATCGCGCTCTATGTAGGGTTTAAAGAACAAAGTTACTTTACCCAATGTTTCAAAAAGCAATACGGTACTACACCCTTGAAGTATAGAACAATGCATAAAGAATTTTATTGACGATTACTTTCGATAAACGAATAATAATCAAAATATGTTATTTTTAGTAAATATATTATTAAAAATGTCAAAATAATTTTAAAATTATGCAGAAAATGCTATGCGAAAAGAGATTTAAAAATCCTTTTCAATTGATAGATTGTGCACAAATAGATGGTTTGCTGATGTATTGGTTATTGAAGTTAAAAGCGTTAACCATCGTATTTATGCATACTTTAAAAAAGTAAAAATTAACAGAGACGTTTCTATCAAAATAACAACGTTGTTATTTTAAGATTGACTGTCTTTATTTTAAAAATATAATAAAAGTAAGCGCTCTATAAATACATACAGGGGATGTATGCAATCGACCTGATCAATCGATTAAATTTATGGAGTGAATATTTTCAAGTGCTTTAGTAAGCGCTTACATATACTTATGAGTGTTAGTCAGTGTATATAAAATCACGAATATATACTAATGAGGTGTCGAAAAGTGTAGCAATAAGCACGTTATTAGTGGAAAGAGGTAATCGATATGGTTACAGCAAAATTAAAACCATCACATAGTAAGTTGAAGCGTTTTAAAGAAATTCAAGAGCCAAGGTTGAAATTTAAAGAAAAATTGTCCTATGGATTCGGCGATTTAGGTAATGGTTTGATGTTCGATATGGGACAAATCTATTTGCTCATGTTCTATACAGATATATTAGGCATAGCTTCATGGATTGGTGGGCTCGTATTTTTAGTATCTAAATTTTTTGATGCATTTGTTGATACCGGTGTAGGCACATTAGTAGATAATCAAAAAAACTTTGCGAAACGGGGTAAATTCAAGCCTTTTATCTTATATGGTAGCTTTCCATTAGCAATCTTAACCGTTATGACCTTTTTATCGCCTGATTTTAGTGAAACCGGTAAAATCGTTTGGGCTTTTGTAACATATTTACTTTTTAATGCAGCATATTCATTTGTAAATATCCCTTACGGTTCGCTGTCAGCTTCGATGACAATTAATGCTGAGGACCGTACGCAACTTTCAGTATTTCGTAATTTAGGTTCACAAGGTGCTATGTTTATTTCAGGTATCGTGGTTATCCCTGTTGTTAGCCTTTTTCCAAATCATCAAATAGGCTATCCGATTGCAGTAGGAATGTTAGCGATTGTAGGAGTATCGCTACATATGATTTGTTATAGAGGTGTTACGGAACGACATACGGTTGAAAGACCAAATGAAAAAGGACTTGGTCGTAAAGCATTTTTAAATTTATTGAAAAACAGACCATTTATTGTCTTAGCAGTTTATACGTTATTAACGATTACTGCTCTATTTTTACAACAAACAACACAGTTATATTACTTTAAATACGTGTTGGATGAGCCAAATTTAGTGGGTGTAGTCAGTACACTGAACTTTATAGTATTAATACCAGCATTAATACTCACTACTTTTTTAAGTAAAAAATTTGGTAAAAAAATGACGGCAATTATTGGTGTGAGTGGATTTATTATTTTCCAATTTATAAACTTTATGTTTTTCTCTGATCATGTCGTTATGTTCCTAGTGATCAATACACTTGCTCAGCTATTCTTAGTAATACCGAATACGGTAACTTGGGCATTTATAGCGGATGTTGTAGAGTATGGTCAATGGCAAACAGGACTTCGCTCAGAAGGGATTATTTACGCCAGCTATAGCTTTACTAGAAAAATCTCGCAAGGTTTAGCAGGGTTTGTACCTGGTGCGGCATTATCACTTATCGGACTTGTACCCAATGTAAGTCAATCTGAGGGTACTTTACAAGGATTGAAAATCTTGTTCTTCTTGGTGCCAGCTACTGCTTGTATGATTGCTGTTTTAATATTCTTATTTGGCTATCCATTGACTGATCGTAAACATAAGCAAATTGTTAAGGAGTTAGCACTTAGAGAGGAAATATAAGAAAAATTATAGATTTTGACAGATGAAAAGGAGTATTTAAAAAATGTTATACCCAATTGTAAATACGTATAGAAGTATCATTGATTTAAATGGTGTTTGGCGCTTTAAATTAGAACAACCTAATGAACATATTGATGTATCACAACCTATAGAGACTAACCAAGTTATGGCGGTACCAGGTTCATATAATGACCAGGGAGTGACGTCAGATATTCGAAATCATGTAGGTAATGTATGGTATGAAAGAATGTTTACCATACCCAAAGTGTTGAGCGATGAAAGGGTTGTTCTGAGATTTGGTTCAGCAACACATAAAGCTACCGTCTATATAGATGGTAAGGAAGTAACTTCACATCAGGGAGGATTTTTACCTTTTGAGATTGAATTAGATCATGTTTCTTATACCACACCCCATCGATTAACCGTATGTGTCAATAATGTCTTAGATGAAACTACCTTACCAGTTGGTGAATATAGTGAATATACAGATAAAGAGGGACGTGTAATTAAGAAAAATTCACCTAACTTTGATTTCTTTAACTATGCGGGTTTGCACAGACCCGTAAAAATATATACGACGCCACACACTTATATTAAAGATATCGAAATTGTTCCTATTGTATCCGACGACGTTGCGTATGTTAACTATAAAGTATCTAAGAGTAATACAACTAGTGATATAAATGCAAAACTCATCGATGCAGATGGTCAAGTTGTCGGTTCAGCAATTGGTGATAAAGGAGAGATAAAGGTTGAAAATCCACGCTTATGGCAGCCTTTAGATGCCTATCTATATCATTTAGAAGTTAGCTTGAGTATCAATGGTGAAGTAGTAGATATTTATACTGAACGTTGTGGAATTCGAACTGTAGAAGTATCAGATGGTAAATTCCTTATTAACAACAAACCATTTTATTTTAAAGGCTTTGGTAAACATGAAGATAGCTATTATAATGGTAGAGGAATGAATGAAGTAACGAATGTACTAGATTTTAATCTGATGAAATGGATTGGCGCTAATTCATTTAGAACGTCACATTATCCATATTCTGAAGAGATAATGCGCTTAGCAGATGAGCAAGGGATAGTTATTATAGACGAAACTACCGCAGTTGGTGTACATCTGAATTTCAATGCCATTTTAAGTGGTGGCAAGACTAGAGATACATTTAAAGAAATTGGTACCAAGTCAGCGCATGAAGCAGTCATACAGGGGTTAATTGAACGTGATAAAAATCATGCCTGTGTCGTTATGTGGTCTATTGCAAATGAACCTGCGTCAGATGAACCAGGAGCAAAAGCATATTTTGAACCATTGGTAAATTTAGCGCGCGAAAGTGATCCGCAACATAGACCAGTTACAATAGTAACTATTTTAACTTCGCAACCTGACACATGCCAAGTTCAAGACTTGGTTGATGTCTTATGTCTTAATAGATACTATGGTTGGTACACTCAAACTGCAGATTTAGCAGCAGCAAAGACAGCTTTAGCTAAAGAGCTAGATGGTTGGACTGAAAAACAACCAGGAAAACCAATCATGTTTACCGAATATGGTGCTGATACAGTTGCAGGCATGCATGCATTAAATGATGAATTATTTACAGAAGAATATCAAATTCGTTATTATGAAGCAAATCATGAAGTGATTGATAAATACCCACAATTTATAGGTGAACAAACTTGGAACTTTGCAGATTTTGAAACGTCTACAGGTATTATTCGAGTTCAAGGAAATAAAAAAGGTATTTTCACTCGTGAAAGAAGACCTAAAGCAGTAGCGCATTACTTCAAGAAACGTTGGGATAGTATTCCTGATTTTGGATATAAAAAATAGTAATTCTTACAATAATCAATATAATAAGAGGCTGGGACATAAATACCCAATCTCAAAAAAAGAGGGCTAATCCTTTATGGGTTAGTCCTCTTTATATTTAAAATCTTACGATTTTGACCGTGCATGCTTGCCTGGGGTATGGTTCGAGCCTGTA
>NZ_MRZN01000008.1 GCF_002614725.1 Staphylococcus edaphicus | reverse complement strand
AACAATCTCATTTACATATCGTGATATATCATTATTAGGTATTAAAATTGAAGTTTCCATTGGTAGTGTAATTTGAGTCATGTTATAATCTTTATACATAAGGCACCTCGTTAATTTAGTTTAGTAGAGTTTATTAAATTATACGAAAGGGCCTTATTTTTTTGAATAACAAAATGTATATTGTACCGATTTTGTAACGTGCTGACGCCTAGGGGAATAGTATGAGTGAGAGACTACAGGCTCGAACCATACCCCAGGCAAGCATGCACGGTCAAAATCGTAAGATTTTAAATATAAAGAGGACTAACCCATAAAGGATTAGCCCTCTTTTTTTGAGATTGGGTATTTATGTCCCAGCCTCCTCTATTAATATATGGACAGCATTTGAGTACAGTGATTGTTAAAGTATGACTCAAACAAATTATCCAACATGAAATACGAGCGTAACTTTGCCGTTTTCATCATTAAGTATGCTTAAAATGTCCAAGAATCAAAATCTTTCACAAATTTAAATGGTGGTGTCATCGGTTGTGACTTAAGTGATTCACTAATGGTTTCTACTTCGTCTATTGTATATCGATTACTTATATGCGTAATTAAACTATAATCTACTTGAGCATTTTCAATTAAACTAAACACATCTTCAATATGACTATGGTGATAATTATTTGCTAGTGTTTTATCCCCTTCTATATATGTACTTTCATGAACCATGACATTAGCATGATCAGCAATGATTTCCTCATTTTTACAAGGCATTGTATCTCCAAAAATAGCAACAACAGGGCCTTTCACTGCATCACCTTTAAAGTCATTTGAATTATAAATCATGCCATTATATTCAAAAGTTTCGTTATTTTTAACGTCTTGATATTTTGGTCCGGGTTCTAAACCTATTTCTTTTAAGGCAGTTACATCTATCTTACCAGATGTATAAGGTGCTTCAATACGATATCCAAATGAAGGTATACCGTGATTTAACATGTGCGCTTCTACATTGAATCCATTATTTTGATAAGATAAGTGATCTTCAATTTCTATATAAGTAATTGAATAGTTTAATTTTGATTCAGATAGGTGTAACGTTGTTTCTACAAATGCTTTGATACCTTTAGGACCAATAACTGTTAATGGTTTCCCTTCACCACCTTGAAAAGATCTGCTTGTTAACAATCCAGGTAAACCAAAAATATGATCGCCGTGCATATGCGTTATAAAGATATGATCTACTTTTCCTAATTTAATAGAGTGATGTAATATTTGGTGTTGTGTGCCTTCACCTACATCAAAAAGCCAAATATTATTAGCATATGGCTCTAAGTTTAATGCGATAGCTTGCGTGTTTCGTTCTTTTGTTGGTAGACCAGCACTCGTACCAAAGAATGTGATTTCCATGCATATGCCTCCTCTTCTTGTTCATATTTTATCATAGAAAAGAATAAAAAATATATTAAAATTTGCTTCTTTTAAGCAAAAAGGTATGAACAATACAGACGATTGTTCTATAATAAATACAGATTTATAAAAAGAATTGAGGTTTTGATCTTGAATACTAAAAATAAAGATATTCCATGCTTAATAACCATTTTTGGAGCAACTGGTGATTTAAGTCACAGAAAATTATTTCCATCACTGTTTCACCTATATCAACAAGAAAATTTAAATGAGCAGGTTGCTATAATTGGTATTGGTAGAAGAGACTTAACAAATGATGATTTTCGTAATCAAGTGAAGTCATCAATTCAAGAACATGTTAAAGATACGAAACATCTTGATAAGTTTATGGAGCATGTATTTTATCATAAACATGACGTAAGTGATGAGGCTAGTTACCAATCATTACTAGAAGTGAGTAATAAACTAGACAATGAATTTAATTTAAAAGGTAATAGATTATTCTATTTGGCTATGGCACCAAAATTCTTTGGTGTAATTTCTGATTATTTAAAATCATCTGGATTAACAGATACGACTGGATTCAAACGTTTAGTTATCGAAAAACCATTTGGTTCAGATTTAGAATCTGCTGAAGAATTAAATGAACAATTACGTCGGTCGTTTAAAGAAGAGGAAATTTATCGTATTGATCATTACTTAGGTAAAGACATGGTACAAAATATTGAAGTGTTACGCTTTGCAAACGCTATGTTTGAACCATTGTGGAACAATAAATATATATCTAATATCCAAGTTACCTCTTCAGAAGTATTAGGTGTTGAAGATAGAGGTGGCTATTATGAATCTAGTGGTGCATTAAAAGATATGGTACAAAACCATATGTTACAAATGGTTGCCTTATTAGCAATGGAAGCGCCTATCAGTTTACACAGTGAAGATATCAGAGCAGAAAAAGTCAAAGCACTTAAATCATTACGCAAATTAGAACCAGAAGAAGTTAAACAAAATTTTGTTCGTGGTCAGTATGGTGAAGGTACGATAAATGGACAAAAAGTGCCAAAATATAGAGATGAAGAGCGTGTCGCTGAGGATTCAACTACACCTACATTTGTTGCAGGTAAATTAACGATTGATAACTTTAGATGGGCAGGTGTCCCTTTCTATATTAGAACTGGTAAGCGCATGAAGAGTAAAACGATTCAAGTAGTTGTAGAATTTAAAGAAGTACCGATGAATTTATATTATGAAACAGACAAAAAATTAGATTCAAATTTACTAGTGATTAATATACAACCAAATGAAGGTGTGTCACTGCATTTAAATGCTAAGAAAAATGTCCAAGGCATTGAAACTGAGCCTGTACAATTATCTTATGCAATGAGCGCACAGGATAAAATGAACACAGTAGATGCATATGAAAATCTATTATTTGATTGTTTGAATGGTGATGCAACAAACTTTACACATTGGGAAGAATTAAAATCTACATGGAAATTTGTCGATGCGATTCAAGGAGAATGGAATCAAAACGAACCAGAATTTCCTAACTATGAATCAGGTTCAAATGGACCACTTGATAGTGACTTATTATTAAGTAGAGATGGTTTCAACTGGTGGGACGATATCCATTAAAGAATGAATTACTAAATTAAATGTGGGGCAGGGACGAATTAATGACGTCCCTGCCTCCTTTTATATTGTAAAGTCCCACTTCTCAATTTAATGAGTTAGTGGGACTTATTCATGAGACAAAACTCAGCTAATCTTTTTATATTATTTCAATCTAATCACACTTTACGGGATGGGACGATGACTTCTTTTAAAAAATCAGATTTCTATCCCACTCTCTTTTTTATTATCTATTTTTTTATGTTATGATTTAATCCATTGAGTTAAAAAAGTGAAATTCGATACAACTTATTTACATTTTACCCCATTTAATATTTTTAAGATGTATGTACAGCAAAAATGATGTAGAATGTACTTAATTAGTTAAAACATATTTACCATAATGTATTTATTTTTCGAGAATCAGCAAATAATTGTTCCATTATTTACAATGGTGTTGTTTGGTAAGTAATGGTATACATATCATTTGCATGTCCCTCTATAAATAAATATATTATAGACTATACATAATTGGACAATTTAGGAGTGAAAGTTTTGGACGTTATCAAGCAAATACAACAGGCAATTGTTTATATAGAAGATCATTTGTTAGAGCCTTTTCATTTGCAAGCACTTAGTGATTACGTTGGTCTTTCACCTTATCATCTTGACCAATCGTTTAAAATGATTGTCGGTCAGTCTCCAACAGCATATGCTAGGTCACGTAGAATGACGCTAGCCGCACAAGACATAATTAGTGGATCTAGTCGCTTAATGGATGTAGCTAAGAAATATCATTATAATGATACAAATGATTTTGCGAATGATTTCAGTGATTTCCATGGTGTTTCTCCTATTCAAGTTAATACAAAACGTGATGAATTAAAAATGCAACCACGATTATATATTAAATTATCGACCACTGAAAAACCACCTAATGCCTATCGTCTGGAAGATACAGAAGGTATTTCTTTAGTGGGGTATGCAAAATTTATAGATTCTGATCATTTAGAGAATCCTTTTAAAGTACCAGATTTTCTTGAAGATTTAATGGAAAATGGGAATATTAAAGAACTGCAACGATACAATGATGTCAATCCACATGAGTTGTTTGTAGTGAATTGTCCTCTAGATGAAGGTGTGGAAATATTTATCGGAGTTCCTAGTGAACGTTATCCGTCACATTTAGAAAGTAGATATCTACCGGATAGACAATATGCAAAATTTAACTTGCAAGGTGAATTAGATTATGTTGTTAATGAGGCTTGGTATTATATAGAAACAAGTTTACAAATGACATTACCTTATGAGCATAATAGTCTCTATGTTGAGGTTTATCCTTTTGACATTTCATTTGATGACCCATTTACCAAAGTACAGTTGTGGATGCCTGTAGATCAAGAACAGTATTTGAATTTTGACTAAATACTATTAAGTCCCACTTCTCAATTTATTGAGTTAGTGGGACTTTATGCATGAGCAACAGCTCAGGTAAACCATTGACCCCACTTCTCAATTTATTGAGTTAGTAGGACTTTATGCATGAGCAACAGCTCAGGTAATTTTTTTATACTTTTATAATTTCAGTTATATTTGAGACGGGATTGGGACAAAGAAACCTTTTTAATAAAATTAGATTTTTGAACCCGCCGTTATTTTAGTTTTATAACTTCATTACAAATGCTTCAAATGGAAGTATGTTATTAAAGTTTGGTGAATGTGTCTTATAATTTTCGAGCACTAGATTTTCATTATTAACTTTCATATTATTAGGTATATCTAAAGATGCTACTTGATCCGTAAGGTTTGCTACAACCAATACTTGTTTATTATCTAATGTTCTAGTATATGCAAATACTTGTTCATTTTCGGGGTCTACAAGGTCGAAGATGCCATAAGTATATACCTCGTCAGATTTTTTTAATTGAATCAACAATTTATAAAAGCTGAGTATGGAGTCTGGATCATTTTCCTGCGCGGCAACGTTAATTTTTTTATAATTAGGATTTATTGGAAACCACGGTTCATGCTCTGAAAATCCCCCATTTTTATGATGATTCCATTGCATAGGTGTTCTTGAATTATCTCTATTTTCCATCTTGTGTTTTTCTAATAAGGCAGAAGTATCTCCATTTTGAGATTTCACCATATTGTATTCATTCACAACGGCAACATCATTGAAAGTTTCAATATTTGTAAAAGGATAATTTGTCATCCCTATTTCCTGTCCTTGGTAAATGAAAGGTGTCCCTTGTTGTAAAAAATAAGCCAATGCATGACTTGTAGCAGATTCATGCCAATATGTTTCATCATCACCCCATGTTGATACGCGTCTCGGCTGATCATGATTTTCTATAAATAATGCGTTCCATCCTACATTTTCTAGTTTCTTTTGCCATCGATTTAATATATCTTTATATGATTTGACATCAAATTTGACATCCCCAGTATTCCATAAGCCGAGATGTTCAAATTGAAAAATCATATTAAATTTTCCCTTATCTTTACCTACCCACTCTTCTGCGTTATCAGGACTAACACCATTAGCTTCACCAACGGTCATAATATCATATTGACTCAGCGATTTCACTTTCATCTCTTGCAACCATGTTTGGATACCAGGTTGATTCATATCTACATCAAATGCAGGTGCATATTTTTTGCCTTCTGGTACAGGTAAATCTCCAGCTTCAAATGTTTTTTTGATATGTGTTATAGCATCAACTCTAAAGCCATCGATACCTTTTTCAAACCACCAGTTCATCATATCAAAAATTTCTTTTCGTACTTCTGGGTTATCCCAATTTAAATCTGGTTGTTTTTTACTAAATAAATGGAAGTAGTAGGATTCAGTTTGTTCATCAAACTCCCAAGTTGATCCATTAAAAATACTTTCCCAATTATTTGGTTCAGAACCATCAGATTTAGGTGCTTGCCATATATACCAATCCCGTTTAGGATTGTGTTTACTAGATTTTGATTCTATGAACCAAGGATGCTCATCAGAGGTATGGTTTACCACAAGATCAAGTATTAATTTCATCCCCCGCTCGTGTACGCACTCAAGTAATAAGTTAAAATCATGCATTGTCCCAAATTCATCCATAATATCTTGGTAATCACTAATATCATAACCGTTATCATCATTTGGAGATTTATACATTGGACTTAACCAAATTACGTCAATACCTAGATCTTTTAAATAATCCAATTTATCAATAATCCCTGGTAAATCTCCAATGCCGTCATTATTTGAATCATTAAAACTTCTTGGGTATACCTGATAAGCTATAGCTTCTTTCCACCATTTTTTGTCCATGATATTGCCTCCTTAAATTCCTTGTGTTGAAGCGCGTTTAACTATATGCGTGCTTATTATTTTATTTCTGTCTTCTATAGGTTCTTCTTTTAATAATTTGATAATACTTTCTCCTGCTGCTTGTCCTAATCTTTGGGGTTGGATATTAACTGCAGTTTGTGGTGGTGAAGCAGTTGCAGATATAAATGAATCATTAAAAGTTGCAGTTTGTATATTATCGGGAATACGTATATTCAAAGTATATAAGGCGCTTAAAACAAGTTGATTGAGCATCATATCAGAAGTAATTACGATTGTTGGCAATGTATGGTTTGTCATTAAACCTTTAAAATAGTTTATAATCTGATGACGATGCATTTCTATATATGATACATGTGGTTCTAGATGTGCTTTCTCCATTTCTTCTTTTGTATCCGTTAACACGATCTTTGATCACTTCATAATTACCTATTTCAGCTACAAAATGAAATGACGTATGTCCTAAATTGATTAAATAGCGTGTTAATAATTTTGAAGCAATAATATTATCGTTATCTATATGTATAATATTATCTGCAGTTATTGACTTACCGATAATGACAAAAGGTATAGCTTGCTGCTTCAATAAATTAGAAATATCATCATTTTCCTTTGAATATAATACAATAAATCCATCAACTGCGTGAGTTTGAATCATATGGAAGACTTCTGAAATGATTTCGTCAGGCTGCTCACTTGTCGTAGAAAGTGTTGAATAATCATATTTTTTACATTCAGTATAAATGCCAGACAGTACTTCTATAAGAAAAGGATTTTGTCTTGTTACCTCATCTCCATATTTTTGAATAATACCTATAGTTTTTGATTTTTTTGTGATTAAAGTTCTTGCAGCATTGTTAGGACGATAGTTTAGGTCAGCCATTATTTTTTTACTTTTTTCTGAGTGTTTATACTTATACGACTATTGCCACTAGTTACACGTGAAACTGTTGAGGGTGAAACATTTGCTGCATTTGCAATATCTCTAATAGTTACCAATCTAAGGACACCACCTATTTAAACACTTTATCTTTCTTAGAATAAGCATAGGTAAAAGATATAAGAAAGTCAAAAGATTCATGCAAACGATTGCACAAATTAAAGTGTAAATAAAAAAGCCAGGACATTTTCAAATGTCTTGGCTCTACAAAAAAACAAATAGTTATCAAATTAAAATATTAATGCAAATTCTATACTTACTATGAGTCATTTAATAAAATAGACGTCATAATGTTTTAAAATTATGATTAATCTTCAATCCATTGTGTGTGGAACACACCTTCACGGTCTTTACGTTCATAAGTGTGTGCGCCAAAATAATCACGTTGTGCTTGAATTAAATTTGCTGGTAAGTTTTCTGAACGATAACTATCATAATAATTAATACTAGCAGAAAATCCAGGTGTTGGAACTCCGTTTTGTACACCAGTTGCGACAACATCACGTAACGCATCTTGATAATTTGTTACTATGTCTTTGAAATAAGGATCTAATAGCAAGTTTTGTAATTCTGTATTGTTGTCATAAGCTTCTTTAATTTTTTGTAAGAATTGTGCACGGATAATACAACCCTCACGCCAAATCATCGCTAATTCACCTAATTTAAGGTTCCATTCGTTATCGTCACTCGCTTTTCTCATTTGAGCAAAACCTTGTGCGTATGAACAAATTTTACTCATATAGAGTGCTTTACGAATTTTTTCTAAGAATTCATCTTTATTTCCCTCAAATTTAGCATTTGGACCATTTAATTGTTTTGAAGCATTGACACGTTCTTCTTTAATTGAAGAAATGAAACGTGCAAATACTGATTCAGTAATAATTGTTAACGGAATGCCTAATTCTAGAGCATTAATTGAAGTCCATTTACCAGTACCTTTTTGTCCGGCTGTATCTAGGATTTTTTCAACTAAAGCATCATCAGATTTGTCATCTAATTTAGTAAAGATATCTCCAGTAATTTCTATAAGGTAACTTGACAATTCTCCAGCATTCCAATCCTTGAATGTTTGAGAAATTTCTTCATGTGACATGCCAAGTAAATCTTTCATCATTGCATAACTTTCAGCAATTAATTGCATATCTGCATATTCAATACCATTGTGAACCATTTTAACATAGTGTCCAGCACCATTTGGTCCAATGTAAGCAACACATGCAGCGCCATCATCAGCTTTAGCTGAAATTGATTCTAAAATATGACTTACTTTATCAAATGCAGCTTGTTGACCACCAGGCATTAATGAAGGGCCAGTAAGTGCACCAACTTCTCCGCCAGACACGCCCATACCTATAAAGTTAACACCACTTTCAGCAAGTGCTTTGTTACGTCTGATTGTATCTTGATAGTTTGTATTACCACCATCAATTAAGATATCATCGTTGTCTAATAATGGTAATAAACTATCAATTGTTGCATCTGTTGCCGGACCAGCTTTAACCATTAATAAAATTTTGCGGGGTTTTTCTAGAGAATTAATAAATTCTTCTATAGAGTATGTTGGATGTATGTCTTTACCTTCAGACTCTTTAACCATTTCGTCTGTTTTTTCTGAAGAACGGTTAAAAACCGAAACACTATATCCACGAGATTCAATATTCCAAGCAAGGTTTTTACCCATTACGGCTAAACCTACTACACCAATTTGTTGTGTCATTTAACTAACCTCTCTTATTAAAGTTTTCTAGTATATTATATCACAAAGCCGTAATAATATTCACTTAATCAGTTTGCTGATTGTTGAGTAATTATTTCAATAATCTTAATTAGTTGCTCAGTTAATAAATTTAAAGAATCGATGGGCATGCGTTCATCTGTAGTGTGAATGTTTTCATAACCGACGCCTAATATAACAGTAGGAATTCCAAATTGGTTAAAGATTGTGCCATCAGAGCCCCCTCCAGCCATTACAGTATTGGGTTTTAAACCTAGAGCAACAGCACTTGCTTTAGCAACTTTAGTTACAATAGCCTCATCAGATATTTTAAAACCAGGATAGCTCTTAATAATTTCAACGTCAGACGTACAGCCATATTTTTCTGCAGTATCTTCAAATACAGACTTCATATGTTTGACTTGTGCATTGATACTTTCATCGGAATGTGAACGTGCTTCAGCTTTTAGTGTAACTTTATCTGCAACAATATTTGTAGCAGAACCACCTTCAAAGCGCCCAATATTGGCCGTTGTATATGCATCTATTTGTCCTAGTTTCATTTCACTTACTGCTTTAGCAGCAATATTGATAGCACTGATACCTTTATTAGGCGTACTTGCATGTGCAGTTTTACCATAAATAGTGGCATTTACTTTCATTTGTGTAGGCGCATGTGTAACAGTAGTACCTACATCAACGCTTGCATCAATAGCATAGCCATATGCAGCATCTAATAAATTTTGATCCAATGCTTTAGCCCCTTCAAGTCCGGATTCTTCTCCTACAGTGATTACAAATTGGATTTGGCCATGAGGGATAGCTTGTTCTTTTAACACGTGAATACATTCTAGAATTGAAGCTAATCCGGCTTTATCATCAGCCCCTAAGATTGTACTCCCATCAGAGTATATGTATCCATCATCTTTAACTTGTGGTTTAACATTTAAACCAGGCACAACCGTATCCATATGGCTTGTAAAATATACTTTATCAATATTTGTCGAATTTGAAGTAGCAGGTAAAGTACAAATAAGGTTGTTAGCACCCAGTTTTTCATTTTCACTAGCTTTATCTTCTGCTACGATTAATCCTAATGATTCAAATTTTGTTTTGAGATGTGATTGAATTGTTTGCTCATTACCACTCTCAGAATTTATCTGTACTAGTTCTAAAAAAACATCTAAAAGTCGTTGCTTGTTAATCATTTAAAATGCCCCATTCCATTTATATATATCTTATGTTTAAGTTTAACGAATTATATAGTACAGTAAAACTAATATGATTCAACGTTGGTGGAAGTCATATGATATAATGAACGTATAAGTGTATGTATAGAACGTACGTAAAGATGTATGTTACATCGATGAAATTGTATGATTTGGAGGAATAATCTTTGAATAATAATAAAGTTTTAAGAGTTATTATCGTAGTTATGTTAGTTGCTGTAGTCCTTGCATTGATTTTGACAAGCGTAGTGCCATTAGTAAACTAAACATAAACGATCTATAGACACAATTTATTAATTAATAAAACAGTGTATTAGAAATTTGTTTTCTAAAAACTTTCCTGAATTCATTCTAACAAGGCAATGATAACTAGCTATGGATACTATTTAATTTGTCTAGCTAAACCTTTTGTTGTCTTTATAATCAAACTAGACCGAGACATGTGTATGTCTGGTCTAGTTTGATTATAAATATTATTTTGATGGGATATTATTGTTCGCTATGTAATCTTAACGAACCAAACTGTGATTTAACAGCCAAATACCCTTCTAATTCATATAATAATTGCAAGAGGCTTGCACGCGTTCTAAACGATGCATGTGTCGTTGGTAGATCTAATTCATTCAATTCTAATCTTATTTCATATAAAGAGTGTAGTCTTAATGCGGTATAGTCATTACTATTTACATTTTTTGCTACTTCAGCAAATAAATTTGAAATCTTAGTTAACAAGTAATCTTTTGTTTCAATATTTTCAATTATAATCGCCATTCGTCTCAATAATTCTAATTGTTCCTCTCTCATATCAAAATAATGGTAATAAGAGTTCTCATTTCTGACAAAATGATTTTTTACATCTCTAAAAGCAATAGATTTTGCCTTACGAATCGTATATTTTAAGTCTTTAAAAGAAATATTAATATCAGTATTAGGAGTTCTACATGTATTACTAAATGTTTCAAAAATTGTAGTGAATTGCTGTTCTATTTCCTGTTTATAGTGTTTTAAATTACCATCTAAACTAGGCATAATGATATTCATTAAAAATGCTATGCCTAGACCGACAACTAACAGTAAAACTTCATTTACGAATAAATGTAAGTCAATGGATTGTGCATTAAATACGTGCAATAAGATGACACAGCTTGTTACAACACCTTCTTGAACTTTAAATACAACTGTTAAGGGTATAAATAATAAAACAATGATGCCTAAAACAATCGCATGTTGTCCTAACATGCTGAAAACAATAGAGCCAAATATTAGAATCATAAGACAAGATACGAACCGAGATACAATTGCTTGCAGTGAATGTATTTTCGTATGCTTGATGCATAAAACTACTAAAATAGCGCTTGAAGCAAAATTATCAAGCCCCATTAACTTGGCAATGATAATACCAAGCGCCATGCCAACCGCTGTCTTAATTGTTCTAAATCCAATTCTATAGGGATTTAAACTTGTCATGTTTTACGCCTCTATTTTTCGACACAATATTTATCGAATAAATTTTGTAACTGTGTAATGACGTTCATTACATCATGTCCCTCTATTTGATGTCTTTCTATCATTTCAGTCACTTTGCCATCTTTGATTAATGCGAATGAAGGGCTTGATGGTGCATAGCCTTCAAAATAATCTCTTGCTTGTTGTGTTGCTTCCTTATCTTGGCCAGCAAATACAGTTACCAAACGATCAGGTAACTTATCGTAATGTAAGGCATGTGTAGCTGCTGGTCTAGCGATACCACCTGCACAACCACATACGGAGTTAACCATTACTAATGTAGTGCCATCCTGTTTTAATACATTATCTACTTCATCTGCAGACGTTAATTGTTCATAACCTGCTTCTTCAATTTCATTTCTAGCTTGGTTTACAACATCTGTCATATATAAATCAAAATTTAAGTCCATATTCATTTTCACCCTTCATTTCTAGATTAATACTTTCATTCTACTAATATATACATAATACTTCAACATGTGTGTTTTCTGTTGTCTAAACTTTTTATTTTATGTGAATACTTCAAAAATAATATTATCTACTATTTAGTAATTGATAAAAGTCTGATCACTTATCGGTTTGTGAGTTAATCTGAATTTTCTCTACTAGGTCTTATTGGCAAAAAAAAGCTCTAAAAAAGAGAATAATTGTACGATACCACCCTTATAATGAGATGTCGTACAATTATTCTCTAATTTATTGATTGTTTATCATACTAATAAATACTTGTATGCTCTATAGAATATTGTTCAATGCGTGTTTTAACAAAATTCATAAATCTGCCTGCTTGTAACCCATCTAAAATACGATGATCAATTGAAATACATAAATTAACCATATTACGAATTGCAATCATGTCATCAATAACGACAGGTTTTTTAATTACAGATTCAATTTGAAGTATAGCGGCTTGAGGGTGATTAATAATACCCATAGATGATACTGAACCAAATGTTCCAGTATTATTTACTGTAAATGTACCACCTTGCATATCTTCAGAACGTAATTTTTTATTTCTAGCTTTTTGTGCTAATTCATTTATTTCTCTAGCAATTCCTTTTATCGATTTTTCGTCAGCATTTTTAATGACAGGCACATATAATTTATCTTCATCGGCAACAGCAATAGAAATATTGACATCTTTGTGCATAACAATTTCTGAATCTTGCCAACTACTATTAAGTAATGGGTAGGCTTTTAATCCTTCAGCAACAGCTTTTACAAAGAAAGCGAAGAAAGTTAGATTATAACCTTCACTTTCTTTAAAACTTTGTTTATGATAATTACGTGTTTTAACTAAGTTGGTTGCATCTGCTTCTACCATCATCCATGCATGTGGAATTTCATTAACGCTATTAACCATATTTTGAGCAATTTGTTTACGAACACCATTAACTGGAATAGATGAGCCTGGCGATGGTTCATTATATACAGCTTGTTTAGAAACTTTTGGTGAATCTTTTGGCGAAATTATAGTCGAAGATGTTTTGCTCGTACCTTCTTTAATTGCCTTTTCAACATCTTTTTTAGTTACACGTCCTTCGAAACCAGTACCAACTACCTGTGTTAAATCGATCTCGTTTTCGGATGCAAGTTTAAACACGACTGGTGAATAACGTCCATTATTTTTAGGTTCATTATCAGAACTAGCGCTATTATGGCTTTCAACTGGTATTGTATGATTCGTGTCTTGTTCCTTAGATTCATTTGTACTGTCACTTTGGGTTTCAGCTTGAGACACGCTTTCCTCAGCGGATTCAAGTGTTTGATCATCAGCATCAAGGATACATATCACTTCATCTACAGCTACCGTTGTACCTTCTTCAACGATGATTTGACGTATAGTACCAGCGTATGATGAAGGCACTTCTGCAGTTACTTTATCCGTAATAACCTCACAAAGTGGGTCATACTCCTCTACTTTATCGCCTACTGAAACTAACCACTGTTCTATTGTGCCCTCATGCACACTTTCTCCGAGTTTAGGCATTTTTATTTCCATCATTGTGCCTCCTTAAAATTCTGCGAGTTCACGCATTTTAATTTTTATCTTATCTGGATTAATCATAAACTCATCTTCGAGTGTTGGTGCAAATGGCATTGAAGGAACATCGGGTCCAGCAAGTCTCATAATTGGTGCGTCTAAATCAAACAGACAATTTTCAGCAATAATTGCAGCAACTTCAGATATGATACTACCTTCTAGGTTATCTTCAGTGACCAATAAAACCTTACCTGTTAATTTAGCTCTCTCAATAATCGTTTCTTTATCTAATGGGTAGACTGTGCGTAAATCAACCACTTCAACATTTATATCATCTTCAGCAAGCATATCAGCTGCTTGAATACAGTAATTGACACAAAGACCGTAAGTAAATACAGTTATATCATCACCTTCACGCTTAACATCTGCTTTACCAATTGGCACAGTGTAATACGATTCAGGTACTTCGTCTTTAAGTAAGCGATATGCTTTTTTATGTTCAAAATACAATACGGGGTCATTGGATTCTATTGATGAAAGTAATAGGCCTTTAGCATCATATGGTGTAGAAGGAATAACTATTGTTAGCCCCGGTGTAGAAGCAAAAATGGATTCAACACTTTGTGAATGATAAAGAGCACCGTGTATGCCTCCACCAAATGGAGAACGAATAGTAATAGGACAATGCCAATCATTATTAGAGCGGTATCTCATTTTTGCTGCTTCACTCATAATTTGATTCGTTGCTGGTAAAATATATTCAGCAAATTGAATTTCTGCAACTGGCCGTTTACCTAACATAGCAGCACCAATACTAGTGCCTACAATATTTGATTCTGCCAGTGGTGTATCTAATACTCTTGCTTCTCCATATTTTTGTTGTAAACCTAACGTGACACCAAACACGCCACCTTTTTTTCCTACATCTTCACCAAGTACGAAAACGTCGTCATTCTTTGCCATGGCTTGGTCTAGTCCTTGTTGAATTGCTTCTAAATAGCTTAATTTAGGCATTGCTTGAGCTCCCTTCTTCGTAAACATACGTGTAAGTTTCTTCTGGTGATGGATAAGGTGCTTTTTCAGCCTCTTTAGTGGCTTGGTTTACGATTTCCTTGTGTTCATTTTCAATTACTTCTAACCATTGTTCATCAATTATTCCTTCATCAAGTAGAAACGATTTGAATTTTAGGTTACAATCTAATGATTTTAATCCATCGCGCTCTTCTTGTGTACGGTACTTGTCATCATCATCTGAAGAGTGTGCAGTCATTCTTGTACACATCGCTTCGATTAATGTCGAGCCCTCACCATTCAATGCTCGTTCTCGTGCTTCTTTCATTACTTTATACATTGCTATCGGATCATTACCATCGACATGCTCACCATGCATACCATAACCAATTGCACGATCAGATAATTTTTCTGCACCATATTGTAGCGTATCGGGTACTGAAATTGCATACTTGTTGTTTTCAATCACGCATATAAACGGAAGGTTGTGAACACCAGCAAAATTGAGGCCCTCATGAAAATCACCTTGGTTTGAACTACCTTCTCCCACAGTTGCCATAGCAATATTAGGCTTATTATCCATCTTTAATGCCAATGCAGCACCTACAGCGTGTACTATTTGTGTTCCTACAGGCGAACTTTGCGATAATATACCTTTTTCTCTTTTTCCAAAATGAGAAGGCATTTGTTTCCCGCCGGAATTTATATCATCACGTTTACCGAATGCAGCTAGCATTGAATCTAATGCTGTCATGCCCATATAAGTTACGAACGCTAAATCTCTATAATAAGGTGAAGAGATGTCTCCTTCACGCATAGCATATGCCATACCTATTTGTGTCGCCTCTTGCCCCTGGCAGCTTATGACAAATGGAATTTTCCCAGCGCGGTTTAAAAGCCACATACGCTCATCTATTTTACGACCTAAGTCCATCCATTTATACATGGTTTGTAAGTCAGACGCTTCGAGTCCAACTGATTTATAATCAAACATCTTATTTCCTCCTTATTTAAACATGAATCGATCTGTTTTCAACTTTTAAGCCTAACTCCATTAACACTTCGGACAGCGACGGATGTGCATGAGTAGTTAATCCAAGTTCTAGAGTGGAGCCATTCATAAATTGCATTAATGATACTTCATTAATTAATTCTGTTACATGTGGTCCAATCATATTAAGACCAAGTACAGTATCATTATCCTGATTGATTACGATTTCGCAAAAGCCATTTTGATTTGTAACATTTTCTATAACAGCTTTGCCGATTGCTTTAAACGGAACTTTAAAGGCTTTTGCATTAACGTTATTAGATTTTGCTTGTTCTAAATTTTGCCCAATACTAGCTATTTCAGGTTGCGTATAAACACATTTTGGCATTTTATCATAATTCAATGGTAAAGGTGCTTCATCAAACATGTGTTCAATAGCAGTAGTGCCCTCTTTTGAACCAACGTGTGCGAGTTGTAATTTGCCGATACAATCGCCTGCAGCATATATATGTTTGTCTTCTGTTTGTTGAAATTCATTTACAATTATATGATTAGCAGCTGATAATTGTATTTTCGTATTATTTAAACCAATATCATCCGTATTTGGCTTTCTACCAATTGCGACTAAGCATTTTTCAAAATGAGTCGTTTCATCATTCAATAAAATATTGATACCAGAGTCATCAATTGAAATTTGTGATTCCGATAGTTGTGTATTTTCATGAAATTTCACACCACGTTGTGTTAAATCATTTTTTAATGTATTTGCGATAGATTTACTTTCAGTCGGTAAGATGCGTTCACCTGCTTCGATGACCGTTACTTTAACCCCAAAATCTGTCAGTAAAGATGCAAATTCTAAACCTATGACTCCTCCACCAATGATAACAAGTGATTTTGGTAACATTTCTAATTTTAAGATGTCGTCACTAGAAAGAACAATATCATGATCAAATGGTAAAAAAGGTAAAGGCATTGGTTGTGATCCAGTTGCAATAAGAACATTATTATTTGGTATAAGTTCGGATTCGCCATTTTCAAATTCCACAGATATTGTACCGCTTTGTGGAGAAAATATAGAAGGTCCTAAAATACGCCCAGTTCCATTAAAGACATCAATTTTATTATGTTCCATTAATTGAGTGACACCGTTAAACATTTGTTTTACGATATCGTTTTTTCTTGATTTTATGCGTGAATAATTAAGCTTAAAGTCTTCTACATCAACACCATAGTCAGTAGCGTTTGAAATTGTCCGCATAACTTCTGCCGATTTTAATAAAGCTTTTGTCGGTATACACCCTTTATGTAAACAAGTACCACCTAAGAGAGATTGTTCTACGAGTGCAACTTTTTTACCTAATTGTGAGGCTCTGATTGCAGATACATAACCTGCAGTACCTCCACCAAGTATTACTAAATCATATTTTTCTTCTGACATTTTTTTGCTCCTAACTATAAGCTTTAACCTTTTCGTCTCCAGTTAATACTGCTAAGGTTCTGCTAGCCATTGCTTCCATTTCTTGTTCACCGGGATATACAGATACTGGTGCAAGCCATGAAACAAAGCCTTTAATATTTTCTACAAGTTGTGTATTATAACTTAATCCACCAGTTAAAATAATTTGATCAATTTTGCCTTGAAAAACAATTGACCTTTCACCAATTGCTTTTGCAATCTGATATGCTAATGCGTCAAAAGCAAATTGAACATCGGGATTCGTATGATACTCACTTGATAATTGTGACAAATCATTTGTTTTGAACATACTAATGAAACCACCTTCTTTACTCAAAAAGTGATTCATTTCTGTTGGTGTGAAATTGTGTTGATAACCGTAATTGTATAATTGATCATTTGGAATGGATCCTGTACGCTCAGGACTAAACGGGCCTTCACCAAGTAATCCATCGTTGACATCCACTACATTTCCATTTTTATGTGCCCCAACTGTTATGCCACCACCCAGATGTGCAACAATGACATTTATGTCAGCGTAGGTTTTTTCTACAGACATTGCATAATGTCTTGCAACTGCTTTTTGATTTAATGCGTGAAAAACACTACGCCTTTCTATACCTTTAATCCCTGTTACTTTTGCTATTGGCATTAATTCGTCGACAACTACTGGATCCACGGTGAAAACGGGTATATTCAAAAAAGAACCCAATTCATAACCTATAATACCACTCAAATTCGATGCATGTATACCATATTTAAAAACTTTGAGCTCATTGTACATTGCTTTATCAATGCGATATACGCCACCGGAAATTGGTTTTACAATACCACCTCTACAAGCAATAGCATGAAACTGACTAAAATCCATACCAACAGTCTGTTCAATGAAATATTTTATTAGTTTCATACGTGGTTCTTTTTGATCAATTAATTTTAAAGACGTTAATTGTATGTTATGTCTTATTGTCTTATTTTGTATACACGTTGTATTTTCGTATATCGCAATTTTAGAAGAAGTACTGCCCAAGTTCAATATCAAAATTCGCGCCATATTTGCACCTTCTTTATTAACATAACCATCATTTATTGGTTATTAAACGTGAGGTACATTGGAAAAGTTAAAGATGAAAAACTGTGGCAATGCAATCTTAGCTTTTAAATCAATATCCTATAAAGTTTGGCTATATTAATCATTTTATAATATCCATATTTATTTTACATCAATTAAGGTCTTTATAAAATTAATAACCTATCCCTAAATAAGAATAATACATTTAGTTGTAAGATTATTTTAGTTTAATACTTTAAGTGCCAGTAATAATGAATCTAGTTTATTCTGTTTTGAATCAGTGCGTGAGGTTAATACAATTGGGAAATTGGCGCCTAACACTAAACTTGATACCCTTGCGCCACCAAAATACGTAAATGATTTATATAAGGCGTTACCAACATCAATATGTGAGACTAATAATGCATCTACATCGCCTGCGACTGATGAAGTAATATGCTTCTTAATTACACTTTCCATATTAACCGCATTGTCAAAAGCAAATGGTCCGTCAACAACTAAAAAATTTGACTCAGCACGATGAAAGATTTGTTTCAATTTTTCTGAATCTATGGAAGATTGTATCTTTTTAACAGCCTTTTCGACAGAAGATAGTAAACCTACTTTAAATTGCTCATACCCAAGTGATTTAGCAAAGTTTGATAAATTGATAATGATTTGCTCTTTTTCTTTGACAGTCGGATTAATATTAAATGCAACATCACTCAGCATTAGTGTTTTGTGATAGTTAGGTATATCGAAACATGCAACATGATTTAAAAATCCGTGGTTATCTATGAAATGTTTATGACTCAATACAAACGATAATAAGGTTGAAGACATCATATTGCCCTTCATTAATAAGCTTACTTTACCTGTAGTTAAATCATCTGCACATTTCTGGAATAATTCATTTTTAGTGCTAAAACTAAGAATATGAATTCGATTTAATAGTTGTACTTCTATATCAAATGAGCGGATAATTTCAGTCAGGTCTTGTGTATCATATAAATAAACTTCTATATCACTTATAGATAATGCTTCGATGACTACAGACAACATTTTCTCATCATTAGCAAATAAAATAGCGACATTACCCTTTAAGGATTGAGTTGGCGTAATTAAATGTTGATATTGCACGAAAATCAACACCTTTCTCAGTTTATAAAATACGAGTTAGTTATTTACGTAAACGTTGGTTTTGTTCTATCATTTCTTTTGCATTCTGGCGTGTGAGTTCAGTAACACTTGCCCCCGAAATCATTCTCGCAATTTCTGTTACACGTTCTTCACCTGATAAAGCTTGGACATGCGTTGTTGTGCGATCTTCTGACGTATTTTTACTAATAAATAGATGATGGTCACTCATCGTAGCTACTTGTGGTAAATGAGAGATACAGATAACTTGAATATAAGTAGCTAAATCTTTCATTTTTTCGGCCATTTTTTGTGCAGCTTGACCAGAAACACCTGAATCAACTTCATCAAATAATATTGCTGTTTGTCCTCTAGTTTTCACAAAAATTGATTTAAGTGCTAACATAATTCTAGATAATTCTCCGCCAGATGCAATTTTATTTAAACTTTTAAGTGGCTCTCCCTTATTTGGACTTATTAAAAATTCTACAAATTCTACACCTTCACGATTTGGTGTGTCTAAAGGTTTAAATGAAATTTCTAAATTAGCATCTTTCATTTGTAAATTTTGAATCTCTTCAACAATATGAGCTCTAAGTGTTTGTGCAACATCACGTCGTTCTTTAGATAATTGTTTACCTAAATGAATTACTTCATCATATAATGATTCGATTTCTTGTCGTAATTGAGAGGTGCTTTCCTCGTAATTTTCAATTTTATCAATTTCACTGGCTAATTTACTTTGATAAATCATAAGTTCGTTAACATCTTTACCATATTTTCTTTTCAGGTCATTAAGTACATTCATTCTAGACTCAAGTTCGTTTAAATATTGTTCATCAAATTCTGTGTTTGTTAATTCATCGTATAGCTGATGCTTAGCATCTTCTAAAGTATAATAAAACTGGTCTACCTCTTCTTTTAAACTGTCATATTTTTCAGGTAGAATTTGATTAATTGCTTGTAGTTGATTACTTAATTCATATAGCCGGTCGGTAATCGCATGTTCATCAGTTAAGGTAAGGTGTGCATTATTTAAAGCAAGACTTAAATTTTCAGAGTTTTGTATGCGTTTAATATCTGTTTCAAGCTGCTTAACTTCACCTTCTACTAAATGAGCTTCTTGTAATTCTTCATATTGGAACTTCAACAAATCTAACCTTTGCAACAAGGCTTGATCGGCAGATTCTAATGCTTCTAGTTCTTTCTTCTTAGCATGATATTGATCAAATGTTGAAATATACTTATCTAATAAATCTTTATATTTATCTTCAGCGTAATTATCAAGCAGTTGTAGATGATATCTTTGTTTTAACAGTGTTTGAGTTTCGTGTTGCCCATGAATATCTAACAATTCTTGCATGATTTTACGTAAATCTTGTAATGTAACGATTTGGTTATTAACTCTACACAAGCTTTTGCCTGTACTAAAAATTTCTCTTTTTACTAAAAGAAAATCTTCATCTATATCAATATCTAATGCTTCTAGTATGGAAATGGCTTCTTTACTTTCATCTATATCAAAAATGCCTTCAATAATAGCTTTTTTCTCACCATGTCTTACATAATTTGACGAAGCTCTCATTCCAATCAATTGACCTATTGCATCAATTATAATTGATTTACCAGCACCTGTTTCACCACTGAGTACAGTTAATCCATCACCAAAATGGACTTCTAATTCATCGATAATTGCAAATTGTTTTATAGATAGCGTTTGGAGCATCTTTTTACACTTCCTTATTCTTATAATAAATTAAAGATGCGTGTTTTGATCTTTTCACTTGCAGCATCATCGCGACAGATAATTAAACAAGTATCGTCGCCACAAATTGTACCTAATACTTCTTCCCAGTCTATTTGATCTAAAATTGCACCGATAGATTGTGCGTTTCCAGGCAATGTCTTTAATACTAATAAATTATCCGTACCATCAATATTTACAAACGAATCCATTAAATAGCGACCTAATTTTTCTAGTGGGTGGTATTTCCTGTCATTAGGTAGACTATAAACATATTGACCTGCGGGAGTAGGCACCTTAATTAGTTGTAGTTCTTTAATATCTCTAGATACAGTCGCTTGAGTGACATTTAATTCATATTCATTTAATCGTTTTACCAATTCATCTTGTGTTTCAATTTTTTCATTTGAAATGATTTCTCTTATTTTGATATGTCTTACTGATTTTTTAGCCATATATAGCACCTCTATAAACGAATATTTATACATTTATTTTACCATAAGCCTTATTATACTACTACCAAAGACAGTTTATAATTTATATGAATAGCACGATTGTTTCGCGTGCTTCTAGTCTATTTAGTACATAATTACATCATCAAAGTATTTAGAATTTAATTATTGTATATAGTTACATTATAATTCTGATGAATAATTATTAAATAGAATAAAAGATTTAAATAAAAAATCACACTACCATAAGGTAGCATGATTATTAAAGTTATACATTTAAATCTAAGATTCACGATGATTAAAGAGTTCAATGATATAAACTAAATTGTCTGTATGATAGTGTTTTGGCAATTGTCTTAAACATCGGTATGCTGCTTCAGTATGATATTTAAGTTTTTCTTCTGCACCTTGCTGACCTAAAAGTGACACATATGTACTTTTATCATTTTCTATATCACTGCCCACTGATTTACCAAGTTTTGCCTCATCACCATAAATATCTAATAAATCATCTTTGATTTGGAACATTAATCCCAAATGTTCACTGTATAATTCTAGGGCTTCGGCAACATGCTTTTCAGGATTAGCAATATCTACTGCTGCCATTACTGCAAATTTTAAAAGGGCACCTGTTTTTGCATTATGAATTTGCTCTAGGGTATCGATATCGACACGCGTTCCTTCACCTTCACTTTGCATGTCCAATGTTTGCCCGCCTACCATGCCTAAGTGCCCACTTGCAAATGCTAGACGTTTTATTAATTTAATTTTAGCTGCATCAGAAAGTGCTTGATCATTTACAATTATATCGAAAGCTTTTGTTAATAAAGCATCGCCTGCTAGTATTGCTTTCCACTCTCCAAACACTTTATGATTCGTTAGTTTCCCTCTACGATAATCATCATTATCCATCGGTGGTAAGTCATCATGTATGAGTGAATACGTGTGTACCATTTCTAGTCCAAGTGCTGATGAGAAACCTTTATTATAATCGTTCGTTAACATTTCTAAAGTTAGAAGTAATAAAACAGGTCGAATGCGTTTTCCCCCTGCTTCTAGTGAATAACGCATACTTTCTTCTAAATTAGTATTTAGTGTTGAACTTGGAATTGTCTCAGATAACATCTGATTAATTTCTTCAGTTAACTGGTCCATTTTTTTATTCATCATCGCTATCAACCTTCTCGAGATTGTCATTAGTATCGTTTTGATCATCAGACATTAATTCGTTAACTTTTTTCTCGGCATCTTTTAACGTTTCATCACACGTTGCAGATAATTTCATACCACGTTGGTATAAATTTAAAGACTCTTCTAATGATACGCTCTCATTGTCTAATTTTTGAACGATTGTTTCTAGTTCTTTCATCATATCTTCAAAACTTTGTGTACTATTATTACTCATCATTACACCTTACTTTCTTAACTTGTGCATCAACAACACCGTCTTTCATTGTTAACACAATGTTATCATTTTCAGCTAGGTCTTTAGTGCTCGTAATAACTTGCTCATCCTTATTTACAATGGTATAACCACGCAACATTGTATTTGTAGGACTTAAATTATTTAGATTCTCTAGTTTTCTAGCCAAATTATTTTTTTGATTATTAATAAAATTACGCATAACTTTATTTAAATCTTCGCGCTTTTGATTGATTGTTAATTGCTCTCTATTGATATTGAGTTTAAACGTTTTCAAATTAAATTTATTATATAATAATTGTAATTGCTGTTGTTGATTTTTAATTTTTAATTGCATTGATAGATTAAGTTGTTTCTCTAAGTCATCACGTTTTTGTATTTGCTGATCATAAAGCAATGAAGGCGTTTTGAATTTATAATAAGAAGCAACATGTTCTAAATATTTTCTTTGTTGTTGCATATGTTGTTTGATAAATCGAGTGAGTGACAAATTGGTTTGATGTAAATATTGGCGCAATTCGTATTGGTCTGGCGTAGCCATAACTGCTGCTTGCGTTGGCGTTGCTGCTCTAACATCTGCTACAAAGTCGCTTAGTGTAAAGTCTGTTTCGTGTCCTACTGCGGAAATAATTGGTGTCTGACAAGTATAAATGGCTTTAACAACATCCTCTTCGTTAAAATTCCATAAATCTTCGATAGAACCACCGCCACGACCGATGATAACTGTATCCACATTTAGTGCATCTGCTTGACGAATCTTATCAATAATATCATTTTTAGCTTGTTCGCCCTGTACAAGTGTATTGATTTGAATTTGTTCAGCTAGTGGATATCTACTATTAATAGTTGTATGGATATCTCGTATAGCAGCGCCCGTTCCTGCTGTTAGAACTGCAATTTTTTTAGGGAATTTAGGTATGGGTTTTTTATGATTTTGATCGAAATAACCTTCTTTAGTTAATTTCTTTTTTAGTTGCTCTAATTTTTGATAAAGGTTGCCTACACCATCAATATGCATTTTATTAACATATATTTGATAATTACCACGACGTTCATAAACAGAAACACGTGCTTCTAGTAGCACTTCGTCTCCTTCTTTAGGATCGAAATCTATTTTAGAAGCATTACCTTTAAACATCATTGCGCTTATCACGCTACTTTTATCTTTTACGTTAAAATAAAGATGACCGCTACTATGCTTTTTAAAGTTTGATAATTCACCTTTAATCAAAACAGATTGAAGATGAGGGTCTTGGTCAAATTTATATTTAATATATTTAGTTAACGAAGTAACACTTAAATATTCTGACATGTTATATCACTCTTTTATTCAATATTGCTCAATACACCATTTATAAATTTGTAGTGGTCATCATCACTGAATTGCTTAGCTAATTCAACTGCTTCATTGATAATAACCTTCTGTGGTGTTGAACTATGTAACAATTCAAACGTAGACATTCTTAAAATAATTCTATCTGATTTTAATAATCTGGCTAAAGTCCAATCTTTCAAATGGGGTTGAATCTTTTCGTCTAGTACAGATTCATGGTCTTTCACGCCAGTTACTAGCCAATTGATGAACTCGAATTCTAAATCTGGATTCTCATCCTTAATAAAGCTGATTGCTTCTTCAATTGTTAAATCGCTATTTTTCATTTCAAGTTGAAATAGAGTTTGAAAGGCTTGCGTTCTGGATTCTTTTCGACTCATTATAAACTCCTTCAAGCATTATATTATTGTAAATCACTGGCGAAAAGAGATGTTTCACAAAGATAACATGCACTTTTCGCAAAATGAATTTAAATTAAATTTGCTTTTATAAATTTTAAGTTGTTGGTTCAATATGTGTAATATGGATATTGATTTGACTTGGTTCAATTGTAGTCATTGTTGTTAAAGAATTATAAATGGCTTGTTGTATTTTTTTGGCAGCTTCTGAAATATTTATTCCATTAGATAATGCACAAAACACATCGATATAAATGCCATCTTCTTGCGTATCAACTTTGATACCACGACTTAATTGCTTTTTACTAATATGTTCTAAGCCGCTTTTTTTCAATTCTTTAAAATGACCTTGTATACCTTTTATTTCTGAAGTGGCTATACTTGCAATTACAGTTAATACCTCAGGTGCAATTTCTATTTTGCCTAATTTGGAATGTGAGGTTTCTGATACTTTAACCATGTCACATACCTCCTATTTAGATTGATCATCCATAATATTATAAGTTTCTAAAAACTTAGTATTAAATTCTCCGCTTCTGAAAATGTCATTATTTAACAGACGAATATGGAAAGGTATTGTTGTGTCAATACCTAAAACAAGATACTCACCAAGTGCTCGTAAACCAGTCATTATTGCTTCTTCTCTTGTTGGTTCATGTACTATAAGTTTCGCTACCATAGAATCGTAATATGGTGGGATAGTATAATTAGTATAACATGCCGATTCTATTCTTACTCCGAAACCGCCTGGTGCTAAATATTGAGTGATTTGTCCTGGTGAAGGCATAAAGTTTTTGAAGGGATTCTCAGCATTTATTCTGAATTCCATTGCATGTCCATCAATTTTAATATCTTGTTGTTTGAATGGTAATTGTTCACCCATCGCAATTTTCAATTGTAATTTAACTAAGTCAACACCTGTAACCATTTCAGTAACTGGATGTTCAACTTGAATCCTAGTATTCATTTCCATAAAGTAGAACGCATTAGAATCTAAATCATAGATAAATTCTATTGTTCCAGCGTTTTCATAATTAACGGCTTTTGCAGCTCTAACAGCTGCATTTCCCATTTCTTGACGCTTTTCTTCAGTAAGTATTGGTGAAGGAGCTTCTTCAACTAATTTTTGCATCCTTCTCTGAATTGTACAGTCGCGCTCGCCTAAATGAACAACATTACCAAAGCGATCGCCCATGACTTGTATTTCAATATGGCGGAAATTTTCAATGAATTTTTCCAAGTATAATCCACCATTACCAAATGCAGTTTCAGCCTCTTGTTGCGTCATTTTAAAACCTGTTTCTAATTCTTTTTCATCACGAGCAACTCTGATACCTTTGCCGCCTCCACCAGCAGTTGCTTTAATAATTACAGGGTAACCAATTTTTTTAGCAATCTTTTTTGCATCATTAATATCTTGGACTAGACCTTCACTACCTGGTACTACAGGAACTTCTGCACGTTTCATTTCTTCCTTAGCGACATCTTTAATTCCCATTTTTTGTATTGATTCATAACTTGGTCCAATAAATTTTAATTGGCAAGCTTCACATAATTCTGCAAAATCTCCATTTTCTGCTAAGAAGCCATACCCTGGATGAACACCATCACAACCTGTAGAAGTTGCTATCGATAAAATATTTGGGATGTTTAAATAAGAATCTTTAGATTGAGTTGGGCCAACGCAATATGCTTCATCAGCAATTTGAGTATGTAATGCGTCTTTATCTCCTTCAGAGTATATTGCCACTGTTTGCAATCCAAGGTCATGACAAGCACGAATGATTCTTACCGCAATTTCCCCTCTATTAGCTATTAAAATTTTATTCATTATTTCACCTTAAATAACGGTTGGCCATACTCTACCATTTGACCGTCTTCTACTAAAATTTCTGCAATTTCTCCAGATACTTCGGCTTGAATTTCATTGAATAGTTTCATTGCTTCTAATATGCAAACTGTTGATTCATTTGTAACAGAATCACCAACTTGTACATATGCACTTTCTTCAGGTGATGGGGATTTATAAAATGTACCAACCATGGGTGCATTAATTGTTTGTAAGTTATCGTCAGCAGTACTTGCATTTCCAGTAGTTTCTTCACTGCCACCTGTTATAGGCGCTGAAGCTACACCTTGTTGTGGTGTTAATTGTTGCATTGGTTGTTGAGAAATTTGTGGAGTAATGATTTCAGTTTCTTTCTCTTTTTTTAAATTAACGACATTACCTTTGTCTTCTATATTAATTTCAGTCAAACTTGATTGATCAAGAATTTCGATTAATTCTTTAATTTCTTTAAAATTCATAAATACTGACTCCTTCAGATTGTTTTCATTTACCTAGTTTATTTTACTTTAGTGATATGCTCAATTCAAGCATATACATACTTTCTATAATAAACTGATTAACTTTTATCGTGTTCTATGTACTTATATGCTAAGACAAATGCTTTTTATTTATGAATATTTTGTTTGATTTAATAATATTCTAAAGTATTAAAAAATAAAAACCTTTCCAAAGCACGGCTAATTGGAAAGGTTTTATAAAAAAATTAATGCAATTATGCTCTTGAAATGTAGCTACCGTCACCAGTATTTATCACTAATACGTCACCTTCATTAACAAATAAAGGCACGTTCAATGTATAACCCGTTTCTACAGTAGCAGATTTAGTTGCACCGTTAGCAGTATCACCTTTAATACCAGGTTCAGTTTCAGTAACAGTAAGTTCAACTGTTTTAGGTAATTCAACACCTAATGTTTCATTTTCATAAGATTGGATTTGAACTTCCATGTTAGCTTTTAAGAAATTAAGTTCATATTCTAAATAATCAGCTGGTAATTCTGTTTGTTCAAATGTTTGATTGTCCATGAAAACATGCGTATCGCCATCAGCATATAAATACTGCATGCGACGATTTTCAATCAAAGCGGTTTCTACTTTCTCGCCACCTCTGAATGTTTTCTCTTGAATTGCCCCAGTTCTTAAATTACGTAATTTAGAACGTACAAAGGCTGATCCTTTTCCTGGTTTGACATGTTGGAAATCTAATACTTTCCAAATGCCATTATCTACTGATATTGTTAAGCCTGTTTTAAAATCATTAACCGAAATCATTCAGTTTCCTCCTCGATTGTAAGGTCTTCTATAAAATAATAAGGTTTTTAGTGCATTTAGTAAAGCGTTCACAGCCATTTTCTTTAATTAAAATGTCATCTTCTATACGAACGCCGCCTAAGCCATCTAAATATATGCCGGGTTCTATTGTAACACAATGATTAACATCCAATTCAGTATCAGATTTCCTTGACAGATTAGGACCTTCATGAACATCTAATCCTATACCGTGACCTAGTGAATGACCAAATGCTTCTCCATAACCTTTTTCTGTAATATAATCTCTTGCTATGGCATCTAATGCTTTACCTGTAATTCCTTTTTTCGCAGCCTCGATGCCTTTTAAATTAGCCTCTAGAACAATATTATATATTTCTTTAAGTTTCGGATCTGGTTCTCCGATAGCAAATGTACGTGTGATATCAGAAGTATAGCCTTGGTAATAAGCACCAAAGTCTAATGTAATGAGTTCACCTTTATTAATAACTTTATCACTAGCTACGCCATGTGGTAACGCCCCTCTTACGCCAGAGGCCACGATAGTATCGAAGGATGGACCTTCTGCTCCTAATTCTAACATTTTACTTTCTAATTTAGCTTTTAATTGTTGCTCTGTCATACCCGCTTTAGCAACTGTTAAAATATATTCAAAGGTTTCATCAACAATTTCTGAAGCTTTTTGTATTAGCTTGATTTCTGCTTGGTCTTTTACTTCACGTATTTTCTCGATTACTCCAGTGATACTAATTAGACTGATGTATGCTTTACTTAATTGTAAATATGTATCATAGCTAACGAGATTCCCTTCAAAACCTACATTTTGTACATTTAATTTTTCAAGTTGATGCTTCACTTCTTCAATTAACGAGCCTTGCTGCTTTATAATTTTAAAATCAGGTGCTTGCGCAGTTGCTTGTTCTATGTATCTAAAATCAGTTATTAATAAATTTTGATCTTTAGTAATGATTAACGCACCGCTTGTACCTGTAAACCCTGATAAATATCTTCTATTAAAATCTGATAATATGACTGCGCCTTCTAAATGTTTCAATTCTAAGGCAGAATTTAATTTTTCAATTCTTGTCATTTGTCTTCCTCCCATTCAATAAATTTGTACATTTTCCATTTATACATTAAAATGATAGCATAATTATTATATAAATTTATAGTTTTTGAATTAGGAGAGAATTATGAAGAAAAAAATTGTAGCTATTTTAGGTGCTTCATGTTTATTAGTAGGATGTGGAAGTCAGAATTTAGGTCCGTTAGAAGAAAAAACAATAAAATTACGCGACGAAAATCATAAGTTGAAAAGTAATATTCAGGAATTAAAACAAGACATCAGCAAGGAAAAAAATAATATCACTGCACTAGAAAAAGATAAAAAAAACATAGGCACAGCTAAAAGTAATAAAAAGAGAGTTACAAACTTAAAAGCCTCTTCTACATATTACCAAGATATTGCTAAATCAATAGAACATTATGATGAAATTGAAAGTGATATTACGAAAAATAAAGGCGATAAAAAAGTTCAAGAAAAACTAAATGATATTACTAATAAAATAGACACCGCCTATACTACTTACAAAAATGATCTTAATAAAGAAAAGATGAGTAGCGAAGACAAATCTAAAAATAAAAATATCACTCAACTTAATAAAAAGTTGAGTGATGCGATGAGTAATATTAGTGAAGGTTATAATGATAAAGATAAGAAAAAAATAAAAAAAGGACAAAATGATTTATCAACTATAAGTATTAATAATAATAAAAGTTAGAATGATATAGGAGTGTTTTAAGTGAAACAAGCAATATTTTATATTGTCATTGCTGTTGCAGTTGTCGGATTGGTTCTTAATTTAGATGCTTTTATTTTTAGTTTCGTAAGAATGGCAATTAGCTTAGCAATATTTGCGGGAATTATTTATGTGATATATTATTTCTTCTTCCTTACTGAAGATCAACGTAAATACAAACGTGCACAACGTAAATACAACAGACAAAAAAGAAAGAACAAATAGAAACAAACATGGATAGAACTACGATTATCAATGATAAGTTAAGCTCCCTTCGATGTAGCCATTTAGAAATGAAAACATTGAAGGGAGCTTTTGTATTTTAAAAAATGATTAGACATGTATTAAGTTAATTGATTTTTGAGAAATATGAAAAAGGATTGTGTAACAAATATATTCATATAGACATTAATGTCCAGAAATAGAAATGTTTTATTTCCTAATGCCAATTATTTACGGTAATTCCATTCATCAGCTTTATATTTTACGACTAATTTATCAATTTCCTCTTGTTGATCTGAAGTTAGTTCTAGAGGTTTAAAGTTAATATTCAAGCCTTTTTTAAAACCAATTTCAAAAGCTTCTTCCATCTCTTCAAGCGTGATATAACGTTCAGAAATATCATTGATTGCAACAGCTTTATCAACAAAAGCTTGTTTCATTTTATCTTTTAATCGTTCATTTTTGAAAATAAACATATCAAACAAATCATCAATATCCACATCTTGTAACAATGAACCGTGTTGTAATATGACACCTTTTTGTCGTACTTGAGCACTGCCTGCTATTTTTCTGCCTTCAACTACTAATTCATACCAACTTGGTGCATCGAAGCACACTGCACTTCTCGGTTGTTTGAGTTTCGCCCTTTCTTCCTTAGAGCGTGGAATAGCAAAAGAAGCATCAAAGCCTAAATATTTGAACCCTTCTAACAGCCCTTCAGAAATCACTCTATAAGCTTCTGTAACTGTTGAAGGCATATCCGGATGTGATTCTGGGACGATTACACTATACGTTAATTCTTTGTCGTGTAGTACGCCCCTTCCGCCTGTTTGGCGACGTACAAGCCCATATCCTTTTTCTGCCACTTTCTCTATATCGATTTCTTTCGTTAACCTTTGAAAGTAACCTATAGATAATGTTGCAGGATTCCAAGTATAAAATCTGATGACTGGGTCTATTTCACCTCTAGAAACAAAATTTAATAGGGCTTCATCCATCGCCATATTAAAATAAGGATCTTTACTACCAGTATTGATAAAATTCCATGTTTCTGTCACATTCAAAACTCCAATCGCTAAATTAAATTGTGATAACAGATATTTTGTGTTATCGTTTTCAATAATTGTACAAGTTTGTCAGCATGAAATATGTATCAAAAGAAAAATATTTTGATAAATTGCGCTAACAGTCTTATAATATATAATATCGGTTAATTAGGGAGGATGCAAGATGAGTAACTTTTGGTTTATACCGTTAGCAGTATTAATAATTATCATCGCTTACATGCTAATCAATTATTTTCTTAATAAAAGAGCAGTCACAGAATTAAACCAAAATGAATTCCATAATGGTTTGCGCAAAGCTCAAGTAATTGATGTAAGGGAAAAAGTAGATTATGATTACGGGCATATTAACGGAGCACGTAATATACCCATTACAATGTTTAAACAAAGATATCAAGGTTTAAGAACAGATCAACCAATTTATCTTTGTGATGCTAATGGCATTGCCAGTTATCGTGCCGCTAAAACACTAAGAAAAAATGGTTATAAAGACATTTATATGCTAAAAGGCGGATACAAAAAATGGACTGGTAAGATCAAGTCTAAAAAATAGTTTTAATAATTAGCTATTCAAATGATATAGGATTATTTAACTAAAATTAACAAGCGAGCCACTATTTTAAATGCATAGTGACTCGCTTTATTTATTGTGATATTAATCTTTTTCAGAACGAAGATGTTCAAATTTTAAAACAGGATTTCTTGCTGCTTTTGTCTCATCTAGTCTATCTATTATTGTCGTATGTGGCGCTTCTAACACTTTGTCAGGGTTTTCTTTAGCTTCATTTGCAATTTCAATCATTTTATCACAGAAATAATCAAGTGTTTCTTTTGATTCTGTTTCTGTTGGTTCAATCATCATGCCTTCTTCAACATTAAGTGGGAAATAGATGGTTGGTGGATGAACACCAAAATCAAGTAAACGTTTAGCCATATCTAATGTCCGTACACCATGCTCTTTTTGTTTTGAACCACTGAGTACAAATTCATGTTTACAGTACTGAGGGTAAGGTATTTCAAAATGATCTTTTAAGCGTGCTTTAATATAATTTGCATTTAAAACAGCTGCCTCAGAAACTTCTTCAAGTCCTTTATTACCCATCGTACGAATATACGTATATGCTCTTAGATATATACCAAAATTTCCATAAAAAGGTTTTACGCGTCCAATTGAATTTTCAATAGCATTATCATATTTATAAATATCATTTTCTTTAACCACCATTGGTTTCGGTAAAAAACTAGCTAATTCTTTTTTTACGCCAACTGGTCCAGAACCTGGTCCACCTCCACCGTGTGGTCCAGTAAATGTTTTGTGTAAGTTAAGGTGTACTGCATCAAATCCCATGTCTCCAGGTCTTACTTTATCCATAATCGCATTTAAATTTGCACCATCATAATACAGTAACCCACCTGCCTCATGCACGATGTTTCTTATGTCCATGATATTTTTTTCAAATATTCCTAACGTATTTGGGTTTGTCAGCATTATTGCCGCAGTATTTTCATTTACAACACGTTTCAGATCGTCAATATCAACTTCACCGCGTTCGTTTGATTTTACAGTAACTGCTTTGAATCCTGCAAAAGCTGCAGATGCTGGGTTAGTACCATGAGCAGAGTCAGGTACAATGACTTCATCACGGTGTCCCTCACCATTCTTTTGATGGAACGCCTTGAAAATCATCAAGGCAGTCCATTCTCCATGTGCCCCAGCAGCAGGTTGTAAAGTGACTTCATCCATACCCGTTATTTCTTTGAGTTCCTCTTGAAGACTATAAATAATTTCTAAAGACCCTTGTACTTGTGATTCATCTTGAAGTGGATGTGAATCAGCAAAACCAGGGATACGAGCAATTTTTTCATTAATCTTTGGATTATACTTCATTGTACATGAGCCTAATGGATAAAATCCTGAATCAACCCCGAAATTTTTGTTAGAAAGTTCAGTATAATGACGTACTAAATCTAATTCAGCGACTTCAGGCAGTTCAGCTTTATTTTTTCTGATGAATTTTCCATCCAATAATTTTTCTACCGCACCATTATCAATTTCTTTTTTAGGTAATGAATATGCATAACGACCTTTTTTTGAACGTTCGAATATTAATGGACTAGATTTACTTACTACCATTTAATTCACCTGCTTTCTTAACAAATGTGTCGATCTCGTCTTTAGTTCTTAACTCTGTAACAGCTATCAACATATAGTTTTCAAAGTCTTTTGAAACTTCACATAAGTCGAAGCCACCAATAATTCCTTGTTGTAGTAGTGCGTCATTAATATCTTTGACGGGTTTGTCAAATTTCACTACAAATTCATTGAAAGATGTCCCGTTTGATACTTCTAATCCAATTTCTTTGAATTGTGTTTTTGCATAATTAGCATTTTCAAAGTTTTGTACTGCTATATCATAAATTCCTTGTTTACCTAATGCAGACATACAAATTGATGAAGCTAATGCATTTAATGCTTGGTTTGAACATATATTCGAAGTTGCCTTGTCACGACGGATGTGTTGTTCACGTGCTTGTAATGTTAATACGAAACCACGATTTCCATCCCCATCTTCAGTTTGGCCAACCAGACGTCCTGGTGTTTTTCTCATTAATTTTTTAGTAGTTGCAAAGAAGCCACAGTGTGGTCCACCAAACTGTGCTGGTATACCAAATGGTTGTGTATCTCCTACAACGATATCAGCTCCAAAACTACCTGGTGGTGTTAATAAACCTAAAGCAAGTGGGTTTGCATAAACAATAAACAGAGCTTTTTTATCTTCTATAAATGAGTGGATTTTTTCTAAATCTTCAATAGAACCGTAAAAATTGGGGTATTGAACAGCCACAGCAGCTGTGTTCTCATCAACTGCATTTTCTAGTTTTTCTAAATCAGTTATCGTACCATCGAGATCAACTTCTACGACTTCAAATTCTTCACGTGTTTTAACGTAAGTATTTAAAACTTGTAGCGCCTGATAATGAAGTCCTTTTGAAACAACTATTTTATTTTTACGTGTTTGATTAAATGCTAAAATACACGCTTCTGCAAAACTAGTGATTCCATCATACATTGATGAATTAGCAATATCCATATTTGTTAGTTCACAAATTAATGTTTGAAATTCAAAGATGGCTTGTAATTCACCTTGTGAAATTTCTGGTTGGTACGGTGTATATGCAGTATAAAATTCTGAACGAGAAATCATAGCATCAACGACAGCAGGGGCGTAATGATCATATACGCCTGCACCTAGAAATGAACTGTGTGTTTCTTTCGTAATGTTTTTACTAGCTATTCTACTTAAGCGCCTTGTTAATGTAGTTTCAGCTTCACCATCTGGTATGGCTAACTCTCTATTTAATAATATATCTTTTGGAACATCACCAAAAAGTTCACTAATAGAATTTGCTCCAATGGTATTTAACATTTCGTTTTTATCTTGTTCTGTTAATGGAATATAACGATGACTCACAGTAACACCCCTTTGAATTATTTATTAATTTGATTTTTTTTGACAATTTTAGCTCTAACTTGTCTTTTTCTAACTTGAACAATTACTTCTTTTCCCATTTCAAAAACATTTCGATCGATTAATGCTAGTCCAATAGATTTACCTGTTAAAGGTGATTGTGTTCCTGAAGTAACTTCACCTATTTGATTACCATCTAAATCGTATACCTCATAACCTGTTCGTGGAATACCTTTATCAATCATTTCTAGACCTACAGTTCTGCGTTTAGATCCATTCTCTTTCTGATCCTTTAAGACGTCTTTACCTATAAAATCAGCTTCAATTAATGGTTTTGCAGCGAATGCAATTCCTGCCTCATAAGGTGTGATTGTTTCACTTAAATCTTGTCCGTGTAATGGCAATCCAGCTTCCAATCTCAATGTGTCTCTGGCACCTAAACCACATGGCGTCACATTATATTTAAGTATTTCATTCCATAAATATGGCGCATCATCCGCAGCACAATATATTTCAAATCCATCTTCACCTGTATAGCCAGATTGTGAAAGGATGATATTTTTACCGAAGAAATCAACATCTTGCTTAAATTCAAACGGCTTCATCTCAATTATATTGGTATTTACATGTTGTTGAACTAAATCACGTGCTTTTGGCCCCTGAATTGCTAACTGACCATATTCACTTGAGACATTGAGTACTTCAGCTTCAAATTCACTTGATTTTTTCTTCATCCATTCGAAGTCTTTTTCAGTATTTCCTGCGTTAACTACTAAAAGATAAACATTTTCTTCTAGTTTATACGTGATTAAATCGTCTATAATGCCACCATTTTCATTACATAAAGCAGTATACTGAGCTTTAGTAGTAGTTAAGTTTTCAGTATCATTTGAAAGTAAATATTGAACCAACTTAGCAGCATCTGGCCCTTTAATAATAATTTCGCCCATATGACTTACATCAAATAAGCCTATTTCAGTTCTAACAGCGTTATGTTCTTCTTTAATACTAGAAAATTGGACTGGCATCGCCCATCCACCAAATTCTACGATTTTAGCACCACTATCTACAAATGTTTGATAAAGTGGTGTTTTTTTAAGTTCGTTGGACATGAAGAAACCTCCTAATGATTTTTATATATTAAAAAAACAGAGTAGCCTTAACTACCCTGTTTTAATATTCCAGGAATGCGTTACAGTATTATCCTTTTGCCTGAGAGTTTCGTAAAAACTTGCACCTTCGGCGATGGTAAACAGTTATATGATACATAACGATCCATTCTCTCTAATACTGATCATTCGCAAACTATCTCTTCCATGATTTCACTTTGTAGAACTGAAAGAGACTGATTACTATTTATTTTTATGAATGCGATTTCATTATATCTTGAAAACCGGGATGAATACAAGCTTTTTAATTCAAATAACGATTTATTATTTGCATTTGGTCTATTACTGTCATGGCTTATTCTGTTGTAAACAATACTTATATCGCAATCTAACCAAATCACTTTTGGCTGTTTTTTTAAAATTTCAAATGATTGGTCACCTTCGATAATTCCACCACCAGTTGAAATAATATCATAATTTTGAATACACTTTTTTAAATATTCAAATTCTAATTGTCTAAATCCACTTTCACCTATAGCTTTAAAAATGTCCGGAATAGAACTTTTTTCCTGAGTTGCTATATGTTCATCTAAATCAATATATGAAAGTTGGTTCATTTTGGCTAAATATTTACCTAATGTTGTCTTACCTGTCCCCATAAAGCCAATAAGTATTAAGGGTTCAATTTTATTATTATTCAAAATTAACGTCCTTTTTTATGTAAGTATTTATTTGTTTTTTATAATATGATTCAATGTTATCTAAAGTTTTTAATTGTATACCGATTTGAAATGTATAAATAGTTATTAAAGATAAATATAGCATAAATATCACCATCATAAAAGGATACATATATGCTGAACGATTAAAAAATAAGTTTCTTTTCATAGTAGTTGCCTTTCTCCAATATTTTTAAATAAATAACTATATATTTGTCATTAATGATTTTAAATTTAGCACTGCCAACTTTGTATAATAATGTTATATTACCTTTTCCATTTATTGTTTTAATAATTTTTTTATTTACAAATTGATAAACAATGCTTTTATGTTTATTTTTTATTACAACACGTTGATGATTAGACTGATTTACATCAATGTATGCATCATCTTGAATTAAATCTTGTGTAAAATCTCTTGAAAAAAATGCCAAATCAATTTCCTGACTATTCATTATTTGTTCATTGAGGTTGCCTGTGGTTTTAAATAATGTTGGTAAGATTGACAAAATAAGAATGCATATAAAAAGAGAAAATAAGAGTTCTATATATGTGAAAGCTTTCAAGCTATTTAAAGAAACATTTTTCATATTTCTCCCCTTTTTTAGTTATACATATTTTGTTGTTATCCAATTTCAGTTTGTACCTATCAATAGTGATACCAGTTTTTAGTTCTTTTTTATTGTAATGATGAAGTGAATTCAATAACACCCTACTTAATTCTATTTCATTGGTTTTAATTTGAATATTTGATTTTAATTGTAATATCATAGGTATAAATAAGACACAAATAAAAGTAATCATTGAAAATGATAAGAGACTATCAACAAATAATGATCCTTTCATATTAAATTTGTTCATATCTTATACGTCCTTTATCAATATGAAATATAATTTTATAAAGTGAGTCTACTGTCTTTATATATAGACTGCCAAATTTATTTCTTTCTCCAGATTTATTAAAGGTAATGAAATGTAAGTTTGTACGAGGATGTATAAAGCAGTTGTGGGGCAACTTAATAGTATGGATTGTTTTACTAGTAGTAAATTGTTCTCTAACAATAACTTTATTAGAGTAGTCATTGAAGAGAAGCGTGATAGACTGGTTTTCTTTTATAGCTTTTGATTTTATATAGTTGAATTGCATTATCAAGTTGTTAATTTTTTGTTGTTCATGACTAATGCTATTATTAGAAATGATACTGACGTTAGATACTTGTATAAATAAAAGTAAACTGACAATACATAATACGAAAAGCATTTCGACATAAGTAAAAGCTTTATTCATTTGCAACAGCTTCACCATTATTGATAGTGATCGATGAGCCAGATCTACATTTGCTTTGATTTTCTTTAATATATCCTTCTGCAATTAAATCATCAATAGAATTGGGTTTTTTATTGAACTTTAATGTGTAAGCTTCAATTTGGCTATCGATCATTTTAATCTGCGCTTTACATCCTGTACTTTGTATATGAGATGATTGTTTTGCAATATTTGGAATTATTAATATTAATAATAAACTAATAACCAATAATACGAGTAACATTTCTATTAATGTAAAAGCATTTTTACTAATATTTAATTTCTTCATAGTTAATTTAATTTCCTCTATTCAAAGTTATTTAATTGTTTGCATTAAATCAAACATTGGTAACATAATAACCAGGTATAGTGACACTATTAATATTGCAATCAAGGAAAATATAACTGGTTGAATAAATTTTATAATTAAATGAATTAATTGTTCTGTTTGCTCAAGTAAGATGTCACTATATATTTTCATTTCGATTTCTAATCTTCCTTTTTTCTCTCCTTCTTCAACAAAGCTAATTAAATTTTTTTCAAAACAAAGTAGTTTTTTTAACACTTCACTTAAATTTAATCCATTTTGCGTACCTGTCGAAATTTCATTTGCTAAATAATTTAAGTATTCATCTTTTTGTTTAGCATAAATATCAACAATTTTTTGTAATGTTATACCATTTTTATAAAACAAAGATAATTCAGTAGATAAGCAATAAGTTTTATATAGTTTAAAAAATTTAGAAATAATGGGTATTGCTAAAATTAATTTGTGTTTGGTTACTATAGGTGCCTTTCTGAATATAATTAAGAAACTAAGCGTGCTTAAAACGAGGAAAATTGTACAATAAAGGAGAAAAGTAGGTAAGTTTGATATAAATAAAGATAAGTAAGATTGTAACGGTGAAATACTTACATCCATATTGCTATATAGATTTTGAAATTCTGGTATGATTGTATGGTTTAAGATAATTAGCATAATCATAAAAATTATTAGTAATAATAAGGGATATTGTATGGTTTTTAAAAAGCGTTGTTTTGATTTATAATTTCTTACTAAAAACTCATAAGCATGTGGTAAAGTGATTGTTAAATCTCCAAATATTTCTGCGAAGTGAATTAAAGTTACGATGGCTTTAGGATAATTTAGTAATTTTAATATTTGGGCGCAATTTGCACCATTATTTAATGCTAGTTTAATTTGTGATTGTAAATGAAGACTTCTAATATTTGTATATTGAATGATGAATAGAAATGCTTCAGATAGCGTGTAACCATGATCCAACAAATCTTTTAGTTTTATTAGTAAGACTATTTTACTTTTTTCGCTTAAAAGAAAGAATTTTTTAAATCTAAATATATCGGTCCTTAGTTTCTTCACAAATAACACCCTCTTTTGCTAATTGAGTTAATTGAGTGGATAAATTAAAAAAAGAGTTGGGCAATGCGAAATTATTATCAATTAAATGCTTTATTTGTATTTTGTTTAATTGTTCATAAATCAACTTTCGTTCATTATTATAGGTTGTGATAAGCCTTTGGTTTATAACACTTAATAATGACTGGCTCATTTCTTGCATTGTAATGCCCATTTCTTGAAGACGTAGTAAAGTGCCCTTACAATTATCGGCATGAATAGTTGTTAATACTAAATGACCGCTCAAGCTTGCCTGTATTGCACATTTAGCGATTGAATCATCTCTAATTTCACCTATTAAAATAATGTCAGGGTCACATCTTAAAATTGCTTTAAAAGTATTAGTATAATTTATACCTGCCTTTTCATTTATTGATACTTGTGTAATCCCTGAGATTATCTGCTCAACAGGATCCTCGATAGTTATGATATTTAAAGCTAAAGTTTCTTTGGCATATATAAGCATGTGATACATCAATGTACTCTTACCAGATCCTGTTGGACCGCTGAACATTATTAACCCTTGCTTTTTATTCATTAATTTATATAATTCACTTAGATTTGTCGTACCATCACCTTTTTGAAAGTATTGTGGAATTATTCTAATTACACAACTTTCTATGCCAAGTGATAAAGGTAATGTAGATATTCTTAAAAAGTAAATTTCCTTTAATTTATATATGTGTCTTCCACTTTGAGCTACATTATGCTTTGAAACATCTAGTCCAGCTTGGTATTTCATATAAGTTAATAACTTTAAATATACATGATGTTGTATTGATTCAATTGGTGCAAGTTTATCTAAAAGTCTAAATTTAATATCTATTTTGTCGTCTGTTGGAATAAAGTGTATATCTGTAGCATTCGTGCTGATGGCTTTTTTTATTATATTATTAAATAAAAGTTTCAAAAAAATCCACCTCCTACATATTTACACGTAAGAGGTGGATAAATTACTTTTATTTTTTTGAAACTTTAAATGGAATTAAGAGAGAGCGTTAGCCATGTAAGTAAGGATTTAACTGTTCATCTTCCACAGTAGTATAAGGACCATGTCCTGGAAATAGTGGTAAGTCATCTTCTAAAGAAAACAATTTATCAAGTATTGAATCTACTAAAGTTTCATAGTCTCCTTTATATAAATCAGTTCTACCTATACCTTGTTTAAATAATGTATCACCAACTATAGCAAATTCATTAAATACAAATGTCAAACTTCCGGGAGAATGACCAGGCGTGTGAAGTACATTAAACTCAAAGTCAGAAATCTTCTTAGTCCCTTCTGATAAGGGCTGTGGCGTTACATTGCTGATTACTTGCGGTAGACCATACTGTTTAAATTTTTCAGAACCGTTTTTCTCAGTATTAGTTAAGAAATCAAATTCTGAATGATGCATAAAAACAGGTACTTGATATTTCTCTACAATTTCATCTAATGCACCAATATGATCAAAATGTGCATGTGTTAGTAAAATTGCGGAAAGTGGTTTATTAATTTGATTTAACTTTTTAATAATCAAGTCACTATCACTCGCAGGATCAACTAAAATAACATTTTGCTCATTTTCTATAAAATAAGCATTTGTATCAACTAACCCTAAAGTTAAACTTGATATTTTCATTATTCTTGTCCTCCATAATCTAAATGTTTTTGGACTGATTCTAGTTTGTCGTTCATTTTACGAGATTTATCTCTTCTGTCATCTATTCTAATATTTGTACACACTCGTTCTAAACCTTTATCGAAAGGTAATTCATGGATTGCTTGTACAACTTCAAATAAATCTTTCAAGTCACCTTCTATCAACGTATTCATAGGTGTTAGTTGATAGTCAATCTTTCCTAGTGCTTTATATTCTTTAAGTTTAGTTTGGATTTCAGCAATATATTTACTTACACTTGGCCCCTCAGTACCAACTGGTATAACTACTACATCTACAATTGCCATTATTTAACACCATCCATTTCTATTACATAAGTATAAATTAATCCTGCTGCTCCAGTGATGCCAGCATCATTACCAAGTTGTGCTTGGACAATTTGGGTTTCTTGCTGTGCAGGCGTGAAAGTTAGGTTATGATACTCAGTTTTAATATTTTCAATCAAAATCAATCCTGCAGTTGACATGCCACCACCTAAAACAATGTACTTTGGATTACTAGTAACACTTAAAATACTACATAAATAAGCGATATAATTAGCCACTCGTTCAGTAATGAAAATGCAGAATTGATCGCCTTCTTTTGCTGCATCAAAAACTGCCTTTGCAGTCACTTTATTATCTTTTATCAATTGAAGTATAGAAGATTTAAAAGTCAATTTTGGATAATAAAAGTTGACGAGGTTCACTACCCCAGTAGCGGAGGCGACAGTTTCAATACATCCTGATTTACCGCAGTTACATTTAAAACGCTGATCATGATCAACTCTGAAATGGCCGATTTCAGCCCCAGATCCATTGTGACCGTGTACGATTTCACCATTTGAAATTATTCCTCCGCCGAGTCCAGTGCCTAATGTAATAGCAACAACGTCCTCAGAGCCATTACCTGCTCCTTTGTGTTTCTCCCCCAAAGCAGCAACGTTAGCATCATTATCAACGTAAACTGGACAATCAACAAATTGTTGGAAAATATTTCTAACATTGACTGTTTCTGTCCAATATAAATTTACCGCGCCATTAACTTCACCTGTTTCAAAATTAACTGGACCAGGTACACCAATCCCAATGCCTAAAACATCTGAAAAAGTGTGTTCAGATTTATCAACATATGCTACAAAAGAGTCATAAATATTTTTCAACAATTGATTACCCGTTGCATCAGATGTATCTGTGTTTATTGACCATTTTGAAATTTGGTTTAAATTCTCATCAAAACAACCTAATTTACAAGTTGTACCACCTATATCTGCTGCTAGAATGATTTTATTCATATATTACTTGCTCCTTCTCTGGCTAATTATTAATCTGCATTTTAAATACTCGTCTTTTGATATTAGCCTATAATCATACAAAGATTTTATCTCTTGTTCCATCATTTCATACATATCAGCCTTATCTTTAAAGTATATTATAAAGCCAAACTTTTTCAAAAGTTGTTGCACGTCAAAAAACGTATTAATTTTCTGAATCACTTGAATCGCTCAATTCCTTATTTAAATTAATATAGTCTCTATTGTTTGGATCAGCTTTCAAAGCATTTTTTATATATTTTTTAGCTTTATCGCTATTGTCTAATGACCTATTAGCAATTGCTAATTGATAATTTAAGATACCTGAATCCGGAAAAAGTCGTAGTCCTCTTTCCCAAGAAGCGATACCTTCTGCTTTAGAATCTTGCGTCGTCTTAATTAAACCATTTAAATAATATGTTTCATCGTCTGCGTAGCTTTTATTTATTGTGTGTTGGACCATATCTTTAGCATCATCATAATGACCATTTTTCATTTCTTTAGTTATTATGCTGTTATAAATATTATCTTCCTTAATTGTAAATATCCTAACCTGAGCAGCTAAAAATAAAATAAGTATAATAATCAAGATAATCCAAAAATATGTTTTATTTACTTTAAAATAATATCCCATCAAAGTAATCAGTAATCCACCTATAAAACCACCGATATGAGCGACGATGTTGATATTTTGCATAAATAAAGACAAACCAATCATAATTATAAGTACAATTAATAGCTGTCCAATAAGTTTGCGATTATATTGGTGGCCTATATACATAAATGTAAAAATAGCACCAATCAATCCAAAAATTGCACCACTAGCACCAACCGAAACGGTATCTGTATTAAACGATAAAGAAGCAAAATTACCAAATAAACCAGCTACTAAATAGATAACTAACATACGCCAATGGCCAACAATTGATTCAACGATTTTACCAAATATAAATAAACTCAACATATTCATTAAAATATGTTCGAAATTGTAATGTAGAAATATAGATGTCACTAACCTGTACCATTCACCATGAACTACATTAAAATGAACCAAACCACCTAAATCTAATAGTTTCAAATCTGAAAAGCGATTTAAAAACAAGACCATTGATAACCAGATTATTACATTGATAAAGATTAAACTATACGTAACTGGTGAGAATTTAAGCATATGCTTTTCAATTGGATTTGTATTTAAAGCACGTTGCTTATAATAAGATTTAGTATGCTTGGTATTTCTTTTATAAAATTGTTTGATAAACACATTTGGTAGCATACGCTCAATATGGTTTTCTTCTCTAATAATCTTTATTTTTAAATTTATAGGATGATGTTCGTTTAAATTTTCATCTGTGAATGTTTTATCTGTAAAAATAAGCAACTCATAATACTTAGGTTCAAAACCCAGCAAGCCTGTAATATTGCTTTGATTTTCTAATATCCTACTTTTATCAAATCTTACTTCTTGTGTTGAATTAGCACCATATTTAAATATTACAACACTACGTTGTCGTTGATTAGCTAACCAAACTTCATTCGTATCTTGATTTTTATGTACAACATGATAATTAAGATATTTAATCCAAGTATAAATACACTTCCAATAATGTTTCTCTGTAACCATGTTCTCCTCCATTATCTTGTTGTCGCTATAATTAATTTTTCTACAGGTCGATCATGTGATTCAACTTCGAATTCACATAGTTGAAAATCATAAATTAAACTCAAAGTTGGATGATGATGTGAATTTAAAAACTTATCAAAGTAACCACCACCATAACCGACTCTGAAACCACTGTTATTAAATGCTACACCAGGAACAACTAATAAATCTAACTCATTTGAAATTTCTGTTTGACTATTTACGTGATTAATCCCTTTATCATCTGGGGCAATATTGTCTAAATCATCGAGATGTTTAAATACCATTTCACGTGATTGATAATTGGTTTCGGGCACAAAAACTTGTTTTCCATCAACTAACATCTGTTTAATAATGGGATATGTATCAACTTCATGTGGCATAGATAAAACAATACCAATACGAGAAGCTCCATTATACTCATTCGTATTAAAAAAATGATTAGCCAAAAATTGATCAGCGTGTTGTTTATTATGTTGATTTTGCATAAAAGATTTCATCAATTCAATATTATTTCTTCTCAATGAAGTTTTATCCATTCGAACACCTTCCCGTAATTCATACTTTATTTATTATAACGTTAATGAATTATAATGTCATTAAACTGCAATTTTAAGCACTATAATTTTATAAAAATAAATAGATAAACGACAGTTTAAATCATCTATATAAAAAGATATAAAAATAACCAGATTCGATTAGAATCTGGTTCAAAATATTACTTATTTTGTTTCGCGGTGCATAGTGTGTTTGTTATCACGTGCACAGTGTTTTTTCATTTCTATACGTTCAGGATTAGTACGTTTATTTTTTGTAGTAATGTAGTTTCTTTCTCCACATTCTGTACAAGCTAGTGTTACGTTTACGCGCATGCTAATTCCTCCTTACCTTTTCAAAATACGACCTATTAATCATACCATTTAGTTATAAAATTGAAAAGTATTATTTTTTATTAAAGACGACTATATCAGTATTTTCAAATATATCAATACTAAAATATCAATCTTTAGATTTTTCTTTGAAATAATAATCGATGACGTCTCTACCTAAATCACCACCATTTAACCAGGGTTCAGGTACGGGTTGATTAGTATATACAATTGAAAAAGCGATTTTTGGATTCTCGATTGGAGCGTAACCAATGTATGTTGAATTAACTCTTGGCTCACCATCTTGAAATACTTCTGCTGTTCCTGTTTTACCTGCTGATGGTACTTCTGTATCTTTAAAGCTTTGGTAACCAGTACCGTCTTTTTCATTAAATGCCATTTTAAATCCTTCTTGTACTTCATCAAGTTCAGTTTGACTATTATTTACTTTGTTAAGCACATTGCCTTTAACTTTCTCTTTTACAGGACCTAATGTATCTTTATTTGTTGCTTTTCTAATCTCTAAACCAACATGTGGCTGTACTCTATAACCATTATTACCAATAGTTGAAACATATTGGGATAATTGCATCGGTGTATAAGTATCATATTGTCCGATAGCCAAATCAAGATAATTACCAGGATTGTCAGTTAATGGTTCAATTTGACCATTCGTTTCATTTGGTAAGTCTATCCCTGTTTTTACACCTAATCCAACCTGATTTAAACCTTTACGTAATTTTTGCCCTGCGTTGGTAATATCTGTTGGTAAAGACATATTTGGCGTATACGGTGAACCTGCTAATTTTAATGCAGTTTTAAACATATACACATTTGATGAATGCATTAATGCTTCTCTATCATCAATTTTTATTTTACCATCTTGGTTGAAATATGAATGTTTTGTTAAACCACCAGCAAATTTAAGTGGTTCATCAATCATTTCTTCTCCTACATTAATCGCTTTATTTTGATATCCAGCGAGTAACGTGCCACCTTTTACAGAGGATCCCACTGCATATTGAGAAGTGAATGTACCGATATCATAATCAGTTAAATCACCATTTTTATCAATTTGTTTACCAGCCATTGCTAAGATATCGCCGTTATTTGGATTTTGAACAACAATCAATGCGTTGTCCATATCTTTAGCACCTTCACTACGTAATTTTGATATTTGTTTTTCTAAATATTCTTCTGTTTTCTTTTGTAAATCAACATCAATACTTAATACAAGATCATCACCACGTGAACCAGGATTAATCACTTTAGAATCAATGACTTCGCCTGACTTGTCTGTAGTATATTTCATTTCTTTCTTCTTACCTTTTAATATATCGTCATATTGGTATTCTAAGTAAGACTTACCAACACGATCATTCCTAGAATAACCTTTGGCCAAATATTTTTCGGTCAATTCTTTTGGTATGCCTTCTTCAGTTGTAGAAACATCTCCAAAAACACCTCTTAATGTATCACCATATGGATATTTTCTATCCCAATCCATTGTTGTATTAACTCCTGGTAAGTCAGATAATTTTTGAGAAACAGCTGCATACTCCTTATCGCTCACATCTTCATTCTTAATAGTTTGTGGGTCGAGTGCAGAACCTGACATCATTTCTCTATAAATTGCTAGAATTTGTAAATCCTTCGCATTTAACGTGTCGATTTGTTTTTTGCCTATTTTTTTATATAAGGATTTATCATAGTCGTCTTGTGTAATACTGCCATCATCTAATAGAGCTTGTTCATTTCTCATTAAATCCTTAGCTTTATTTGGATGTAATTGAATCCAAAAATCTTGTTTATCTCGATCCGTAATTTTATCAGTATCCATTTTAATGAGTTTTGATAAATCTTTCGCAATTTTTAACACTTCTGTTTGCGAAGTCTTTCTTCCACGAGCATATGTAATAGCTTTTTTAGAAGCGTTATCAACTAGGACTTTACCGTTCCTATCGAGGATACGACCTCTAGGAACCGCTTCATTTACAGTTAAGTTTTCACTATTTTTAATGAGTTGTTTATAATGAGAACCTTGTGCAATTTGTAAATATCCTAATCTCAAAACAATTATCGCAAAAATGAATACAATTACTCCAAATATGAAGCTGATTCTTTTATTCATCGTATTTCTTATTTTTTCATCATTTGATTTCTCTTTTAATCTTTTTAGCAAAACAGCATACCTCTATTCAATAGTTCTCACTACAAATGATATATGAAATTAGTAAATATTTCTATTATTTTAGTTAAAAAAAATGACGGCCCTTTAAAAGGCCGTCATAATTGTCCGCGCAATTATTTTGCAGCGTTATAAAATTCATCAACTTTTTCCCAATTTACAACATTCCAGAATGCATTAATATAATCTGGACGTTTATTTTGGTATTTAAGGTAATAAGCATGTTCCCAAACATCTAATCCTAAGATAGGTGTTTTGCCTTCAGTTAATGGGTTATCTTGGTTTGGTGTAGTAACGATTTCTAAGTTACCGTTATTTACAACTAGCCAAGCCCAACCTGAACCGAAACGAGCTGCTGCTTTATCAGCAAATTCTTCTTTAAATGCATCTAAAGAGCCCCATTGTTCTTTAATTTTATCAACAACAGTACCTTTTTCTTCTGAGTTTGGAGTTAATAATTCCCAGAATAGTGAGTGGTTTAAGTGCCCACCACCATTATTTCGAACAGCTGTTTGAATGTTTTCTGGAACACTGTCTAAGTTTGCAACTATTTCTTCGATTGATTTAGATTCTAAATCAGTTCCTTCTACTGCTGCATTTAATTTAGTTACATAAGTGTTATGGTGTTTGTCATGGTGAATTTCCATTGTTTGTTTATCAATGTGTGGTTCTAACGCATCAAAACCATAAGGTAAATTTGGTAATTCAAAAGCCATAAATAATCATCCTCCTAATTAATCTTTAAATAAAGCATAACAATTATTAATGATGACAACAATTAATATGCTTATATATTAATTGTACAGTCATAAAATAGTAGTTGTCATCTTTAGTTACTTTATTAGTATATCTCAAAAACACTTTATTTAAACATGATTAGCATACAATTTTAAAAATTCAGTTTAATTCATACTAATGGCCTATGTTTAATCTAAATTGAAATCGTAGAATGAATGAAAATTGTCACTTTTTACATGAACTAATCGGTTAATTACAATTGTGTATTATGCTCTTTGACATGATTCACAAATACCATAAACTTCTAGTTTATGTGTATGGATATCTACTTTTGGTAAAAACGCCTTAATTTGTTCGATTGGGCAAAAGTCAATCACCTTTGTATCACCACATGATTCACAAATAAAATGGTGATGATGATGATCAGTACATGCGATTCTAAACTTCATTTCTCCTTCAAGTTCAGTGCCTTCAACTATACCTAAATCTTTGAATAAATGTAAATTTCTATAAATGGTATCAAATGAGATACCTGGGTAATGCTTGTCCATTTTTTGTTGAACTATTTTTGCATTGATATATTTATCTTCTTCTACAAAAATATCGATCATTTCTCTTCTTTTATTTGTATATTTATGACCGTTATTTTTAATAATACTAATGGCTTCTTCAGTTTTCATTATTAGCAACTCCTTTAATCGATTTTGCTTTTAATTTTTGATATATCATCGTTATTGCTAAAATAAGTACTAGTAAGACAACAATTACACCACCTGGAGATATATTCATATAGAATGCTAAGATTAGACCTCCTATAACAGAACATTCACCGATGACTACACTTAATAGGATTAATTGTTTAAATCCTTTTGTTAATCTCATTGATATAGCTACGGGCAATGTAATCAAGGCGCTTACTAATAAGATACCTACGACACGCATTGATGCGGATATAACCATTGCCACAATAATGATAAATAAAAATTGAATCCATTTTGGAATACCAATGACTTTACTGTATTCTTCATCAAATGATAGTATAAATAATTCTTTATAAAATGAGAAAATAAATATAAGCACAATTATCACGATTGCTATAATAGTCATTAAGTCACTTAATGTTACGGCACTAATAGAGCCAAATAATAGCCCAACAATTTCCTGATTGAATCCATCTGCAAGTGATATAAATATAGCACTTAATGCAATGCCTGCACTCATGATAATTGGAATTGCAATTTCCTGATAATTACTATAAGACGTTCTTAAATTCTCTATTAGTAAAGCACCAACAACTGCGAACAATATTCCAAACCACATTGGATTAATAAACACAAAGGCAGGAAGTATTGTAACAATAAACATACCAAAAGAAATGCCACCAAGTGTCACATGACTTAATGCATCTGCAATCAAGGATAGTCTTCGTACAACAATAAAAGCACCTATTAATGGTGCTATTAATCCTATTAATATTCCGCTGATTAGTGAATATCTCATGAAATCAAAATTAAGTAAGGCCTCTATCATGATGAACAACACTCCCTACTATGTTGATGATCAACGAATTGAATTGGATGACCATAAATTTTTGAAATTTCTACTTCATCTAACGATTTAAAGTCTTCAGTTGTACCATGAAAATGTAAATGTTTATTTAGACAAGCAACTTCCGTAGCGGTATCTGCTACAACACCTATATCATGAGTAACGAGTATAATCGTTACGCCTTCATTTTTAAGTGTTTCCAATGTTTCATAAAATTCACTTACATGTTTCGCATCAATGCCGCTCGTTGGTTCATCTAATATTAATACTGACGGTTTACTGATTAAAGCTCTAGCTATTAATACGCGCTGTTGTTGTCCACCTGATAATTCTGCAATATTTTTATTAATCAAATGTTCAATGTTTAATCTTTTTAATACAACTTCAACTTTTTGTTCATCTCTCTTATTAAACCACTGAAACAATTTTTTGCGCTTTGTTAGCCCGCTTAAAACTACTTCTTTAACACTTGCTGGAAACCCTGCTTTAAATGCTTGTGCTTTTTGTGAAACATAACTTATTTTTAATAATGATTGCTTACCATTATAATCATTACCCTCCACATAAATTTGTCCTTTTTGGATAGGCAATAAGCCTAAAATAATCTTTAATAGTGTTGATTTACCGGCACCATTTGGACCTACAATTGCAACAAACTCTCCTCTATTAATCCTGATATTTATATTTTCGAGTACTTGCTTATTGTCAAAATAATAATCAATATTTTTTAATTCGAATACTGGTGTAGACATGTTTTCACCTCGTTCTTTACTATACAACGTCCGTTTCAATATGTAAATAGTAATGTTTACGAATTAATAAAAAAAGAGTAAGCATTTGAAATCTATAATTGACATAGAAATCACACACTTACTCATTTAATCTTCATTTGTATTAAGCACTATTGAATTAAAATTTTATTTTTTAAATCAGAATCAAATTTTTGCTGTTTTAACATTTCGATTTCTAATTTATATGGTGGCTTTTTATCTTTTTTATCCTCACCCACGTAAGGTGTTTCGAGTATTTTAGGAATATCCTTAAATACATCGTGGTGTACTACATAATTCAATGCATCAAAGCCTATATATCCAAAACCAATATTTTCATGTCTATCCTTGTGCGCACCGATATCATTTTTACTATCATTGACGTGTACTACTTTAATTCTATCAATACCAATTATCTTATCGAATTCATTTAATACACCATCAAAATCTTCTTTTATGTTATAACCGGCATCATGTGTATGACATGTATCGAAACAAACCGATAATCGTTCATTATGATTTACGCCATCTATAATTTGCGCAAGTTCTTCAAAGTTTCTACCTATTTCAGAACCTTTGCCTGCCATTGTTTCTAACGCAATTCTTACATTATTATCGTTAGTTAAAACTTCGTTTAAACCTTCTATTATTTTTTTAATACCAACATCTGTTCCTTCACCTACATGAGAACCTGGATGTAAAACAATATCTTGTGCACCTAGTGCTTGAGTACGTTCAATTTCGCTCTGTAGAAACTCAACCCCTAATTCAAAAACATGTGGTTTGACTGTGTTGGCAATGTTTATAATATAGGGCGCGTGAACAACAATGTTTGAAAGTCCGTGGGCTTTCATCACTTCGTGTCCCTTTTCAATATTTAATTCTTCGATAGGTTTTCTTCTTGTATTTTGAGGTGCACCCGTATAAATCATGAAAGTTGATTCGCCAAATTTATATGCCTCTTCAGCTGAACCTTCTAACATTTTTTTACCGTTCATAGATACATGTGATCCTAATAACATAATATACACCTATCCTTTTCTATTTTTTCTATCTTGACGACTCTTTTGTTTACTAAATTGTTTACGTTCTTTACGTTTTAAATCATCTAAATCACGTTTGAATTTCTTTTTGTATCCTGGTTTAACTTTTTTCTTATTTGATTTAACTTTATATTTTAATTGATTAGTTAAATGATCATCTTTATTTTTACGCGATTGTCTCATATTATGTGCTTTTATAGGTTTTAATTCATCATCTTTGATATCAACATTTTCAAAATGATAACCTCTTTGTTCAATTAATGCAATATTATGCTCTTCATCTGGACTATATAAAGTAATTGCTACTCCCTTGTATTGACCACGTCCTGTACGTCCCACTCTATGTGTAAAGAAATCAATATCATTAGGAACATCAAAATTAATCACGTGACTTACACCATCGATATCAATGCCACGAGACGCTAAATCACTAGCAATTACAAATTGGAATTCTAAGTTTCTTATTCGTTTCATTTGTTGTTTACGTTCTCTAGGCGTAAGACCACCATGTATCATTCCTAATTTTAAACCTGCAGCATTCAATTGATTTGCTAATGCATCAGCACTTTCTCTACTGTTACAAAATATAATACACAGATATGGATTTAATATATCGATAAGTTTTAATGTTTTTTCTATTTTAGCTTCGCCCTTAGTAGGTATTAGATAAAATTCAATGTTTTTCTTATTTTTTTCTGTATTTTCAATTTCAACAAATTCTGGATTTTCTAAGTATTTATTTAAAAATGGGTGCAATGATTTGGGAATCGTTGCACTAAAAACAGCTATATGTGCACTTTCATCTAATCTTGTCGCTACATAGTCCACTTCATCTATTAACCCTAAATCAATCATTAAATCTGCTTCGTCAATCACCAAATAAGAAGCTAAGTGTACATGTAAATCCCCATGTTTAGCTAAATCATTGATACGTGTTGGTGTGCCAATTATAAGTTGTGGTTGGTTCTTAGCGCGACTACGATCTTTTTCAATATCTGTTCCACCTATAAAGAGTTTTACAGATACTTCTTCTTTGAATCTTGTTAAATGACTAGCAACATCAAAAAGTTGTTGTGCTAGTTCACGCGTTGGCGCAACGACAATCGCTTGAGGTTCTTTATAGTCTATATCAATTGAATTAAGTAATGGTAACAAAAAGGCATGTGATTTGCCTGTACCTGTTTGCGATTGACCAATTAAATTCACTTGTTTAATTATCTTTGGTATGACACGTGTCTGAATTTCAGTTGGTTGATTAAAATTCAAATCTTTCACAGCGTCAATTAAACTTGGCTCTAAATTAAATTTTTCAAATGGGTGATTTGCCATGTCTTGGCCTCCTTAAATCTTCATCTTATCTATTATAAAGCATTGTGCTATAATTTTGAACTAAATTATTAAATACACGAAATATCTTTAAACTTCAATAGAGACCGGGACATCTTTACGAGTCGCGGCCTCTTATGTTTATAGGTACTTATGTGCTATTTTTATTGTATAATACGAATGTATGTTAGTATTACTTTTGAAACTGCGTGGTTACGATTCAAACGTTTTAATGTCAGTACTTAGCATAAAATGTTGGTAAGACTCACCATTGTTATATTTCAAAAAAACATTTCCGTATTTATTTTTAGCCACTCAATATGAAAGAAATCGCTATTCAAAAGATATTAGAACACTGGATTCCTTGTTGATGCAATAATTATAAGTATAAAAACGGATCCGTATTAAGTTGAGAAGGTATGATTTTATATGTGATTTCTTCGTTACATAACCATTCTGCTAATAAATCACACAAACCTTCTTTCATCACATATTCACTGTAATGAGTGATATCTAATAAATTAAGACCTCCGATTTTCGCATCTAATGCATCATGATGTTTAACATCTCCTGTCACAAAAATATCTGCACCTTTATTAGCAGCATCATATTCAAAACCAATACCTGATCCACCTATAATAGCTACAGTTTCAATATTCGTGTTTATATCACCAGTAAATCTTACACTAGACAGTTTTAATTGTGTCTTCACATGCTTTACAAATGTTTTCACATTCATTGGTTCTTGAAGCTGTCCTTTCATCCCTAATCCATAACTTGCTTCTTTTTGTAATTCTATAAAATCAAAAACAGGTGTCTCATAAGGATGATATTTCATGATAAGTTGTTGTGCTAATTGTTTCTGATCTTCGTCAATCATAAATTCTAATTTATATTCTGCAACGGTTGTAATTTGATTTAGCTCACCAATATGAGGATCTGCTCCATCAATTGGTTTAAATTGTCCATTGCCCTGACTTTCGAAAAAGCAATATTGATAGTCTCCTTCTTCTGCTAATCCTGCTTCACTTAATTTGTGTTTGAATCCAGACAAATGATCTTTAGGTATGAAGACTTGAACTTTATAATAAGATTGTATTTCAGGATTCAATATGGTTTGGTTATCTAACTTGAGTTTATTAGCTAGCATTGCATTAACCCCTTTAGGATAAACATCCAAATTGGTATGCAAAGCAATCAAATTTATATCCTGTTTTATTAGCTTACGCAAAATCGATCCATATCCCTCTTCTTGCGTAATGTGTTTTATACCTTTGAATATAAGTGGGTGATGACATATTATTGTATTACATTGATTCGTCAGTGCTTCGTTAACTACATCTTCTGTGCAATCTAGTGCAGTGATTATACCTGAAACTTTAGCTTCTTTATCTCCAACTAACAAGCCTACATTATCCCAAGATTCTGCAGTTTTAAATGGAACATGTTTATTAATGACCTTCAATAATCTTTCAATATTCATCTAAATCACCTCGTTAATTAAATTAATGTGTTTATTAATTTCTGCTAAACGTGTTTTATGCATATCGGAATCCAAATTATCTTTTATTTTTATCAGAGCAGCACGTTCTCGCTCCCATTTTTTATAAAATAATGCAGTTTTGTTTTCAAGAAGTTTAGGTCCAAATTTCACTTCCTTTTCTGTCATTGCTACGCTTTTTTCATTATAATCAGCTACTAGGATTTCATAAATATGTCCCTTTTCTTCTAAAATATCTTCTGCGCAAATAGTATAATTTAATTTTACAAGCTGTTCACGTATTGCACCTGACTGAATGTTACTTTGTAATATAAGTCTTGGTTGATCTTTTAATTTTGACGCACCTTCAGTCAATATTTTAGCAATTAACGGACCTCCCATGCCACAAATGGATACAGATGTAATATGATCATCTGCTTTAATAACAGATAATCCATCTCCTAGTCTAACGTCGATGCTATTACTCAATTGATAGTCACGTACATTTCTTACAGAAGCATCAAATGGCCCCTTAATCACCTCGCCAGCTATTGCTGTATCAATCAAATTATTTTCAACTGCATAGATTGGCAGATATGCATGATCTGAACCAATATCAGCTAGACAATCTCCTTGAATATATGTACTTACCTTTTTTAATCTTTGATTTAATGGAATCATATATTTACTCCTCTTATATATGTAAAAAGAGCGGGATAGAGATCTAAAAGTAAAATTAGATTTCTATCTCGCCCTACAAAGATGACTTGATTTCAAAATACTTAGTATGAGTGAATTTAGAAATCAGTCAGTTATTGCCCAAACTATTTAATAAACAATAACATGTGGTTTCCAATTTATGTTGAATACTTAGATATTAGTCCATAAAGTCTTTTAGACGTTTACTTCTACTTGGGTGTCTTAATTTTCTAAGTGCTTTTGCTTCTATTTGACGGATACGTTCTCTTGTAACACCAAATACTTTACCTACTTCTTCTAAAGTACGAGTACGACCGTCATCTAATCCAAAGCGCAAGCGTAATACATTTTCTTCTCGATCAGTTAATGTATCCAATACATCTTCTAATTGCTCTTTTAATAATTCATATGCAGCGTGATCAGAAGGACTTTGTGCTTCTTGATCCTCAATAAAATCACCTAGATGGCTGTCATCTTCTTCCCCGATTGGTGTTTCGAGTGACACTGGTTCTTGAGCAATTTTCAAGATTTCTCTTACTTTTTCAGGTGGTAAGTCCATTTCTTCCCCAATTTCTTCAGGAGCAGGATCTCTACCTAAATCTTGTAATAATTGTCTTTGCACACGTATTAATTTATTAATTGTTTCTACCATATGCACTGGGATACGAATTGTACGTGCTTGGTCAGCAATTGCACGTGTGATTGCTTGGCGAATCCACCAAGTTGCATAAGTCGAGAATTTAAATCCTTTATTAAAGTCGAATTTTTCTACTGCTTTAATTAACCCCATATTTCCTTCTTGAATAAGATCTAGGAAAAGCATACCACGACCCACATATCTTTTAGCAATACTTACGACAAGACGTAAGTTAGCTTCCGCTAAACGCGACTTAGCAATTTCATCACCTTGCTCAATTCTCTTTGCTAATTCAATTTCTTCTTGAGCGTTTAATAAATTAACACGTCCGATTTCTTTCAAATACATACGCACTGGATCATTTATTTTTACGCCTGGAGGTGCACTTAAATCATTAGGGTTCAATTTTGAGTCTTGATCTGAACTATCTTTTTCGTTAACTAAACTTATATCATTATCAGTTAATTGATCGAATAGTTCATCCATTTGATCAGAGTCCATTTCAAAATTTTGCAGTTTTTCTGCTATTTCTTCATGACTTAAGTGTCCTTCTTTTTTACCTTTTTCAACCAATTGTTTTTTTACATCTTCTAAAGTTAGAGATGGATCAATCGTTTGCTTTTTAACTTTAACTTTATTTCCAGACATGAAAAGGCCTCCCGAATATAATATCAAATTGATATCAAAATATTTTATAGATAAAATTAGTGAAATCTACTCAAAATATTTAATTAGTATACATCTTAGCAATCCTATAAATTTACAGAGAAATACATAAAACTTTTAATTCATTCTATTTTTATTGTGATTTACAATTTTTTCTAAATAATATTTTTGCAGTTCTAAATCACCTAATCTTGAAGCTTCTCGTAACTTTTGGTTAAGCGATTCAATCGTTTCTTCATTTCTATTAGTAGTTAATGTGTTAATATAGTCATCGATTTCATATTCATAAGGTTCTTCATTTATCATATAGTTATCTAATGATATAAATGCTTCTTTAATTTCATTGGTATCGATGTACTGTAACACGTCACTAATATTAAACGTATCATTTTCAGAGTAAAACTCGTGTAAAATATTAAATATACGCTTAAAATACTGATTTGTAAAGTCCTCAGTTTGAAGTAATTTATGAAAATTCAAGAAAGTGTCTTTATCGTTCATAAAATGTTTTAACAAAGCGCGTTCTGCTTTTTCACGCTTATTCAAATTTTGAAATTGCGGAACAACTGGTGCTTGATAACTATGAGGTTGATAATAATCTTGTTGGTGTCCTACTTCACTATTTAGACTATCCAAGCTAACTTTAAACAACTCAGATACTTCTTGCAATATCTTTTTTCGTAAAATAGTTGATTGCATCAACGAAATATCATTTGTTATTTCTTTTAAATATCTTTCGTATGCCAAATCATTATTTTCGATTTCATCTTGATGCGTGTGTATTTTATATATGATGAAGGATTTTTTCTCATGCTCAACATAATAATTAAAAGCATCTGCACCATGTTTAGCGATATATTCATCTGGATCCATATTTTTAGGAAGTTGAACTACAAATACATTAAAGCCCTGTTGTAATAAAGCTTGTCCTGACTTTAATGTAGCTTCAGTACCCGCAAAATCTCCATCAAACATTAAAGTAACATTGGTCGTCAACTTTTTAATAAAAGTGGTGTGTTCATTTGAAATCTGTGTTCCCATACTAGCGACTACTTGTTTCAATCCAGCTTGGTCTGCTTTAATGACATCCATAAAGCCTTCCAATAGGATAATTTCATCATTTTTTCTTATTGATTTTCTTGCCTTATCAACATTGTAAAGTAATCTACGTTTTTGGAAAATAGGTGTTTCTGGACTGTTTAAATATTTTGGTTCTTGATTTGTATATGTTCTACCAGAATAACCTACAGTTCTCCCTTGAGCATTCGTTAAAGGAAACATAATCCGATCGCGAAATCGATCATAATAACTGAAATTCTCTTCATTCCGTGATAAGAGTCCAGATTCATACGCTAACTGAATATCATATTCTTTTTTCTTTAAAAAATCATGACAGAAGTGAGCGTTATTAGGTGCGTAACCAATTTTCCTTGAGTCTATTAAATCATCAGTGAAACCACGTTCTTTTAGATATTTTAATGCAGCTTCACCTTCAACAGTTTTTTTCAGAGCATAATGATAATAATCTTGCATTAATTCATGCATTTCAATCATTTGTAAATCATCTGATGCAACTTGATGTCCATTAGCATATTCAGCGCTACTTTGACCTGTTTCTACTTTGATATTAACCCTGTCACCTAGTTCTTTTACTGCTTCTGCAAACGAAATATCTTTTATTTCTTGCGTAAATTGAAAGACATTTCCACCCTTTTTACAGCCAAAACAATGGCAGATTTGTTTATCTTCAGAAACTGTAAATGAAGGGGTTTTTTCATCATGAAAAGGACACAAACCTATATAATTGCGTCCTCTTTTCTCTAACTTCACATACTCACTAACTAAATCAAGTATATCCGTCTTGTCTTTTATTTCATTTATCGTGGATTGATCGATTTTCAATATTATCACCTATTAAACATTAGTTATACTATTATAATAGTTTTTGTTAATTTTTGAAATTATTTTGCTCAATTAGACTGATAATATCATTTGCTGTTTCTTCAATCGCTTTATCTGAAACATCGATTACTGGGCAACCAATCTTCTCAACTAGTTGATGAAAGTAATTAAGCTCTTCTTCAATACGTTGTTCTGTAGCGTATCTTGCACTATCACCTAAGCCAAGTTGTCTAAGTCTTTCTTTACGGATCTTATTTAATTTTTCCTCACTAATCTTTAATGCGATACATTTGGAAGCATCCATATTAAATAAATCATCTGGTGGTGTTACTTCTGGTACAATTGGTATATTCATGACTTTGTAACTTTTATGTGCTAGATATTGTGATAATGGCGTTTTAGATGTTCTAGAAATACCTAGCAATACAATGTCTGCTTTTGTCAAACCTTTTGGATCTTTACCATCATCATATTTAACTGCAAATTCAATTGCATCAATTTTTTTGAAATATGCCTCGTCTAATTGATGGACTAAACCTGGTTCAAAATAAGGTTGTTCATCAATTTTATCTAACAATATATTCATCAATGGTCCCATAATATCCACAGATTTAATTTCATATTCTGCTAATTTAGCTTCCATGTATTTTCTGATTTCTGGTTTAACGAGTGTATAAACCACTATAGCTTCAGTATCTTTGGCAACCGATATCACTTCGTCTACATTTTCTAAAGCTTCTATATAAGGATACCTACTGATTTCACTATCACATTGCTTAGGGTTAAATTGTGAAATACAAGCCCTAGCAACAAGTTCTGCCGTTTCCCCAACAGAATCTGATGCAACAATTATTTTTATATTTTCCATTTATTTAATACCACCTATTCGTTTAGTAATGATACAAAGATTTTAGTAATCGTAGTTTTAGATATACGACCTTTTACTTCATATTTACCATTATCTTTTTTTACAACGATTGGTAAAGAATCAATTTCTTTCTCAATCATTAGATTTGCAGCATGTATGACACGTTCATCTTCAAGTACAAAACTCAGATTTGGCATACGCGTCATAATAATATTAACTGGCATCGTATGTATATCATCACCAATCATTGATGCTCTCAGTAAATCTTTACGAGAACAAACGCCTATGAAATCCCCATCATTGTTAATGACAAACAATGTACTAACATCCTCTAAAAAGATGGTGCAAATTGCATCATAAAGCGACATCTCACTTTTGACGACGACAGGGTGAGATGCATAATCCTTTACAACATACTGTTTTAACTCATCAGCAATTAATTTATTCTGTGGCTTACCCGAATAATAATAACCTACTCGTGGCCGAGCTTCTAAAATACCAGACATTGTCAGTATTGCTAGGTCAGGCCTTAAAGTAGCTCTAGTCAAACTAAGACGATCAGCAATATGTTCACCTGTGATAGGCCCATTATTCTTTACAATTTCAACTATTTGTTGTTGCCTTTTACTTAGTTCTATAACACTCACCCCTTTATTCATTCTTCTTAATTATACATTGAATTTTTAATTGCTACAAATACATATATTTACTTGCTTAAAAACTACCAATACATTAAAATTGAATTTAAAGCGAGTTAAGGATAGTGAAAGCTTAACAAGTAACAATGGCTACAATTAAATGATATTTTAAAGCGAGTGTACACACTAATTTGGGTGGAACCGCGGGTTAAATTGAATCTAGTAAATAAACGCATATTTCATATATGCGATTAAAATGATTAACTCGTCCCAAGACATAGATTAAGCTTTTTGGCTTTCTCTATGTCTTGGGACGTTTTTATGTAAAAAGGAGTGTATTTTTTAATGGCAAAAGATATGGAAACTATTGTTTCATTAGCAAAACATAGAGGTTTTGTATTCCCAGGTAGTGACATTTATGGTGGTCTATCAAACACGTGGGATTACGGTCCACTAGGAGTAGAATTAAAAAATAATGTTAAAAAAGCATGGTGGCAAAAATTTATTACACAATCACCATATAATGTAGGTATAGACGCTGCAATCTTAATGAATCCTAAAACTTGGGAAGCTTCTGGTCACCTAGGTAATTTTAATGACCCAATGATTGATAACAAAGATAGTAAAATTCGTTATCGTGCAGATAAAATTATCGAAGACTATATGTTGAATGAAAAAGGCGATGAAAATTTTGTTGCTGATGGTTTAAGTTTTGATGAAATGAAACGTATTATTGATGAAGAAGGTATTGTTTGTCCTGTAAGTGGAACAGCAAATTGGACTGACATTCGTCAATTTAATCTTATGTTCAAAACATTCCAAGGGGTAACTGAAGATTCTACTAATGAAATTTTCTTGCGTCCTGAAACAGCACAAGGTATTTTCGTTAACTATAAAAATGTTCAACGTACAATGCGTAAAAAATTACCTTTTGGTATAGGACAAGTCGGTAAATCATTCCGTAATGAAATTACACCAGGTAACTTTATCTTTAGAACACGTGAATTTGAACAAATGGAATTAGAATTTTTCTGTAAACCTGGCGAGGAAATCGAATGGCAAAATTATTGGAAAACGTTCGCAAGTCAATGGCTTAAAGATTTAAATTTAAGCGAAGAAGCTACACGTTTACGTGATCATGATGCAGACGAACTATCACATTATTCAAATGCGACAACTGATATTGAATATCGTTTCCCATTTGGCTGGGGCGAACTATGGGGTATCGCTAGTCGTACAGATTTCGACTTGAAAAAACATAGTGAGCATTCTGGTGAAGACTTCCAATACCACGATCAAGAAACAGGAGAAAAATACATTCCATACTGTATTGAGCCTTCATTAGGTGCTGATCGAGTAACTTTAGCATTCTTATGTGATGCTTACGATGAGGAAGGCGTTGAAGGAAGTAAAGATTCAAGAACAGTACTTCACTTCCACCCTGCTCTTGCACCGTATAAGGCTGCAGTATTACCATTAAGTAAAAAACTATCAGGTGATGCAATCAAGGTATTTGAAGAATTAAGTGCGGAATTTTCAATAGATTTCGATGAATCACAATCTATTGGTAAACGTTACCGTAGACAAGATGAAATCGGTACACCATACTGTATCACTTTTGACTTTGATTCATTAGAAGATGAAAAAGTTACCGTTCGTGATCGCGATACAATGGAACAAATTCGTATGCCAATAACTGAATTAAAATCATTCTTAGCGGAAAAAGTTAAATTTTAATTTAATTTTAAATAGATACCATTCAAACATTGAGTGGTATCTATTTTTTTGTTGTATAAAAAAACAAGCTTAACGGACTAAAAGTACATTAAACTTGCATAATATCATTTAAGATTGATTATCTAATCTGTGTAATTGGTTTATTAATTTTTGACTTTTAAAATACATACCAGCATATTCTTTATAAAGCAAGATGACCAACGCTGACATTTCATCTACGATATCATCATGTATACTTAAAGAACTCATTTGATTAATAGGCAATTTTTGAAGAATGTCTAGTAAGTATAACGTTTTATTAGAAAGTATCATAGCATGTTGATCTTGAACGCTAACCGCTTCTGAAATAGCACCGTCGAATTTAAAGCTATAGGCAATGAGTTTAGATTGATCATGATTTTGTGTGACCACACATTTATCGAATGTTGCATTGAATCCGAAACGTGTCATACATTTTAATAGTACGACCACAGACATAAGTTGTGCAGAAATACCTTCTTTAATTTTTTCAAAGACAAAATGTAATAAATCATAACTATATTGTGAGACTTCTTCTGTCTCTAGGGAGCGATCAATTGTCTCCGCACATAGACTGGCAAAGCTACTCTCATAAATATCTAAACGAAGGTGGTAATTTTGATCAATCACGTCAATCGAACTTAATGTACCCATACCCTTCCATTTGGAATAAATAAACAAGCCATACACAAATAATTGTGTATTAGCTTGTAAGCCGTTTTTACTTTTTTTAGCTCTTCGTACCATAAGAGATACTTTTGCGCCATGTTCATTTAAAATTGTAATGATTTTATCGGATTCGCCATAATCAACTGCTTTAATTATTATTCCTTTTTGTTTGATTAACACACGAAACCACCGACTTTCGAAATAAACTTAATCTCTATCTTCCAAATAGCCCATTTGACGAATAAAGTTAACCTTATTTCGCCAATCTTTTTGAACTTTAACCCATAATTCTAAATATACTTTAGAACCTAATAACCTTTCAATATCTAAACGCGCACGTTTACCTACTTCTTTTAATTTTTTGCCACCTTTACCAATGACGATTCCTTTTTGAGAATCACGTTCCACATATATTGTCGCTTCGATTCTCACTCTATCTTCATCTTCTTTAACCATTCGGTCCACATTGACGCCAATTGCATGAGGTATTTCTTCGCTTGTTAAGTGTAATATTTTCTCTCGAATAAGTTCGCCAACTACAAATTGTTCAGGGTGATCTGATATTTGATCATCTGGGTAATATTTTGGACCTTCAGGTAGATATGATTTAATTACATTAATAAAATGATCTACATTTAAACCCTCAAGTGCAGAAATGGGCACTATTTCTGTAAAATCCATATATTTTTTATATTTGTCAATTCTTGGCATTAATTGATCGGGATGAACTAAATCAATTTTATTTAGTACTAAAAACACAGGCGTGTTAATGGTCTTAAGCATATCCATAATATACTCGTCGCCTCTACCAATATCTTCATTTACATTAACCATAAACATAATTGCATCAATTTCTGATAATGTATTTGTCGCAACACGCATCATATAATCACCTAATTTATGTTTAGGTTTATGAATACCAGGCGTATCTAAGAAAATAATTTGTGCATCTTCTTGTGTCATTACGCCTTGAATCTTATTACGTGTAGTTTGTGCTTTATCAGACATAATTGCAATTTTATGTCCGATTACACGGTTTACAAAGGTTGATTTCCCAACATTTGGTCTACCGATTATTGATATAAATCCTGATTTATGTTCTGTCATTTATTTAAATCCTTTCCAGAAAATCCTAATGGTAATAACTCACCAACCGTAGATTCAATCATTTCACCTTTATGATTGGTCATATAAACTGGCATATCATCTTCGCAGAGTTCCTTCATAACTTGACGACATGCGCCACAGGGTGATGATGGTTTATCGGCATCTACTGTTACAGTAATGGACTCGAAATCATCAGGACGATATCCATCAGCTATTGCAGAGACTAAACTTGATCTTTCTGCACAAATGGCCATTGGATAAGCTGCGTTTTCAACATTACAACCGTAATATGCTTTCCCATCTTTTGTTCTTAAATATGCACCGACTTTAAAATGACTATATGGTGCATAAGCATTTTCTTGTGCCTTTCTTACTTCTGAAAAATAATGAGGTTGGTACGCCATAGTCTTATCTCCCCTATTTAATAGTCAACATCATCAACTATAGATGTCTATATTTATATTTTGTTATAAACTTCGCTTTTTTAAGTATAAACAATTTTCATGAATTTGCACTACTATTTAAAAAACATATGGTAAAAAAATCATAAGGCCTATTAAAACAGCGATTATAGAACTGATAACAACACTAAATGCGGCAATATCTTTCGCTTTTTTAGCTAAAATATGAAAATCAGTTGTTACCAAATCTACAACAAATTCAACTGCCGTATTTATAGCTTCAAAAGCAAGTACAAGACCAATAGCTAACAAAATAAAAAGCCATTCTATTTTAGTGATATTAAACACCATGCCACAAACAATAACAATCAAGCCAATGATGAGGTGTAATAAAAATTTCTTATCTTTATTTAGTAAAACAACCATTCCTTGGAAGGCATATTTAAATCTGTTCATACGCACCTCTATTCTCTAGTTAAGCCATATGCATCCAATATTTGATCTTGACGGCCAAACATTTGGGTTTCTTCTTGTTTGTCCATATGATCATAACCTAATAAATGTAAAAAGCCATGTAATGCAAGGAAACCAAGCTCTCTCTCAAAAGAATGCCCGTATGTTTCTGCTTGCTCTTGTGCTACATCGGTACAAATAATAATATCACCCAGTACTCTCGGCATATCTAAACCGGTAATTTCGGGTTCATCTTCTTCCAATGCAAATGATATAACATCTGTGACTTTGTCTTTATCCCGATACATTTTATTTATCTCTTGAATTTCAGCTTTATCTACAAAGGTTATTGATAGTTCAGCTTCTTCTTCAATCTTTTCTTGTTCTTTTGCAAAAGTAAGTAATTTATCAATTTGTGTATACCATTCATCTTTTACTAATTCTGTATGATCACTAAAATCTATCGTAAACATTTACTCTTCTCCTTCATAACGATCAATAATTTTACTCACTAATGGATGGCGGACCACATCAGTTTGGTCTAAATGGTGAATGCTTAATCCTTTTACATTTTCTAATTTTTTAATTGCTTCTTTCAATCCACTCTTAACACCTTTTGGTAAGTCAATTTGTGTTTTATCGCCAGTGACTATCATTTTCGAACCAAAACCTAACCTTGTTAGGAACATCTTCATTTGCGCATGTGTCGTATTTTGGGCTTCATCTAAAATCACAAACGCATCATCTAAAGTTCTGCCCCTCATATAGGCTAATGGCGCAACTTCAATAATACCTCTTTCTATAAATCTAGCTGTTTGTTCTCTGCCTAAAACAGTGTTTAAGCCATCATAAAGTGGTCTTAAATAAGGATCCACTTTTTCTTTTAAGTCTCCTGGTAAAAAGCCTAAAGACTCTCCTGCTTCGACAGCAGGTCTTGTAAGAACAATACGCTTTACAGAACCCTTACGTAGCTGTTTTGCTGCATAAACAACTGCTAAAAACGTTTTCCCTGTACCTGCTGGACCTACACCAAATACTAAATCATTATGGTGCATCGCATTTACATACAAGCGTTGACCCATTGTTTTTGCACGAATGGTCTTACCAAACGCATCTTTAGTGATTTCATCTTCATATAAATCTAATAAGTATTGAATCGTACCATTTTGTGCCATTTTAACAGCTGCCTCAACATCTTTAATCGATATTGTTACACCTTGTTGTATCACTTTTAATAGATTGATTAGTACTGATTCAGCTTTTTGAACATGCTCAATTTGCTCTCCTTTTACAGCAATTTCTTGACCACGAGCATGTATAATGACATCAAATCCTTCCTCAATTGATTTAAGGTGTTCATCATTATTACCAATGAGTGCTTGTGCTTCATTGATGTCATTTATTTGAATAATTCCAGGCATATAAGTGCTCCTTTACAAATATATTCGTTTCTTCTATTTTATCCTATTAGATTTTAAGTTACAAAATGATAATATATTCATTAACCCTTTTATTAATAATATTTTCACACCATCATTATATCATGAATAATCAAGATATTATTTTAAAGTGAATTGAATAGGACTAGATTTCATTAATTTTAACAGAACATTTACATTCTATCTAATTTTATTACCAATCAAAGTGATATAAACTATAATGATATTACACATTATGCGTGATGAAATAAATTATTTTTCTTATCACTACAGTAAAAAACGCCTTATAACATCAATTTCCATTGATTTATAAGGCGTTTGAAATCATGTCATGCTATTATAATTTTCTAGGTCTTTCTAATACTTCTGACCAAATGATACCATTTACAATCTCATCATCAGCAAATCTGAATTGATCGTTTGTAGTTGAACCTTGTATCGTATGCGCATTCATAAGTTGATTCAAACGAAAACGTTTCGTTCTTTCTGATAAATATTTATCAGAAATAATTGCACGTGCTTTTCGTTCTGTTCTTTGTAGTTTTTTCTCATTCTCACGATCAATTTGTGTACGTACATCTTGAATTTGTCCCATTAAATCTGCTTCTAATTCTTTTTGCAGTTTATCATCTATTTGTTGTTGAGAACGTTTTGCTTTTTCAGCTTCTGTTTCATTATCTGTTCTCATGGTTCTTGATGTGCGTTCGGGATTAGGTGTTTCCATTTTTTCTGCACGTGTTTCAACTGGTTCAGTTTCTGCTTGACTAGGTTGAGGGGTATGACGCTTTTCACGTTCTTGTGACATAGGGTCTTCATTTAACTGTTTCTCAATTTCTTTAAATGTTTTTCCTATCTCATCTAAGAAGCCACGTTTTTGTGGTTGTCCCTCACTACCATTTTGTTTTTTGTTAACTGGTGGCTTTTGGTTTTGTCGATCTTTATGACTATTATCACTAATAGCGCTTATTATTGTCACAATCACAGATATTACAAAAATAATAATACCTATATTCATTTAATCACCCCTAATTATTTATCCGGTGATTCATCATCATTTTGATTTGTACGTTGATTAATTGAATTTCTCATACCAGTGTCAGCTTCTACGTTTTTTAGATTGTAATAATCTTTGACGCCTAAGTTACCAGAACGTAATGCCTCAGCCATTGCTAGTGGTACTTCGGCTTCAGCTTCTACAACTTTAGAGCGCATTTCTTGTACTTTTGCTTTCATTTCTTGTTCTTGTGCTACAGCCATTGCACGACGTTCTTCAGCTTTGGCTTGAGCAATATTCTTATCTGCAAGTGCTTGTTCAGTTTGTAAATCAGCACCAATGTTCTTGCTAATGTCAACATCAGCAATATCAATAGATAAGATTTCAAATGCAGTACCAGAATCTAAACCTTTACTTAATACAGTCTTAGAAATATTATCTGGATTTTCTAAGACTTGGGTGTGATGTTCACTTGAACCAATAGTTGAAACGATACCTTCACCAACACGAGCGATAATTGTTTCTTCACCAGCACCGCCGACTAAACGAGCAATGTTTGCACGAACAGTAATACGAGCTTTTGCTTTAACTTCGATACCGTTCATTGCCACACCAGCAATAAATGGTGTTTCAATTACTTTGGGGTTAACTGACATTTGGACTGCTTCTAACACGTCACGTCCAGCTAAATCAATAGCAGCTCCACGTTCAAATGGTAAATTTATATCTGCTCTTTGCGCTGCAATATTTGCATCGACAACGCGGTCAACATTACCTCCTGCTAAGTAATGTGATTCAAGTTGATTTGTAGTTAAATGTAAACCAGCTTTATGCGCTTTAATTAAAGGTGAAATAACTTTACGTGGAGAAACTCTACGTAATCTCATACCTACTAAAGTACCGATACCGACTTTTACACCGGCAGCAATAGCTGAAATCCACAATCCAACTGGAACAAATGAAAATAATAACAACAGTGCTAATACTACAATTACGACGATTATAATTAATCCGATCATACTTTCTCTCCTTTATGATTCGATTTCTCTTACAACGACTCTTGTACCTTCAACCTCTAAGATAGTTACTGGTTTATTTCTTAAAATAAAAGAACCATCTGAAACAGCATCGATACGTTCATTGTTAAATGAAATAATTCCTGCTGGTCTTAAATCTGTTGCTGTAGTTGCAGTTTGCCCAACTAAATGAGAGCGATCTTCATGTGAAGTGTATCCTGCCTCTGCATTTGTAGAGTCTTTCAGTACAACCTTGTCTAAAAATGGAATTTTCCGTTTGAATATTTTCACAAGTATCACCCACTCAATAATAGATAAGATTAATGCAAAGACAACATTTGCAATCATGAAGATCAAATCGTCTCCTAAAGTAATAATACTGAAAATAATGAATGCCATACCGATGATACCGATAATTGCGCCAACAACAAACAGTTCAATTATTACTAATAAGACACCTACGGCAAAAAGTATTACAGAATAGAAATTGACGTCGCCTTTCACAAAAAAGCCTAAGAAAAATATCAAAAGTGCTATTGTTGATATGATACCGACTATATTGATCTTATTAGAGTATAATTGGTATAAAAAACCAAGAAAGATAATACATGTTAAAATTAATGCACCAATTGGATGCACTATAAAACTAGCTATATCATCAATCCAATTTCCATCTTCGACAAAATTGGAAGAAAAAATTGTATGTAAACTACTCGAAGGAATCACTCTATCACCTCGCTCTCACCTTGATTATACATGAAACTAATCTGTGATTATACCGTTTACACAATAAAATCCCATTATCTTTAAATAAATTTTCATTTTTATCTTTTGATTCCACAACTAATATAAATAAATATTGTTTACTTATATATTGAGGTTAAAAATGTAATTTAAATTTTTTCATAATAATAGCCTTAGCTGTATACTACAACTAAGGCTATTATGGTTTATAATTAATGTTGGTGTTGAGGGAGTCAACGAAACTATTAATTATTTGAATTTACGTTTACGTGCAGCTTCTGATTTCTTTTTACGCTTAACGCTTGGTTTTTCGTAAAACTCACGTTTACGTACTTCTTGAATAGTACCGCTTTTAGAAACTGTACGTTTGAAACGACGTAACGCATCTTCAAGTGATTCGTTCTTTTTGACTACTGTTTTAGACATGTGTATTTCCCTCCCTCCAAATATCAACGAAACTTTATTATCAATACATAGTATTAACCATGTATAAACTAGTATAATATATCTAATTAATGTGGTCAATTACTAAAATTCACATTTTTTGATTTTCCATCATTTCAATAAATACATTGTTATATCAATTCTGACGATATTCATTTAGACAAACAATAATAATATGAATACATTTGAAAAAAGTATTTTAATATAATGCATTCGTCAATTTAGCTTAATAAATCTTTTTCGTAGCTGATGGCACTTAATACATACAACGGCGCGGTTTCGGCTCTTAATATTCTTGGACCAAGACCTACATTGTACGCATGTTCGTTAAATAATGCTAATTCTTCTTCTGCTAATCCACCCTCAGGTCCAAAAATTACTAAAATACGGTCATTATGTTGAAATTGTTTTATTACTTTTTTAAAGTTACTAACTTCACCTTGTTTAGCGGCATCTTCATATGCTATTAAAATATAATCATAGGCAGCAACTTGTTGAAAAACTTCATTTAAAGATGCTTGATAATTAATATTCGGTATTACTAATCTATAACTTTGTTCGGCTGCTTCTTTGATGATTTTTTGCCAACGTTCTATTTTCTTTGCAATTTTATTTGCAGTAAGTTTTACTACTGAGCGTTTCATACCTACAGCAATAAAGGCACTTGCACCTAATTCAGTTGCCTTTTGTAGCATCCATTCATATTTGTCTGCTTTGATCAAGCCGCTACAAATAGTTATATTTTGAGGTAATTCAGTATCAATATTTATACGTTCTTCTAAAGTAACTGTTACTTTAGAAGAAGTAATATTAACAATTTTACATTTATAAACATAGTGATCTGCAAATGTAATAATAATATAGTCATCTATTTGAAGCCTCATTACATTTGAAATATGATGAATATCACCTTCATCGTTTATACAAAAACGCTGATTTATATCAGCGTTTTGATTGATAAAATATCTTTGCATGTCAATCGCTCACTTTCTGTCCGACAACACAAACCCAACTATTGTCATGATTGATAGCGACAATTTTAAAACCACTGTGTTCCATATGGTCAACAATAGCCTCATGTTTTTCTTCTATAATACCTGAAGTTATAAAATAACCGCCTTCATTAAGTGTATTATAAGCATCCTCAATCATTTCTTCAATAATATGAGCTAAAATATTAGCGATGACAACATCAAACTTTTCAGTTTCTTCTTTCAATAAATTACCAGGAACTGCTTCAATAGCATTTTCACAGTTATTTTTTTGGAAATTTTCTTTAGCCACCCTTACAGCCATTTCATCTACATCAAGTGCTTTTATACGTTTAACACCTAATAAGTATGCTGCAATACTAAGTATACCTGAACCTGTACCAACATCTATAACTGAATCGCTAGACTTCACAAATACTTCAATTGCTTTTAGACACATACCAGTTGTCGGATGATCACCTGTCCCAAATGCCATACCCGGATCAAGCTCAATACATAATTCAGCGTCGTCTACTCGTTGGTATGTTTCCCAACTCGGTACAATAGTAAATCTTTCAGAAGCCCGGAAAGGATGAAAATAATGTTTCCATTCATTCTCCCAATCTTGTTCTCTAATGATTTGCTCCTCATAGCTAAATGCCTTAAGGTCAAGATTATCAATTCTTCTTATAGATTCTACTAATCTTTGTTTAAAAGCTTCTGTATATATAATTTCATTAAAGTATGCTTTAATTCTAACACCTTGAGCTGGGTAATCATCTGCATTTAAAGCATATATTTCACCATACTTATCTTCAAAGGTACGCGTTAAATCTTGTGAATCTTCTATAACAACACCATTTGAGCCATAATTTTCAAGTATATTGGAAATTATGGGTGACACCTCATGGTTAGCAACGATTGCAACTTCAGTCCAGTTCATAGGTTATTCTCCTTTGAAGAATCTTTTAGCTTTATCTCTAAAATTTGACGGTTGCTCTGAAATTTCCTCACCATCAATTTCCGCAAATTCTCTAAGTAATTCTTTTTGGCGCTCACTGATTTTTGTAGGTGTTACGACATTAATATTAATAAATAAATCGCCATAACCATAACCGTGAACATTTTTTATTCCTTTTTCTTTTAGGCGGAATTGTTTTTCAGTTTGAGTACCCGCAGGTATCGTCAACATAACACTGCCACTTAATGTTGGAACTTTAACCTCATCACCTAATGTAGCCTGAGCGATGCTAATATCTAGAGAATAATAAATATCATCACCATCTCTTTCGAATTTCTCTGATGGTTTAACTCTAAATACAATGTATAAATCACCTTGAGGTCCACCATTTTCACCAGGTGCACCTTCACCAGCTAATCTGATTTGTTGCTCATTATCTACACCTTCAGGAATTGTTACACTAATTTTAACATTTTTATTTTCAGTGCCTTTACCGTGACATGTTGGGCATGGTTCTTCAAATTCTTGACCTGAACCACTACATACTGGACAAACTTTTTCTGTTCTAACTCTACCAAGGATGGTATTTTGTTCAACAGAAACATGGCCTGAACCACTACAGTAATGACATGTTTTTTTCTTTGTACCAGGTTTAGCACCTTCACCATCACACGTATGACAAGCGACATCTTTACGAATTGAAATTTCTTTTTCACTACCAAAAACTGCTTCATCGAATGTGACAGTCATTGTGTATTGTAAATCGTCACCTTTTCTTGGTGCATTTGGATCACGCTGTTGTCGACCGCCTCCGAAGAATGAACTGAAAATATCTTCGAAACCGCCACCGCCGAATCCACTAAAGTCTTGACCGCCAAATCCTTGGCCACCAAAACCACCTTGTGGTCCGTCGTGACCAAATTGGTCATAATTTGCACGTTTATTGTCATCACTTAAAATTTCATATGCCTCTGAGATTTCTTTAAACTTCTCATCAGCACCTTCTTCTTTATTAATATCTGGATGGTATTTCTTTGATAATTTACGATAAGCCTTTTTAATTTCATCTTTAGAAGCGCTTTTGCTTACACCTAAGACTTCATAATAATCTCTTTTGGCCACTTTTATCTCTCCTTTTACGGTTTTATTAAATCTTTATAAAAAAGGAAAAAGTCAAAGCCAATGTTCAATTGACTTTGACTTAATTTGGCTAAGCAATTGTGTCATATATTTCTGTTGAAAACAATTAATTAGTCAATGACTTCACTTATTTTTGCTTATCTTCGTTGTCATCATCTTTAACTTCTTTGAAGTCTGCATCTTCAACATTGCTATCTTGAGAAGCATTTGCTTCTTCACCTTGAGCTTGTTGTTGTGCTTGTGCAGCTTGTTCGTAAACTTTAGTAGATAAGTCTTGAACTACTTTTTCTAATTCTTCTTTTTTAGCTTTGATATCTTCAATATCTTCGCCTTCAAGCGCAGATTTTAATGCTTCTTTTTTGTCTTCTGCATTTTGTTTATCTTCATCGCTGATGTTTTCACCTAAGTCAGAGATTGTTTTTTCTACTTGGAATACTAAACTATCTGCTTCATTTCTTAAGTCACTTTCTTCGCGACGTTTTTTATCTGCTTCAGCATTTTCTTCGGCATCTTTAACCATACGATCAATTTCATCGTCTGAAAGTGCAGAGCTAGATTGAATTGTAATATTTTGCTCTTTATTTGTACCTAAGTCTTTTGCAGTTACGTTTACAATACCATTTTTATCGATGTCGAATGTTACTTCGATTTGAGGTACACCACGTGGTGCTGCTGGGATATCAGTTAACTGGAATCTACCAAGTGTTTTGTTATCTGCAGCCATTGGACGTTCACCTTGTAATACATGAATATCAACTGCTGGCTGGTTGTCAGCTGCTGTTGAGTACACTTGTGATTTAGATGTTGGGATAGTAGTATTTCTTTCAATAAGTGTGTTCATACGGCCACCCATAATTTCAATACCTAATGATAATGGTGTTACGTCTAATAATACCACATCTTTAACATCACCAGTGATAACGCCACCTTGAATTGCTGCACCCATAGCAACTACTTCATCTGGATTTACACCTTTATGTGGATCTTTGCCAACTTCTTTTTTAACTGCATCTTGTACTGCTGGTATTCTAGTAGAACCACCAACTAAGATAACTTCATCGATATCAGAGCTTGATAAACCAGCATCTTTCATTGCTTGACGCGTAGGTTCCATAGTTCTTCTAATTAATGAATCTGCTAACTCTTCAAATTTAGAACGAGTTAAAGTTAATTCTAAGTGTAATGGGCCATTTTCTCCTGCTGAGATAAATGGTAATGAAATTTGTGTTTGAGATACGCCAGATAAATCTTTTTTAGCTTTTTCTGCAGCGTCTTTAAGGCGTTGTAAAGCCATTTTGTCTTTAGACAAGTCTACGCTATTTTCTTTTTTGAATTCTGCAACTAAATGATCAATAATCACTTGGTCAAAGTCATCTCCACCAAGTTTGTTATCGCCTGCTGTTGAAAGTACTTCGAATACACCGTCACCTAATTCAAGGATAGATACGTCAAACGTACCGCCACCTAAGTCAAATACAAGTACTTTTTGATCTTGTTCAGTTTTGTCTAAACCATATGCTAAAGCTGCTGCAGTAGGTTCATTGATAATACGTTCAACTTCTAAACCAGCAATTTTACCTGCATCTTTAGTAGCTTGACGTTCACTATCATTGAAGTAAGCCGGAACTGTAATAACTGCTTTATCTACGCTTTCACCTAAATAATCTTCGGCAGTACTTTTGAGGTTTTGTAAAACCATTGCTGAAATTTCTTGTGGTGTATAAGATTTACCGTCAACATCAACTTTGTAATCAGTACCCATATGACGTTTGATAGATTGAATTGTGTTTGGATTAGTAATTGCTTGACGTTTTGCAACTTCGCCTACTTGAGTTTCATCATTTTTGAATGCAACTACAGATGGAGTTGTTCTAGCGCCTTCAGGGTTTTGGATTACTTTTGGCTCATCACCTTCTAAAATTGCAATACATGAATTTGTTGTACCTAAGTCAATACCTATTACTTTACTCATAAATAAATTCCTCCTAATATGTTTGATAATTTGGTGTTTTCAACAATAAACGAATTATTGATTTACTTTAACCATTGAAGGTCTTAAAACTCTTTCTTTCAACTTGTATCCACTTTGTAGTTCTTGCGTAATTTGGCCTGACTCAAAATCAGGATTATCATCTTGAACTACTGCTTGATGCACATTTGGATCAAATTGTTGACCTTCAGTATCAATTTTTTCTAAACCGTTATTTCTTAAGGCATTTAATAAACTTTCATGAACCATTTCTACACCTTTTTTAAGTGATTTAAATTGTTCATCTTCACCTTCAATTTCTAAAGCACGCTCTATGTTATCTATTGTAGGTAAGATATCATTTAATACATCTTGTGCTTTATATTCTTTCATTATTTGGTTTTCTTTTTGGATTCTACGCTTATAGTTTTCAAATTCAGCATATAATCTCAAATATTTTTCTTCATTTTCTTTAACATCATTTTTTAATTGTTGAATTTCTTCATCTTTAGGATCTACGTCTTCTGTAATCTCTTGCGAATCGTCATCCTGCAGATTATCTTGTGATGTTTCTATAGTTTCATCAGTATTTTCAACTGAATCGCTTTGTGAAGTTTCGTCATTAACTTCTTCGTTCTGATCAAAAACTGATTCATTTCGTTCTGTCATATTCTGCCCTCCAGTACAATTCTTAATTACCAAATCGTATTCAGTAATCGTATTACGTTCTGATAATTCATTGCCGTTGGTCCGATAACCGCAATTTGACCTTTAAGTCTATCGTCAATGTGATATTCACTTGTTACGATAGAAATATCACTCAAACTTGATTCTATTTCATGACCAATTCTTACATTAATCGATGAATTAGACATTTCATCAAGTAGCTGTGTGATTTTGTTCGACTCTAGATATTGTAGAATCGGTTGAATAGATGATACGTTTGATTCATTCAACGCATCTATGAGTTTAACCTTTCCGCCCATAAAAATGCCATTACTTTGATCATCAAAATGTACATCAATCATATTCATCATTTCTTTAATAAAATCTTTTTCTATTTCAGATTTTACGAAAGCATTTAATTCATTTTCAAAATGATGGTTGTTCCATTCATTATATTTAGCAGTTACAAAATTGGAAATTTTGGTTAGTTCCTCATTGGGCAATGGAACTTTAGATGCTAGATGTAAATGTTCAACATGACCCGATGAAAATACAACCACCATAATAACCAAATAAGCATTAGCTCTAATCAAATGGATATTATTGATTATGTCTTTTTTATGATCCGGACGCATTACCAGCGTTGTATATTGCGATGCAATCGAAAGTTCATTAGCAAAATCACTCAATGTAGATGAAATGTCATAATGATTTTCAATTAATAAATCTTTTAAACGCTGCATTTTAGTTTGTTGTTGATGAGATGTTTCTTTTAATAATCGATTCACATAATATCTGATTCCTAATTCTGATGGGAATCTTCCGGATGAAGTATGTGTTTTTTCTATTAGTTCGAGATCTTCTAATTGTTTCATCTCATTTCTAATAGTAGCAGGGCTAACATTTAATTTGTGTCGTTCAATCAGTGTTTTGGAACCAATTGGCTGACCTAAATCAACATAATCTTCAACAATTGCATTTAATATGCTTAATTGTCTATCACTAATCATGTTTTCACCTCATTAGCACTCCTTTGTTTCAAGTGCTAATTATAATTTATCAAATTGGTCAAAGTAAGTCAATGTTAAAGCTTTGGTTTTTAATAAAAATTTAGACATTTAATAAAAATGACTCAAACACTACATTTCCTATAACCTTTCCTCTTTCTGTCATTGAAATAAATCCTTGTTTATCGACAATGAGCTCTCTTTGAATTAAATCACCAATCGTTTCACCATATACTGTTTCAATAGCTAAATTAAACTTTTCATTAAATCTAGACTTATTAACACCCTGGTTCATTCTTAATCCTAAGAACATTTCTTCTTCCATTTGCTCTTCTTTCGTTGGTCGCGTGGAATTTAATAGGGGTCTCTCATTATTCTTAATTTTTTTAATATAGTGATTCACCGGATTAACATTACTATAACGTTCACCATCAACGTAACCACTTGCACCTGCACCAAAGCCATAATAGCCTTCATTTTTCCAATATACTTTATTATGCTCTGATTCATGACCTATTTTACCAAAATTGGAAATTTCATATTGATGCAATTCAGAATGTTGCATACGTTCTAGCAAATACTCATACATTTCCTCGCCAATATCTTCGTTAGGTATTTTTAACTTTCCTTTTTTATACATATTATAAAATTGAGTTTTAGGTTCTAGAATAAGACCATAACTCGATATATGATCAATATCCATAGCAAGCGCCTTCTCTAAACTATCTTTAAAGTCATCTATAGTTTGTTTTGGCAAGTGATACATCAAGTCTAGACTTATAGAAGGTATACCTACTTCTCTAGCATTTGTCACTGCTTGGTAAATATCTGATGTGTTGTGTGTTCTACCTAGAATTTCCAAAAGTTCCGGTTTAAAAGTTTGAACGCCCATTGATAATCTATTAACTCCGAAGTCTTTTAACAATTGAACTTTTTCCAATGTTAATTCATCTGGGTTTGCTTCAAAACTAAATTCTCCCTTGATTTCAAAAATATTAGTAATAGCAATTAGTAAACGTTTCAGTTGTTCGTAACTAAGAGCCGTTGGCGTACCTCCACCAACAAAAACTGTTTCTAACACCTTAGTCTTACTGCCCTGCATTTCTTTTATTAAGCAGTCTAAGTATTCATCTACCGGTTGGTTTTGAATAAAATATTTATTGAAATCACAATACGTACATATTCTTACACAAAAAGGAATATGTATATAAGCACTTTTCACTTCCATATTGTGGCTCACCCACTTTCATTATGAAACTTGATTTATCATAAAAACTGGGCCATAAATCTTTTGGATTTAAGGCCCCAATTTATAAATTATATTAATCTTCATCCATTTTTAGTACAGCAAGGAAAGCATCTTGTGGTATTTCTACATTACCAACAGCTTTCATCTTGGCTTTACCAGCCTTTTGTTTTTCTAATAATTTTCGCTTACGAGTAATATCTCCACCATAACATTTAGAAAGTACATTTTTACCCATAGATTTAATATTAGTTCTTGCAACAATTTTTTGTCCTACAGCTGCTTGCACTGGAACTTCAAATTGCTGTCTTGGAATCAATGTTTTCAATTTATCAACTAGCACTTTACCACGTTCATAAGCAAACTCTTTATGAACAATAAAGCTTAAAGCATCGACTTTTTCGGCATTTAGTAAAATATCCATTTTAACTAGATCACTTTCTTTATTATCAATAAATTCATAATCAAAAGAAGCATAACCTTTGGTATTGGATTTTAGTTGGTCAAAGAAGTCAAATACTACTTCTGACAAGGGAATTTCATAAATAATATTCACTCTAATATCATCCATATACTCCATATTTATAAATTGACCACGTTTACGCTGACACAATTCCATTACTGCGCCAACATAATCATTTGGAACCATCATTGTAGCTCTAACAAATGGTTCATAAATTGTTTCTATTTTATCACGATCCGGCATATTAGCAGGATTATCAACGGATACTTCTTCACCGGTTTTTAAAATACATTGATAAATTACAGATGGTGCTGTTGCAATTAATTCAATACCAAATTCACGTTCAATTCGTTCTTGAATTATTTCCATATGTAACATACCTAAGAAACCAGTACGATAACCAAATCCTAGCGCTTGTGAAGATTCAGGCTCGAACTCTAAAGAGGCATCATTTAATTGAAGCTTTTCTAAGGCTTCTCTCAAATCATTATAATCTTTATTATCTATTGGGAATAATCCGCAAAATACCATTGGGTTCATTTTTTTATAACCTTGCAGTGCTTCTTCGGCTGGTCTTTCTGCATGTGTGATTGTATCACCTACACGAGAATCATCAACATTTTTAATATTAGCAATAATATAACCTACATCGCCAACAGTAAGTTCTTCAACAGATAACTGTTTTGGCGTATTGATTCCTACTTCAGTTACTTCAAACTCTTTGCCAGTAGCCATCATTTTTATGCGATCTCCTGCTTTAACTATACCTTCCATGACACGTATAGAAGAAATGACACCTCTATATGGGTCATATTCGGAATCGAAAATCAATGCTTTTAATGGTGCTTCTGGGTCACCTTCTGGCGGCGGTACGACTTCGACAATTTTTTCTAAGATATCTTCTATACCAATATTTGATTTCGCACTAGCAAGAACGACATCTTCTTTATCAAGTCCAATCACATCTTCTAATTCTTGTTTCACACGTTCTGGCTCAGCTGCAGGTAAATCGATTTTATTGATAACTGGTAAAAGTTCTAAATCATTATCAAGTGCTAAATAAACATTAGCTAGAGTCTGCGCTTCAATTCCTTGTGCTGCATCTACTACTAAAATCGCACCTTCACATGCTGCAAGTGACCTAGACACTTCATATGTAAAATCTACGTGTCCAGGTGTATCAATTAAATGGAATGTATAAGTTTCTCCATCTTTTGCTTCATACTTTAATCGTACTGCATTTAATTTTATTGTAATACCACGTTCTCTTTCTAAATCCATAGAATCTAACAATTGTGATTGCATATCTCTTGTTTCAACTGATTTAGTATTTTCTAATATTCTATCAGCTAATGTAGATTTGCCGTGGTCTATATGTGCGATAATAGAAAAGTTTCTTATATTTTTGCGTCGATTATAACGATCTTGTTTATCCATGTATTATCCTTCTCACTTTCATAATTCTAGCCCGTTTATATGTATGACATTCTTTGATATAATAACGTTTTTACAAGTTAATTGCAAACTTGCAAAACATTCATCTTCGATAAAGTAATATTTCAAATTTTTAATTTACTCTTATTGCTAGAGTTTAATAAGTAAATAATCAATTTCTCCACACAATATTGTATCATTTATATTTTATTTACGCGCTGCACATAAATAAATGATTGCAGAAAGCTTCTTGTTTTGATAAAATATTTCTTGTTGTAATCAAATTAATTTTGATAGCGAAGATCACTTTTAGGAGGTGACACACATGCCAAACATCAAATCTGCAATCAAACGTGTTAATACAACACGTACTGCTGAAGAACGTAATATTTCTCAAAAAAATGAAATGCGTACAGCAGTTAAAAGAGCTCATACAGCTATTGAATCAAATGCTGATAACAAAGCTGACTTATTGAGCTTTGCTTTAAAAAAAGTAGATAAAGCTGCGCAACGCAACTTAATCCACGATAACAAAGCTGCTCGTATTAAGTCATCATTAATGACTGCTGCTAAATAATATTAAAGTTCAAGCAATTGCTTGAACTTTTTTTATACTTTTTTATCTGTAATATGGTATCAAAGCGTATGATGCAAATCCCCCCCACTTATCAACACATTGTTTAACATTGATGGTATTATAGCGACAAAATAAATAATTCTAAAATGAGATGTTTATCCATGTATGAAGATTTTAATTTATAGTCAGTTTCCGCACACGAATCTATAATGTTAAGTAAACTTTCAAGTTGATAATTTCTTGCTTGGTTAAGCGCTAATTTCACCCTATATGGATGAACGTTTATTGTTTTAGCAATTTGTTGGCCACTATATCCCTTTTGACTTAAAATTTTAGCTTGATAAAAAAGTCGATAATTACTTGTAATTAACGCAAGTAATTTAATAGGTTCCTCTTTCATTGCAATCAAATCTTTTACTAATTGAATAGCTTTTGTCTTATTATTTTTCTGAATAAAATCTGTTAGTAGAAAAACATTTTGCTCTAAACTTCTATTAACTATTTGATGAACGTCATGTTTGTTAATGGTAGGTCGATCACCTAAAAAGAGAATTAATTTTTCAAGTTCTTGCTTGACTATATTAAAATTAACACCAGTAAGTTCTAAAAATAATTCAAGTGCATCTTGTTTAATATCTTTAAAATTTTCATGGAGCGTATTTTTTATCCATAGCTTAATGTCTTCCTCTGACATTTGCTCTATTTTTTTAATTTGAGCATTCTTTTTTAATATTTTTACCAATTTTTTACGCTCATCTAATTTACTATGATACACTTCGAAAATAATTAAGGACTCCCCATCATATTTTTCTATAAATTCAATAAGTTGCTCAATATTATGATTTAAATCTTTTGGTGCTTTTTCGCCAGTGAACAAGTAAGCATTTTGAACAAGTACTACTTTTTTATCAGAAAAAAAGGGCATTGTTAATGTCTCTTCGATTATTGGTGATAAGTCACTTTCATATAAATTGTATTTAACAAAATTAAAATCATCTTTAGGTGCTTTCAAGTATTTGTCAATTATTTCTGCTGACTTTTTCTCAATAAGTTCAGGCACTTCTCCGTATATTGTAACTATATTATCACTCATATGTAGCACCCTTTCATCACTATTACACATTATATTATTATATCATGCAGTATGACTTCTCTCTACCAAAAATCAATTTGGATGTTGTGTTTTTATCTGTATATCCTTGGATAAAGTGATTGTAACTTCTCCAGAATGACTCGTCATGTATATTTTAGAGTCCATTGCTTTAAGTCGATATATAACTTCAATATTCGGCAAATTATATTTATTCTTTTGTCCAACGGATATCAAACTGATTCTGGGATGAATGATATTTATAAAATTTGAACCAGAACTTGTTTTACTACCATGATGTCCCACCTTTAATATATCTAAATTTTTTAGATTATACTTCTTAAGTAATAAAGACTCATTATTTTTTGAAGCATCACCCATTAGCAATATTTTAATATTGTTATATTGAATGAGTGTAATAATTGAATGTTCATTTAAATCAGTTGAATTTTGTATGGTAGCATTTAATAAATTAATATTTGCTTTACTGAGTACGAAGTGATTAAAATATTTGAAATCTAATAGTTTAATTCCGTGCTTTTGACATTGTGTTTCCAATGCATTTAATTGGTTAATATTAAAACTATCTTTGTTAATAATTATATGCTCAATTTGATATTTTCCTATCAAATAACTTAACTCTCCCATATGGTCAACATGAGGATGTGTAATGATTAAGTAGTTTAATTTCCGCAAACCATGTTTTTTCAATGTGGGAAGAATTCTAAGTTTTGAAAGCATATGATTCGTTCTATCTCCTTTTCTTGATAACACGCCACCTGTGTCAATAAGCATAGATTCCTGTTTAGCAGTTTCAAACAATATAGCGTCTCCTTGGTTTACATTCAACATAGTTAATTTATATTCATCAGAATTCGGGAGAATAGTTACAACAAAAAATAAAATGATAAAAACAATTATGAAAATGAAATAGCGTTTATGTACGAGTATGATGATTGCAGTGAGAATTAAAAATATAATAATTGTAATATGGATTTGTGATAACTCAGGTGTATACCATTTAATAGTCGTTATCTTCATAAAAATACAAATAACTTTATCATGAAGTATCAAAATAATATTCATGAATTTTGTAAATAGGCTTAAATTGAAGGGAAAATGAAGTATAAAAAAGTATAATAATGTACTTGGAAATAAAATAAATGTATAGAAAGGAACAAAAAATAAGTTAGCTAAAACGCCTACCCATTGAATTTGATTAAAATGAATAGCGCTAATAATGAGAGAGGCAAGTTGCGCAATAATAGAAATAAAGATGGTAGATTTTAATATATTGGCATTTTTCATTATGGGAAGTGAGAATAAGATACAAAAAGTAATAAAAAAAGAAAATTGAAACCCTATATTATAAATTAACTGTGGAAAAATCAAAGTAATTAATATAAAAGCAAATGAAAATATATTGAGCGAATGCTTATATATTGATTTAGGGACAAGAATTAGAATGAGCGCTACAAATGCAGCACGAATCGCACTGGGTGCCATTCCAGTATAAAAAGTATAGACTGGTAGCAAACTAAAAAGTATACATTTTATAATGAATAAGGGACACCTTATTTTATTTAAAATATAGAATAAAATACCAATTAAAGCTGAAATATGAGTACCACTTATTGCCAGTAAATGATAAATACCTATCTCTTTTAATTGATCTAATTGATAATCTTGTAGCTTAGTAGTATCTCCTGTTATTAATGCTATTATTTTAGCTGGTTCATAACTATGTTCTGTAACTAAGCGATGATATATATATTGCTTATGTTGTTCTATCAAATACATAAAATGCTTGTGGGCTAATTTACAACTAGTAAAATCTATACGGTTAATTTTGACATACAAATTGCCGCTTAATTTGCTATCACTACTCGATTTAAAACTCCCTTGAATATTACAAGAATGGTGGTTTAATACTGTTAAATTAGATGATGATATCGTTTTATTTCTTTTGTAATAATAGTTATAAACTGCATTCCCCATTTGCAGTTTACCTTTTAGAGTATCACCGCTTAATGTAGGTTTAGTTAGAAATATTGCATTAGCTCTTAAAGACTCAGTTAACATTACCTTTTGATGATTTACCATGTGGTTAAGGTGTCTTTGAAAAATACCAAATGATATAAAAGGAATACTCATTATAATGACAATTTGTTGCCACTTTAACTGCTTTATTATAAACATATAAATTAAAAATATGAAAAGAAGTATCGAAAGCATTTTGAGATGTAGCCAAAGAATACCAACTAGATAGGCTAGAGCATAATAAAACGTAACTATTTATTTATTAGATATTGTGCTACATGCTCTTGATTAAAAGGAATCTTTTTATACTCGATACCTGCTTGCTTTAATAACTCCAATGCATATTTATGATTGTGATAATCTTCAGCATAATAAATTGTATTAATTCCTGATTGAATAATTGATTTCGTACAGTTTAAGCAGGGAAAGTGCGTGACATATATAGTTGCACCATCAGTTGAAACACCCTGTTTTGCGCATTGTAACAATGCATTCATTTCAGCATGTATAGTTCTAATACAATGACCATCTTCAAGTAAACATCCTTCATCTATACAATGTACTTCACCCGAAACTGATCCGTTATATCCACCTGCAATAATTCTGTTATCCTTAACAATAGTTGCACCTACTGATAATCGTTCACATGTAGAACGTAAGGCTAATAAATGACTTTGCGCCATGAAATATTCTTCCCATTTGATTCTATCCATGATAATTTGCCTCCAATTTTATGTATGTATTAAACTTTTCGATTAATTATAGGTTAATTTGAATTTTTAAATAATGCAACAAAAATTTATACCGTTAACTTCGAACTAATTTTTTCTAATGTTTTGGCACCTATACCTTTTACATCCTTTAATTGTTCAACAGATTCAAATGCACCATGTTGTTCTCTATATTCTATAATAGCTTTAGCCTTGGATGGTCCAATACCCTTTACCAATACTAACTGTGATTCATTAGCAGTATTAAGGTTTACTTTTTCCAGATTAGAGCTATCAGTATTATCTTCTGTAGTTGCTGAATGAATATTATTTATGGCATTATTATTCAACGCTTTATTTTCTTGAACCTTTTCACCAATTTTTGGTATATAAATAACTTTTTGATCTTGTAAGCGCTCAGCTAAATTAATCTTAGACAAATCTGCATCTGGTAACAGTACTGCCTTGTCTACTAATTGTTTTACTCTATCTATATTTTTCATCTTATAAATATTCGGATGTTTTACAGCACCTTTTATATCTACAAAAATATCACTGACTTTGTTTTCGTTTTTTAATGCTGATGTCTTTCCTGACTTAGTTTCCATTTTGTTTTGTTTATTAATTATTTCAGTCGAATCATCTATACCTATATTTCTATTATTAGTACTATCGATGTTGTTTGTATTATAAAACATATACCAGCAAATTATAATTAATAATACAATTAATACACCTGCATTGATAATAACCAATTTATATTTATCAAATATAGCTTTTAATTTTGACCATTCCACTTGCAAAAAATCACTCCTTTATACATTACACGTATAAAGGAGTGATTTTACTTTTATTTTTTTACAACGAAAAATAATCGATGGCCATTTTCATTATTGTTATTGATATCAAAATCTACAAATGTCTGAATATTATTAAACCCAGTTGCTTTTAACATTGATGTGTATTCACCTTCTGTATAAGTTCGTTGATAATGTGATTCATCAAACCTTGTAAAACGATTATCATCCTGTTTAATGAAGAATGACATGTCATGCCAAACGCTATATGGTTCCTCGCCTTGAACAGCTTCCCACCCTAGGAAAACATCTTCAGTTTCATCAATATAACTTTGGTTATTAAACAAGGTGTTCATTTTATAAACTGTGTGAACATCAAACATAAAAACACCATCGTGTGCTAAATGCTGGTAAACATTGTGGAATGTATCAAGTATGTTTTCTTTTTCTGACAAATAATTTAAGGAATCACAAAATATCGTAATGGCCTCAAATTGTTGTTCTAGGTCAAAATGAGTCATATCTCCTTCGATCCAATTGACATGGTTAGATTTTTGAGTTGCTATTGCTAACATATCAACACTAATATCCATTCCAGTTACTCGATCAAAATCGGTTAATAATGAAGTTAAACTACCTGTACCACAACCAATATCTAAAATAGATTGTTTTTCGTCTGCAAAATGATCAACAATTTTCAACCAATCTTCGTATGGTTGATCTAAAGTTAGTTGATCATAAAATAAACTCATTTCTTCATATTGTTGTACCATTTTTAATAAACTGCCTGTCTATAAGATTCAAGTGGTGCATCTCTATATAGCTTTTCAATATTATAATAATCTCTTTCATCTTTGTGGAAGACGTGTACAACTACATTTGCCAAATCAATAAGAATCCATCTCGCTTCATTAAAGCCTTCCATACGTTTGACCTCAATGTCCGATTCGTTAGCTGCATCTTTGACTGCACGTGCAATAGATTGGACTTGTTTTTCATTATTGCCGTGGCAAACCACAAAATAGTCCGTCATATCGCTGATACCTTGCATATTTAAAGAAATAATATCTTCTGCTTTTTTATTCTCAGTTGCTTCAACAGCTAAACTTAACAATTGATCTGATTTCATTTAATCATCCTTTACTCTTTCGTCACTGTAATTGTAATAATTCAAGCATGCAATCGTAGCGTCATAAACATTAATATCCTTATTAATTAAATATAAAACAGTGCGCTTAGATATTTCATATATTGTTTTATCTAAGCTACCTTGATTGTATGCTAAATCTCTAATTTCTTCAACGCCTGGGGTTTGACGGCCAGGTTCTATATAGTCCGCAATAAATACAAGCTTCTCTGTTTTTGTCATTTGAGCGCGACCCGTAGTATGGTTTTTAATAGCTAATAATACTTCATCGTCATTAATCCCATACTTGTCTTTCATAATAACTGCAGCAACAGGCCCATGTAAAATTTCTGACCCATAACTCAATAGATTACTATCTAAATCATGCTGAGTAACAACTTGATACATAGAACCTAAATCATCATATTTTGAATAATCATGTAATACACCTGCAAGTTCGGCTTTATCTTTATCACCATCATATATTTCTGCGAGTTTAACAGCCGTTTCAGCGACTCTTAAAGAATGGTTGAACCGTTTTACAGGCAATTTTTCTTTTACGATTTTTATCGCTTGATCAATGTTCATATAATCCTTCCTCTCGGATATATTGTTCAACACCTGAAGAGACAAGAACTTGAATGTTTTCTCCATGTTTAACTCTATCTCTTACTAATGTTGAGCTTATATCAATACGTGGAATCTTTATTGATAGCATACCTGGTTCTACTTCTTGGACAGCTTTATTTCTATTAACTATCACAAACGTAATATATGATTTTAATTCATCAATTTTATACCATTTATCCAGTTGATTATATTGATCTGTACCAATCACCAAATACAGCTTTGCATTTTGATGTTTATCTAAAATATATTTCACCGTGTCATAAGTATAACTCTGACCTTGTCTATCTATTTCATTTAAGCAAATACTTCCAAATCCTAAATCATCTATTACAGATTGAATCATCTCAATCCTATACGTAGCATCCAAATAGTCTGTATGTTTTTTAAGTGGTGACATATAACTAGGAATAAAATAAAATTCATCCGGTTTTATATATGCATTAACTTCACTAGCTACAACCATGTGAGCGATATGAATCGGGTTAAATTGCCCACCATATAAGACAATAGATTTAGCCATTATGGAAGTTGAATTTGCTTGTTTTCTTGTGATTCTTTATAAAGTACAATCATCGACCCGATTACTTGTACGATATCACTACTTGTTGCATCACTCAATGATTGCGCTAAGTCATTTTTATCTTCAGCATTATTTTGTAATACATATATTTTAATTAATTCTCTGTTTTCTAATATATCTTGCAATTGAGCAACCATATTATCATTAATACCTGCTTTTCCAATTTGAAAAGTTGGATCTACATTGTGTGCTTTGCTGCGAAGAAATCTCTTTTGTTTACCTGTTAACATCATTTTGTCTCCTTTTTATAAATGTTTTAAAACTGTATCTTTCATAGTTTGAATGTGCGGCAGGTTACCAGTCCAAATTCTAAAACTTTCAGCACCTTGATATACAAACATATCTAATCCATTATGAATTGGATTACCTCTGGACTCTGCTATTTCTAAAATTGGTGTCTTAAATGGTACGTAAACGATATCACTGACTAATGTCTGTTCGTCTAAATTATCAAGATTAATAATGACTTCCTTATTTTCGTTCATACCAGCTGGTGTTGTATTTATAATAATGTCATATTGTGATAGTGTATTTTCAGCTTCTTGCAAACTAATTTTATTTACATCCAAATGCCAGCTTTCAAATCTTTTTATAGACCTATTTGCAATTGTTAGTCTTGGTTGCACATATTTTCTTAATTCATTTGCTAGTCCTTTACTCGCACCACCAGCACCTAAAATTAAAATATATGCATTCTCCAAATCAGGATATACTTGTTTTAAACCAGTTACATAACCAATGCCATCCGTATTGTAGCCAATCCATTTACCGTTTTCAATCTTTACAGTATTAACAGCACCAACTGTTTTGGATTGATCATCTATTTCATCTAAAAAAGGTATAATACGTTCTTTATGCGGTATTGTCACATTGAACCCAGAGAGTTCTTTGTCCTTAATTATTTCTCTAATCAGATGAAATTGTTCCTCTGAAATATCGATTGCTTCATAAGAAGATGGATCATTTAAGGCTTTAAAATTCGCATTATGCATAACTGGTGATAAAGAATGATCTATAGGATGTCCTATAACTGCATATTTCACATTAAAACCACCTTACATAATAGAATTTCGTAATACAACATCGACGTTTTTAGGCACACGAACAATTACTTTCGCACCTTCATCTATCGTAATAAATCCTAATCCTGAAATCATTACATCACGCTTTTCTTTACCCGTTTCTAAACGGACTGCTTTTACATTTTGCAAATCAAAATGCTCAGAGTTATTAGGTGGTGCTAATACTTCGCCTAATTGATTACGCCATAGTTCATTTGCATTTTCTGTTTTAGTTCTATGAATATTAAGCTCATTTGAAAAATAGCATACTAATGGGCGTTTACCACCATTGACATAATCGATGCGTGCTAAACCTCCGAAAAACAAAGTTTGTCCTTCATTTAATTGATATATGCGTTGTTTGACCTCTTTTTTTGGCATAATCGTTTTCAACTCTTTTTCAGTCACATAATGCGTCATTTGATGCGCCTGAATTACGCCTGGCGTATCGTACATAAACGAAGTATCATCTAGTGGGATATCAATCATATCCAACGTTGTACCAGGAAAGCGAGAAGTAGTTACTACGTCTTTTTCTCCCACGCTACGCTCTATCAATTTATTAATTAATGTAGATTTCCCCACGTTAGTTGTTCCCACAATATAAACGTCTTCATTATTTCTCAATGTATTAATCGAGTGCAATAAATCATCTATTCCTTCATTCTTTTCAGCTGATATTAATACAACGTCTTCAGCCTCTAAACCATATTTTTTAGCAGTTTTTTTCAACCATTCTTTAACACGACGCTTATTAATTTGTTTTGGTAATAAATCAAGTTTATTCGCTACTAAAATGATATTTTTATTACCAACAATTCGTTTAATCGCATTAATAAAAGAACCTTCAAAATCAAAAACGTCTACAACGTTTACGACAATACCTTTTTTGTCAGCTAAACCATTAAGTAACTTTAAGAAGTCTTCGCTATCAAGACCTACATCTTGCACTTCATTGTAATTTTTTAACCTAAAACATCTTTTACAAATAACGTCTTCTCTATAAAGATTAATTTCTGGAACGTAACCTGGCGCATCTGTATCTTCAGATTGTAAGGGGGCGCCACAACCGATACACTTTAATATTTCAATTTCTGCCAATCAATTTTCCTCCCATGTAATATAGCCTTTTTTTCTAAAACGTTGTAATAACCTACGTTCAATCATGCGATTGAATTTTGTTATAAAACCATCTGTTTTTTTCACTGGAACGACCATGATTGTAAATAAACCACGTCTATTACCGCCAAATACATCCGTGAGCATTTGGTCTCCAATAACAACGATTTCAGTAGGTTTCAATTTCATTAATTTAGATGCTTGATTAAAAGCACGCCCTCTTGGTTTTTTTGCTTTGAATATATAATCGACATTTAATGATTTCGAAAAACTACCCACTCGTTGTTCGTTATTATTAGAAACGATTGTTATCGTTATGCCCGCTTCTCTCACTTTATTAAACCATTCTTTTACTGCTTGTGTTGGATCTGCCTCATCCCAACCTACAAGTGTATTATCTAAATCCGTAATTATACCTTTTACACCAGAATTTGCTAATTTTTCTATATCAATTTGAAAAATTGATTGTACATATTCGTTTGGCATAAAATAATGCTTTATGATACCCATTTTTTATTCACCTTTTTATATAGTTTTAATTAAACGACTTACAATTTCGCTTGAAGAAATTGCTGCTTTTTCTAAAAATGCTTCAAATGTCATACTTGCTTTACCATCTGCTAAATCAGAAATAGCACGTGTAATTATAAATGGTATTTTAAACTGATAACATGTCTGCGCTATCGCAGTTGCTTCCATTTCTGCTGCCATTGCCTGTGGGAAATTAGTTTTAATAAGTGCGCGTTGCTCTGCTGTTCCAATAAAACTATCCCCACTCACAATTAGTCCAGTCTTAGCAACCAATTTTTCTTTGCTTATTGTCTCTTTTACCAACTCAATTAAATGATTATCTGCAACAAATTGTGCAGGCATTTGAGGAATTTGACCTAGTTGATAACCAAACGCTCTCGCATCTGCATCATGATAAGCAACCATATCACTGACTACAATATCGCCCACGTTAAGAGATTTATCTAATGCACCTGCTGAGCCAGTATTAATAATTAATTCCGGATTAAAACGCTCTAACAATAATGTTGTAGAGATTGCTACATTAACCTTTCCAATACCACTTTGCGTCAATACAACATCTTTATCATGTAAAAGTCCTTTATAAAAAACGACATGCGCAATATTTATAACTTCTAAATCAACCATTTTCTCTTTTAAGATTGCTATTTCTTCTTCCATAGCCCCTATAATACCTATCAATATATTTCACCTCATCTTATAAATCCTAGCCTTTGTATTCTACCACATTTGAACACATTGCTCGATAATGATTCAATCTTTTACATTAAATAATAATAAACGAAATCATTGAAGCATTTAATCGTATAAATTTATCATAATTTTATCAATTTAATATTATACATCAAAAAAACCTGATATCAACATTGGTTCATGTTAATATCAGGCCGTTTTATATAAAATTAACTTCCAAATAGTTCACCTAATCCTTGAAGTGAGAAGATACCAGTGACAATGGTTACAACAACTGCCACTATGCCGAAAACTAACATCCAAGTGGGATGCTTGTAATCCCCGACAATTGATTTTCGTTTACTAGCAATTAATATCGTACCTAATGTGATTGGTAATATTAAACCGTTGAGTGCGCCTGCTACGATTAGCAATGTAACTGGCTTACCTAAGAATAGGAAGACGATTGTTGAAATAACGATAAAACTTATAACAATAATATTTGTTTTATTATAGAAAGACTTATGCAAGGTCTTCATGAACGTAGCACTTGTGTATGCCGAACCAATTACAGATGACATCGCTGCTGCAAACAGTACAACGCCAAATATATTACGACCTACTGGACCAAGTACATGTTCAAAAACGGACGCTGGTGGATTCTCTGAGTTTAATGTAACTCCTGTTACAACAACACCAAGTACTGCTAAAAATAATAAAGTACGTAAAATGCCTGTAGTTAATATACCAGAAACAGCAGCTCTATTTACAAATGGCAAATATTCTTTACCTTTTATACCAGAATCTAATATTCTATGTGCTCCTGCAAAAGTAATATAACCACCAACCGTGCCACCAACTAATGTAATAATAGGTAATACAAGTGCTAGTGGTTGCTCAGGCATTACTAAATGCTGTGCAGCATCTGCATATGGTGGATTCGCTTTAAACATGACAAACGCGATTACAATAATCATTAATAAACCTAGGAACATCGTTACGACATCCATGATTTTCTGACCACTCTTACTAACAAAAATACCGATTGATAATACCGCTGTAAATGCAGCTCCAATTCTGATATCCAAACCGAATATAGCATTTAAACCAAGTCCTGCTCCAGCGATATTCCCGATATTAAATGCAAAACCACCAATTGCTATTAATATTGAAATAACGGTCCCAAGTCCAGGTAAAATTTCATTAGAAACTTCCTGTCCACGTTTACCAGTAACAACAAGTACACGCCAAATGTTAATTTGTGCCCCTATATCAATTAATATAGATAGTAAAATGGCAAATGCAAAGCTTGATGCAAACTGAGCTGTAAATACAGCAGTTTGTGTCAAGAATGCTGGACCTATGGCTGATGTAGCCATTAAAAATACAGAACCTAATAATAACCTTTTATGGTTTTTGGTAAACTTAAAATCATTCTCTTCTAACTTCGACTTCCTTTGCATTGATTAGCCCCCTAGCCTTGTAATTGAAACGCCTTCTTTCATTAATCTTTCTTTAATTTTACAAACAAAATTCAAAGCATGTTCACCATCTCCATGAACACAAATTGTATCTGCTTGAATTTCAATCGTGTTATTATGTTTCGTAATAACCTTTTGAAATTTGACCATATTTACAACTTGATCAATCGCTTCGTTAGTATCAGTGATTAATGCATCACTCTCTTTTCTACTCACTAACTGGCCGTCATCTTCATAACGTCTATCGGCAAATACCTCTGATGCAGTAGTTAATCCAACTCGTTTAGCTTCAGAAATTAAAAATGTATTTGATAGCCCTATGTATATAATTTCAGGATCGAAATCATAGACTGCTTGAGCAATCGCATGGGCGATATCTTTATCTCTAGCGCCCATCTGATATAGTGCACCATGTGGCTTAACATGGTTAATTTTGACATTATGAATTTGACAAAAACCATTAAGCGCACCAAGTTGATAAATCACAATATCATAAATTTCTGTTGTTGAAAAGTCCATATTTCTACGACCAAATCCTTGTAAATCTGGAAGTCCTGGATGTGCGCCAATACCAACATTATTTTCATTAACAAGTTGTACCGTATTATTCATGACAGATTGATCTCCAGCATGAAAGCCACACGCAATATTTGCAGAGGTAATAAGCGGTATAATTTTTTCATCTCCACCAAATGAATAATTACCAAAAGCTTCTCCTAAATCACAATTCAAATCTACTTTCATTATGCTTCCTCCTTTATTATTTGATGTCTATCTAAAAATTTGATATCCACGTTACTTGCATCTCCTACTGCATATTCAGGATATGATAACACAGCATATAAGAAATCAGCAGTTGTTGTAAAGCCATCGATGACCATTTCGTCAAGTGCAACTTTTAATTTTTTAATCGCAAGATGCCTGGTAGTTGACTTTACAATCACCTTCGCAACTAATGAATCGTAGTTAGGTGACACTTTGTAACCATGGTACAACAAACTATCTACTCGAATATTGAAACCTTGAGGTAAATGTAAGGCTTCAACAGTGCCTGGTGTTGGTTGAAATTGTTTTTCCGGATTTTCTGCATTTATTCTTGCTTCAATAACATGACCATCAAAATGAATTTCATCTTGTGTGAATGGTAACTGACCATGTTGCATCAGATACAGTTGAGCCTGTAACAGATCTCTATTTGTTCTCATCTCTGTCACGGTATGTTCTACTTGAATACGTGCATTCATTTCAATAAAATAATATGCATCATCAGTGACCAAATATTCAATCGTACCTGCACTTCGATAATTAGAAGCACGAGCAACTTTAACTGCATCATGACACATAGATTCACGCATTGAATCGGATATTGCGGCACATGGCGATTCTTCTATTAGTTTTTGGTTTTTTCTTTGAACTGAGCAATCTCTTTCTCCTAAGTGAATATAATTATTTTTGCCATCACCAATAACTTGAACTTCAACGTGTTTTGCTACAGGTATGAACGCCTCAACATAAACACGAGCATCATCAAAATATTTTTTCCCTTCACTTTTCGCTTCTTTAAAAGCTTTTTGTAGTTCTTGTTCGGACTTTACAATACGTATACCTTTACCGCCACCACCACTTGCAGCTTTTAACACGAGCGGGTAGCCAGTATCTTGTGCTATGGATTTCACTTCGTCGATTGTTTCAACGGCACTTGTAGAACCAGGAATAATAGGAACACCTGCGTTATCAACAGTTTGTCGCGCCGTGATTTTGTCACCCATCATTTCCATTGTTGTTTTAGTCGGACCTATGAAATAAATACCATTTTCTTCTACTTTTTGCGCAAAAGACGCACTTTCAGACAAGAAACCGTATCCAGGATGAATCGCATTTGCTTCTGTAATTTTAGCAGCGCTTATAATCCGTTCCTGATTTAAATAACTCTCAAGTGGATTTGCTTCGCCTATACAAATAGCTTGGTCGGCTAAACTCACATGTAAACTTAACTCATCACCCAATGCATAAATTGCAACAGTTTCAATATTTAATTCTCTGCACGCTCTTATGATACGTACAGCAATTTCTCCTCTATTTGCTATCAGACAACGATACAATACAAACACCCCTTTTTTCGACTTATTTCACGTTAACGATCAGTTGATTGTATTCAACATTTGAACCATGCTCTACTAAAATTTCTTCTACAATACCAGAAACGTCGCTAGTAACTTCATTTAGAACTTTCATAGCTTCAATATATCCGACTGTATCTCCTTTTTTAATTTCATCACCGACTTGAATGATTGGATCTGTTAATTCCTTTTCATCTTGTAAGAAAAATGTGCCAACCATTGGCGATTTAATTTGGTGCAATGCATTATTATCTGTTGAAGTATTTTGGGTATTTTCATTTTTTGAACTACTTTGATCACTTTGAGATGTTAACTGTGAAGCAATTTGATTCGTATTACCTTCAGTAAAATCGATTTCTATTTCATTTTCATAATCTTTGTATTTAAATTTTTTGACCTCATTATCTTTAACTAATTTAATTAACTGTTCTACTTTTTCAAAATTCATTATGATTCTCCTTTTAACAAACGATTTATACGTGATGATGTTACGCGTAGCGCTTTTATTTCAAAAACTGGGTTTTTCTTTATTGATAATTGTTTAGCAGCAAAGTCCTGCTCTCTTTGTTCCAGCATTTTTACTGCTTCTTCAACAGTTATCCATTGAAAATTGATCGATTCATTTGGTTTTTTTTGAACTAACTTAGGTAAATCAACCACACATACAGTAGCAATTTTCGTGTATCCACCCACAGTTTGTTTATCATTTAATAAGATAATTGGATTTCCATCATTTGGTACTTGAATACTTCCTAATGCAACAGGCTCTGAAATGATATCAGCAGTTTCAGTTGGTGCTACATTTTCTCCTTGTAAACGGAATCCCATTCGGTCTGATTTTTCAGAAATTTTGAATGTTGTGGATGTTAGTGTCTCTCTAACTTCGTCCGAGAACTGTTCTATTTGTGGGCCTTCAATGATATGTATCGTTTCTTGATCGCTCTTGTCGATAGATGCACTTATACCTAAATGGGATAAATAATCATTATTTTGTCGACATGTAATTACATCTCCCTTTTTCAAAGCGCGTCCTTTAAATCCTCCAATTTGACTTCGAGTATGTGTAGCATAACTATTAGCTATTAAAGGTACATCAATAGGTTTTCCAAAAGCCACATACCCTCGGGCACCCTGAACAGCTGTACTCAATTTTAAGATGTCTCCTTTTTGCGCTTTAATAACAGTTTGGTGAGAGATAGGCTCATCATTAATCGTAGCGTTAAAACGTGCACCGGTTATAACAAATGAATTATCCGCTAAAAATTGAATAGATGGTCCAATAATTGTAATCTCTATAGTTGGGCCTTCATTGTCTATTAAAGTCTGTGCAAGTCTCATCGCATAGTTATCTAATGCACCTGCTGTTGAAAACCCTTGATTTTGATAGCCAATCCTACCTTTATCTTGTATTGTACTGAACAATCCTGACGTTAATATCTTAATGCTCATAATCTACGCTCACCCACTTCTCGATATCAAATTGATTACGTTCTTGTTCTTGTTCTATTTGAGTTAATGTATCTGCATCAATTGCATAAAATTTAATGTAATCACCCGCGTTATATAAACACATTGGTCTTCGATTGATATCAAAGACTTGTATGGGTGTCTGTCCGATAATCTGCCAACCACCTGGTGATGATTTCGGATATAATCCTGTTTGATTATTCGCTATACCAACAGAACCCATAGGTATATTTGTTCTAGGTTCTTTTCTCCTAGGTGTATGTAATTGTTTATTTAGACCACCTAAAAATGGAAATCCCGGCATAAAACCAAGCATATATATTAAGTAAGCGTTTTCTGTATGTAAAGCTATAACTTCCTCATTAGTTAATTGATTATGTTGTGCGACCTCTTCTAAATCTGGCCCGCATTTACCACCATAATAAACCGGAATATGTAAAATTCTTGGCTGCGGATATGTTGTCTTTCCTGCTAATTTATCAATCTTGTCTAAGTTTAATGCGTTCACAACTTCTGTTACATCACTTTGTGTTATATCAATATTTAACATAATAGCGCGATATGAAGGTATTATTTCAATTATTGCTTCATTTTTTTGATCTTTAATGTATTGCGCTATATACTGTACTTCTTTGAAAGTATCAGGATCTATTTGAGCTTCAAAATAAATCATAATGGTTTGTTCATTTATTATTTTATATTCCAGAAACGTTGCCCCCCTTTATTCAATAAGCACAACTAATTATAATTTCAAACTAAGTTGTACGTTCAACATTTCTATTATATCACTTATTATAAAATTCTGTTTAATAGCAAATAATTATCATTGGTTATAATAAAATCCAAATTTGACTTAAATTATGCTTTTTAAAATTGTGTAAATCAAATAAAATAATAATTGTTATCAATTTATCAGAATAAAGCCAACAAGTATAGAAATATTTCATTAAAGTGTAAAATCCCCCACACATATGACATGTATGGGGGAATTTTACATTTACTTATTTGATGTTTACTATTTTAACGTTGATTTCCCCACCATTAGGTAGAGAAACGCGTACTTCATCATCTAATTTTTTGCCAATTAAACTTTTAGCCATAGGCGATTCATTGGAAATCTTACCTTTAAATGCATCAGATTCCGCAGAACCAACGATTTGATACTCTTCCTCTTCTTCACCAGGTAATTCAACAATTGTAACTGTTTTACCAAGTTGAACTTCGTTATTATCACCTGTATCTTCTATTATAAGTGCATTGCGCAACATGTGTTCTACACGTTGGATATCTTGCTCAATGAAACCTTGTTCATCTTTAGCTGCATCATACTCTGAGTTCTCAGATAAATCACCAAAAGAACGTGCAACTTTAATTTTTTCAACGACTTCAGGTCGTTTGACTGTTTTTAATTCTTCAAGCTCTTGTTCTAATTTCTCAAAACCTTCTTGAGTCATTGGATATTGTTTTTGATTTTCCATTATGTCATCTTCCTTTACTTATAAATACTATTGTTTACTTACTAAAGTTTGAATCTTAGTCGTCATTATATCGATTGCTACTTTATTACTGCCACCTTCGGGTATAATAATATCTGCATATCTTTTAGTAGGTTCTATGAATTGATTATGCATAGGTCTAACAACATTGAGATATTGATTAACAACAGATTCCATTGTGCGTCCTCTTTCTTCAGTATCACGAAGAAGACGTCTTAAAATTCTCAGGTCAGCATCGGTATCAACATAAATTTTGACATCCATTAAATCTCTTAATGTTTTGTTTTCAAGTGCAAATATGCCTTCTACGATAATAACATCTTTTGGCTCAAATGCAATCGTTTCCTTACTTCTCGTATGATTTGAATAGTCATATGTTGGCACTTCAACCTGTTTACCATTTCTCAAGTCATTCAAATTATCGATTAATAAATCGTTATCAAATGCAAATGGATGGTCGTAATTGGTTTCTAAACGTTCATCAAAAGTTAAATGTGATTGGTCTTTATAATAATAGTCTTGAGCCAATAGTGCAACACTATGACCTTCTAAATTTTTCATTATTTCATTTGTAACTGATGTTTTTCCTGATCCAGAACCACCGGCTATACCAATAATTGTTGTGTTTTTCATTACCCAATTTCCTTTCTCATCATATTATTCGCATAAATTGGATAATCGACTTTAATTTGAACAATCTGCAATGGATGTCGTGCAGCATCAAGTTCATTACCCTCTTCATCATAAATTGTTTCCACAACTTGTCGAAAAGTATCAATTTCTGGTCCGAAAAATTCAATTTCTTGCCCAGGCTCAAATTTATTACGTTGTTGTATTGTAGCAATTTTTGATTCTATATCATAATCCAATACTAATCCACAAAAATCATAATTAGAGTTTTTCTTATTTTGCAATCCAAACATTTGCTCTTCATAACCAGGTGTACCTTCAATAAATGCAGAAGCAGTATCCCTATTTGCACATTTATCTAATTCAATTAACCATTCTGGTTTGATTTTAAAGTTATCAGGGTCTTTAGCATAAGCATCAATAACTTTTCTATACACTGAGACAACCGTAGCAATATAATGGATTGATTTCATACGCCCCTCTATTTTTAATGAATCCACACCAATATCCATCATATTAGGAATCGCTTCTATTAATTTCAAATCCTTTGGACTCATAGCAAAAGGTGCAACTTCTTTATCACCATAGTATAAATCTAATTCTCCTTCAGAATCAACTTGTAATAAATCATAATCCCAGCGACAACTTTGGCAACAACCGCCACGATTTGAATCTCGAGCTGTCATATGATTACTTAACGTACACCTTCCTGAATATGCAATACACATTGCGCCATGAATAAAAGATTCAATTTCTATATCAACTTTTTCTTTCATCTCTTTCATTTCCATCGCACCCGTTTCACGCGCTAAAACAACTCTATCCAATCCTTCTTCTTTCCAAAACTCTACAGCTTTATAATTAGAAAGTGATTGTTGCGTTGAGAGATGAATTTCTAATTCCGGTGCAACTTTTTTACAAGTCTCAATAATAAGAGGATCAGCTACGATAATTCCAGTAGCACCAGTTAATGCTAAATCGCGTAAATAGCTATCTAACCCATCCATGTTTTCATCATGTGCAATGATATTTGTAGTGACATAAATTTTAGCGCCATAACTTTTGGCAAATGTCACGCCTTCTTTAATTTCTGCCATTGTAAAATTGTCAGCATTTGACCTCAATCCATATTCTTGGCCACCTAGAAAAACAGCATCAGCACCATAGTGAATGGCGATTTTAAGTTTCTCTAAGTTACCTGCTGGTGCTAGTAGTTCGGGCTTTTTCATTTTAGGTTTATTTTGAACATTAATTTCTTCTAAAATTTTCACTCGTCAACCTCCATTAATATACTGTCTGTTTAAATAAGAAACCTTCGTCAAATGGACGGTGTTCCGGTTGTATGGCTTCTATTGGATCAACAAGCATAAACTTTTCATCTTCATAGGCTTCTGGATCCTCATTATACAAATCTATTGCTTCTCTATATTGTTCAGTACAAACATTAATATAATTTTCTGATTGCAATATGCCGTCTATTTTAAGGGAGTCTATGCCAGCATCTAGTAAGGGCTCTAATTCTTCTATTAGACAAATATCGTTCGGTGACATAATATGGGTGCCATTATAATCTTCATAAACAGGATATTTATTATCACGTTCTTCGTCATATAATAATAAGCTACGCTCATCAATGTTGCGCTTAATTTTCATTTGCCGTTCTTGAAAAGTATAATAGTTACCTAATAACATGCGTTTTGATTGGAACATACAGGTCATGCCATGTACCTGAACTTCAATTTCAACGTTAGCATGTGCTTTTATATTGAGTATTTCATCTAAACTGAGTTCTCTAGCAAGTTGTGCACGTGCAGCACCTTTTTGTCCCCAATAATTACATTGAAAGTGATTAGTAACTAACGCTTCTGCATCCCAATTTAATGCAATTGGATTTGCTTGCTGTTTAACAAACATAACCACTGCTGGATCGCCGAAGATAATTCGATCAACTTTTATTTCGTGAAGAAATTGAATATAATCTTCGAGTGCATTTAAATGATAATTATGAAATATACCATTTACAGCCGCATATGCTTTTTTACCATTGTGGTGAATCATATCCACAGCTTCAATCATTGCAGTTTTATTAAATTCACCAGCTAACCTCAAACCAAATTTCTGTTCACCAATGACAAATGCATCTGCACCTTTTTCAATTAATGTTTCAATATGTTTAACAGATTTTGGTGTAACTAATAATTCTGTCATTTTGATTCTCCTTTAATTGAAATTGCTAAGCCATCATCCATATTTAAAAAATTAGTTGTATATGATTCATTATTCATAAGCCATTCATTATATTCAATCACTCTTTTTACCATTTGTCGGACATTCCGAGTACGTACAACTGAAATATCAGAAACAAAGCCATGATATAGCACATTGTCGGTAATAACTATACCACCCTCTTTTAATAGTGGTGTATAGAGTTCGAAAAACTTCTTAGACTGCGCTTTAGCAGCATCAATAAATATCATATCATAAGCTCTATCATTGACATTTGAAAATTGCTCTAACGCATCACCTTCGACTAGCCTAATTTGATTGGAAAGGCAGTATTTTTCTATATTTTCCTTAGCTTTAAGTTGCATTTCAGAGTCACGTTCAATAGTCGTAATATTTATATCCTTGGAAACAGATGCAAACTGCATTGCACTATAACCAATGGCAGTACCAATTTCTAAAATATTTTGAGGTTTATGTAATCTAATCAATTGTTTTATCATATCCAAAGTTAGCTTATCTACAATTGGTACTTTATTAGCTTCTGCATATGTTCTTAGAGCCTCAATATTTACATCCGTTTGCGTATGTAAATTCAATAAATAGGATTGATTGTTATCCATTTTTCAAAACTTCCTTCATTTGTAAAATAATACATAAGCATTAAACAATAAAATAAATCAGTCAACTTTGACTGATTATACATTTTAAAAGTAATTTAATAATTGCATGACTATGTACAATTTATCTTTTCTCTTTCTTCTTGCATATATGCAATTCGTTTACGTATGTACTTAAATTTAACTTTATATATTTTACCATAAACCCCTTAATAATATAAGTATAAATTACACTGAATATGAATCTCTAGGCATAGGCAAAGAGTGACAAATCGATTTATATCGTTATTCATAAACCATACTGAATATTCAGTATGGTTTCAGACTGTCAACAAAGTCTACGACTTTGTTGGCAGTTTTTTTATGCACGCTTTCCGCGGGCACTGCCTTAGCCTGTAGTCTTCGGCTAGTGCTATTCCCGCAGGAGTCGGCATAAATCACTGCCAATATTACACAAA
>NZ_MRZN01000007.1 GCF_002614725.1 Staphylococcus edaphicus | reverse complement strand
ATAAGAAAAATAGTAGCTCAACGAGCTACAAAATTATATAAAAATAAAGAAAACGTCAATTTCTATATAATTTCAATAGAAATTGACGTTTATTCTTTAATCAGAAATGTTTATGTCCCGGACTCTTAATAATATTTAACCATTATGATATTTATACATCCAAAGCACACCTGATTTTAATATAGAGGCTAGGCGGCCAGTAACGGTACGATCCATAATGTACGCGAAACCTTTCTTATCACCAAGAGATCCAAGAAAGCCTTGAATTTTAATTTCTGACATTTTTTCAGGAAGTGGCTTACCTTGCCACTGCAATTTCATGACATCAGCAATTTGATCACCTTGTGCTTCAGCAAGTTGAGCACTTGGTGCGTGTGGTAATTCAGCACAATCACCTACGACATAAACATTTTTGTATGTAGGTACTTGGTGATATTGATTTAAAATGACACGCCCACCTTTACTGATATCTATAGGTAAGTTTCTTACTAATTCAACCGGCTGAATACCAGCCGTCCACACAATTAAGTCTAGTTCTTCTGGCACATCGTTATTATAAATGCAACCCGGTTCAACACGATTGATATCAGAATTTGGGACTACTGTAACATCATGTTTCTTAAACCATTTCTCTATATACTTGCTTAATTTTTCAGGGAAACGACTTAAGATACGCTCGCCTCTATCATATAAGAAGATTTTCAAATCACTACGGCTTTCTCGTAATTCACTAGCTAATTCGATACCGCTTAAACCTGCACCTACAATGCCGACTTTGGCTCCATTCGGAAGCTCACTAATATGATGGAATGTTTCCCGAGATTTAGATAGCGTTTGAATACTATGTGTATATTCTTCTGCACCTGGTACGTTATGATATTTATCTTCACAGCCTAGTCCGATAACGAGTTCATCATAGTCAACTTTCGTATGTCCTACAGATACGATTTGATCATCCAAATTAATATCAGTGATTTCACCATAAACATTGTTGATTCTATCTGAATCAGGGAAACTCATACGAATATCTTTATCTGATTTTGTTCCCGCAGCTAATTCATAAAATTCTGGTTTCAAGCCGTGATAAGGCATGCGATCAATTAGTGTGATTGAATAGTTTTCTGGAAGTGCTGAAGGTAAAATATGTGACATGATGCGCATATTACCATAGCCGCCACCTAATAATACTAAATTTTTCATTTGTGATACCCCTCTAGTAAAAATTGTTTGAGCAAGAATAAAAACTACAATATTTTAAATTATGTAGCATTATTCAGTGCAATTCAATGTAAGTTATTAAATATAATGTGGTTAAATCATATTTCGTCCTGCATCGATATACCAATTTTCTATAATCAGCTTACTTATACATATTATATGCTTTTTTGTTTACTACTACAAATAAAGTAGACACAGTATAAATTGCAATTACAAAAGATGAATAAGTAAATTTGATTGGTAAAAATAAAAATATCAAATTCAATTTATGATTATTATTGTAACTTAACAAAAAGCAAAAATTCTATAAGCTAGGATGTAGATATAAGCTTATGGTTTTTGTTATAATTGTTTAACTGATAATTTATGAGAGGGTGTAATATGAATCCAATAGTTGAGTTCTGCATTTCGAATTTAGCGAAGGGCGGAGATTATGTATATAATCAACTTGAAAATGATCCAGGCGTAGACGTGTTAGAATATGGATGTTTACAAAATTGTGGTATGTGTTCTAGTGGCTTGTATGCATTAGTGAATGGTGATACCGTTGAAGGTGAATCTCCAGATGATTTATTACAAAATATATATGCACATATAGAAGAAACATGGATTTTTTAAGGAGGTAAAATAATGGCTATAATTAATATGACAGAAGCTGCAGCATATGAAGTAAAAGATATGTTACAACAAAATGATATGCCAGATGGCTATCTTAAAGTTAAGGTGAATGGTGGAGGCTGTACAGGATTGACGTATGGTATGTCAGCAGAAGAAACACCTAGCGATAATGATGAAGTTTTCGAGTTTTATGGGTTAAAAGTTTTAGTAGATAAGTATGATAAGCCAGTGCTAGAAGGCACAACGATAGATTTCAAACAATCTTTAATGGGTGGCGGCTTCCAAATCGATAATCCAAATGCTATTGCAGCCTGTGGTTGTGGTAGTTCATTTAGAACAGCTAAAGTTGCTGGTTCACCAGAAGATTGTTAGAAAAAATATATTAAAATAAAAGACTATAGTGCACTCAAATATAAGTGTAAACTATAGTCTTTTAATTGTTTATGTGAAATAATAAACAATATGGTCGTTAGCGCTTGAAAATCAACCATAAAAACTTTAAAATTAGTATTGGATGAAAAATGTCTTTTTTGTGAATTACAATTTTGAATATTGGGTAACGCAAAAGACTATCGCAACAAAAAAATTATGAAAGCTTAGGTGAATGAAATGGCTCAAGATCGTAAAAAAGTATTAGTTCTAGGCGCTGGTTACGCTGGTTTACAAACTATTACAAAATTACAAAAGCAAATTTCAGCAGATGAGGCTGAGATTACATTAATTAATAAAAATGATTATCACTATGAAGCAACTTGGTTACATGAAGCTTCTGCAGGTACTATCAGCTATGAAGATTTATTATATCCAGTACAAAGTGTTGTTGACAAAGATAAAGTTAACTTTGTTAAAGCAGAAGTGACTAAAATCGATCGCAATGCTAAAAAAGTAGAAACTGATGCTGGTATTTTTGATTTTGATATATTAGTAGTTTCATTAGGCTTTGAAAGTGAAACATTCGGTATCAAAGGTATGAAAGACCATGCTTTCCAAATTGAAAACGTATTAACTGCTCGTAGATTATCTCGTCATATCGAAGATAAATTTGCTAATTATGCGTCTTCAAAACAAAAAGATGATAAAGACTTAGCGATTCTTGTTGGTGGCGCAGGGTTCACTGGTGTTGAATTCTTAGGTGAATTAACAGACCGTATCCCAGAGTTATGTAATAAATATGGCGTCGAACAAAGCAAAGTGAAAATCACTTGCGTTGAAGCTGCTCCAAAAATGTTACCAATGTTCTCTGATGAATTAGTTAACCATGCAGTAAGTTATTTAGAAGACAAAGGCGTAGAATTCAAAATTGGTACACCAATCGTTGCTGCTAATGAAAAAGGTTTCGTCGTGAAAGTAAATGATGAAGAACAACAATTAGAAGCTAATACATCTGTTTGGGCTGCGGGTGTTCGTGGTAGCAAACTAATGGAAGAATCATTTGAAGGCGTTAAACGTGGTCGTATTGTCACTAAACAAGATTTAACTATCGAAGGATATGATGATATCTTTGTTATTGGTGACTGTTCTGCGTTTATCCCAGCTGGCGAAGAGCGTCCATTACCAACTACAGCACAAATTGCTATGCAACAAGGTGAACACACTGCTAAAAATGTTAAAAATATTTTAGAAGGTCAACCAACAAGTGAGTTTGAATATGTTGATCGTGGTACCGTATGTTCATTAGGCGCTAACGACGGTGTTGGTGTTGTTTATGGTAGAGATATTCAAGGCAAAAAAGCTGCCTTTATGAAAAAAGTTATCGATACACGTGCGGTATTTAAACTTGGCGGAATCGGTTTAGCATTCAAAAAAGGTAAGTTTTAATAGATGAATCAATGACACATGGTTTATGGATGTGTTGTTAGAAACAAGGAGGCTGAGACAATTCATTTGTCCCAGCCTCCTTGTCACTTTATTAGACAGTAGTTTAACGGATTGAAAGTTAATACATCGCTTTTAATTATATTGAGTTAGTCATACTTATGCATGTGCTACGGCTCAGGTAAACCTTTATCCAAGGTGAAGACCGCGAAATTTTTTAAATAGGTTAAATTTCTGTTGCACAACCTATTTAATAACCTATAAATGCCAGAAAATTTTAAAAGTTATTAAGCATTTTAAGAAATTAGTAGAAAAGAGGAGAGATTGTATGAAAGTTCATATTCATGATAATAAAAAAATAGAAAATGATACGTTGATCATAGGTGTACCAGAGCATTTAAATCAACTTGAAACAATTGAGGTTGTAAATGAGAACATTAACGAAAAACTTAAAACGTTAAAACAAAATCACATTATTAGTACGAATATTGGCACAGTTTCTACTACCTTGTTCAGTCTGAAGGAAAAATATGTAAAATTAGTTACTGTAGGGTTAGGTAACGTGAAATTAACAAATCATAGTGATTATTTAAAAGTATTTGGCAATTTATTCCAATATTTAAAGCAGGAACGTATTACAAAAGCCTCATTATTATTTGATACTTTTCAAGCACATGAATTAACAAGAGAAGCCATTGCTGAAATATTAGGACAACAGAGCATACAATCCATTTATCAATTTGATAACTATAAAACGAACAAATCGGCGCCCTATCACATTGATTTAGATTTAAGTACTGAAAAGACAGATGATATTTTACGTTCTGTTGAACAAGGACAATCCATAGCATCGGCAATTAATTTAGCTAGAGATTTTAGTCAAATGCCACCTAATATACTGACACCAAGTTATTATGGCGAAATGGTACAAAAACATTTCGAAGGAACACAAGTAAGTGTAGATATCAAAGATAGTGAAACACTTCAGTCAGAGGGCTTTGGGTTAATACATGCAGTAGGGAAAGGTTCTCATAATGGCCCTAGTGTGATTACAATTACATATAATGGAGGAAAAGCAGAAGACGCGCCTATTGCATTAGTAGGTAAAGGTATAACTTACGATTCTGGTGGCTATTCTATTAAATCAAAAACGGGTATGCAAACGATGAAATATGATATGTGCGGTTCTGCCAATGTTATAGCTATGATAGAGGCAGCACGTAAACTTGAATTGAAAATTAATATAGTTGGTGTCATAGCTGCCGCAGAGAATATGGTTAACGAAGCAGCGATGAAACCTGATGATGTATTCACTGCACTAAGTGGAGAGTCAGTTGAAGTATTAAATACAGATGCTGAAGGACGCTTAGTTTTAGGTGATGCTGTATTTTATGCGAATCAATTTCAACCGAAGCTGATTCTTGACTTTGCTACTTTGACTGGTGCTGCAGTTGCTGCATTGGGAGATGATAAAGCGGCAGTATTTAACCATAATGCAGATACAACATTGCAACATATACTGGAATACGCACGTCAAATGGATGAATTTGTCTTTGAATTACCAATGACATCCACTGAACAAAGCTTGATTAGAAACAGTGATGTTGCGGATCTTGTTAACCATACAAATGGTCAAGGTAAAGCCTTGTTTGCTGCAACGTTTATCAATCATTTTGCAGGTGAAACACCACATATGCACTTTGATATAGCTGGTCCAGCAACGACGAACAAAGCATCACATAAAGGTCCTAAAGGGCCCACAGGTTATCTCATACCTACAATTGTGTCATGGATGCGCCATTTGAAATAGTAAGGGTCAATGACAAATAAATAGCGAAAAAAGGATAACATTCAATGTTATCCTTTTTTTGTTTTGAAGGAAGCTCAGGCAAGAAATAAAAAATTTGCTAGATGATTGGTTGTTGAAATATATAGTAAAGACGTCATGCTTTATTTTATATTTTTAAAATATAACAAATGTATTTGACAAGTGGTATAGTTATTGATATTATAATTCTCATGATGCTTTAGTTCGATAACGTGATAAAGGAGTTATGCTTTGTGATAAATGCAGTAGTTATAGCAGTTGTACTGATGATTATATTATGTTTATGTAGGTTAAACGTGGTAATCAGTTTATTTATCAGTGCGCTTGTTGGAGGGTTAATAGCGGGTATGAGTGTTTCTGAAATTGTATCCGTATTTGGTAAAAATATTGTAGATGGTGCGGAGGTTGCACTTAGCTATGCATTACTGGGTGGATTCGCAGCGCTTATTTCTTATAGTGGTATTACAGATTATTTAGTAAATAAAATTATAAACGGTATTCATGCAGAAAACAGTAAAATGTCACGAATTAAAGTGAAAGTAATTATAATTATTGCCTTACTTGTCATGAGTATCATGAGTCAGAATTTAATTCCAGTTCATATTGCATTTATTCCAATCGTCATACCGCCATTAATTAGTTTATTTAATGAACTTAATGTGGACAGAAGGCAAATTGCAATCATTATTGGATTTGGGTTATGTTGGCCATATGTTTTATTACCATTTGGTTTTGGACAAATTTTCCACCAAATCATTCAGAATGGTTTTACCAAGGCACATCATCCTATTGAGATGGGCATGATTTGGAAAGCGATGCTAATCCCATCTTTAGGCTATATTGTCGGATTAATATTAGGTATTTATTATTATAGAAAGCCTAGAAAATATATCCAACATGAAGAAATTGATAATAATACTCAAATTGTTATTAAGCCTTATGTCCTTATTGTCACTATAATTTCAATACTAGCTACATTTTTTGTGCAACTCGGCACAGATTCAATGATATTTGGCGCACTTGCAGGTGTACTTGTATTCTTTGTTTCAAGAGCTTACAAATGGACAGAATTAGATAAACAATTTGTTGATGGCATCAAGATTATGTCATTCATAGGTGTTGTGATTTTATCTGCGAATGGCTTTGCAGGTGTAATGAATGAAACTGGGGACATTGGTAATTTAGTGAATAGTTTAAGTGGTGTCGTAGGGGAAAATAAATTATTAAGTATTATTGTTATGTATATCATTGGATTAATTGTCACATTAGGTATAGGTTCGTCATTTGCAACAATTCCTATTATTGCGACGCTATTTGTACCATTAGGCGAGTCATTAGGGTTAAGTACGATGGCACTCATTGCTTTAATTGGTACTGCAAGTGCATTAGGTGATTCAGGGTCACCAGCTAGTGACTCAACGCTTGGACCAACAGCGGGATTAGATATTGATGGTCAACATGATCATATTAGAGATACATGTATACCGAACTTTGTATTCTATAATATACCATTAATCATTTTTGGAACAATTGCTGCTATGATACTATAGAAACAAATTGATGTAAGAGGGGTGTCCGTATTGGTTAATATGTTAGATGCATTAGATATTAAAGTGGAAAAGCAAGAACCTGGGTTGATGATAATGTCCATGCCAGTTACAGATAAAGTGAAACAGCCATTTGGCTATTTGCACGGTGGTGCGAGTCTTGCACTTGGAGAGTCTGCTTGTTCAATGGGAGCGGCAGATTTAATTGATACTGAAAACTTTGTCCCACTTGGTTTAGAAATGAATGGAAATCATATCGGTTCAACTACCAAGGGTACAATTTATGCAACTGCAACCATTATTCATGAAGGTAAAACGACACAAGTATGGAACATTGATATAAAAGATGATACAGATAGATTGATTTGTGTCATGCGTGGCACAATCGCCATTAAGCCGCGTAAACGTTAAGTGATATAAAGTAAAGACAGTCGAACATGGATATACGCTGTTAAAGTTTTCATTTTTAAATGTTTATTTTTAGGGTTATCGCGTCCTGTTCGACTGTCTTTTTATATGTAGTCATTTTTATGAATTATTATAGGGTCAGTTATATAAGCTTAAGTAGCTATGTCTGTATGTGTTAACACAGTGTTATATGCCACTGATATTCTTAATGCTGCTTCTCTTCCTCACGTAATATTTCTGGCAAAAGGGCTTAATTCTAAAGCAGATAGGCCGTCGCTCTTTTTAAAACATAATTAATGTAATTAAATACATCGTGAAATTGACATCATGACAGCAGCGCTGTAAAACTTTGGATAGCATGATTTAAAAGTAGCATAAAATACATAGGTATATATAAAGAAGCTGAGACAACCCATTTGTCTCAGCTTCTTAACATGTTATTGATAGTTCATGTAAACCTGTAGAACCACTTTTCAATTTATTGAGTTAGTGGGTCTTATGCGTGAACGTGAACCTATTTATAATAGACGGAACGGGGCGAGAAATTTTTTTACATAAGTTTCTCGCCCCAAAATTCTATATTCTAAATTTTATAATTTTGTATCTTTTAAATCTTTTTTGATTTCATCATGTTTTGTTCTTTTTGAAGCGGGTGTATTCAAATTATATGCAGATTTAATGATAAGGTGACTGGCTAACGGACCAGTGATTAATATGAATAAGATACCAATGATTAACTGCATATTGACGTAACCTTCACGCCCGATAAAGAATAAGAATACGCCGCTGATAAGTAACATTGCACCTAATGTTGCAGCTTTACCAGCTGCATGCGCTCTTGCATAGACATCATCCAGTCGTAAAATACCAATTGCTGCTAAGGCACTGATGAGTGAGCCTAATATAACTAAGATAAGCGCTAAACTAATGACGATCGTTGTTATCATGTTCAATCACCTTACCTTTATCCATGTATTTGGCAAATACAGCGGTACCAAGAAATGCAAGTATACCTATTAATAAAATAGCAACCATCATATATTTAGTGCCCAAGAAGATACTAAATAATGCCACAATAGCCATTAATTGAATTCCCATAGCATCAAGTGCAACAACTCTGTCAGCTAAAGAAGGGCCAATAATGACACGAACTAACATGCCTAGCATTGATAGCGCAACGATTACTAAAGCAATTACTAATATAATATTATAGTTCATTCATTTTCTCCTACCTCTCTGACTACTTTTTCAAGGGAAGACTTGATGCTTTCGACTTCTTCTTCTTTACTACTAAAATCGATACTATGAATATAAATTTTTGATCGATCATCACTAATACCTAAGACGATTGTGCCTGGTGTTAAGGTGATTAAATTTGAGAGTAATACGATTTGCCAATCTTTTTTCAAATCTGTGTTGTAGGTAAAGAATGCTGGTTCATTATCAATGTTAGGCTTTATCACAATACGAATAACATCGATATTCGCTTTTACTAGTTCTATTATAAATACGAGGAAAAGTTTAATGATTTTATATACTGTGATGATATAAAAACGGCCTGGCAATATCCCTCGCATTACATACACTAAAAGTAATGCGAACAGATAGCCTAAAATGAAGTTATTAAAATTATAACTCCCTGTGACGAATAGCCAAAACACGGATAAAATCAAATTCACTAATATTTGTATAGCCATATTATTTTCCCCCCAATACACTGTCAGTATATACACTTGGATTGTAAAATGTTTCTGCTGCATCTTTAATAATTGGTTGTAACCAATCTGCAGAAAGTCCAAATATTACAGAAATAACGACAGCAATAATGGATACTGTTAGGATCCCTTTATATTGCAACTTAGCATTTACTTGATAACCTTCTGACTTACCGAAAAATCCTTGTAAAAAGATTCTAATGACAGAATATAGTACAACAAGGCTTGATAGTAAAACAACGATACCGCTTAAATAAAATCCCTTTTCAAAAGTAGCTTGGACAATATAGTACTTACCATAAAATCCGCTAAGTGGGGGAATACCAGCTAGACTAAGTGCTGCAATAAAGAAAGTCCAACCTAATACGGGATAGTCTTTAATAAGACCGCCATATTTCCGTAAATCATGTGTTTTCGTAATTTTATACATGACACCGATAAGGAAGAATAGAGCTGCTTTGATTAACATATCATGTAGTGTGTAGTAAATAGCACCCATCATACCAGCTTGATTCATCATCGCAACACCAACTAGTATGACGCCTACTGCAATCATGATATTATATAGAATAATTTTCTTAGTATCAAAGTAACTTACAGCACCAACACAACCGAAGATAATTGTGAGTAGGGCAAGAAACAATATTGTATAGAATGAAAAGTTTGATGTATCCCTAAAGAATAGGCTAGCTGTTCTAGCTATTGCATAAATACCTACCTTTGTTAACAAGGCACCGAAAAATGCAATAATTGCAATTGGTGGCGCATAATAAGCACCAGGTAACCAAATATACATTGGAAATGCCCCAGCTTTTGTAGCAAATACAAAGATAAATAGTATGAATATAATCGTTACAATACCGCTATCTTGATGAGATAACTGACTTAGTTTCTCACTGATATCAGCAAGGTTTAAAGTCCCTACAACGGAATAGAGCATAGCTACGGCAATAACGAAGAATGCAGATGAAGTCACATTGACTAGTACGTATTTAATTGTTTCGCTCAACTGTATTTTTGTGCCGCCAATAACTAGTAAAATATAAGATGCCATCAAGAACACTTCAAAGAATACAAATAAATTAAATATATCGCCTGTAATAAATGATCCAATGACACCCGTAAGCATAAACATTACGGCGAAATAATAATAATATGTCTCACGCTCAATACCTACAGATTGATAGGAATATAAGATAATAAGCATTGTGACGATTAAACTTGTGATGACAAGTAATGCACTAAATATATCAAGTACAAAGACAATACTATATGGCGCGTCCCATGAACCAAGTTCTAAAGTTATAGGACCATCTTTTAAGACATTTTTTAAATTAATAAAAGCAAAAATCAATGTTAGTGCAGTACCTGATAAGGCAACATAGCGTTTAATCTTTGGACGCTTACCAATGAAAATGAGTGCGATAATAGTAATCATTGGTATGACGAGTAATGATATGATTAGGTTACTCTCTATCATCTTCTAGCACTCCTTTCATACTTTCTACGTTGTCTGTACCTAATTCTTTATAGCTTCTAAAAGCAAGTACTAAGAAAAAAGCTGTGACTGAAAATGAAATAACAATAGCAGTTAAAATTAAAGCCTGTGGTATAGGATCAACGTATGAAGTGATACCTTTTTCATAAATAGGTACTTCTCCTTTTTTTAATCCACCCATAGTAATTAAAAACAAGTTGGCAGTATGTGTTTGTAATGTAGTACCAATAATGATGCGTATCAAACTCTTAGAAAGAATGAGATAGACGCTCATTGCAGTGAGAATACCACATACGAAAATCATTAATATTTCCATTACTCATTCTCCCCAATCGATAAGATTATAGTCATTACAGTCCCTACAACAGCACACATAACGCCTAAATCAAAGAAAGTAGCTGTGTGCATCTCCATAGGTGATAAGATACCTAACGGGATTTCAAATGGTGTATGCGTAAAGAAGTTCTTATGATAAAACCAGCTTGCCATTGGTGTCGCTAAACAAAATAGTAAGCCAATACCAATTAATATTTTAAAGTCCCACGGGAAAATCTTTCGCATTGTTTTAATATCAAAAGCCACTGTAATAATGACTAAAGCACTTGATAATAATAGGCCACCAACGAAACCGCCACCTGGTGTATAATGTCCCGCTAAGAATAACGATAAACCAAACATGACGATAAGGAAGAAGATAACAACTGCTGAATATTGAAAAATTAAATTATTCTTCTGTCTGTTCAACGTTTTTACCTCCTTCATCATGTTTACTATTTTTTGTACGTAATTTAATCATTGTATATACACCTAAGCCAGCAATACCTAATACAGATGATTCGAATAAAGTATCGGTACCACGAAAGTCAACAAGTATGACGTTGACCATATTTGTACCATGTGCTAAATCATAAACATTTTCTTTATAAAAGGCTGCGATAGAACCGAAGTGCCTATTACCATAAGCAATTAACCCAAGCACAGTAACGACAATACCAGCACCTACAGCAATAACAACATTAACTAATTTAAATGATCGTGTTTCTTTATGTCTATTCAAATTAGGTAAATGATAGAAACATAATAAGAACAAGGCAGTAGAAATAGATTCAACTACAAATTGTGTGAGTGCTAAATCTGGTGCGCCAAAGAATATGAAGAATATAGCAACAGCATAGCCTACTGCACTAGCCATAATAATACTGAACAGTCTCGATTTAGCGAAGATAATCATTGATGCAGCTGTAATGATTAGCACCACAATAATTAATTCGAAAGGTCGAATAGCACTGACATCTTTGAAATCAATGTTAAAAGGTGTCACTAAAAGAGTGACTAACGCAATTACAATTAATGATGCAAAGATAATGACTAAATTATTACGTGTGAAGCCTGTTACATATGCATTTGTAAATTTACTTGCATAATCAGGTGAGACAGCGCCCAATTTGTTGTACCAGTAATTAATCGTCAATTTAGTCGGTTGTTTGCGTAATAAATGAATCCAATAACTAAATGTAATGATTAGTATAAGACCGACAATATAAATACCCAGTGTAGAGAAAAATGCTGGCGTAAAGCCATGGAACATGTGAAACTCTGCGGTTACATTTGTCGTTTGACTAATCGCATTGACTGCTGGTTCAATCACTGTTCCTGTTAGTATGGAAGGAAAGAACCCAAATACAATTACAAGAATGGCTAAAATGGCTGGAGATACGAGCATTAATGCTGAAACCTCATGTGCTTTCTTAGGCAATTTGTCTGATTTATGACTACCCAAGAAAATTTGTCCAATAAATCTTACAGAATAAACGAATGTAAAAATACTACCAATAATCGCAATTACAGGTATGAAAATACCTAATGTATTTAAGCTAAATAAATTTGCATTCGTAATATCAATCATGCTCTCTAAAAATTTCTCCTTAGATAAAAAACCATTAAATGGTGGTATACCTGCCATACTTAATGAAGTAATGATAGTGATGGTAAAAGAGATAGGCATGATTGTTAATAATCCACCAAGTTTATTGACGTCACGTGTGCCTGTTGAATGGTCAATAGCACCAGTAATCATAAACAATGCGCCTTTAAAGGTAGCATGGTTAATCAAATGGAAGATTGCTGCAGTAAATGCGGCGATATAAATTTGACTTTCGGAACCTTCAAAGTGATAGCTTACTGCTCCGATACCAAGCATTGACATAATCATACCTAATTGAGACACGGTAGAAAATGCTAGGATACCTTTTAAATCCTGTTGTTTTGTCGCATTGAGTGATGCCCAAAATAGTGTAATGAGACCAACAGCAGTAACTGTCCAAATCCATCCTTGAGACACCGCAAATATCGGTGTCATACGCGCTACGAGATAAAGTCCTGCTTTAACCATAGTAGCAGAATGCAAATAGGCACTGACAGGTGTTGGTGCTTCCATTGCATCAGGTAGCCAAACATAGAATGGAAACTGTGCAGATTTGGTCATTGCACCAATTAAAACAAGAATCATAGACAAAACAAAAAATGGACTTGTTTGAATCTCAGAGACATTTCTAATTAATTCTTGAATACTTGTTGATCCACCGGCGATAGAAAGTAAGATAATACCGCCTAACAATGATAGACCACCAAATACGGTAACAAGCATTGATTTTTGTGCACCGTAGATTGAGGCTTGTTTATCACGCCAAAATGAAATAAGTAGGAAACTAGAAAATGATGTTAATTCCCAGAATAAATATAAGATAATTAAATTATCTGATAATACAACACCTAACATGGCTCCCATAAATAGCAATAGGTAACAATAAAAGTTGCCTAATTGCTCTTGTCGACTTAAATAACTTATAGAATACAGTACAATTAAACTTCCAATGCCAGTGATAAGTAAACTGAATAATAAGCCTAGGCCATCCACATATAAATTGAAATTCATTCCAAAATGTGGCATCCAGTTTGCTTTTTCCATAAGGGTATTTCCTGACATGGTAGTCGAAATATATGATAGGAAATATATAAATAAGACGACGGGGATAGGTAACACAAACCATCCTAAATGTACTCGTTTAGAAAACCGATATACAAATGGAATAATGAGTGCAAATATTAACGGTAGTAAAACCGCTATATGTAACAAACTCATTATTTATCCTCCTTTTAAAATTTAGTATAAAGTCATTATACATGAATTGAGGGGTTCTGAAAAACGTGTTTAACCCTTGATTTACTTGTGATTCATGTTTTGTTAAATAAGAAGAAACACGGTATTTTTATTCAAAATTTTGTTTATATTGCCGTGAATAATCTGTTTTAAGACGCTGTAAATTATCGAGTGACAAGGTTGCGTGCAATGAATCTTGTGATTTTAATTTTTCCTCTAAATTTGTGATGGCTAGTTGTAGAGAATCAATATAAGGTAATGGTTCAACATTGAATGCTCTTAAGTGTGATTTTGTAGTGTAACGTTTTTCATATTGACTCAATGCTTTTCTTTCATGGAAAAAAACATTTTCAGTTTCTGTTGGATTATGTAAATCTCCTTGTTTAGGGTGTTTAATGACTTGCTCAACTTGAACAAGCACTTGATTTTCATCTTCTTCCTTAATCGTTACGCCATAACTGCCAGTTTTATGTGAAAAACGGTATAACATCATTCATTCCATCCCTTCTTTTATGTTAGAATACATATATCATCTTAACATGAAATGGAGAATAAAAATGACGAACTATCCTCAATTAAATACGGAAATTAACGGTAATGAAATTAAATTAGTAATGCATACGAATAAAGGCGATATGACTTTCAAACTATTTCCTGACGTAGCACCAAAAACAGTGGAGAATTTTGTAACACATGCGAGAAATGGTTATTATAATGGTGTTACATTCCATCGTGTCATCAATGACTTTATGGTACAAGGTGGCGATCCAACAGCTACAGGAATGGGTGGAGAAAGTATTTATGGTGAACCATTTGAAGATGAATTTTCAAAAGAAGCCTTTAATATTTATGGTGCATTATCAATGGCGAATTCTGGCCCACATACTAATGGTTCGCAATTCTTTATTGTGCAAATGAATGAAGTGCCTGAATCAATGCTTAGTCAATTAGCAGATGGTGGTTGGCCTGAACCGATTGTTAAAGCTTATGCTGAAACAGGTGGTACACCTTGGTTAGATCAAAAACATACAGTGTTTGGTCAATTAATAGAAGGTAAGACGACATTAGAAGATATTGCCAATACGAAAGTAGGACCGCAAGACAAACCATTACATGATGTAACAATTGATTCAATTGATATAGTTGAATAAATAATATAAAAGCTCAAGCACGCTCTATGTTGTAGAGGATGCTTGAGCTTTTCTTTTTATGTTATAAATATAACGCATATTTAGAGGGTGAATGTGTAGTTTCATATTTATAAACGAATAATCACTTGAATTATTGCTACATTTAAATAAATAGTAGAATTTTTCTACTATAATATTAGTGCCATTCTGTAATGTATGCTATTATAATATTGTTAAGTAAAACGAAATAAGGGGTTATCACGTTGAATAATCACTATAAAGTAGGTCAACATATCAAAGTTCGTGTGACTGGTATTCAACCGTATGGCGCTTTTGTAGAAACCCCTGACAATGCTGAAGGTTTAATTCATATTTCTGAAATTATGGATGATTACGTCCATAATTTGAAAAAGTTTTTATCGGAAGGGCAAATTGTAAGAGCGAAAGTGATTTCAATTGATGATGAAGGTAAACTGAATCTTTCTTTAAAAGATAATGACTATTTTAAAAATTATGAACGTAAGAAGGAAAAACAGTCAGTATTAGATGAAATTAAAGAAACCGAAAGATATGGGTTTCAAACAATTAAAGAACGCTTACCGGTTTGGATAAAGCAGTCCAAAAACGCGATTAAAGATGATTAATTTATCTTTGTGATAAAACTGACATTTCATTATTGAAATGTCAGTTTTTGTATACACATATATTTAGATGGTATTTTTATCTAATCCGATAAATTTTGTGAAAAGCCCCAACCGTATTTATTGTAAAATGTGATGTTTGGAAGTGCTTTTGTTTTAATGACATAAAAGAAGGATACACTAAAATATATGCGTGAGCATATTTATTTTAATTTGATTCTAAGATAGCTAAAATGAAAAAGTATTATAATTATTAAAACTTTTAAAAGATGTATTTAGGAGGAACAGTAAACATGAATAAGAAATTTCAGCCACTATTTGAAAAATTGAAGTTACCGAATAAAGTTGAATTAGATAATCGATTTGTATTAGCACCATTGACGCACATTTCTTCTAATGACGACGGATCTATTTCAAATGAAGAAATCGTATATATGGAACAACGTTCTAAGGACGTGGGCTTAGCTATTTCTGCAGCAAGTAATGTAACAGACTTAGGAAAAGCATTCCCTGGACAACCATCAGTCGCTCATGATTCAAATTTGGAAGGGTTAAAACGTTTAGCACAAGCAATGAAGAAAAATGGTGCTAAAGCAATTGTTCAAATTCATCATGGTGGTGCTCAAGCATTGCCTAATTTAACACCAGATGGTGATGTAGCTGGACCTAGTCCTATTTCATTGAAAAGTTTTGGTGAGCAAGAAGAACATCATGCTCGCGAAATCACAGTAGAAGAAATTGAAGAAACAATTAAAGCTTTTGGAGAGGCAACGAAAAGAGTCATTGAAGCTGGATTCGATGGTGTTGAAATTCATGGTGCCAATCACTATTTAATCCATCAATTTGTGTCGCCTTATTATAATCGTCGTGATGATGAATGGGGAGAGGACCGTTTGAAATTCGCTTTAGCGGTTGTTGATGAAGTTACTAAAACAGTGAAAAAATATGGAGACAAAGATTTTATTATTGGCTATAGATTTTCACCAGAAGAAGCAGAATCCCCTGGTATCAGCATGGAAATTACTGAAACATTAGTTAAACAATTAATTGAGAAACCGTTAGATTACCTCCATGTCTCATTAATGGATATACATTCTAAAACACGTGATGGCAAATATAAAGATCAAGAACGTGTTCAATTACTGTTAGAATGGATAGATGGACGCATGCCTTTAATCGGAATCGGTTCAATATTTACAGCCGATCAAGCCATTGAAGCGATTGAATCTACACAAGTTGAGCTTATTGCTTTAGGTAGAGAAATTCTATTGGATCATAATTTTATTAGTAAAATTAAAGATGGTAAAGAAGATGAAATCATTTCGTACTTTGATCCTGAACGAAAAGATAGACATCATTTACCACCGAAACTATGGGAACAATTTAATAGAGGCTTTTATCCATTACCAAGAACGGATAACCAATAACTCATACGTATTGGCGTGTAAATTTTCTGATGAATAAAATCAGTAGATTTATACGCCTTTTTAGTTAATTTATGCTTGAATATGCAATTATATGTAAAAATAATACTAGTCAATTTAATTTTTAATTTTAAGGAAATTTTCTTGTAATAATTACTAGAGTTATGTCATTATATATGTAAGGGCTTACATTTATTTTAGCCGCATTATTTTTGAAATAAGTGATGCAAAAATAATGCGTTATAAAGGCGTTTACAAGTTATCACTCAAGCTGTTTTAGAAAATAGTTTCAGTTAACGAGCAAATGCGTTATGCTATGGATAAGTATTGCTTAGGAGTCATTTTTACTCTTAAATAATTACAAAGGGGAGATATCATGTCAAGATCAGAAGAAATCATTGAAGTAACAAACCACTATGGAGCTCATAACTATGTACCACTGCCAATCGTTATTTCAGAAGCAGAGGGTGTATGGGTAAAAGACCCTGAAGGTAATAAATATATGGATATGTTGTCTGCATATTCAGCTGTAAATCAAGGTCACAGACACCCTAAAATTATTCAAGCTTTGAAAGAACAAGCCGATAAGGTTACATTAGTTTCACGTGCTTTCCATAGTGAAAATTTAGGTGAATGGTATGAAAAAATTTGTAAGCTCTCTGGCAAAGCGAAAGCTTTACCAATGAACACGGGTGCTGAAGCAGTTGAAACTGCTTTGAAAGCAGCACGTCGTTGGGCTTATGATGTTAAAAATATAGAGCCAGATAAAGCAGAAATTATTGCGTTCAATGGTAACTTCCACGGTCGAACAATGGCACCTGTATCCTTATCATCTGAACCTGAATATCAACGCGGATATGGTCCGTTATTAGATGGTTTTCGTAAAGTTGATTTTGGAGATATTAATGCTGTTAAAGCGGCTATTAATGAAAATACTGCAGCTATTCTAATTGAACCTATTCAAGGTGAAGCGGGTATTAACGTTCCTCCAGAAGGTTATTTAAAAGAAATTAGAGAACTATGTGATGAACATAATGTATTATTTATTGCTGATGAAATTCAAGCTGGTTTAGGCCGCTCAGGTAAATTATTCGCGACTGACTGGGATGATGTTAAACCTGATGTATATATTTTAGGCAAAGCTTTAGGTGGCGGTGTATTGCCAATTTCAGTAGTATTAGCTGATGAGGAAGTACTTGATGTATTTACACCTGGGTCTCATGGTTCAACATTTGGTGGTAACCCACTAGCTTGTGCAGTTTCAAATGCTGCTTTAGATGTAATTATCGATGAGGACTTACCAGGACGTTCTTTAGAACTAGGAAACTATTTTAAATCAGAATTAGAAAAAATTGACCATCCAGCAATTAAAGAAGTACGTGGACGTGGATTATTTATTGGTATTGAGTTGAATGAAAATGCTAGACCATACTGTGAAGCGTTAAAAGAGCAAGGATTATTATGTAAAGAAACGCATGATACTGTAATTAGATTTGCTCCGCCACTTATTATTTCAAAAGAAGAATTAGACTTTGCGTTAGACAAAGTTAGAAGCGTTTTTGAATAAATTCACAATTCTGTAACATATGTTTTGAAAACCCTTTAAAAAGGTAAATCTTATGTTACAATTATCATGAAAGCGAAATCATTAGTAACGAAAAAGAGGCGAAATGAATCATGACTGAGAATAATAATTTAGTTACTTCTACGCAACAAATTATTAAGGAAGCATTGCACAAATTGGGATTTGACGACGGGATGTATGATTTGGTAAAGGAACCTTTACGTTTTCTACAAGTTAGGATTCCTGTCCGTATGGATGATGGTACTGTACAAACATTTACTGGTTATCGTGCACAGCATAATGATGCTGTTGGACCAACAAAAGGTGGGGTGCGTTTCCATCCAGATGTAGATGAAGAGGAAGTAAAAGCGTTGTCAATGTGGATGACATTAAAATGCGGCATTGTGGATTTACCATACGGTGGTGGTAAAGGCGGTATCGTTTGTGATCCACGTCAAATGAGTATACATGAAGTAGAACGTTTATCTCGTGGATATGTTCGTTCAATTTCTCAATTCGTTGGACCAACCAAAGATATTCCAGCGCCTGACGTGTTTACAAACTCTCAAATTATGGCATGGATGATGGACGAATATAGTTCATTAGATAAATTCAATTCTCCAGGTTTTATCACTGGTAAACCGATTGTATTAGGTGGTTCACAAGGTCGTGATCGCGCTACAGCATTAGGTGTTGTTATTGCAATCGAACAAGCTGCACAAAGAAGAGGCTTAAATCTTAAAGGTTCTCGTATCGTAATCCAAGGGTTTGGTAATGCTGGGAGTTTCTTAGCTAAATTCTTGTATGATATGGGGGCAACAATTGTTGGTATCTCAGATGCTTATGGTGCATTACATGACCCAGAAGGTTTAGATATTGATTATTTATTAGATAGAAGAGACAGTTTTGGTACTGTAACAAATTTATTTGATGAAACAATCTCAAATAAAGAATTGTTCGAAATCGACTGTGATATTCTTGTTCCTGCAGCTATCGCAAATCAAATCACGGAAGAGAATGCACACGATATTAAAGCAGGTATCGTAGTCGAAGCTGCAAATGGACCAACTACACCAGCTGCGACACGTATTTTAACTGAACGTGATATTCTATTAGTACCGGATGTATTAGCTAGTGCTGGTGGCGTAACAGTTTCATATTTCGAATGGGTACAAAATAACCAAGGTTATTATTGGACGGAAGAAGAAGTTAATACAAAAATGCGTGAAAAGCTTACAACTGCATTTGATACAATTTATGAATTGTCACAAAACAGAAAAATTGATATGCGTTTAGCAGCATATATTGTAGGTATTAAACGTACTGCTGAAGCAGCACGTTACCGTGGTTGGGCATAAGTTAATATAGAAAGAAGTAAAAAGAAGTTGAGACACGTCGTCTCAACTTCTTTTTTTATTAATATTTGGTTTACATTTTGAAGAAAATGAATAAGAATTAAATTTTATTTTTTTCACCATCACTAATTACTTGTTTATATACATCAGGATAATTCGTAAATACGCCGTCGACACCGTAGTTATTTAAACGTTTCATATCTACTGAATTATTGACAGTAAATGGATGAACAAGTAAGCCTGCGTTTTTAAGATTTTTTACATTTTGTTTTGTTAAATCCGTAGCTTCAGGACCCACACCAATGGCATACTTACGAATATCATTAAAATCTTGTTGAGATAAATTCAATAGTTCACCTTTATCAAGTAAACGTATTAGTGGGACGTTTGTGTTTAAGTTTTGCATTTTAAGTAAACTCTCTTTTGAAAAAGATTGGACCAAAACGTGCCCATTTTGTAACGATTGATTAGTTAGCATATGATGCTTATTAAGTGTAGCTAGTAATTTTTCTTCCATACCTGGATACACGTCTGGAGATTTTGTTTCAATGTAATAATTGGCATCTGTGCCATAGCGTTCTAGAATCTCATCTAGCGTTGGGATTTTAGCACCTTCGTAACTTGAATTCGCATACTGTGGATTTTGGCTATTAAATTTACTACCAGCATCTAATTGTTTTAATTCCTTTAATGAGTATTGATCAACTCTGCCTGTTCCGTTTGTAGTTCGATCTACAGTTTCATCATGCATGGCAACTAAATGTCCATCCTTTGTCATTTGTAAATCAATTTCTATGTATGATGCACCAATGACATTATGACTTTTATCATATGAAAAAAAGGTGTGTTCTGGCGCATATCCGCTTGCACCTCTGTGGGCAATTGTCGTGAATTTTTCGCCTGTCAAATTATGTATTTCATTTTGATTATCAGATTGAGTACTTGTGTTAGTATTTTGTTGTTTAAGTGTAGTGTCATGATGTTCAGCATTGCTATTTCCTAATCCCGCAGCTTCAGTAAATGAAGTAGTACTTAAACTGGATAATGTTAAAGCGGCAATACTGGAAATAATTATTTTATTAGCTTGTTTCATAATGTTGTCACTCCTTAATAGGTACTATAATTTCACAGTACAGAAAAAAGGAGGGGATGAGAATATAATTTACAGTTTTATAATTCAAATTAAATAAAATTAATTTGAACCTTACAATTTTAAAAGTAATATTAAAGTCCCACTTCTCAATTTATTGAGTTAGTGGGACTTATACATGAGCAACAGCTCAGGTAAACCGCTAAAGCCACTTCTCAATTTATTGAGTTAGTGGGACTTATACATGAGCAACAGCTCAGGTAAACCGCTAAAGCCACTTCTCAATTTATTGAGTTAGTGGGACTTATACATGAGCAACAGCTCAGGTAAACCTTTATACATTTTACAATTATAGTCATTCTTGGTGGAGTAGGTAGTCGAAAGCTTTTAAATAAAATAAGGTTTCGTCATTCTAATCTCACTATATTGATTTATGTTCAGTTGTTCAGTTGTTTATGAATTACCGACAGTTGTTGTTCAACAGAAGTTTGACCTGTAGAACCATAACTAATTCTTCTGCTTACGCAATTTTCTGGTTTCAAATAATCATAGATGTCAGATTCAATAAGTTCATGTGCACTTTGATATTGTGATAAGGGTACATCTAATAAATATACGTTATGTTGAATAGACCAAAGTACCAATTTACCTACGATTTCGTGTGCGTTTCTGAAAGGCACGCCTTTATTTACTAGGTAGTCTGCTAATTCAGTAGCATTTGAGAAATCATTATATACAGTTTGTTGTAAATGCTCGACATTAATAGTCATTGAAGCAACCATGCCCTCAAATATACGTAGAGAACCTTTTAAAGTGTGAACGGCATCAAATAGTCCTTCTTTATCTTCTTGCATATCTTTATTGTATGCTAAAGGTAGGCCTTTGAGCGTCATTAACATGCTCATTAAATTGCCTGTCGTACGTCCAACCTTACCTCTTATGAGTTCTGCCATATCTGGATTCTTTTTTTGTGGCATAATCGATGAGCCAGTTGAAAATGCATCAGATAAGGTAATAAAATTTGCCTCAGCAGAAGACCAGAAAATCATTTCTTCTGCAAAACGAGATAAATGAACCATGGTTAAAGAAATATTATGCAACGTTTCTACTATATAATCTCTGTCACTAACAGCATCCATACTATTTTCATAGATTGCATTGAAACCTAATAATGATTGCGTTTCATGACGATCAATTGGATAAGTTGTACCACTTAATGCAGCTGCACCTAAAGGTGAAACGTCAATACGTTTTAAACTATCTTTAAAACGTGATTTATCTCTATCTAACATCCAATAATATGTCAAAATATGATGTGCGAATGAAATAGGTTGAGCTCTTTGCAAATGCGTGTAGCCAGGCATAATCGTGTTGACATGTGCTTCGGCCGTTTCTACAATCGTATGTTGAAAATGCGTGATTAAATCAATTAAAGCGTTAACTTCTGCTTTTGTATAGAGATGCATATCTGTAGCTACCTGATCATTTCTACTACGTCCGGTGTGTAATCTACCACCAGCATCACCAATTCGCTTAATTAATTCATGTTCTATATTTAAGTGAATATCTTCTAAAGAAGTATCTAAGTTTAAGTTGTCTTGTTCATAATCAGTTAAGATGTCTTTTAAACCTTTGATAATTTGCTCACAGTCAGAATCTGAAATGCAACCTTGTTTAGCTAACATGGTTGCATGTGCAATGCTACCTTGTATATCGTACTGAATTAATGTTTTATCAAAATGTATTGAGGCGTTGAATTCATCAACCCAATCTTCGGGTTGTTCGCTAAATCTTCCACCCCATGCTTTATTGCTCATCTATATAGCCTCCATGAAGCATGGAATTTACTTTTGTAGGTAAACCAAAGATATCAATGAAACCGACTGCTGAATCTTGATTAAATGCATCTTCTTTAGTATAAGTTGCTAATTGTTCATTATATAACGTGTAAGGTGATTTTCTACCATTAACAATAGCGTTACCTTTGTATAATTTAAGACGAACATCGCCTGTGACATGTGATTGCGTACTATCAACAAATACTTTCAAACTATCTGTAAGTGGCGAGAACCACAGTCCATTATATATTTGCTCTGAAAATTGTTTTTCAATTATAGGTTTAAAATGTGCAACATCTTTGGTCAGTGTAATTGTTTCTAGTGCTTTATGTGCGTTAACGATAACTTCAGCTGCTGGTGTTTCATATACTTCTCTTGATTTAATACCAACTAATCTATTTTCTACATGATCTATTCTACCAATACCATGCTTACCAGCGATTTTGTTTAATTCAAGAATGAGTTCATTTAATTTTAAAGGTGTGCCATTTAATGCCACTGGTATCCCTTTTTCAAAAGAAAGTAAAATTTCTTCAGCTTCATCCGGAGCATCTTCTAATTCGTTAGTTAAATCAAATGCGTCTTTTGGAGGTGCGGCATATGGATCTTCAAGAATACCACACTCATTACTTCTGCCCCATAGATTTTGATCAATTGAATAAGGAGAATCATGTTGGATAGGGACTGGAATATTATGTTTGAGTGCATAATCGATTTCTTCTTCACGACTCCATGCCCATTCTCTTACTGGTGCAAAAACCTTCAATTCAGGATCTAATGCTTTAATAGCTACTTCGAAACGAACTTGGTCATTTCCTTTACCAGTACAGCCGTGAGCAATACCAACTGAATTTGTTTTGCTAGCGATTTCAACTAATTTTTTTGAAATTAATGGTCTGGACAAGGCTGAAACTAATGGATATGTGCCTTCATACATTAAATTGCCTTTGATTGCATAAGATACATAATCTTGGCTGAATTCTTCTGTAGCATCTATAATATGGTATTCTATTGCGCCCATGTCCAATGCCTTTTGATGTACTAATTCTAAATCTTTGCCTTCACCAACGTCTAAGCAACAGGCTACAACATCATAGCCTTTATCTAATAACCATTTAACTGCAACACTTGTGTCTAAACCGCCTGAATATGCTAATACTATTTTCTCTTTCATAATGCCACCTCATTTAAGTTGATTGAATTTGTATTTTTTATGAATTTGTTATTGATAGTATAGCAGATTATAAATGAAAATAAAACCACTTTTTTACATAATTATACATAAATAATTTTGTCTCTTTATTGCTGATTCTTTTTAATGGGCTTTTAATTAGTGCTGTTAGTAATATACAAATTTAAAATTTGCATATTAAAATGAATATAAAAATTATTTTGAATCTATTAATCATAAGTAGGTTTGATTATTTTTTGATAAACTATAGGCTAGTTGTTTGAATACTCAAAATAAACTTAGTAAAATAATAATTAAATTAAAAACACTGGAGGCAATTCAATATGACTCATATTCAATTAGATTATGGTAAAACTTTAGAATTTTTTGGCGAGCATGAATTACAACAACAAAAAGATATAGTTAAATCAATTCATAATACTATCCATAAAGGTACAGGCGCTGGCAGCGACTTTCTTGGTTGGATTGATCTTCCTGTTGATTATGATAAAGAAGAATTCTCGCGCATTCTAGAAGCTTCAAAACGTGTCAAAGATAATTCAGAAGTATTTGTAGTTATTGGCATCGGTGGTTCATACCTAGGTGCTCGTGCTGCAATTGAAATGCTAACTTCTTCTTTTAGAAATAGCGATGAATTTCCAGAAATCGTGTTTGTAGGTAATCATTTATCTTCTACTTATACACAAGAATTAATTGATTATTTAGATGGTAAAGATTTCTCAGTGAATGTCATTTCTAAATCTGGTACGACTACTGAACCAGCAGTCGCATTTAGATTATTTAAACAGCTGTTAGAAAATAAATATGGTAAAGAAGAAGCGAAAAAACGTATCTTTGCAACAACAGATAAAGAAAAAGGGGCCTTGAAACAATTAGCTACGAATGAAGGTTATGAAACATTTGTTGTTCCAGATGATATTGGCGGTCGTTATTCCGTATTAACGGCAGTAGGCTTACTACCAATCGCTGTTGCAGGTATTGATGTGAAAGCGATGATGGCAGGCGCTGCAAAAGCACGTGAAGAATTGTCTTCAGAAGAACTAGAAGAAAATATTGCATATCAATATGCAACAATTCGTAACGTATTATATGCAAAAGGTTATGACACTGAAATGTTAATTAACTATGAACCGTCTATGCAATATTTCAATGAATGGTGGAAACAATTATTTGGCGAATCTGAAGGTAAAGATTACAAAGGTATTTACCCTTCAAGTGCAAACTATACAACTGATTTACATTCACTTGGTCAATATGTACAAGAAGGCCGTCGTTTCTTATTCGAAACAGTCGTTAAAGTTAATAATCCAAAACATAATATTACTATTGAAGAGGATAGTGATAATTTAGATGGCTTAAATTATTTAGCTGGAAAAACAATCGACGAAGTAAACACAAAAGCATTTGAAGGAACGTTATTAGCACATACGGATGGTGGTGTACCTAACATAGTTTTAAATATACCTCGTCTTGATGAAGAAACATTTGGCTATGTTGTTTATTTCTTTGAATTAGCTTGTTCGATGAGTGGATATCAACTAGGTGTGAATCCATTTAACCAACCTGGTGTAGAAGCCTATAAACAAAATATGTTCGCGCTATTAGGCAAACCAGGATTTGAAGATAAAAAAGAAGAATTAGAGAAACGTTTATAATTCATGAATTGATTATATAAAGTAAAAGCATTGTAGTATTTTTAAAACATATGGTTATGATTCAGACTACCAACAAAAGTTACTTTTGTTGGTAGTCTTTTTCTAGTGTATTGGCTTCAAAACTTTATACGACAGTCATATGTTATAGCATGATCGCGATAAGAAATACTAGTCTAAATAGTAGTATTTGTAGTGAAATTTACACGAAGAAAGCATATCGTTCCTAAGACTGATTTATAGTAAGTTGAACGCATTATAGTTTTAAAAAGACGCGTTTAGACTTATAATTATGTATAATAGCAATGATAAGGATGGATATGATGACGGAGGAACAAGTGCAGCATTGGTTTGATATGTTTGGTAGTTTAGGTTATATCGCAGGTTTTTTATTACCTTTTATTGAAGCATTTATTCCAATATTACCAATCATTGTATTTGTGATTGTTAATGTGAATGCATTTGGATGGTTTAACGGAACGTTATTAGCGTGGTCAGGTACTGTTGCCGGCAGTTATATAGTGTTTTTGTTTTTCAGAAGGTTAACACACACGAAATATATGAAAAAGATCCAAGAACGTAGATCTGTACAGCGCTTGATACACTATATTGATAGGAGAGGCGTTATACCAATCTTTATTTTGATGTGTTTTCCCTTTACGCCGAGTGCGCTTGTTAATATTGTAGCAAGTTTATCTCATATAAAGGCTCATGCTTATTTAATCGTACTCATTGCATCTAAATTCATCATGATTGGTCTAGTAGGATGGTTAGGTAACGATATTACAACGTTATTCACAAGCCCAACCCGACTTATTATGATAATAGCTATAATTGCGATTGTATGGTTTGCCGGTAGAACATTAGAGAAACATTTTATGCATTCGTCAGAGGAGTGACAACTTGCGAAAAATATTAAAACATTTGATTTCCATTATATTTGCGATTATTATAGTACTATTGATTCAGGCTTTTGTTGTTACAGGATCAGTGGTCAAAGATGACGCAATGTCTCCTAATCTAAAGCAAGACGATCGAATAATTGTTAATAAAATAAAGACAATATTTAATTTTTTAGACAATAATGATATGATTATGTATCGTAACGGAGATGATATTCAATTCAGTAGAATTATAGGGAAACCTGGACAGTCTATTGAATATAAGCACGGGTCATTATATAGAGATGATCATGAGATTGACGAAACGTATACAAATAATACTATCGAAAACTTGTCACTTAGAAATATTAAGGATTCTGAGGGAGATATCATTCCACCAAATGCTTATTTTGTGCTTAATGATCATCGTTCGAATAAGCAAGATTCTAGAACATTGGGCTATATTAAGAAAGAAGATATTATCGGTAATGTAAGTTTGAGATATTACCCGTTTGAAAAATTCGCAGTGAACTTCAATTAAATAGACGAGGTGTAAAAATTGAGAAAAGAGATAATCGAGTGGATTGTATCCATTGCTGTTGCAGTAGCGTTGGTATTGCTCATTGTTAACTTTGTAGCTAAACCATACACAGTTAAAGGTGATTCTATGGATCCTACATTAAAAGACGGAGAACGTGTGATTGTAAATTTGTTTGGGCATAAATTGGGCGATATTGATAAAGGTAATGTAATTGTATTCCATGCTACAAAAGAAAATGATTACGTTAAACGTGTAATAGGGACATCTGGTGATAATGTTGAATATAAAGATGACCAATTGTTTGTTAATGGTAAGAAGGTTAAAGAACCTTATTTAGATTATAATAAGAAAAACAAACAATATAATTACATTACAGGCAGTTTTAAAACAAAAGACATCAACCAAATAGATGAAAAAAATAAAATTCCTAAAGGTAAATTATTAGTATTAGGCGATAATCGTGAAGTAAGTAAAGATAGCCGTTCATTTGGTTTAATTGATGAAGATCAAGTTGTTGGTAAAGTATCATTCAGTTTCTGGCCGCTAAATGAAATGAAATTTGGATTTAATCCGGATACAGACTATGGAAAATAAAATAGTACTGAGATAGCACAGTATGCTTTCACAGTCTCATATAAAATTCAAAAAAATGAACCGAAGCACAATGTGTCTTCGGTTCATTTTATTTTAAAGTTGAAACATATTAATTATAAATTTTCTGGAAAGAAAATTGGCATTTATATATATGGTATATTTGTGTCCAAAATATTGTGAAAGTCATCATAAAAGTAATCTTTCCAATTAATAAATAATGGTAGGTATATGGATACTATAACAAGCTACTTTATATGTTAAAATGTGGGTCAAAGGAGTTGGCGCGAATGATGGAATTAAATGCTTATATCGGTAGAGCTGGTACTGGAAAATCAAAAGCGATTATAGAAGAAATTAAAGATAAAATGAAACAAGATCCATTAGGAAATCCTATTGTACTAATTGCGCCTACGCAGAATACTTTCCAACTTGAGCAAGCATTTGTAAACGACAAAGAGTTAAATGGTAGTTTGAGAACAGAAGTACTTCATTTTGAACGATTAAGCTATCGTATATTTCAAGAAGTTGGCGGTTTGATTGAGCAACAATTATCTAAAGCAGGCACTGAAATGATGATATACGATATCATACAACAACATCAATCTGAGTTGAAGTTATATCGTTCTCAGGTGAAATATTATGGCTTTAGTGAGAAACTATATGAACAAATACAAGATTTTAAAAAATATGCTGTATCACCCCAACAATTAGAATCATATATCGCGGAAAATGATTTACAAACTAGAACAAAACATAAGTTACAAGATATCGCACTAGTATATAAACATTTAGAAGATAGAATCAATGGAGAATATGTATCAACAGAAGATAGTTTACAACGTTTTATAACAATGATGGATCGATCAGAATGGCTTAAACACGCAGAAATTTACATAGATGGCTTCCACAACTTTTCAACGTTAGAATATCAAATTATCCAAAGTCTAGTAAAATACGCGAAACGTGTAACAGTTGTATTAACGACTGATGGTGATAAAGATCTTTTTAGTTTATTTAGAAAACCATCAGAATCACTTACACATATAGAAGAAATTGCGGATAATTTAAATATACAACTACATACGAAACAATTTAAGGAAGTACAACGTTTCACTCACTCTGACTTAAAGCATTTGGAGAAAAATTTTAATGCATTACAATTTGAACCAGTTCCGACAGAAGGAAATATTGAGATTTTAGAAGCTTCAGGCATGCGTGAGGAAATTAATGAAATTGCCCGACGCATTTTAAGAGAAAATCGAGAGCTAGGTCGCCGTTTTCAAGATATTGCCATTTTATATAGAGATGAAACCTATGCTTATTTGATGGAATCGATACTACCTCAATACGATATTCCCTATAGCATAGATGTGAAGTCGTCCATGACACACCATCCCATCATGGAAATGATACGTTCATTAATAGAAGTGATTCAAACAGGGTGGCAATTTGATCCATTAATGCGGTTGTTTAAAACCAATATATTGTCCCAAAAATTTAAAGATAGTCAGTATCTTATTGATATATTAGAAAATTTTGTTTTAGAGCGTGGTATTTACGGTAAACGATGGATTGATGACAAATATTTCGATATAGAGCAATTTAGAAAAATGGGCTTAAAACGTCAACCCTTAACAGATGAAGAGCGAGAAACTTTTGAACGTGTTATTCAAATGAAATCAGATGTTATTGCTAAAGTGATGCGATTTGAAGAACGAATGAACCATGCTGAAACAGCGAGAGCATTTGCCACGGCATTTTATGAAGCTATAGAATCATTTGATTTACCAAGTAAATTGATGACAGATAGAGACACGTTAGATGTTAATGGTCAACATAGAAAAGCAGAAGAAATAGATCAAATATGGAATGGTTTCATCCAAACTCTGGATGATTTGGTGACAGTGTTTGGTGATCAATCAATGTCTCAAACGCGTTTCTTAGAACTTTTTGATATTGGCTTGGAACAACTTGAATTTGTCATGATTCCACAAACCCTTGATCAAGTAAGCGTTGGAACAATGGATTTAGCGAAGGTAGACAATAAGCAACATGTTTACCTCGTAGGGGTCAATGATGGCGTTATTCCACAAACAGTTTCTGCTTCTAGTTTAATAACAGATGAAGAGAAGAAATATTTTCAACAACAGTCGGCCATTGAATTAAGTCCAACTGCTGATATATTACAAATGGATGAAGCTTTTGTTTGTTATATCGCTATGACAAGAAGTCGGTCAAATGTAACATTTTCTTACTCATTAATGGGAACTAATGGTGATGTGAAAGAACCGAGTCCATTTTTAAATCAAATTCAGCAATTGTATACGAATTTGGAAATACAAAATATTCATCACCAACACCAAGCTGAGCCTTTGAGGTTGATGGAACATCCACACCAAACTAAAATTGCGCTATTTGAATCTTTGAAGGCATGGTTAGATGATGAATTGGTAGCTGAGACATGGTTGGATACGTATCAAGTGATAAGGGATGATGAGCAATTAAACGATGGATTAACTTATTTACTTTCCGCACTCACATATGATAATGAAACGGTTCAACTGAGTGAATCATTGTCTAAAGATTTATATGGCTCAACAATTAACGCAAGTGTATCAAGATTTGAAGGGTATCAAGCGTGTCCGTTCAAACACTTTGCTTCACATGGTTTAAGGCTGAATGAGCGTACAAAATATAAATTAGAGAACTTTGATCTCGGAGATATATTCCACCGTGTTTTAAAATTCATTTCAGAAAAAGTTAACGGTGATTTTAAAAATTTGAATCCTAAAACAATCCATAAATTAACGGCAGAAGCCTTGAGCGAAATACTGCCAGAAGTACAATTTAATTTACTAGATTCAACAGCGTATTATCGCTATTTGTCACAACGTATTGGTGCGATTGTAGAAACGACATTGACAGCACTCAAATACCAAGGTAGCCATACTAAGTTTACACCACAACGATTTGAAGCAAGCTTCAGAAGAAAACCAAAAGATCAAAGTGAGTTATTGGCAGCGCCTTTACAAACGAAGCAAGGTATCCCAATCAATATTCGTGGTCAAATAGATCGCATAGATACCTATCAACATGGCGAAGAAAGCTTTGTAAATATAATTGATTATAAGTCTTCAAAGTATAGTGGAACATTAGATTTAACTAAGGTTTATTATGGTATGCAAATGCAAATGATGACATATATGGATATCGTTTTACAGAATAAATCACGACTAGGATTAACAGATATGACCAAACCTGGTGGATTACTGTATTTTCATGTACATGAGCCAAGAATTAAATTAGCTTGGAATCAATTAAGTGAAGAGAAAAGAGACACTGAATTTATTAATTCATTTAAGCTCAGCGGCTTATTAAATAGCGATAAATCTGTATTAGATGCTTTTGATACACGATTAGAACCAAGTTACAATTCAGATATTGTGCCGCTTGGATTGAAAAAAGATAGTGAAATTAAAAGCAATAGTAATGTTGCTGATGAAAACACTATTTATAAATTAATTAAGCATAACAAACAGAATTTTATTGAAACTGCCTCAAATATTATGGATGGTCATACAGAAGTTGCGCCAATGAAATATAATCAAACATTGCCATGTGATTTTTGCAGTTATAAACCGGTATGTCATGTAGATGGCATGATTGATAGCAAAAGGTATCGAACAGTTGATGAATCTATTAATCCTATAGAGTCAATTCAAGATGTGGATTTAGAAAGTGAGGGGGATGAGTGATGAGTGAAATTCCAGTGAAACCAATAGATACGAGATGGACAGATAATCAGTGGAAGAGTATCTATGCAAAAGGTCAAGACGTGCTTGTTGCAGCTGCTGCCGGTTCAGGCAAAACAGCAGTACTAGTTGAGCGTATTATTCAGCGCATCATCAACGATGAAATTGATGTAGATAAATTATTAGTCGTGACTTTCACGAATGCAAGTGCACGTGAAATGAAACATCGTGTAGACCAACGGATACAAGAAGCTTCAATAGAAGATCCCGAAAATGCACATTTGAAAAACCAACGTGTGAAGATTCATCAGGCACAGATATCTACGTTACATAGTTTTTGTTTGAAATTGATTCAACAACATTATGATGTCTTGGATATTGACCCTAATTTTAGAACAAGTAGTGAAGCGGAGAATATCTTATTACTGGAACAGACAATAGATGAAGTATTAGAACAGCATTATGATATTTTAGATCCTCATTTTGTAGATTTAACGGAACAATTATCGTCAGACCGTAATGATGATAAATTAAGAAATACGATTAAAGCAATGTATTACTTTAGTATAGCGAATCCAGATCCTTTAAACTGGTTACAATACTTGTCGAAGCCTTACCGTGAAGAATCGCAACAAGAAGTGTTATTAACGTTACTCAATGATTTAGCAATGATATTTATGAATTCAGCGCTAGAAGCTTTAAATAAAAGTTACGATTTATTTATGATGCTTGATGAAGTGGACAAACAAGTTGCCGTATTAGATAAAGAGCGGCGATTTTTAGAAGAAGCGATGGATGGCGGTTTATTAAATACTCAAAAAATTGCAGAGCATCAATTTGAAGCACGTTTCCCAGCTAAAAACAAAAAGATTAAAGAAGCGAATGAAATGATGATGGATGCATATGATGATGGTAAAAAGCATTATGATCATTACAAATCATTAGTTACAAAAGTGCAAGAGGATTATTTTTCACGCGAAGCCAATGATTTGAAAGCAGACATGCAACGCTTAGCGCCAAGAGTAGCTTATTTGGCACAGGTAACGGCAGATGTTATTGCGCAATTTAATCAAAAAAAACGAGGGCGCAACCTATTAGATTTCTCTGATTATGAACATTTTGCATTAAGTGTATTAATGGATTCGGAAGGTAATCCTTCAGATATTGCAGATATGTACCGCAATCAATTTGAAGAAATACTTGTTGATGAATATCAAGACACCAATCGTGTTCAAGAAAAAATCATATCTTGTATTAAACGAGGCAGTGAAGCTGATGGCAATCTATTTATGGTTGGGGATGTGAAACAGTCTATATACAAATTTAGGCAAGCTGATCCAAGTCTATTTATAGAGAAATATAATCGTTTTACACTTGATGGAACAGAAAGTGGTATGCGCATTGATTTATCTCAGAATTTTCGCTCAAGAGCAGAAATACTAACAACAACTAATTATTTGTTTAAACATATGATGGACGAAGCTGTGGGAGAAATTGTCTACGATGATGCAGCTCAGTTGTACTATGGCGCTCCCTTTGATAATAAACCGCATGATGTACAGATGAACATGTTAATTGAAGACCCTTCTTCAGATTTAAACGGTTCCGAGCAAGAGGCCGAATATATTGTGCAACAGGTTGAAACAATAATGTCTGAGCATGAAATTTATGATGTTAAATCCGAGCAATATCGCAAACCGAGCTATAAAGATATTGTTATTTTAGAAAGGTCGTATGGACAAGCACGTAAAATGCAACAAGCGTTTAAGGATCATAATATTCCATTTCATGTCAATAGCAAAGAAGGGTATTTTGAACAAACTGAAGTACAGTTAATCTTATCATTTTTAAGAACGGTAGATAATCCTTTACAAGATATTTATTTAGTTGGATTGATGCGCTCAGTTATCTATCAATTTACTGAGGTAGAGTTGTCTAATATACGTGTGTTTAGCCCTAATGATGATTACTTTTACCAATCTATTAAGCACTACATGGCAAATGAGGTTGCTAATAAAAAATTAGTTGCCAAACTTGCATCATTTTTAGAAGATATTGAACAATATCAGGATTATAGTCAAAGGCATCCAGTCTATCAACTCATTGATAAATTTTATAATGATCACTATGTAATTCAATACTTTAGTGGCATTATTGGTGGAAAAGGTCGTCGAGCAAATTTATATGGATTATTTAATAAAGCAGTTGAATTTGAAAATTCAAGTTTTCGTGGGTTGTATCAATTTATTCGTTTTATTGATGAACTTATTGAACGTGGTAAGGATTTTGGTGAAGAGAATATAGTAGGTCCTAATGATGATGTAGTAAGAATGATGACCATTCATAGTAGTAAAGGCTTAGAGTTTCCATTTGTTATTTATTCAGGACTTTCGCGTAAATTTAGACGCGATGATTTACATAGACCGGTTATTCTAAATCAAAATTATGGTCTAGGTATGATGTATTACGATGTAGAGAGCAACTTAACCTATCCCTCTTTATCTTCTGTAACCTATAAGGCTATCGCTGAAAAAGAAATGGTTTCAGAGGAAATGCGTCTCATTTATGTTGCATTAACACGTGCGAAAGAGCAATTATTTTTAATTGGCAGAGTTAAAGATGAGCAAGCACTTTCACAGTTAGAACAAGTGTCAGTATCGGAAACACATTTGCCGGTGAGCTACCGGATTACAGCGCAGCGTCCAATTGACATGATTTACCCTATTCTAGCTAAATATCAATCGTCTTCCTTACCGACTGAATTGCGATTTGAGCGCTCGTTGGACGATGTTGATCAAACGATGCGACCATATGTACAATTAAATACAGCCTTTTATGAAGATATTGCATCAGAAGCGGTTGTTGATGTAGGTGAGCAACGGAGATTATCGGATATTGAAGTGAGTAATTCGAATAATGAGGCACTTAAAGCTCAAATTCATAAGCAATTAAGTTACGAATACCCATATAAAGTTGCTATTGCTAAGCCGTCGAAACAATCTGTTTCAGAGTTAAAACGTCAACATGAAACGGAACAATCAGATACGAATTACGATAGGGTCAGACAATATCGTATTGGTTCTACTTCGTATGAAAGGCCTTCATTTTTAAGTCAGAGTAAGCAAAGAAAAGCGAATGAAATAGGTACACTCATGCATACTGTAATGCAACACTTACCTTTTTATAAAGAAGGACTATCTCAAGGTGATGTAAATGAACTCGTTGATCATTTAATTACACAGCATATTATCTCAGAAGACGCTAAACAAGATATCAGATTCGATGATATATATCATTTTATAGAAAGTGATTTATACCAATTTATTGCTGAAAGTGATGAAATATATCGTGAATTGCCATTTGTCGTTAATCAAAATGAAGTCGATAGGAAACAGAATATGGAAGAAGATACTTCAATTATTCAAGGAATGATCGACCTTATCTTTGTAAAGGATGGACAATATTATTTTGTAGATTATAAAACGGATGCCTTTAATAGACGTAGAAATATGTCTGATGAAGCGATAGGTGCCCAATTAAGGGACCGCTATAAGATTCAAATGGAATATTACCGTAATACACTGGAAACAATATTGAAGAAAGATGTTAAAGGATACTTATATTTCTTCAAATTTGGTCAATTGTCTATTGATGATTAAGCATACTAATTAGGAGGTTCAGTTGTGTCATCACAGCAAAGATTATTTGAATTAGATGCACTGAGAGGTTTGAGTTTATTAGGTATTATATTGATGAATATCCTGGAATTTAGCTTTCCATACGAACAAGTTAATTTATCTGAAGTCTTAGTAGGTTCAAATGCTGCTATTTTACATGTGGTTACCTTATTTGTTATAGGCTCGTTTTATCCAATTTTTGCATTTTTATTTGGATATGGTTTGCGTATTATGTACGACAATAGTCAGAGGAAAGGGCTTAACTATTACCCACTCATATATCGAAGATTAACGTTTTTAATGGTACTTGGATTGATACATGGTATGTTTATCTTTTCTGGCGATATTTTATTTGGTTATGCATTGACCGGCATGATCGCTGTATTATTTATTCAGTCAAAAACAAAATCTTTGGTAAAAGGTGCGCTGATATTATTTAGTTTGAAAATCATATTATTAGTAGCGCCATTTGCCATATCTTCATTATTAAACGATCCATACGAACAAATAAATTATACGGGCATACCATTATCAACATTAATAGAATATAATCAGAATGGAAATTACCTAGAATTTTTAAAAGTAAATGTAATAGAAAGCATATATAGCATAATAGATGTTATTTTTGGATCTGCTTATTTTGAATATTTACCATATATTTTAATTGGGATGACAGCACAAAAATTAAATCTTGTAAGAAAAATACAGCAACAGAATCAAGCTGCGATAAAATGGGGAATCATCTGTCTTTCAGTAGGTTACTTAATTAAATTACCATATGCATTAGATTATGCTAATCATTCCTATCAACTTATAAGTACTATTGGTGGTCCTATTGTGGCAGCTGGTTATATATTATTGTTTATTGCAGTGTATCAATATACAAAGGCAGCACGTTTACTTAAGGTTTTTACATATCTAGGAAAATTAAGCCTTAGTGTGTATTTATCGCAAAGTGTGATTTTAACTTTCATTTTTATGGGAGTAGGTCTAGGATTATATGATAAATTGCCATTGTATCAGTCGTATGCAATTGCTTTAACGTTGTATGTAGTGCAAATTTTTGCTTGTTATGGCTATTTGAAATATTTTAAACTTGGTCCAATGGAGTGGATTTGGCGAAAATTCACTTATCTAAAGTGAGGCTGGGGTAGGATAAATGCGTTTCTCTCCCATAATGCGCCACATTAGGCTATGAGATTTCAAAAAATGATGGCGTAGCGCTTGTTAACTTACTGTCGGAATTTTCTGCACATGCCAGTGATTTATTTGTTATTTGGTAGTAATTATAGTTATAATATGTAATAAGATATAGATGAGGAGCTGATATTGAATGAAATTCCTATCATTCAGACATGAAGGAAATACATCTTATGGTGTGAAAGTGAAACGTGAAGAAGCTGCATGGGACTTGAAAAAAGTATTTGCAGATTTTGCTGAAGGTTCATTTCATCCTAAAACGCTATTAAATGGATTGCAACAAAATCAAGTCGTAGATTTTCAAGAACAAGTTCGTAAAGCAGTTGTTGCCGCGGAAGATAGCGGTAAGGGTGAAGATTATAAAGTTCAATTTACTGATATTGAATTTTTACCACCTGTCACACCGACGAATAATGTGATTGCTTTTGGACGTAATTATCAAGACCATGCTAACGAATTAAATCACGAAGTACAACGTTTATATGTGTTTACAAAAGCTGCTTCGTCATTAACAGGTGATAATAGTACAATTCCTAATCATAAAGATATTACGGATCAACTTGACTACGAAGGTGAGCTAGGAATTGTCATTGGTAAATCTGGTGAAAAAATACCGAAAGGCCTGGCATTAGATTATGTTTATGGTTATACAATTATCAATGATATAACAGACCGTAAAGCTCAAAATGAACAGGACCAAGCATTCTTATCTAAAAGTTTAACAGGCGGTTGCCCTGTGGGACCATATATTGTTACCAAAGATGAACTACCTACGCCTGAAGATGTAAATATCGTTACAAAAGTAAACAACGATATCCGTCAAGATGGTAATACAGGTCAAATGATTCTTAAAATAGATGAATTAATTGAAGAAATTTCAAAATTCGTAGCATTACATCCAGGTGATATAATTGCGACAGGTACACCAGCAGGTGTTGGTGCGGGTATGAATCCACCTCAATTCTTACAACCTGGTGATGAAGTTAAAGTAACGATAGATAATATTGGCACATTAACAAACTATATTGCTGATAAGTAGTATATCATTTCGAACAACTGGTTAATCTTTGATAGATTAGCCAGTTTTTTATCTATTTTAGTGTATTAATGTAGTTTTTTTGAAATGTTTTGATATATTGAGTATGATAAGTAGTGTAATCTTTTGATATTAAAGTTAAAAGAGTACAATATACTTCTGTTTTTATATTTTTTGAAGTAAAAATTGTGTGGGGGGTATACCATGTTACATATGCATATCGCAAGCTGGGTTTTATTAATTATCTTGTTTTTTGCAGCTTATTTTAATTTCTCTGAAAAACAAGGAGCATCACCTTATTTTAAGCCACTTCATATGTTATTAAGATTATTTATGTTATTAGTCTTAATTTCTGGTTTTTGGGTTTGGATACAAGCATTTTCATCAGGTGACGCGGGTAGTCACATGTTACTAACGTTGAAAATGATTTGTGGTGTAGCTGTAGTTGCTTTAATGGAAGTTACAATGACTAAACGTAAAAAAGGTCAACCTAGTAATGGTTTAATGTGGACTACAGTTTTAATTATTATCTTAACAATGATTATTGGTATTATTTTACCAATGGGACCAATCACGCAAATGTTTGGTTTATAAACCGTATAGTTTATGAAAAATAAGCCGTACATTTCTATGATTAGAAATGTACGGCTTATACTTATTTATTGCGTGCTTTATAACCAATCATATTGATAATGTCTTTTGGTCTACTGTAAGGAGGGGCATAAGCTACTTCAAATTCAACAAGTTCATCAATTGTGAGTTGATGCATCATGGCCATTGAAAGTACATCGATACGTTTATCTGCCCCTTTCTTACCTACTGCTGCAGCACGTATAATACGCCGATTTGTTTTATCAAAGTAAACACGCAAATGAAGTTTAGTATTTCCTGGGTAATAACCAGCATGTTCACCTTGATTTGCTTCGACCATAGAATAATCAAAATGTTTAAGCTCTTGTGGTGAAACGCCGACGCTAGCAAAGGTATAATCGAAGAATTTTACAATGTTTGATCCCAAATAACCTTTGAAGTGTATAGTTCGATCACCAGCCAATTGCTCAGCGATGACACTTGCGCCTCTGTGTGCGCCCCAAGCTAATGGTACATGTGCACTTAAATTAACATGACGATAATGGGAGGTAATGATATCACCTAGTGCGTAAATATTTGAAATATTTGTTTGAAATTGGTCATTTACTGGTACGTAGCCTTTATCATCTAAAGTCACATTAGAATTTTTAATGAATTCTGAGTTTGGTTTGACACCAACGCCTTCAATGATTAAATCATAGTGTTCAACTTTACCTGATTCAAAATGGACTTCATTGCCTATAACTTTTGAAACTTGTTCATTGAATCTATAAGCAATGTTTCGCTTATCCATTTCATCAATAATTGCTTGATTCATATCTTGATCCATCAATTTATTAATATGAGTGGAACGATGAATGAGTGTAGGCGTGATACCGCGCTCATATAAGTTATCTAAAATTTCAAGTCCAATATAACCAGTACCTATTACAAGTGCATTTTTGACTTGATTCTTTTCAATGAAAGACTCAATGGCATCTGTATCTTCCATATTTCTTAAAGTGAACGCAATTGGACTATCTAAATTTAAAGCATTTGCACTACAGCCAGGACTTAATATTAATGTGTCATACTGTGCTTCAAAAGTCGTTTCATGTACGCGATCGTAAACCGTAATTGTATTTTTAGAATCATTAATGGATGTTACTTCATGATAAGGTTTTACGACTATGTGTTTAGATTCATAAAACGACTCGGGCGTTGCTTCGAGTACTTTATCACGAGCATCTACAACGTTACCTAAATAATAAGGCAAGGCACAATTAGCAAAACTCATATCACGATCTTTTTCAAAGACGACAATTTCACTTTCTTGATCAAGTCTTCTAATTTGGCTAGCTACTGTTGCGCCACCGGCAACTGCACCAACAACTACAATTTTATTCATAATGAATGGATGCCTCCTCAGGTGTTTATGTATCTATATTCTAGATTTTACTGTTTCTTCATAAGGTATATTTAGTTGGAAATACGCATTTAAATAACGTCCAATTCCGTCCTCGTTATTAGAATGAGTAATTTGATTTGCAACATGTTTTAGTTCATCTAAACCGTTGCCCATGGCAATACCATGCTTCGCATATTTAATCATTTCTAAATCATTATCTTCGTCACCAAAAGCAATAATATGGTTTCTATCAATACCTAAATGTGACTTAACATAGTCAATGCCACGTGCTTTACTAATGCCTTGCTTAACAATTTCTATCACTGGAAATGGTGAGCCCCATCTACGATGTTCAATATTTTCAGCATAAAAACGTGTGAGCATTTGTTTTACTCTGGGAATCATAAATTCTTCCGCTTCAACTAATATTGAAGTAGGCGATTCAGTTAATGAATGAAGCAAGTTACCTGTTTCGACCTTTGGATTTCCCATTGAGAAACCATCAAATAATTTTTGGTCGAAATTATTGATAAATACATAATCTTTTACTTCAGCAATGATATTAGTTACCCCATAATCATTTAATGATTCAATGATGTTTTTAGATAAATCTATATCTAATACTTCGTGCATTGGTTCGAAATGCGCATCTTTTGGATGATGAACAAATGCACCATTAAAGTTAACTACGGGTGTATCCATATTAAGTTCATGATAATAAATTTGACTCGCTCTATAAGGTCTCCCAGTAGCTATCATTAATTGATGGCCTTGTTGTTGTAAGTGAGTTAAAACCTCTTTTGTATAAGGTGATATTACTTTTTCATCTGTTAATAAAGTGCCGTCTAAATCTAGACAAATTAAATAAGGTTCCATTTAATTCTCCTTAATGTTTTATAATTGACGTATGAATATCATAGCATTTTATTGGCGTTTTGTAAGATATTTGATATATTGTTAGTATCATTAAATTCGAAGAGGTGAGATGAATGGATGAAGGATTAAAAGATAGCATATTAAATGCATTAGAAATGGTTATTGATCCTGAGTTAGGTATCGATATTGTTAACTTAGGTTTAGTATATAATGTGGATGTGAATGACGAAGGCTTATGTACCGTAGAAATGACATTAACTTCAATGGGGTGCCCAATGGGACCACAAATCGTCAATCAAGTAAAAATGGTTTTAGCTGAAATTCCTGAAATTTCAGATACAGAAGTGAATATTGTTTGGAGTCCACCATGGGGCAAAGATATGATGTCTCGTTATGCTAAAATCGCATTAGGTATCGGATAATTTAATCTAAAATAAATTCAACAAATACTAGTCTAATGGCCTAGAACGGCAATAGACTAGTATTTTTTATGAACTGTAAAATGCGATACAGCAATTTTAAAATTATATTTTTTTATAGTGCAATTCATTAAAATAATTGCAGTTATATTACATAAGTATTACAATGGCTTGGTATATAAAAAAACTAAACAAGTAAAAGTAATATATTTGGGGATGAAAGTATGATAGAAAATGAACAAACATTCAAATAATAGTAATCAATCTAATAGACGTATACGCTACATGCCAGGTTTAGATGGTCTTAGAGCTATTGCAGTCATGGGAATCATTATATATCATCTAAATAAGCTTTGGTTAACGGGTGGTTTTCTTGGCGTGGATACATTCTTTGTGATTTCTGGTTATTTAATTACAAGTTTGCTTTTGTATGAATATGAAAATACTGGCATTATTAATTTGAAACGTTTTTGGTTACGTCGAATTAAACGTTTGATTCCAGCAATGTTGGTGCTCGTTGTCACGGTGACCTTAGCGACACTTATTTTTAAACCAGAACAAGTTGTAAGTATTAAGCATGACGCATTTGCAGCCATTTTTTATGTATCAAATTGGTGGTATATCGCAACAGATGTAAATTATTTTGAACAATTCGCTTTTATGCCATTAAAACATCTATGGTCTTTGGCAATTGAAGAACAATTTTATATCATTTTTCCAATCGTATTAATAACATTATTATTAACTGTTAAGAAATACCGGAATGTAACACTCATTTTTTGGGTTATTTCATTGATTTCATTACTGTTAATGGTGGTGATATCACAACCACATATGCAACATTCTCGTGTGTATTTCGGAACAGATACAAGGTTACAAACGATGTTGTTAGGAGTCATATTAGCTTTTGTATGGCCACCTTTTAAATTGAAACATAATCCAAATCATATACTTAGAAATATAATTGACGTTATAGGTACGATGGGTCTTTTTGTGCTCTTATTACTTTTTATTTATGTCGACGATAATAGTGATTGGATATATAATGGTGGATTTTATCTTATTTCAGGCTTAACCTTATTTGTCATTATTAGTGCAGTCCATCCATCCGGTTATTTTGCCAAATTAATGGGTAATGCGCTCTTTGTTTGTATTGGTAAACGCTCCTATAGTTTATATTTATGGCATTTCCCGATCATTAGCTTTATGCATTCATATTATGTCGACGGCCAAATTCCAATCTTTGTCTATGTGATAGATATCGTATTGACTATTGTCTTTGCTGAAATTTCTTATAAGTTTGTTGAGACACCATTTAGAAAACAAGGTATCAAAGCCTTTAGTTTGAATAAGTATAGAAAGTCAGCCTTGATAAGAACAGTATTATTATTAGCTATCACTATACCAACTATTTTTATTTTGGCAGGCGCATTTGATCGGTTCGGAAAGGAACAAATTAATAATAAATCAACATCTTATAATACGGAAGATATTGATAAATATTTGGTGAGACCCATACCAGTCGATAATATAAACTTTTTAGGGAATTCTAATTTTAAAAAAGATAAAGACAGCGACGTTTATACCGATTTGAAACCGTTACTTATAGGAGATTCGGTTATGGTTGACATCGGTGACACGTTTAAAATGCATGTACCTAATGCAACGATTGATGGTAAGGTCGGACGAAATCTATACGAAGCTATACCATTGTCAGATGATAAGTATAAAGCTTATAATAATAAATCCAAACAAGTAGTTCTAGAATTAGGAACGAATGGTGATTTTTCTAAAGCACAGTTAGAAGAGTTGATTAGTAAATATGGTAAAGCAAATGTTTATCTGATTAACACACGCGTACCAAGAAATTATGAAAGTCATGTCAATCAACTTATGGCAGATGCAGCTAAAAAACACGACAACGTAACATTAATAGATTGGTATAAACGTTCAGAAGGGCATAGTGAATACTTTGCACCGGATGGCATTCATTTAGAACAGTCAGGTGTCAAAGCGTTAACGGATGAAATATTAAAACATATTGCCTCGAAGGAAACCTCTAAATAATGTCACATCATTAGTGATAAAAAATTAAAAGCATAATCTTATCGATAGATAGGGTTATGCTTTTATTATTGTGAACGTGAATAGTGAATAATTTTGAATATAAACATGGCCGTAATAATGATATTAAAATTGTTTCAATAGCCGTTAGATTTGAATAAGGCATGGGCAAAACAGAGGTATATTACACACATAATAATAGTAAGAAAAATTACGAAAATATAGTCATATAGGTTGATAATAATGAAGGAAAGGTCTATAATTAAGTTAAGGTCAAAGAAAGTCAAAGTCAAACTTACTTTGCTTTTGATCAAGACTAAATGGTGAGGTGAATCAGTTTGGATATTAATCAAATGACCTATGCAGTTCAAGGTGCTTTACAAAAAGCAATTGAGCTAGCAAAAGACAATGAAAACCAAAATATCGAAATAGAAGCTATATTAAAAGCAGCACTTGAAGAAAATGATAGCTTATTTAAGAGTGTATTGGATAGAGCAAACGTTGATACAGCACTATTAAATGAGAAATATAACGAAAAATTAAAAAATTATCCATCGGTACAAGGGGATAATGTGCAATATGGACAATATATTAGTCAAAAAGCAAATGACTTAATTAATAAAGCAGAAACTTATATGAACACATATGAAGATGAATATATTTCTATGGAGCACATCATACTTGCTGCGATGGACATAGATGAAACAACGATTAAATTTATTGATAATAAAAAAGAAGTTATCGAAGAAATCATTAAAAAAATTAGAGGAGGAAATCATGTGACATCACAAAATCCAGAAGCAAATTATGAAGCTTTAGAAAAATATGGTAGAGATTTAGTTGAAGAAGTTCGTCAAGGTAATATGGATCCTGTAATCGGACGAGATGAAGAAATTAGAAATACTGTAAGAATATTAAGTAGAAAAACTAAAAACAACCCAGTACTCATCGGTGAACCAGGTGTAGGTAAAACAGCTATCGTTGAAGGACTTGCGCAGCGTATTGTACGTAAAGATGTGCCTGAGTCACTGTTAGATAAAACAATATTCGAATTAGACTTAAGCGCACTTGTTGCTGGTGCTAAATATCGTGGTGAATTCGAAGAACGCTTAAAAGCGGTGCTAAAAGAAGTAAAAGACTCAGATGGTAGAATTATACTATTCATTGACGAAATTCACATGCTTGTTGGTGCCGGTAAGACAGAAGGCGCTATGGATGCTGGTAATATGTTAAAACCAATGCTCGCACGCGGGGAGTTGCACTGTATTGGTGCGACAACGCTCAATGAATATAGAGAATATATTGAAAAAGATTCGGCATTAGAGCGTCGTTTCCAAAAAGTAAATGTATCTGAACCTGATGTAGAAGACACAATATCTATTTTACGTGGTCTTAAAGAGCGTTATGAAGTTTATCATGGCGTACGTATTCAAGATAAAGCATTAGTAGCTGCTGCAGAACTTTCAGACCGTTATATTACTGATCGTTTCTTACCAGATAAAGCAATAGATTTAGTGGATCAAGCGTGTGCGACAATTCGTACGGAAATGGGTTCAAACCCAACTGAGTTAGACCAAGTTAACCGTCGAGTTATGCAATTAGAAATTGAAGAAAGTGCATTGAAAAATGAATCTGATAACGCAAGTAAGCAACGCTTACAAGAACTACAACAAGAATTAACTAATGAAAAAGAAAAACAAAATGCTATTCAATCTCGTGTAGAAGAAGAAAAAGGTAAAATTGCTAAACTCCAAGAAAAACGAACAGAATTGGACGAAAGTCGAAAAGCCTTAGAAGATGCAGAAAATAATTATAATTTAGAAAAAGCTGCAGAACTACAACATGGTAAAATTCCGGAATTAGAAAAAGAGTTGCGTGATTTAGAAGATGCGTTTCAAAATGAACAAAATGGAGACACTGATCGTATCATACGTGAAATTGTTTCGGATGAAGAAATTGGAGATATCGTAAGCTCATGGACAGGCATTCCTGTTTCTAAACTGGTAGAAACAGAAAGAGAAAAATTATTAAATCTTTCAGACATTCTTCACGAACGTGTTGTTGGTCAAGATAAAGCTGTTGATTTAGTAGCAGATGCCGTTGTAAGAGCACGAGCAGGCATTAAAGATCCCAATAGACCAATTGGTAGTTTCTTATTCTTAGGGCCTACTGGTGTAGGTAAAACTGAATTAGCGAAATCGTTAGCCTCAACTTTATTTGATTCAGAAAAACATATGATACGCATTGATATGAGTGAATATATGGAAAAACATTCAGTTTCTCGTTTGATTGGTGCACCTCCAGGCTATGTAGGCCATGATGAAGGTGGTCAACTAACTGAAGCTGTGCGTCGTAACCCTTATTCAGTCATATTATTAGATGAAATTGAAAAGGCACATTCTGATGTATTTAACGTATTATTACAAATACTAGAAGAGGGTCGCCTTACAGATTCTAAAGGACGCGAAGTTGATTTTAAAAATACGATTATTATCATGACAAGTAATATTGGTTCACAAATCTTATTAGAAAATGTAAAAGATGCTGGTGTGATTACTGAAAACACAGAAAAAGCAGTAATGAATAGTTTGAATCAGTACTTTAAACCAGAAATCATAAATCGTATGGATGATATTGTATTGTTTAAACCATTAACAATTAATGACATGAGTGCTATTGTAGATAAAATATTAACTGAATTGAATATTAGATTAATGGCACAACGTATTTCTATTCAAGTGTCAGATGAAGCTAAAGCGTGGTTGGGCGAAGAAGCTTATGAACCACAATTCGGTGCAAGACCATTAAAACGTTTTGTACAAAGACAAATAGAAACACCGTTGGCACGTAAAATGATTAAAGAAAATTTACCAGAAGGTACATCAATCGATATAAACTTGACTGATGATGGTTTAACATTTTCTGAAAACAAACCAAATATTGATTAAAATAGCATCATTTAAAACAACTAAAGTGAGTGGCGCAGAAATCATTATAGAAGATATGATTTCTGCGCCACTCCTTTTTTATGACATATGTATTTTATTATAATAAACCAAGCTATTAATAGAGAATAAAAAAACTGTCACCAATGGTCATAAGACATTGGTAACAGTTCGAAATAAATCTAAGATTGTATTAATGCTGTTCTTTTGTGTCATTATTGTTAGGTTTAATTACGAAATCAAATAATACAACAATAATTGTAATGACGACAGCGCCTATGATTGGTGTAACGAAATTAAGCGCGCCACCACCATTCAAGCTGTTAAGTACGAAATTTATCATCTGCAATAAGACAATAGACCAAAATAAAACTGCGAGGTATTTCATTATGTAATGCCTCCAATATCATATATATAAGTTCATTATAAATAATAAAGTGTAGTTTGTATAGTATAGAAGTGATAATCTTAGTTATACTTTGTGATAATATGTGAAGTAATTTATAATTGTTTATGGAAATCACACAATGAAATATGTGTAGTTCTTGTATTTGAAATATGTATTATGTTAAATTAATACCTGGTATTAAAATTAAATTTAAGAAGGTGTACAACCATGGACGTGGGTATTAAAGGTTTTGGTGCATACGCACCTGAAAAAGTTGTAGAAAATACCTATTTTGAATCATTTTTAGAAACTTCAGATGAATGGATTTCTCAAATGACTGGTATTAAAGAACGTAGATGGGCAAATGAAGATGAAGAAACTTCTGACATGGCTTATCAAGCAAGTGTAAAAGCAATTAAAGATGCAGGTATAGAAGCATCAGAAATAGATATGATTATCGTTGCAACATCAACAGGGGATTTCCCATTCCCAACGGTTGCCAACATATTACAAGAAAGATTAGGCGTAGGCAAAGTTGCCTCTATGGATCAACTTGCAGCGTGTAGCGGTTTTATGTATGCAATGATTAATGCTAAGCAATTCATTCAATCTGGCGATTATAAAAACATACTGGTAGTAGGCGTTGACAAATTATCTAAAATCACTGATTTTACAGACCGTTCAACAGCAATCTTATTTGGTGATGGCGCTGGCGCCGTTGTAATAAGTGAAGTATCTGAAGGTCGTGGCATCTTAAGTTATGAATTAGGTTCAGACGGTTCAGGTGCCAAACATTTATACTTAAATCCAGATAATGGAAAAATATTTATGAACGGTCGTGAAGTGTTTAAATTTGCAGTGAGAATCATGGGTGAAGCTTCCACAAATGCAGTAGCAAAGGCTAATTTAACCCCAGATGATGTGGACATGTTTGTACCGCATCAAGCAAATATAAGAATTATGGAATCAGCAAGAGAGCGTTTAGGTATTCCAAAAGAAAAAATGAGCGTATCGGTTGATCGTTTTGGTAATACTTCAGCAGCATCAATTCCGTTAAGCATAGGCCAAGAGTTAGAAAATGGCAGGATTAAAGATGATGATGTCTTAGTGTTAGTTGGCTTTGGCGGCGGCTTAACATGGGGCGCAGTTACACTAAGATGGGGAAAATAGGAGGATAAAATATGAGCAAAGAACAACGTGTTGTTATTACAGGAATAGGCGCATTGTCACCTATAGGCAATGATGCCAAGTCAACATGGGATAATGCATTAAAAGGTGTCAGCGGTATCGATTCAATTACACGAATTGATACAACAGAGTACAATGTCCATTTAGCTGGTGAATTAAAGGATTTCAATATAGAAGACCATATACCTAAAAAAGAAGCAAGACGTATGGATCGTTTTACGCAATACGCAGTCGTAGCTGCTAGAGAAGCGGTTAATGATGCTAAGCTTGAAATTAATGATCGTACTGCTGATAGAATAGGTGTTTGGATCGGTTCAGGTATCGGTGGTATGGAAACGTTTGAAATTTCACATAGTCAATTATTAAATCGCGGTCCACGCCGTGTCAGCCCGTTCTTTGTACCTATGCTTATCCCTGACATGGCAACAGGACAAGTTTCAATTGATATTGGTGCTAAAGGTCCTAATGGTTCAACAGTTACTGCGTGTGCAACAGGTACGAATTCTATAGGTGAAGCATTCAAAATTATTCAACGTGGCGATGCTGACGCAATGGTTACAGGCGGTACAGAAGCACCCATTACACACATGGCATTAGCAGGTTTTAGTGCGAGCCGAGCATTGTCTACAAATGATGATAAAGAAACAGCATGCCGTCCATTCCAGGAAGGTCGTGATGGATTCATCATGGGTGAAGGTGCAGGTATTGTTGTTTTAGAATCACTTGATTCTGCTCAAGCGCGTGGTGCTCAAATTTATGCAGAAGTAGTAGGTTATGGTTCAACTGGAGATGCATATCATATTACAGCACCTGCCCCTGAAGGCGAAGGCGGTTCACGTGCTATGCAAGCAGCAATAGATGATGCAGGTATTGAAGCTAAAGATATTCAATATTTAAATGCCCACGGTACAAGTACGCCAGTTGGGGATTTAACTGAGATTCAAGCAATAAAGAATACTTTCGGTGATGCTGCAGCCACATTGAAAGTGAGTTCAACTAAATCAATGACAGGCCATTTACTTGGTGCAACAGGTGGATTAGAGGCTATATTCTCTGCACTTTCTATTAGAGATAGTCGTATCGCGCCTACAATTCATGCTAAGTCTCCGGACCCAGAATGTGATTTGGACATAGTTCCAAATAAAGCGGAAGATTTAGACATCACTTATGCAATGAGTAACAGTCTAGGATTCGGTGGACACAATGCTGTTCTCGTTCTGAAAAAATTCGCTGACTAAGGCATGACATGTTACGCATAGATATAGATACTTAAGTAAAAGCAAGGTTACCTGATAAGGTAATCTTGTTTTTTTTGATTTTGACATTATCATGTTGAAGTTCGAATAAGTCAAAGCGAATTGATAAGATGGCAATTGTACATAGCACAACTAATTATTCTAAAATTTTTAAATATTTTTTAAAAGAAACAATGGAATTATATTGTAAATTGATAAAAAGTAGATAAAATAAAAGCAAAAGAGGATTATTAATTTGTACAAATGTCTGTTCAAGATATACAAACAGTGTATAATGTAAACTATTGAAAAATAAAAAGGATGTGATTAAGATGAAACAGTTTCTAACATTATCTACAACATTAAAAACAAGAATCGTCGCAGATTTCATCTTAATTGTAGCGAGCCAAGCAATAATGCCATTTATGGCATTATATTTAACAAGTAAAGTCAATGCTATATTCGCAGGTACTTTTTTAATTGCTAATATTATCGTGAGTTTTATAGTGTCCTTCATAGGTGGATATTTAGGCGACAATTATAATAGGAAGAAAGTCGTCAATTATATACATTTTTTCTATGCAGTAAGTCTTATTATTTTAAGTATTACGGTGACTATGGATGGCTTAGGTTTAATTATATTTTGTATAACAGTATTTATCTTTGAACTATTATTTGCAGCAAGTGAACCTATTTTTGAAGCAGCCATCATGGATGCAATTTATGAGGATGTTCGTGAGTATGTATATCAATTAAATTATTGGATGTTTAATATCAGCACTGCTGTTGGTATGGCATTAGGTGCCTTACTATATTTAGGCCATAAACATGTATTATTTGTAATGTTTTTCTTTGCGATGCTCATAAGTTGGTATTTATTTGAAAAATACTATGACGTAGAACAAGTTATCACACAAAGAGAGGATCTAACTTCAAGATTCAAACATTTTTTTGACAGTTATCATACGGTCGTTAAAGATAAATATTATATGGTGCTTAATTTAGGTTTCATGATGGTAATAATGGCAGAATTAAGTTTAAATTCTTATGTGGTTGTTAGATTGAAGGCTGATTTTGAACCATTATACTTTTTAGGTTTTTATATAGACGGTGTAAGAATGTTCACGGTGATTATGATTATTAATACACTTGTTGTGGCAACATTAACTTTTTCGGTAAATAGGATGGTTGCTTCAACGTCTAAAAAGATTGCTTTTATGATAGGTATTGTATTATATACTCTGGGGTACAGTATCATGACTTCAGCTACTTCGTTTTGGGTATTATGTCTGTTTTCTATAATCGCTACATTAGGTGAATTGATTTATTCTCCTATTCAAAATGCACAACGATTTTTGATGATTCCTGAAGATAAACGTAGCACGTATAATACCTTTGGAATGATTTCATTTTATGGTGGGAATATCTTAGCGCGATTCGGATTAATCATTGGTTCGCTTATACTACCGTGGATGATGTCAGTATATGTTGGCGTAACTGTTCTTATAGGTTTTGCCCTGTTATATTACGCATTGTTTCATAACCCACAATATTGACACAAAATAAAGAAAAGACTGTATTAGCGTATGAGTGATAGTCACAATTAGCTAATACAGTCTTTTTATATCATGAATGAAAAAGCAATAGAAAATATGAAGTATAATAAATTAAGATTGAATCCTGCTTTAATCCATGTATTTACAAAATAATGGTCTTTTTTCGCTTGTGTAGGCTTGAAAAACGTATCATGTTCTAATGTGTCTTGATGTTTTTTCTTTGACAGTTGATACTTAAGTCTTCTAAAGCCATAACTCGTTGGATCCAATATACCTTCTTGTATAATCAATATAATAAAAAAAATAATAAGCAACGCGATGGATACATAGAAAATGATATTTATATACTGAATCAAATGATGTGAACTAAAGAGCCAAAATACGAATGAAATTAAAGGTGTAAATAGTAACCAAAATAAATAAGTGGTTAAATTTTTCATATTTATTGCCTCCTTTATTTAATAAATTTATTGTAACTTAAAATAACAAAAAAATGAATAAAACACCTTATAAATTCTTTTATATCAGTACTTTTAAAGAAAAAGAAAATTTAATAAAAATAAATCTCTTTAATAAAGTAAAGCAAAACAATATTGATTAAAATATGAAGTATAAGTATACTGTTATTAAATATTTCTGAATATTTCGAAGGGAATGTTTATTCTGAAAACAAAGGGGGACAATATATGTTTAATTATGTTTTGAAGCGATTAGGGTACATGATTTTATCATTATTCATTATCATTACGATTACATTTTTCTTGATGAAGTTAATGCCAGGTTCACCATTTAATGATGAAAAGTTAAATGAAGAGCAAAAGCAAATTTTAAATGAGAAATATGGTCTTAATGATCCAGTGCCTGTCCAATATGCGAGTTATTTAAAGAATGTTGTTACGGGGGACTTTGGTAACTCATTCCAATATGATAACCAACCAGTATGGGATTTGATTAAGCCAAGACTTTTACCATCATTTGAAATGGGATTAACAGCTATGGTAATTGGGGTAATACTAGGGCTGATATTAGGGGTAATAGCAGCGGTCCGGCAGAATACCTGGGTCGATTACTCAGCTACTGTTATATCAGTTATAGCTGTTTCAGTACCATCATTTGTATTAGCGGTATTATTACAATATGTTTTTTCAGTAAGATTACAATGGTTTCCCGTTGCTGGTTGGGAAGGAATTTCAACAGCAGTGTTACCATCATTAGCGTTATCAGCGGGGGTATTAGCAACGGTAACGAGATACATAAGAGCTGAAATGATTGAAGTGTTAAGTTCCGATTATATCTTGCTAGCTCGTGCCAAAGGTAATTCTACAATGAGAGTATTGTTTGGTCATGCGTTGAGAAATGCATTAATTCCAGTTATAACGATTATTGTACCGATGTTGGCAGGGATTTTAACAGGTACTTTGACAATTGAGAATATTTTCGGTGTTCCTGGTTTAGGGGATCAATTCGTACGATCTATTACGACAAATGACTTCCCGGTAATCATGGCGACTACGATTTTATTTAGTACACTTTTTATTGTTTCTATTTTCCTTGTAGATATTTTATATGGTTTGATTGACCCACGTATTCGTGTACAAGGAGGTAAAAAATAATGACTGATAAAAGAGATAAAAATTTAACAGATGACCATTCGAATGCAGTGATGACACACACATCAGAAGCAATTCCAGCGTCTGATTTTATAAGAAGTAAAAATGATATTGAAAAAGAACCAGAAATGCAAAGAGAAAGTAAAAACTTTTGGCAAGATGCTTGGACTCAGTTGAAGCGCAATAAACTTGCAGTAGTTGGTATGATTGGTTTAATTATTATTATACTTTTAGCGCTTATCGGTCCACTCTTTAGTTCACATGATTATGCAGAGCAAGATGTAGAGAGACGTAATTTGCCAGCTAAAATTCCAGTGTTAGATCAAATTCCTTTCTTACCTTTTGATGGCGAAGGGGCGCAGGGCGTGGATGCTTACAAAGAAGCAGGCGTAAACGAGAATTTCTGGTTTGGTACTGATCAGCTGGGCAGAGATTTATGGTCTAGATCTTGGCAAGGTGCGCAAGTGTCGTTATTTATTGGTGTTGTAGCAGCCTTATTAGATATATTCATAGGTGTCGTATATGGTGCTATATCCGGTTTCTTTGGAGGACGGATAGATAATGTCATGCAGCGTATTATAGAAGTTGTGGCTTCTATTCCTACGCTTATCGTCGTAATTTTATTTGTACTTATTTTTGAACCATCTATATGGACCATCATATTAGCGATGGCGATCACTGGTTGGATAGGCATGAGCCGTGTGGTTCGTGGTGAATTTTTAAAATTAAAAAACCAAGAGTTTGTGTTAGCATCTAAAACTTTAGGTGCCTCTAAATTTAAGTTGATTTTTAAACATATATTACCAAATACACTTGGTGTTATCGTTGTTACTTCAATGTTTACAGTACCTAACGCGATATTCTTCGAAGCCTTTTTAAGCTTTATTGGTATTGGGGTACCAGCACCAAGAACATCATTAGGTTCTCTAGTAAATGAAGGTAGAGCCATGTTGTTGATTCATCCACATGAATTGTTTATACCGGCTTTAATTCTAAGTCTATTAATTTTATTCTTTTATCTATTTAGTGATGGATTACGCGATGCATTTGATCCGAAAATGCGTAAATAACAAAGGGGGCGACGTTTATGTCAGAAAAAGTATTGGAAGTTAGTGATTTGCATGTTTCCTTTGATATTGACGCAGGGGAAGTGCAAGCGGTAAGAGGTGTTGATTTCTTTATCGATAAGGGGGAAACACTGGCAATTGTAGGTGAATCTGGTTCAGGTAAATCAGTAACAACAAAAGCCATTACGAAATTATTTCAAGGTGATGCTGGAAGAATTAAAAAAGGGGAAATCAACTTCTTAGGAGAAGACTTAGCTAAGAAGTCAGAACAAGAACTAATAAAATTACGTGGTAAAGATATTTCTATGATCTTTCAAGATCCGATGACTTCGTTAAATCCAACAATGAAAATCGGTAAACAAGTCATGGAACCACTGATTAAACATAAAAATTATAATAAAACAGATGCTAAAAAAAGAGCGTTGGAAATACTTAATTTAGTAGGACTGCCAAATGCAGAAAAACGTTTTAACGCTTATCCACATCAATTTTCAGGTGGACAACGACAAAGGATTGTTATCGCTACGGCATTAGCTTGTGAACCTAAAGTGCTTATTGCAGATGAGCCAACGACAGCCTTAGATGTAACGATGCAAGCCCAAATATTAGAATTAATGAAAGAACTACAGGATAAGATTAGCACGTCAATTATTTTTATCACACATGATTTAGGCGTAGTTGCAAATATTGCAGACAGAGTTGCAGTTATGTATGGCGGACAAATGGTTGAAACTGGTGATGTGGATGAAATATTCTATGATCCGAAACATCCTTATACATGGGGATTATTATCTTCTATGCCTGATTTATCGACCGGTACAGAAACTGAATTACTTGCTATTCCTGGCACACCGCCAGATTTATTACATCCACCTAAAGGTGATTCGTTTGCGGAACGAAGTCAATTTGCTTTAGACGTAGATTTCAAAACACCGCCACCATGGTATCAAGTATCGCCAACACATTTTGTAAAATCATGGTTGTTAGATGAACGTGCACCACACGTTGAACCACCAGAAATGGTTAAAAAACGTCTGCGTGATATGCCGAATAATTATGATAAACCACAACAGGTAGAGAGGGTGTCGTTCGATGGAAAAGCATAATGAGCTGTTATTACAAGTTAAAAATCTAAAGCAATATTTTAACGAAGGTAAACGTAACGAAGTTAGAGCCATCGAAAATATTTCTTTTGATGTATATAAAGGGGAAACTTTTGGTCTTGTTGGTGAGTCTGGTTGTGGTAAATCAACTACAGGTAAGGCGATTATCAAATTAAATGATATTACAGACGGCGAAATTTTATATGAAGATGTAGATATTCAAAAAATTAAAAATCGAAAAGATTCTTTGAAATTTAACAAAAAGATTCAAATGATTTTTCAGGATCCATATGCGTCCCTTAATCCGAGATTAAAAGTTATGGATATTGTTGCCGAAGGTATTGATATTCATAAATTGTCAACAGGAGTTAAAGACCGTAAACGGCGTGTATATGATTTATTAGAAACAGTTGGATTAAGCAAAGAACATGCGAATCGTTATCCTCATGAATTCTCAGGTGGTCAACGTCAACGTATTGGTATCGCACGTGCATTAGCTGTTGAACCTGAATTTATTATTGCAGATGAACCTATTTCTGCACTTGATGTTTCCATTCAGGCACAAGTTGTCAATTTACTGTTGAAATTGCAAAAAGAGCGCGGCATTACATTTCTATTTATTGCGCATGACCTTTCTATGGTGAAATATATTTCTGACAGAATTGCAGTTATGCATTTTGGTAAGATTGTTGAAATAGGCAGTGCGGATGAAATTTATAATCATGCAATGCATCCATACACTAAATCGTTACTTTCTGCAGTGCCTCAGCCAGATCCAGAAAGTGAGCGAGTAAGAAAGAGAACTGTATTTAAAGAAGACGAATCTAAAAATAGCCAACGTACTTTACATGAAATCCGTCAAAATCACTATGTATTTACAACAGATGAAGAAGCGGAAGAATTGAAATCACAAATTCAAGAAGCATCACTATAAAGGGGAAAGGGGGATTACAATGAAAAAATTAAAGTTATTTATTATATTGGTCGCGTTATCTGTAGTGTTGGCCGGATGTGGTAATGCTGAAGGCGTGTATTCAGACAAGGGACAAGTTTATAGAAAAGTAGTTAGTTCAGATATTTCTTCTCTTGATACTGCATTAGTCACTGATACAGTTTCCTTTAATTTATTTAACCAAGTATACGAAGGTTTGTATAGTTTAGATAAGAATGATAAAGCTGTACCAGGTGTAGCCAAAGAAATGCCGGAAGAAAGTAATGGCGGAAAGACTTTAACGATTAAGTTACGTAAAGACGCCAAATGGTCTAATGGCGACCCAGTTACTGCAAAGGATTTTGAGTTTGCATGGAAACGTGTCATCAACCCTGATACAGCCTCTGAATATGCCTATATCATGTATGATTTGAAAAATGCTGAAGCAATCAATATGGGTAAAAAAGATGTTGATGAATTAGGGGTGAAAGCAGTTGATGATCATACACTTAAAGTGGAACTCACAAAACCAATACCATATATTAATGAAATGTTCGCATTTGGTACGTTTATGCCACAAAATGAAAAAATGGTAAAAAAATATGGTGACCAGTATGGTACAACTGCAAATAAAACAACTTATAATGGGCCATTTAAAGTTAAAGACTGGAAAGTGGAAGACAAAATCCAGATGGTTAAAAATGAAGATTATTGGGATAAAAAAGCAGTTCACTTAGATCGTATTAATTTCAAAGTATTAAAAGATCAGCAAGCTGGTGCATCACTCTATGATACGGGTTCAGTAGATGATGCAGGTATCACAGCAGAGCAAGTAGATAAATATAAAGACGATCCTGGTTTAATGAAACGCTTATTAGCAAGCACATTCTATATTAAGATGAATCAAAAAAATGTGCCTGAATTTAAAAATAAAGACTTAAGAATGGCCATCTCACAATCCATTGATAAAGAGGGATATGTCAATTCTGTTAAAAACAATGGTTCGAAAGCGATGGATGGCTTTACTTCTAGCTTAACTGCCAAAACGCCAGATGGTAAAGATTTTGCGTCTACTATTAATTCACCATTGGAATATAATCCAAAAGCCGCTAAAAAGAATCTAGAAAAAGCGAAAAAAGAATTAGGCATTAAGGAATTGACTTTCACTATGAATACAGAAGATACACCGGATGCAAAAATTTCGGCAGAATATATTAAATCTCAAGTTGAAAGTAACCTTCCAGGTGTAACGATGAAAATTAAACAATTGCCATTTAAGCAACGTTTAAATCAAGAAAATAAAGAAACATTTGAGGCCTCGTTATCAGGATGGGGACCAGATTTCCCGGATCCATTATCTTATCTAAATATCATGACAAAAGATTCATCTCAAAATAACACGGGATGGGGCAGTGAAAAATATGATAACTTAGTTAAAGAAGCAAATGGAAGCTTACTACAAAAACCGAAAGAACGTAACGCTGCCATGCAAGAAGCCGAAGAATTAATGCTCAAAGATGCACCGGTGGCTCCAGTTTATCAGAAGGGGGAAGCACATCTTATTAATCCTCAAGTTAAAGGTATTGTCTATCATCAAGTTGGTGGAGACACATCACTGAAACATGTGAAGATAGATAAGCACATTGATCCAAAAACAGGTAAAAAGAAAAAAGAGTAACTAAATCAATAATGATTACCGTACTCAGTTGAATTATCATAATGAAATCAATTACGCTTGATTTCATTATTGATAAAAAAAAGAGAATCCAATTTTTGGATTCTCTTTTTTATTTTATTGACTCGTTACCTTTTACGTCCAAGCCCCATAGCTTTTTCCATTTTTTTCAATGTTTTGTATGAAACTTGTTGTGCTTTATCTCTACCATTGTCTAATATTTCATCTAGTTCTTCAGAATTGAAATAGTATTCATATTTTTCTTGGAAGTTAGTTAAGAAGTTTTTTACGATTTCAGCTAAATCCGTTTTGAATACACCGTAGTTTGAATCTTTATATTTTTCTTGAAGAGTATCGATAGATTCATTTGTTAAACTTGAGTAAATAGATAATAAATTTGAAATACCAGGTTTATTGTCACGATCAAATTTAATAATACCATCTGAGTCTGTAACGGCACTTTTGATTTTTTTAGCAGCAACACTAGGTTGATCAAGTAATGAAATGTAATTTTTTTGGTTATCATCACTCTTACTCATTTTTTTCGTTGGATCTTGAAGACTCATTACACGTCCACCGACTTTTGGCATACGAATTTCTGGTTTGACTAAAATATCATTGAAGCGAGAATTAAATCTATCAACTAAATTTCTTGTTAATTCGATATGTTGCTTTTGGTCATCACCGACTGGAACAATATTTGTATTATAGATAACGATATCCGCAGCCATTAAAGGTGGGTATGTTAATAAACCAGCAGGGACACCTTCTGTTTGTTTCACTGCCTTATCTTTGAATTGCGTCATACGCTCTAACTCACCGATAGAAGAAATTGTAGTTAACATCCAACTTGCTTGGATATGTGCTGGAACTTCTGATTGGATAAATAAGGTTGATTTTTCTGGATCAATTCCAGAAGCTAAATAAATTGCAGCTAATTGTCTTGTCTGTTTACGTAACTTTAATCGATCTTGTGGCACTGTGATAGCATGTTGATCCACAATACAGAAGAAGCAATTGTAATCATCTTGAACTTCACCAAATTGTTTCAAAGCTCCGATATAATTACCAATTGTGGGAATACCACTAGGCTGTATACCTGAAAATAATGTTTCCATGTTATGATGCCTACTTTCTTAAATTTAATTTTTTACATAATACGTTTATTATAACAGTATTTCAATCATTTGTAAGTTATGTTAGACTATAGACATATCAATATTTTTAATTGAATTTATTGAGAAATACTTTTATTTTAAATTTTTTGAAAAAATTAGAGAATTCTCATTTAATTTTAATGTTGAAAGGGTATACTTTCATTGTAAGGTTAAGGAAGATGAAATTACTTAAGCATTTCTTAATCATATAAATATTGAAATCAAATGAATTTACATTCATGAAAAATAGGAGAGTGAGATGTATGGTAACATTATTTACTTCACCAAGTTGCACATCTTGCCGTAAAGCGAAAGCATGGTTACAAGAACATGACATTCCGTATACGGAGCGTAACATTTTTTCAGAACACTTAACAATAGACGAAATTAAACAAATTTTAAAAATGACTGAAGACGGTACAGATGAAATTATATCTACACGTTCTAAAACTTATCAAAAATTAAATGTAGATATTGATGCATTACCACTTCAAGATTTATATTCAATTATTCAAGACAATCCTGGTTTATTACGTCGTCCAATTATTTTAGACGAAAAACGTCTACAAGTTGGTTATAATGAAGATGAGATTAGACGTTTCTTACCAAGAAAAGTGCGTACGTTCCAATTGCAAGAAGCACAACGTTTGGTTGACTAATATAATAAATTAATGAATAAAACAAGCCATAAAGCGATATAACTCATATTGTTTTGTGGTTTTGTTACTTTAAATATAACAAACAATTAGGCGCTTAGGTCAAATGATTAGATTATTTTATTGTATTGTATGCGTCGGCTAATTGTGAATAATTAATGCAATAATTGCAACAGCACTTTATAGGTTAGTGCTGTTTTTTTGGCTAAAACAAAGGTATATGTTAATATTAATTATCAAATAGGATTTAGTAAAAATTAATCAAACAAATCAATTGTAATTCTTACTACGTTCTAATACAATATGATTACTATTCATCGACTGTAAGGAGTGAGATGATATGAGAATAGAGCGCGTTGACGATACAACTGTTAAATTATTTATAACATATAGTGATATTGAGGCTAGAGGATTTAAACGGGAAGACTTATGGACAAATCGCAAACGTGGAGAAGAATTCTTTTGGAATATGATGGAAGAAATCAACGAAGAAGAAGATTTTGTAGTAGAAGGTCCGTTATGGATACAAGTTCATGCTTTTGAAAAAGGTGTTGAAGTTACAATATCTAAATCTAAAAATGAAGATCTTATTAATATGTCAGATGAGGACAATGAACAACTTGATTACCAAGTGAATGATTTATTGTCACAAACATTTGATCAAGATGATAGTTTAGAAGATTTATTTGAACAACGTCAACAACAAAAAGAGAGCAAACAGAATCAAGACCATAATGAGCGTAATCGTCAAAATACACGTACTGTGATTGTTAAATTTAATGATTTAGAAGAAGTCATTGAGTATGCACATTATAATAACCAATCGACAGATGAATTTGAAGATTTATTATATAGTCTTAATAATATATACTATTATGCTATTCATTTTGATGAAACTGTGGATCAAGAAACAATTAATGATAGTTATAGTCAATTACTTGAGTTCGCATATCCTACTGACAAATCAGAAGTATATCTAAACGACTATGCAAAAATAATTATGAGTCATAACGTTGCATCACAAGTACGTCGTTATTTCCCAAATACAGAAGTATAAATTAAAAGTCATGGTGACGGATTTAGTTCCTAAACACACCATATAATAAATGAATTCTGACCATTTTAAACCAGCTACGGACAATATTCCGTAGTTGGTTTTTATTTATATAGAATAATAATGATTTAGAAGACATAAATTTATTAAGCAATTATAATTTTGGAAGTAATTTGTGGTTTAACAGCGTGTAATATTATGAGGTGAAGCAATGTGTTATTAGCATATAATACCCACAATCAATTAGTTTATGCCAAACATGCTGTTAAAGAGGCAAGGTATGAATGTCCGCATTGTAGAAGTAGATTAGTTTTGAAAAAGGGATTAGTTAAAATGCCACATTTTTCTCATTTGGGACAATCCTCACATTTTTGTAATAAAGGTGAGTCTCTGGAACATTATAACCTTAAATATGAGTTAGCAACGAGATTATCATATATTGGCTACCGTGTTCAAATTGAACCATATATTGCCGAGTGTTATCAATATCCTGATTTGATTATTAATGGGCGTATAGCTATAGAAATACAATTATCGAAAATGACTCTTGCGCATATTAAAAAACGTAGTCATGGCTTGTTAAGCAGTGGTTATAAACTAATCTGGATTGTCCCAGATCCAGGCTATGATAAAGCGACAAATATTGTAAAATTGACGAAATATGAACGTACATTTATAGATATCAAGTCAAAACAGTTGGTCGTATGGAATCTCAGTGAAAAACAGTTATATATATATCAAATTTATCATTTTCTTGGAGGAAATCGTTTTGTTGCGTATAAGACAAAATTAACAATTAAAGGGTTTGGATTCATTTTTAATCAATCTAATTTAGTGCATTGTGTCCCTGAAATGAAATTAAGCGAGCATACAATACAACAATACTTAAACCGTTGTCGATGTAAGCATTCTGTAAAAGAAGAGAGTTTAAGTGTGATTTATAATTTACGCTTATCAGAGTATTGGGTATGTAAAGCATTAGGTTTCATATATCCTGAACAATTATATATACAATCCCATCCTATATATTGGCAACTACAATTGATTTATATGCTTGTTAAAAAGCCACAAGAATTAAATCAATTCAACAAAAAAATAGTATTTAATTACTTTTATAATTCAGAGAATAATCACTTAGCCATAGTTAATGAACTTATTGCTAAGTTTAAAAAATCTTACGATGAAATAGAATGTAATAACGTGCAAATTTAGGTCTAACATGAGAAAATTAAACTATTGAAAATCATAGGAGGTTTACTAAAAATGACACAACAATTAACAAGAGAAGAACAAGAACGTAAATATCCTGAATATACATGGGATTTAACAACAATATTTGAATCAGATGAAGCATTTGAACATGCTTTTAAAGAAGTTGAAGATAGTCTTGGACAAGAACAGCAATTCCAAGGTCATTTGGCAGATAGCGCTGAAACTTTATATAAAGCTTTAGCGTTAGAAGACCAATTAGGTTCAAAATTGGAAAAAGTATATGTATACGCACATTTAAAACAAGACCAAGATACAGCAAACGATAAATATACAGGTTACGAATCGCGTGCACACCAATTAATTATAAAATTTAGTTCAGGTTGGAGTTTCTTAGTACCTGAAATTTTACAAATAGATGAAGGTACAATTCAATCGTTCATTGAATCGAATGAAGATTTGAAACGTTATGCATTTGATTTGAAATTAATTAATGAAAAACGACCACATGTCTTAAGTGCAGATAAAGAAAAATTACTAACTGAAGCGCAAGATGCATTATCAACACCGGATAATGTATACGGGATGTTCAGTAATGCTGATTTAGAGTTTGAAGATGCGATTGATAAAGATGGAAATGCGCATGCACTTACACAGGGGACATTTATTAAGTGTTTAGAATCAGATGATCGAGTACTACGTCAATCTGCGTTTGAAAATTTATATAAAGCATATGGTGCATACAATAACACACTAAGTGCAACATTAGCTGGAGAAGTTAAAAAGAACGTATTTAATGCAAGAACACATAATTATGAATCAGCGAGAGCAGCTGCATTAAGTAACAATCATATTCCAGAAGCTGTTTACGATAATCTAGTGAAAACAGTACATGAATATTTACCATTATTGCATCGATATACAGAGTTACGTAAAGAATTACTAGGTTTAGATGATATGAAAATGTATGATCTGTATACCCCATTAGTTAAAGATGTGAAATTTGAAATGCCGTATGAAGAAGCTAAAGATTGGATGGTAAAAGCATTACAACCGATGGGTGAAGAATATATGAAAGTTGTTAATGAAGGCTTAAATAATCGCTGGGTTGATGTATATGAAAATAAAGGCAAGCGTTCTGGTGGTTATTCATCGGGTGCCCACTTAACTAACCCATTCATTTTATTAAATTGGTCAAATACTGTTTCCGATTTATATACCTTAGTACATGAATTTGGACATTCTGCACACAGTTATTTTAGCCGTCAAAATCAACCTTCCAATTCAAGTGATTATACTATTTTTGTTGCAGAAGTGGCATCTACTTGTAATGAAGCATTATTAAGTGATTATATGGATAAACATTTGGATGATGAAAGAAGATTATTACTATTAAATCAAGAGTTAGAACGTTTCCGCGCCACTTTATTTAGACAAACGATGTTTGCAGAGTTTGAACATAAAATTCACCAAATTGAAGAAGCAGGAGAACCATTAACAGCGAATCGTATGAATGAAGAATATGCCAATTTAAACAGAGTATATTTCGGAGATTCAGTTGAAACAGACGAAGATATAAGTAAAGAATGGTCAAGAATCCCTCATTTCTATATGAATTATTATGTGTATCAATATGCAACAGGATACAGTGCGGCTCAAAGTTTAAGTCATCAAATTTTAACAGAAGGTCAACCTGCTGTTGATCGTTATATTAATGAATTCTTGAAAAAAGGAAGCTCAAACTATCCTATAGAAATTTTAAAAAATGCTGGTGTAGATATGACAACACCAGAACCAATTGAACAAGCTTGCCAAGTTTTCGAACAAAAATTAGACGCTTTTGAAAAGCTAATGAAAGCTTAATATGAATGTATTCGTTTACAATATGACAAGTTTGTGACAAACTAAATTTATTTAATTCAAATGGTTGAAAGGTACATTTTAGCGTGTTATATTATAAACATGAAATTAATCACATAACAAACATACCCCTTTGTTTGAAGTGAAAAATTTCTCCCATCCCCTTTGTTTAGCGCCGTGTAATCAGACACGGCGTTTTTTTATGTGCTTTTTTAAATAAAAGCCAAAAATGAGTGGAAATGAATAACTATTCAATTGACTTTATTTTTGAAAAGTTATATCCTCAACATGTATCTAAAATAAATACAAGAAAGAGGTGAACTAATGAAAATTGCAGTTGTAGCAGCAAATGGGAAAGCAGGACAACTTATAACTAAGGAAGCAGTTGAGAGCGCATTGGATGTGACAGCAATTGTTAGAGGCGAAAATAAAACAGTTGCGAATCAGGTTATTCAAAAAGATTTATTTGATTTGACTAAAGATGATATTGCGCCTTTTGATGTGATCATCGATGCATTTGGTCAAATGAACAAAGATAGATTAGATGAACACAGTCAATCACTGGAAGTGCTTTGCAATTTAGTTAGCGAAAGTAACAAGAGGCTCATTATCATTGGTGGGGCAGGTAGCTTGTATGTTGATAATACGCATACAGAAAGATTAATAGATTCTCCTGATATGCCAGAAGCAATAAAACCTATTAGTATGGCTCAAGTAAAAACATTTGAAGAAATTAAAGTGCGTGATGAAGTTCAATGGACATTTGTTTGTCCTGCACCAGACTTTCAATTTGAAGGAGAGAAGACGGGTACTTATAAAGTGAGTGAGGATGAAATTATAGGTAGTCACGTAAGTTATGCAGATTTTGCTAAAGCAATTATAGATGAAGCGATGGAATCTAAACATATTCAAAAACGGTTTGCAGTATTTGCAAAATAAAATAGAAAAATGCCAACCACACATTATACGTGGTTGGCATTTTTATTTGAAATAAAAATTGTTAAAGCGATTAATTTTTTGCTTTCCAAAATTTACCATCAGGTGACTTTAATTTTTCAATTTTTTGGCGCAAAGCTAATTTTTTAAGTTCTTTATTCATTAATTTTTCAGGCCACTCATAAATCGTGAGTAACTCTTCTTTAGTAACCAATTGTTGTTGTTGAATATAGTCTTCGAGACTGGGTGGTAATTCCTTTTCAATCGGTGTACCAATTAGTTCATTAATGATATATGTGTATATATGGTAAGGATATAAGCCTTCCACCTTTAAGCCTTCTTCATGAACGTCTTCATTAAAAAATACAAGAGAAGGGGCTTCTTCAATTTCCATTTCTCGAGCGATATGCAAATCTACTTGTAAACTTTCTTTTAGGCAGTTGTTGTGTAAATCTTCTTTGAATACTTCATAATCTAAACCAGCGTTAGTAATACAATTATTTACCATAGATTCAGTAATGATATCGCGCTTAGGAATAATTTCATTTTGAACGAGATGAATAAAACGTTCTGCACGTATACGTCCCTGAAGTTCGGCTGCCTTGTATGCTAGTGCGATATTATCTAAATCAGAGGTGCTCTGAGCTTGGCATTTTGTTAAAACACGTAGTGAAGGGTTCAATATATGTCTGATACTAATATATTGTTTATATTCAATACGTAATTTTGAAAGGATTGCTGATAGTTTGAAGCATTCCTTACTGAATGGATCGAAAAAAGAGTAAATTTCTATCTTACTCACAGGTGAAAGATTTGCATCTTCACGACTATTAGGTTGTATTAATCTTAATTCTTCAGTCATGTCTATTCCACCTACAATTAATTTTAGGAATTAACCATGTGATTCGCTGTTAAACGTAATCTTTCATATAAGTAATCACCAACACCAGCTGGAAATTGCGCATGTGTTATTGCATGTGACATATTTTCAAGCCATGCATCGCGTTCATGATTTGTTATTATAAAATTCATATGACGTTTCTTTAACATTGGGTGGCCATGCTCTTGTGTATAAAGGTTTGGACCACCTAAGAACTGTGTCAAGAATTGCTTTTGTTTTCTGCTAGTTTCTGTAAAGTCTCCAGGAAACAAATGGTTTATTCTATCGTCGCGTTCAACTAAATAATAAAAATGATCAATCATGTTATATAAAGCATCATGTCCAATGATTTCATATGGTGTTTGTGTCATAATATCACCGTATCCTGTTAATATAATACTAATATAACATGAATATTTACATTTGGAAGTAATTCGACTTTTTGTTATTGAGCGTAATTAATTATCAAATAAATTTGATTTACGATTGAAAAATCTTTGCACTTTATTGTCTGGTATTTCATGTTTTAGATTAAATTTTTCGAGTATATTGTTAAACTGAATTAATCCCTCATCATAATCATCTACTTCAAATTCTAGTTCAAAATCTTCGACATCAAGGTAATAACTTTTATCTAATACAAGCAAGTTACCGTTAATCTCTTTTTCAAGGCGTTCAGTTGTTAAAGCACCTAGAATAACTAATTGCGCTATGTCGAAATCCATTTTATTTAGTTGTTCTATAATTTCAGTGGGCAACATTTGTTTAGTGATTGATTTATTTAATTCAGGTACGACTTGAGTATCAAAATTATATTCCATAAGACCAACTTCGGCAGGTATTTTTAAAGTCATCTCATAAGCATTGTCTTTCACACGGATTCTTAGAGCTGAATGATGGGCCTTTAAATCGAAATGTGGTGTATCGATATAATAGTTTATTTGTTTAAATGTTTCGATATCTTGAAAGTATGTTGTATAAATGGATTGATATTGTGATTGTGTCAATAATTGTTTAAATTCGATTTCGTTATTCGTTGCCATTAAAACACTCCTCATATTACATATAATAGTTTATTTTAAATGACTTTATGCTTAATTTAAATTGAATTGCATATGAAAAATTTGAAATGAATAAAAGTAATGTATAGAACAAGTTGTAACATTAAGTTGAGACGTGTTATGTGCGATAGAATTATGTTAAAATAATGAGGAATAAGGAGGAACAAGCATGCGTATTTATGTGAATGAAATTAAAGTTACAGAAGACAGTGTAAATTGTTATACAGAACAATCTACCGAAGGCCTACAAGAAGCAGGACAAATGCTTGTTGATAGCGATAATTATAGCTTTGCATATATTTTAGACGATGGACAATCTTATTCTTATTTAATATTTGTCCAAGAAACCTGGTCTATGTTACATGAAAACAAAGGCAAGAAAATAATTATTAATGATGAGTTAGAATTAAAACAATTCGAAAATGAATTTAATTATATACTGGATAACATTCAAGGTAACTCAAATTATGGTAAGGAGTTTGTGTCCGTTGTTGAAAATACTTTCGAATTAGATTGAAGCGGAGTGAAGCACAATGAATCAATGGGATCAGTTTTTATCTCCATATAAACAAGCGGTCGATGAATTGAAAATCAAATTAAAAGGGCTAAGAAAGCAATATGAAGTAGGAGACAATGCTTCTCCTATAGAATTTGTAACTGGCCGTGTTAAACCAATGACAAGTATTATTGATAAAGCAAATAAACGTCAGATTTCGTTTGATCGTTTACATGAAGAAATGTACGATATTGCGGGTTTGCGTCTAATGTGTCAATTTGTTGATGATATAGATATTGTAGTTAATTTGTTGAGACAACGTAAAGATTTTAAAGTTGTTGAAGAACGAGATTATATTAGTAATACCAAACAAAGTGGCTATCGTTCATTTCATGTCATTATTGAATACCCAATTGAAACATTAAGTGGAGAAAAGAAAATTTTAGCAGAAATTCAAATTAGGACGTTAGCCATGAATTTTTGGGCAACGATAGAACATACATTGAGATACAAATATGATGGAGACTATCCACCTGAGATTCAACATCGTTTAGAAAGAGCGGCAGAAGCGGCGTTCTTATTAGATGAAGAAATGTCTGAAATAAAAGAAGAAATACAAGAGGCACAGAAATATTATTCGAAAAAGCGTGCGAAAAAGCATAATAATGACTAGGGGATGTTACGATGCGTTACACGATTTTATCTAAAGGTGATTCAAAATCTAATGCTTTAAAACATAAAATGATTAACCATATGAAAGATTTTCAAATGGTTGAAGATCCAGATAATCCAGAAATCGTCATTTCTGTAGGTGGAGATGGTACTTTGCTTCAAGCCTTTCATCAATATAGTCATATGCTTTCTCGTTGTGCATTTGTTGGTATTCATACGGGTCATTTAGGATTTTATGCGGATTGGCTACCACATGAGGTGGAAAAATTAATTATTGAAATCAATAATTCGGAATTCCAGGTTATTGAATATCCTTTACTTGAAATTATCGTTCGCTATAATGACAATGGCTATGAGACGCGGCACTTAGCATTAAATGAAGCAACGATGAAGACGGAAAATGGCTCTACACTTGTCGTTGATGTAAATATAAGAGGTAATCAGTTTGAGCGTTTTAGAGGTGATGGTTTATGTATGTCTACGCCATCAGGTTCAACTGCCTATAATAAAGCGTTGGGTGGCGCTTTAATACATCCATCTCTCGAGGCAATGCAAATTGCAGAAATTGCATCGATAAATAATAGAGTTTTTAGAACAGTTGGTTCTCCGTTAGTGTTACCTAAACATCATACTTGTTTGATTACACCTGTGCATCAGGATACAATTCTAACAACGATTGATCATGTAAGTATCAAACATAAAAATGTCAATGCGATACAATACAGGGTTGCTACAGAGAAAATACGATTTGCTCGATTTAGACCATTTCCATTTTGGAAAAGGGTTCACGATTCATTTATCTCAAGTGGAGACGATGAATAATGAAGTTTACTTTTAATATTACAGCTCCAGAAATGTTACGTACCTTTTTACAGAGGCACCATTTCTCAAAGCGGACGATAAGCGCCATTAAACATAATGGCGCTTTAATAGTTAACGGCCAAACTGTTACAGTTAGGAAGCAGTTAGTGGTTGGTGATATTTTAGAAGTATATCTTGCAGATGAAGTACCAAGTAAACGTCTTAAACCATATCGACAAAAATTGAATATTTTATTTGAAGATGATTATCTCATTATCATATCAAAGCCAGCCTATCAGAATTGTGCTCCTTCCAGAGACCATTTACATTATAGTGTAGTAGAACAAGTATTAGGTTATTTAAATGAACAACAGCAAGATATAAATCCTCATATTGTAACACGTTTAGATCGTAATACGTCTGGAATTGTGATGTTGGCAAAGCATGGTTTTATCCATCATTTAATGTCTAATATTAATATCGATAAAAAATATCTGTGTATTTGTCAGGGAAAGACAGAAAGAGATGGGTTGATAAATGCTCCGATTGCAAGACATCCAGAAAGTATAATTCAGCGCTGTGTTAACCTATCTGGAAAAATAGCACAAACTCGATTTAAGCGATTGAATTATAATAGGGGTTATAGTTTGTGCGAAATAACATTGTTGACAGGTAGAACACATCAAATACGTGTACATTTTCAGTATATTGGTCATCCCATTGTGGGTGATCATCTTTATGGTGGTAAACACAAAGATTATCAGCATCAACTATTAAGATGCGTACAGTTGTCATTCCTGCATCCAATAGAAAAAAAGGAAATTGTAATAAAAGATAAGTATGACGCGATAGAAACAATATTTAATATGATATAATTCAAAAATACATGGAGGTGGAATGATGGTTAATGAAAAAGATACAATCACTATGGAAGACGAACAAGTTTATGATCAAGCGTTGCTAGACGATTTGTTGTTAAACAACCATATAGATGAATTTAGAGATGAATTCTTATCCATGCATACATATGAGCAAAGTGAATACTTTGAGGATAGTAAAGAAGATATAAGACAACGCATGTATGAAGTGTTATCTCCAGAAGAAGTAGCAGATTTCTTTGAACAATTAGAAATTGATGAAGATGAATATGAAGCGTTATTCGATGCAATGAATGCAAATTATGCCAGTAAAGTACTAGAAGACATGTCATACGATAATGCAGTTGACATTATGAATCAGCTATCTAAGCAAAAAATAGTTAGTCTTTTAACATTAATGAACAAAGAAGACGCAAAAGAAATAAAAGCATTATTACATTATGATGAAGATACTGCCGGCGGTATTATGACAACGGAATATATTTCTTTGAAGGCAACTATGCCAGTAAAAGAAGCCCTAGTACATGTTAAAGAACAAGCACCAGATGCCGAGACAATTTATGTAATTTTCACAGTAAATGATAACAAGCAATTGGCTGGTGTGCTTTCGCTTAGGGATTTAATTATTGCCGAAAATGATGCCTACATTGAAGATATTATGAGTGAACGTGTCATTAGTGCAAACGCTGCAGATGACCAAGAAGACGTGGCGCAAAAGATGAGAGACTATGACTTTATTGCTATGCCAGTTGTCGATTACCAGGACCATTTATTAGGGATTATTACAATTGATGATATCCTAGACGTAATGGACGAAGAAGCAAGCGAAGACTACTCTCGTTTAGCGGGTGTGTCTGACGTTGATGCGACTAATGATTCTGTATTTACCACTGCTAAAAAAAGGTTGCCATGGTTAATCATCTTAACATTTTTAGGTATGATTACTGCAACGATTTTAGGTTCATTTGAGGATACGTTATCACAAGTAGCATTGTTGGCTGCATTTATTCCAATTATCAGTGGGATGTCCGGTAACTCTGGTACTCAGTCTCTGGCGGTATCCGTACGTAATATATCTACTGGTGAAATTTATGAACAAAGCAAATTTAAAGTAGCATTAAGAGAAGCAGGCAGTGGTTTTTTAAGTGGTCTTGTGTGTGCTGTACTGTTGTTTATTATAATTATGGTTCTTTATGGACAACCCATATTAGCTATTATCGTAGGTGGTAGTTTAACAATTGCAATGACTGTAGGGACACTAGTGGGTTCAATGATTCCTTTAGTGATGAACAAACTGAAAATTGATCCTGCCGTTGCTAGTGGGCCGTTTATTACAACGATTAATGACATTGTCAGTATGCTAATTTACTTTGGATTAGCGACATCGTTTATGTCTTATTTAACTTAAGGGGGTTATATGGAATTTGTATCGCTTGTTGTCGTTGTTTTAGCGGCATTTTTCACACCAATATTAGTCAATCGACTTAGAATTACATTTTTACCTATAGTAGTAGCTGAAATTTTAATGGGTATTGTCATTGGTCATTCATTTTTAAATTTAGTGGAACGTGACGCAATGCTCAATATACTATCAACATTAGGATTTATCTTTTTAATGTTTTTAAGCGGGTTAGAAATAGATTTTAAAGCGTTTAAGAAAGATAAAAGTTCGACTAATAAAGAGCAAAAATTGAAAAAGCAAGAGCCTGGTCATTTACAATTAGCTATTGTTGTCTTTATGTTTATTATGATTATTTCAATTGTTTTTGCATATATGTTCAAATGGTTCGGACTGATTGATGATGTTTTATTAATGATTATTATTATTTCTACAATTTCATTGGGCGTAGTCGTACCAACCCTTAAAGAAATGAATATTATGCGTTCGACAATAGGTCAATTTATCTTATTAGTAGCGGTTCTTGCTGACTTGGTGACGATGATTCTATTAACAGCTTATGGTACACTACATGCTTCGGGGAATACATCATTATGGTTGATTGGTAGTTTAGTTGTCTTTACTATTGTCTTTTATTTCTTAGGTGGTATGTTTAAAAAAGCACAATTTTTACAAAAATTAATGGATGGAACGACACAAATTGGTATTCGTGCTGTATTCGCCCTTATTATTTTATTAGTTGCTTTAGCTGAAGGCGTTGGAGCAGAAAATATTTTAGGCGCATTTTTAGCTGGTGTCGTTGTGTCATTGCTTGGTCCAGATGAAGATATGGTGGAAAAATTAGACTCGTTTGGTTATGGCTTTTTTATTCCAATCTTTTTTATAATGGTCGGAGTAGATTTAAATATTCCACAATTAATTAAGGAACCAGCTTTGCTATTAATTATTCCGTTTTTAATTCTAGCATTTTTAATTTCAAAGTTAATTCCAATGTTTTATATACGTAGATGGTTCGATATGAGAACAACGATTGCTTCAGCATTTTTACTAACGTCAACATTATCGTTAGTCATAGCTTCTGCAAAAATAGCAGAACAGTTAGGTACGATTTCATCAGAAATTTCTGGTATTTTAATTTTAAGTGCGGTCATTACATGTGTATTTGTACCTATTGTTTTCAAAAAAATGTTCCCTATGCCAGACGAAGCTACAAGACAAATTGAGGTTAGCTTGATCGGAAAAAATCAACTAACAATTCCTATCGCTCAAAATTTATCTTCGCAGCTCTATCAGGTTTCACTATATTATAGAAATGACTTAAGTGATAAACGTAAATTATCTGACGCCATTTCGATGATTGAAATAGCAGATTACGAAGAAGAATTATTAGAGCGTCTAGGTCTATTTGAAAGAAATATCGTAGTGTGTTCTACAAATGATGATGAAATTAACCGTAAAGTAGCATTAATGGCTAAATCTCATGGTGTAAAACGTGTAATTTGCCGATTGGAATCTAGTTCAACAGATGAAGAACTACAAAAAAATGGCATTGAAATCTTCAGTAGTTATATGAGTAATAAGATTTTATTAAAAGGACTCATCGAAACGCCGAATATGCTTAATCTATTGAGTAATGTTGAAACATCATTATATGAAATTGCCATGTTAAATCATCAATATGATCAAATTCAGTTACGTAATTTCCCATTTGATGGCGACATTATCTTTGTACGTATTATTAGAAACAACGAATCTATTGTGCCTCACGGTGATACACAATTACGTTATAGAGACAGAGTCATCGTCACAGGGTCTAAAGAATATGTAGATGAATTGAAACGCGAATTAGAATTCTATTATTGATTTTAAATAAACCCAATTTTAAAAATAGAGTAAATGAAATGATGTGATATGATTTCGTTTGCTTTATTTTCATGTTTTAATAAAAAATAGTGAAAATCAATGACATCACAAATGAAAGCGCATTAAATTTATGATGATAGTAAAATAAATTGTTTATTCAATCAAACCAATGTTAAAATATAGTATATTGAGCAATAATAAAAATAAGTTGTTGCGTAACAATTTGAACAATTAAAAATGGAAAATTAAATAAAGGAGTTATTTTCATGTTGAATTTAGAGAATAAAACATTCGTTATTATGGGGATTGCAAATAAACGTAGTATCGGATTTGGCGTTGCTAAAGTATTGGACCAACTTGGTGCAAAATTAGTATTTACATACCGTAAAGAGCGTAGTAAAAATGAATTAGAGAAATTAGTTGAACAATTAAATCAGGCTGAACACCATATGTATCAAATTGACGTTCAAAATGATGAAGATGTAATCAATGGTTTTGCTAAAATTGGTGAGGAAATAGGTAATATTGATGGTGTATATCATTCAATCGCTTTTGCCAATATGGAAGATTTACGTGGGCGTTTTGTTGATACATCACGCGATGGTTTCTTATTAGCGCAAGATATAAGTTCATACTCTTTAACACTTGTAGCACGAGAAGCTAAAAAATTGATGCCTGAAGGCGGTAGTATTGTAGCTACAACATATTTAGGTGGAGAATTTGCAGTTCAAAATTATAATGTGATGGGTGTTGCAAAAGCAAGTTTAGAAGCGAATGTACGCTATCTAGCATTAGACTTAGGTGAAGATAATATTCGTGTTAATGCGATTTCAGCTGGTCCTATTCGTACATTAAGTGCAAAAGGAGTTGGCGGCTTTAATACAATCTTGAAAGAGATTGCAGAGCGCGCGCCTTTAAAACGAAATATTGATCAAGAAGAAGTTGGTAAAACAGCAGCATACTTGTTAAGTGATTTTTCAAGTGGTGTAACTGGTGAAAATATCCACGTTGATAGCGGATATCATATCGTTAAGTAATAGAATCCCCCACATTGACCTGATGAAATAAAACAGGTTAATATGGGGGATTTTTATTATGATTAAACCTTAGGCGATCTTTCGCCTAAGGTTTAATCATGTTCTGATACAAATACGCTGTACTTGTATGTTTTTAAATAATCATTCTTTTACATCGCTATTCGCTTTTTCTATAATTTTCTCTCTATTATGGAAGATATTACGCACAATGGTCTTAATTACTGCATATAAGGGAACTGCTACTAAGATAAGTACGAAACCACCTAAATTACCAGCAGCGAGAATGACAACAATAATTGTTAGTGGGTGAATGTTTAATGATTTACCCATAACGTTTGGTGTAATGACATTACCTTCTAACTGCTGTGCAATCAATGTAATGATACATACCCAAATGAAAATTGTTGGACTTTGGATTAGACCAATAATACCTGCTGGTGCAAATGCCATCCATGGACCTAAAAATGGAATCATATTAGCAACACAAGCAAACATTACAAGTAATAATGTGTAATTTAAACCGACAATAGAATAGCCGATATATAAGATGATGCCTAGGATAATACTTACTGTAACTTGACCTTGAATATAAGATTTTAATGTTTCATTTAAATCTTTTAATAAATCTACTATGAATACTTTTCTATCACCTTTGAATAATTTAGCGATAAATGGAATAAAGCGTTCATGATCTTTCAACATATAAATCAAGAAGAATGGCACCATGATAAGTAAAAATAGTGTTGAGATAAATGAAGTAAGATAACTTAATGAGTTTGATAATAAACTTGCAGTACTATCACTCATAGATTGAACCATCTTATTAATTCTGTCCGTTACATCAGATGGTAATCTTTCCATTTGATCTAATGCAAAGTTAATGATGTGTTGTACTTCATGTTGCAACGCTGGAATCTGATGAATTAAATTTTCGATTTGTTCGGCAATGAGTGGTCCAATATAACCAATGACAACCCCGATAATGATAATTAATCCAATAAAGATAATAGAGATGCTTCCCCAGCGTGGGACTTTATTTTTTTCAAGTATTTTTTGAAAAGGTAAGCAAATATAGTATAAGAAGCCACTTAATAATAATGGTAATAGCACCGATTGAATAATAATTATAAACGGTATAAATACAGTGTGAACTTCCATAACTAATTTGATTAGTAAAAACAGGATTAACAGTGCAACACCTGTTCTAAACCAAACCTTATTTAGCATAGGACGTTTCCTCCTAGATTTCAATATTTAAGTACTATTTAGTATATCTTAAATAAACACAGAACAAAAGATTAAATTAGAATTCCTATGGTTAATGAAAAGGTTTAAATGTTACGTTTTTTAAAGAAAGACTGCAGTATTTTATGTTATATAGTGTGAAATTATTTTTTATAAGCATAAAATCATCTAAAATATTTCGTGTTAATTATAAAACTAAATATATAAATTGTGAAAATGATAACTAGAGAAATACGTTGCGCGGAATATTTTATATGTGTATAATGATAAAAAATATATCATTTTACATAATGGTACAACAAGGGGGATACATTATGTTAGAAGGTTTACTTACTTGGTTTTATGATATTGTTTGGAGCAAACCATTAGTTTATGGGTTGCTAATTACTGGGATTCTTTTTTCATTAATGATGCGCTTTTTCCAAGTTAGGCATTTCAAAGAAATGATTCGGTTAATGTTTCAAGGGGAAAAATCACCTACAGGAATATCAAGTTTTCAGGCAATTGCATTATCACTGGCTGGCCGTGTAGGTACTGGTAATATTGTAGGGGTATCTACTGCAATCTTTATTGGTGGACCGGGAGCTGTTTTTTGGATGTGGGCGACTGCATTTTTAGGAGCAAGTAGTGCATTTATAGAATCGACGCTGGGACAGATTTACAAACGGGAAGAAAAGGGGCAGTACCGTGGCGGGCCAGCATTCTATATTGAATATGGCATAAAAGGCAAGTTGGGTAAAATATATGGCTTGATTTTTGCAATTGTGACAGTTATATCCGTTGGTTTATTATTACCAGGTGTTCAGTCTAATGCGATTGCTAGTTCTATGAAGAATGCATTTAGTTTAGAACCATGGATTATAGCAATATTTTTAGCAGCACTTTTAGCGTTAATTATTTTTGGTGGTATTAAATGGATAGCAAATGCAGCAACTGCGATTGTACCATTTATGGCAATCGCGTATATTTTGATGGCAGTGATTATCATATTCTTGAATATTGAACAAGTACCTGCATTGATTGGACTCATTTTTAAATCGGCTTTCGGTATGCAAGCTGCCTTTGGTGGTATATTAGGTGCTATGATTGAAATCGGTGTTAAACGAGGTCTTTATTCAAACGAAGCGGGGCAAGGGACAGGTCCACATGCAGCGTCAGCAGCAGAAGTTTCCCATCCAGCTAAACAAGGACTTGTCCAAGCATTTTCAGTATATGTAGATACATTATTCGTATGTACAGCAACGGCATTAATTATATTACTTTCAGGTACTTATAATGTTACAGATGGTGGTACTACTTCAAGTGGTAAACCTAGTATGATTAAGGATAATGGTATTTTTGTGGAGATGTCGAATGGCGATAAAGACTATTCAGGTACAGCGATGTATGCACAAGCAGGTATTGATAAAGCTTTCCAAGGTGGTAGTTATCACTTTGACCCTGCATTTTCAGGTCTTGGATCGTATTTCATTGCATTTGCATTATTTTTCTTTGCATTTACAACAATATTAGCGTATTACTATATTGCAGAAACCAATATTACTTATTTGACTCGAAAAGGTACAGGAAGGGCAACTTTCTTCTGGATTAATATAACGAGGATTGTATTGATAGCAGCGACAGTTTATGGCGCAGTGAAAACGGCAGATATCGCATGGATGATGGGTGATTTAGGTGTCGGTATGATGGCATGGCTGAATATCATAGCAATTTGGATATTGCATAAACCGGCAATTCAAGCACTAAAAGATTATGAACTGCAGAAAAAACAACTCGGTTCTGGTAAAAAAGCAATTTATAAACCTGATCCCAAGAAATTACCTAATGCTGTATTTTGGTTGAAAGATTATCCTCAGCGTTTAGCAAAACAAAAACATGATGAGTAAGATGGATAATCCATTTATAAAGATTTATATTAGAATATTTTAAAATGTTGCGTCTCTTGGTACAATGTCATTAAGACTACGAGGGGGCGCATTGTTTATGGACGATTTTAAACCAGGTAATATTACTAAAGTTAATTTTCCCAGCCAAATATTAGATAGAGATATAACACTGTCTATTTATTTGCCGAAAGATTTTACGGAATTATTTAAGTATAAAATTGTATTTTGTTTTGATGGTGCTGATTTTTTCAGTTTTGGTAGAATACATAGGACATATGAACAGTTACGCGAAGCGAATGAGGTGGAAAGAGCAATCTTTGTCGGATTCCATTATGAAGATGTTGATAAAAGGCGTGCAGAATTTCATCCACAAGGTGCACGCACACATTTAACGGTAAAAGCGATGACAAATGAAATTTTGCCATATATCGATCAAACATTCCCTACATTTAAAGTAGGGAATGCACGTGTCTTATTAGGTGACAGCTTAGCCGGAAGTGTTGCGTTAATGACAGCATTATCTTATCCTCGCATCTTCAGTCAAGTTGGTTTGCTTAGCCCACAACACGATGAAACAATTGAATTGTTGATTGAGCGATGCCAATTTAAAGAACAATTATCCATATGGCATGCTGTCGGATTAGAAGAGGGACATTTTAAATTACCAACAACAGGTAAGTTTGCTGATTTCTTAACGCCCAATCGACAATTAAATCGTGTGATTGAAAAAAGTGATTTCACCTATCATTATTTAGAATTTGAAGGTGGGCATATGTGGAAGTCGTGGAAGCCTTTACTAGAAGATGTATTAAAATATTTTTTAGTAGATCGTATAGCATTTTAATAATTTGAACTAAAATGACTTTAGAGTAACGAATTTTTCAGAAATTTGATATAATGAAATTATGTTAAACAAAGGAGGAATTTAAATGATTTTAGGATTAGCATTAATTCCGTCAAAAGCATTTCAAGATGAAGTGAATGCATATCGTAAGCGTTATGATGCACATTATGCGTCTATTATGCCGCATATTACGATTAAGGGGCAATTTAAAATAAACGATGGAGATTTAGAATCTGTTAAAGAGACAATCAAATCTAAAATCGAAGGCATTCCAACGATTGATGTACATGCGACAAAAGCGTCAAATTTTGCACCAATCACTAATGTTATTTATTTTAAAGTTGAAAAAACTGAAACTTTAGAAAAATTATTTAATCAATTTAACAGTGGTGATTTTTATGGTGTGGCAGATCATACGTTTGTGCCTCATTTTACCATTGCCCAAGGATTGACAAGTCAAGAATTTGAAGATATTTATGGTCAATTGAAACTAGCGGGAATTGATTACAAAGAAACAATTGAGCAACTTTCACTAGTTTATTATGATGAAAAAGAAGAAAAATGGAAAGTGCTTGAGAATTATAATTTAGCTTAAGTTTTAACCATTTAGTGATTAGTCATAACATACGATAAATACTTGGAATTAATAAAAGCGTCACGAGTGATATTAGATAATGATTTTCTAATACGTTCGTGACGCTTTTTTATTTTATTAATTTAGTTTGATGTCTTGGTACTCTCTTTTACTTTCACAAAATAAACACCATAAAAGATAGCTAGGAATAAGAATACAAGTGCTGAGAAATAAAATGTATTATTTACCGAATTAGTAAATTCAGTAATCAACCCACCGACAAGAGGTCCTATCATTGAGCCGAAACCTTGTACACTATTAAAAACCCCCCAAGTTTCTTCTTGTTCATCTGTGTGAATGTGACTAGCCATAAATGTATTCCATGCAGGTAGCAAGATACCATACATAAGACCGATGAAGACAGCTAATACCCAGACGATTGTGATATTTGTTATTAGTGAAAGTGCAAATATCATCAGTGTATATAACACGAAGCCAACAAAGATAACCCAATACATAAATAATGTGCCATGACGATCTATGATTTTAGATAAGAAAAGCATTGAAAAGGCACAGCCAATACCACCGAATACAATTGCCATTGTATATTCTAATGTGGATACACCAACAACTTTAGTTGCATATGTAGGTAAAATTGGGACAAGTGCTGTTATTGAAGCTCCTTGTAATAATATACCTGGAAATAATAACATATGACGTTTGGTTACATTGACAATTTGTCCTAGTTGTTGTTTAACTGGACGTGTATTGTAATTCGTCAATCTTATTTTTACAAAGTAATAGAGTATCCAAGCGATTAATACAAGAAGTGACATTAAAAATGCAAATTGGGTAGGGTGGAATTTGAAGATAACGTTCATACCAACCATACCGACGAGTAAACCTAAGAGCCATGAAAAATAAACATAACCCATTTGCTTACCACGATTGTCTTCATCGACGCTTGCTAACATAATCACCCAAATGGGACTAACTGCAATTCCAAGTAATGTAGCGCTTGTTATTAAGACAATAGGTAACGTAGGGAACCAGATGACTAAGAATAAACTTGCAAAGGCAAGCAAGAAGCCCAAGGTAAGCACCAATTTTGTTCCTAACCGCTTAAGTAAAAAACCAATGACAAAATTAGTGGTTGCATCAGCAATAAAATGTATAGAAATAGCGATAGATGTAATACCTACCGCAATAGATGTAGCTGTTGGAAGCAATGTTAAATAACTAAGTATATACATACCTCTAGCGAATTCCATTAAAAATAAGATGATTAACATGATTATGAAATTTTTATTTGAATTATAATTGTAATTATTTAACGAAGAGCTTTGCATATAAAGGAACCTTTCCATATACTTCTTCATAATGAGATGAATGATTAAGTAAGTTTAGTAAGTCTTTACATAATTTGTAAGTTGAATATGGAATTCTTGACGCATCCATAGATTTTGACATTGAAGCTAATTTGCTCGGTGTATTCGTTAGCGTAGCAACTTGTTCAATGGCAGCTTCAGGTGTACTGGCAATACGGCCATAACCTTTTTCTTCAAAGTAAACTGCATTCTCAAGTTCTTGACCTGGTGCAGGATCTAAGAAAATCATTGGAATCTGTCGTGTTAATGCTTCTGAAATAGTAATACCACCTGGTTTAGTGATCATTAATTGACTCGAGGCCATCCATTCATTCATATGTTTGGTATAACCTAAAATAAGTACATTTTCAAAACCTTTAAATTGTGATGATAATGAACGTTTTAATTCTTTGTTTTTGCCACATATCATAACAACTTGCGCATGTGGGCTACGATTTAAGATTTCTTGTATCATCTGACCAAAGCCTTTAGAAACACCGAAAGCGCCTGCAGACATGAGTATGGTCGGTTTGTCAGGATTTAAATGGTTTTGGCTTAACCAGTCTGCTTTATCGATAGGCATTTCGAATTTATCTGATATAGGAATACCTGTTACTTTCAATTGCTCTTTTGGAATACCGATACTTGCGAATTCTTCTTTTAATTCTTCAGTAGCAAGATAGTATCTTTGAGAGAAAGGCGTAATCCAGTTCTTTTGCATACGATAATCCGTCATAACTGTAGCAATAGGGATATTCATATCAAATTGTTGCGTTAATACAGACATTACCGGAGTAGGGAATGTGAGTAAAATTAGGTCAGGCTTTTCTTTTAAAAGTAAATTCATTAATTTATTTAAGCCGTAGTATTTATAGAAACATTTATCTAATTGATCTGGTTGGCTATAATAAAAAGCTTTATACATATTTCTAAAGTATTTAAAGCTATTAATATACCATTTTTTACAAATAGAAGTGAGGATAGGGTGTGCTTCTAAAAATAAATCGTGTTCAATAACTGTTAAATTGTCTAGATTCATTTCTTTGAATTGGTTCACTACACTCTGAGTAACTTGTAAATGCCCATTACCAAACGATCCAGTAATTATCAGTATTTTTTTATTTTGAGTAACCATTAAAAGCCACCCTCCAATAGATTATATTTAAGTTATGCTAAGTTTAACGCATTTTTTTAGTGTGTGAAAGAAAAAACACACAATTAATGTTGATTATATCATTTTACAATCAGATATGAAATGATACATACTGTATTGGAAATTAATATACAATAAAATTAGGTTGTTGTATATCTATACAATACCACTATTAATATAGAGATACGCCTATAAAACAACAATTTAAGTAAATATATAGAAAATATTAACATTTACATAACATGAGGTTCATATTCAGAGAATTTAAAAGTATAAAATGGTTATATATAATAGGAAGAAATTAATAATATCAAATCATTAGATTCTATAAAATCTGTTGAAAATGTGTATAATAGAACTATTGGAAATAAAGGAGCGATAAATGTTGGACGCAAATGTGGTGTTTGAAAAAATAAGAGTAAAACAAGTGATTGGAACACTGGATAAAGATATCATTGATATAACTACCGATTCTCGTACGGCACAACAAGGAAGTGTGTTTGTTGCGTCAAAAGGTTATACGGTGGATAGTCATAAATTTTGCCAAGATGTGGTCAATCAAGGATGCGAAGTAATAATAGTTAATCGAGAACAAGAAGTATCTGGAGAAGTAACTCAAATTATCGTACCAGACACGTTACGCGTGGCTAGTTTATTAGCCAATGCACTGTTTAACTATCCAAGTAAACAACTTGTAACATACGGTGTGACTGGAACAAATGGGAAAACGTCAATTGCGACGATGATACATCATATCTATAGAAAATTAGGTAAAGGAAGCGCTTATTTAGGTACAAATGGCTTTCAAATAAATGAAGATAAATCAAAAGGCGCAAACACAACTCCAGAAACAGTCTCACTTACTAAAAAAATAAATGAAGCCGTTGAAAAAAAGGCTGAGGCAATGACTTTAGAAGTTTCCAGCCATGGATTGTCATTAGGAAGATTGAGTGGCGTTGATTTTGACGTTGCAATCTTTTCAAACTTAACACAAGACCATTTAGATTTTCATGGCACCATGGAAGCATATGGACATGCTAAATCATTATTATTTAGCCAATTAGGTGAAGATCTATCACAAGAAAAGTTTGTCGTTCTTAATAATGATGATGCTTTTTCAGACTATCTTGCATCTGTGACACCATTTGAAGTGTTTACCTATGGCGTAAATAATGATGCACAATTTACAGCTAGCCATATTAATGAATCATTACAAGGCGTTCATTTTACTTTTAATACACCTGTGGGTGACTTTCAGGTGAAGTCACCCTATGTTGGCTTGTTTAATGTTTCTAATATTATGGCGGCTATGATTGCAGTATGGAGTAAAGGTGTAGCTTTAAATGATATCGTCAACGCTGTAGAATATTTAGAGCCGGTAGAAGGTAGATTAGAATTACTAGATCCTACATTGCCTATCGATTTGATAATAGATTATGCGCATACTGCTGATGGTATGGACAAGCTCATAGATGCAGTTAAACCATTTGCTAAGCAGAAATTGATTTTCTTATGTGGTATGGCAGGAGAGAGAGATTTGACTAAGACGCCAGATATGGGACGGGTCGCGTGTCGTGCAGATTATGTTATTTTTACACCTGATAATCCTGCAAATGATGATCCTAAGAAATTAACGCAAGAATTAGCAAAAGGAGCCACGCATGGTAATTATATTGAATTCGATGATAGAGCTGAAGGGATTCGCCATGCTATAGACATTGCAGAACCAGGAGATACAGTTGTATTAGCTTCAAAAGGTCGCGAACCTTATCAAATCATGCCTGGTCACATCAAGGTGCCGCATAGAGATGATTTTATTGGTCTTGAGGCAGCATATAAAAAATTCGGTGGTGGGCCAAATGAAGATTAAAAATATACGTTTTAATGAAATAACTGGCCATGTGTATATTTATGAGAATAGCGTAAATCATTGTAAACTCATTGCAATCCCTGATATAAATTGGTCATTAGAAATACCATCATCTTTAAATGAAGATGATACAAATGAGGAACTTGTGATACACTTGTTTACGTTACTTGATGAGTCAACAGCATCACAGATTGCTGATGACATCGTTAAATGGATATTTGAAAGTTAAAGGAGAGTATAAATGAGTATAAAGGAAGAAGTGGAATCAAGAAAAACCTTTGCGATTATATCTCACCCAGATGCTGGTAAGACTACATTAACAGAAAAGTTATTACTATTTGGTGGTGCGATAAGAGAAGCGGGTACGGTTAAAGGAAAAAAGAGTGGCAAATTTGCTACAAGTGACTGGATGAAAGTCGAACAAGAACGTGGTATTTCTGTTACGAGTTCAGTGATGCAATTTGATTATGATCATTATAAAATCAATATCTTGGACACACCAGGCCATGAAGACTTTTCAGAAGATACGTATAGAACATTGATGGCAGTTGATAGTGCAGTAATGGTGATTGACTGTGCAAAAGGTATTGAACCACAAACATTGAAATTGTTTAAAGTATGTAAAATGAGAGGTATACCTATTTTCACATTTATTAATAAACTAGATAGAGTAGGTAAAGAACCTTTTGAACTCTTAGATGAAATAGAATCCACGTTAGAGATAGAAACATATCCTATGAATTGGCCGGTAGGTATGGGCCAAAATTTCTTTGGAATAATTGATCGTGAATCACATACAATTGAGCCATTTAGAGATGAAGAAAATGTGCTACATTTAAATGAAGAATATGAATTAGAAGAAGATCACGCGATGAAACACGACAGTGCGTTTGCACAAGCGATTGAAGAATTAATGCTTGTTGAAGAAGCAGGTGAAACGTTTGATAATGAGGCGCTGTTAAGTGGTGATCTGACACCGGTATTTTTCGGTTCAGCGTTAGCAAATTTTGGTGTTCAAAACTTCTTGAACGCTTATGTTGACCATGCACCAATGCCAAATGCACGCCAAACTAATGAAGACATAGAGGTTAGTCCATTTGACCTTGATTTTTCGGGATTCATCTTCAAAATTCAGGCCAATATGGATCCGAAACATAGAGATAGAATTGCTTTTATGCGTGTCGTAAGTGGTGCGTTTGAGCGTGGTATGGATGTTACTCTACAACGTACACACAAAAAGCAAAAAATAACGCGTTCAACTTCATTTATGGCAGATGATAAAGAAACTGTAAATCATGCTGTGGCTGGTGATATTATCGGACTTTATGATACAGGTAATTATCAAATTGGTGATACACTTGTTGGGGGTAACCAGAAATTCAGCTTCCAAGAATTACCACAGTTTACACCTGAATTATTTATGAAAGTATCTGCTAAAAATGTTATGAAGCAGAAACATTTCCATAAAGGTATTGAACAGCTGGTTCAAGAAGGTGCGATTCAATATTACAAAGCATTGCATACGAACCAAATTATTATCGGTGCAGTTGGCCAACTACAGTTTGAGGTATTCGAACATCGCTTGAAAAACGAATATAATGTTGATGTCATCATGGAACCAGTTGGACAGAAAATTGCGCGTTGGATTGAAAACGAAGAAGATATTAAAGATAAAATGAGTTCATCACGTTCGATTTTAGTGAAGGATATTTATGATAATTACGTATTCTTATTTGAAAATGAATTTGCTACTAGATGGTTTGAAGAGAAGTTTCCAGAAATTAAATTATATGGATTGTTATAAATTTTATTTTTGTGTATAATGACTATATTAATAGAATAGCCTATGACTTAGTAGTCAGAGGGGAGTAACTTAACTGTAGTTACAATGATGTATGTGTTTCGCAGTAGGATTATTAATTTAAGATATCTGATATGCTATATACATTGTTTTAACTTAGTCATTTTATCGTCATTACGAAGTAGCAAACTTCCGGTAAAATGGGCAGGACACAACTGTCGAGTGAGACCTTTGCTAATAGTGAATATTGTTTGCACATTGTTTTTTAACATAATTATCAGGGTTAAAGCAATAGTAAATTATGTATGCACTAGCTTAGCTTAGGTCTCTATTTTTATGCTTAAAAAACTAAAGGAGTTGTCCTATATGGATCCAAGTTTGATTTTACCTTATTTATGGGTGCTACTAGTACTTGTATTTTTAGAAGGTTTACTTGCCGCAGACAATGCGGTCGTAATGGCTGTTATGGTGAAACATTTACCGCCAGAACAACGTAAAAAAGCACTGTTTTATGGATTGTTAGGTGCATTTGTATTTCGTTTTATTTCTTTATTCTTAATCAGTATTATTGCACATTTTTGGTGGATACAAGCACTCGGTGCACTTTACCTACTTTATATGTCAATAAGGAATTTGATAACCTTCTTTAAAGAAAAAGATGAAGAAACGCATGATGGCACAGACAATCATCATTTCGATGAGGATGGAGAAGAGATTCATGCAAGTCCTAAAGCATTTTGGGGCACAGTATTGAAAGTTGAATTTGCAGATATTGCATTCGCCATAGATTCAATGCTTGCTGCGCTAGCAATAGCGGTAACGTTACCAGCAGTAGGTATACATTTTGGTGGCATGGACTTAGGACAATTTGCAGTTATGTTCTTAGGTGGCATGTTAGGTGTTATTATTATGCGTTTTGCGGCAACATGGTTTGTTAACCTATTAAATAAATATCCAGGTTTAGAAGGAGCAGCTTTTGCTATTGTCGGTTGGGTAGGAATTAAACTTGTTATCATGGTGTTAGCCCACCCAGATATCCTAATCTTACCTGAACACTTCCCACACAGCATTTTATGGCAATCTATCTTCTGGACAGTCATGATACTACTCGTTGTAATTGGTTGGTTGACATCAGTTCGTCAAAATAAAAAAGAAGAAAAAAAATAGGAAAGTAAATTTAAACTGGAAAATACATTGTGTTTTCCAGTTTTTTTTATGGTTAAGTGTCACACAAAATAAGTGTTGAAAATAAGCGAAGAGAAGTTATTTGTATTATTAGTCAGATAAAGTTAGAAATTCATAGTGAAAGTGATTATAATCAAAGCTAAGGCATGGATGAAAAGACGTTTAATTTTAGAAAAAATAAATTGAATAAAACTATAATTCGAAAGATGACTTATACACACATATGTAGCTATTCAAATTGGAGTAGACAATCACAATTTATAAACAGAGTTAAAATAAGGCGGAAAAATCCGTAATGATATGTCATAATAGATAATATAGAATCATGTAGTATAAGGGGGCGCTTTTGTGTCGAACAATAAAAAACATGTAATCCCAAGAGAAAAATATGGTCGTAAAAGACGTGAATTTTTTCATAATGAAGAACGGGAACAACGTGTACAAATGGAACGTCAAGCTCGAAAACAACGTGCTGAAAAAGCCGAGAAGTTAGCAAAAAATAATGAAGAACGCGTAAAAGAAAATTTAAGAAAAGCACGCATAGAGAAACTAACACAAGAAGAAATTCAACAACAACGTGCAATGGCTGAAAAACGAAGTAACAACACTTCAGACCATAGATTTGAAAAGCCTGAAGGGCATGCTCAACATAATAAATCCAATACTGATATAGAAAATGTATTGTCATCACATGAAGCTAATAATGAAGAAGCGGTGGCTTCAACTAGAAATAAAGATAATACTAACGTGGATCAGAGTGAAACTTCAAAAAAAGTAGATTCAGATATAAGCGAATCTACTAACACTGATCATTTTTATTCTGAAGAAGCGCAACAATCAAGAGTAAATAATTATATAGAAGAAGATAATTCAGAAAAAGTGCACAATCATATAGGCTCAAAATATAAATCCAAACAACATCATGATAACAAGCAACAGTCCGTAGTAGAAAGGGTTAAGTTTTTCTTTGTAGAACACTGGGCAAAAGTATTAATTGTATTAGCAGTTATATTATTAATTGTATTGATTAATGCCATCTTTAATAATGTAGATCATAATGGCAATACGAAAGACAGTATTTTCCAGAGTAGTGACAACCATAAAGAGAAAACATATACAGATACAATGAAAAGTGCGAATCATGCGATTCAATCGATTGTAACAGTCGAGAATGATACAAGTAATGATCGTTCATCTGCAGAGAAAGAAACACAAGAAGCAGGAAAAGAAAATGAATTAGGTTCAGGTGTCGTCTATAAAAAAGTGGGCGACTCTATTTTTATTATTACAAATGCACACGTTGTTGGTGAAAAAAAGGAACAGAAAATTACATACGGCAATAATGATACGACGATTGGTAAAGTAATAGGGACAGATAAATACTCTGATATTGCAGTTGTTAAAGCTAAAGTAAAATCTGGAAATGATATCAAACCGATTAAAATGGGAGATTCTAGCACATTAGTCCTTGGTGAACCAATTATTGTAGTAGGAAATCCATTAGGTGTTGATTTTAAAGGAAGTGTCTCTGAAGGCATTGTTTCTGGCTTGAATCGTCACGTGCCAGTTGATATAGACAAAGACAATCAATATGATGTACTCATGAGCGCATTTCAAATGGATGCGCCGGTGAATCCTGGTAACTCAGGTGGTGGTGTTATTGACAGAGATGGGAAACTAATTGGTATTGCCTCTCTAAAAATTGACATGGATAACGTAGAGGGTATTGCATTTGCTATACCAGTTAACGATGCAGAATCTATTGCGAAACAGCTTGAAGCTAAAGGTGAGGTTAAGTATCCTAACACGGGAATTAAAATTGCAAATGTAAAAGACATGGATGAAGCGGCACGTCAATCACTTAGTTTACCTAAAGAAGTCAATAAAGGTGTGTTGGTTGGAGATGTGAAAGAAAATTCCCTTGGTGAAAAATCTGGGTTGCAAAAAAATGATGTAATAGTAGAATTAGATGGTAAAGAAGTTGAAGATAATCTAAGATATAGACAAATTATTTTTAGTCATAAAGATGATTTAGATACATTGCCAGCAAAATTATATAGAGATGGTAAAGAACAAGATATCAAGATTAAATTGAAGTAGCGTTGAGGTGAGTAGGCGTTGTCCATTTTCAATCAATTATTAAAAAAATCAAGTCCTCAACAAGGTATTGTGATGTATTATATTGTTGCGATAATCGTTGCGTTCTTATTGTTGAATTTACCCTATGTTCATAAACCGGGCGTCTCAGTAGACCCCGTAGATTCGTTATTTGTTGCTGTATCTGGTGTTAGTGTAACCGGCTTATCACCAATTAATATAGTAGAAACATATACAACTTTTGGACAAATAATAATAATGATTATCCTTAATATTGGTGGTATTGGCGTCATGGCGATTGGAACAATGCTTTGGGTTGTACTTGGCAAACATATCGGTATGCGTGAAAGACAATTAATCATGTTGGATAATAATAAGGATACAATGAGTGGAACAGTCAAATTAATACTGGATATCGTACGTACAATTTTAATTATCGAAGTAGTTGGTGCAGCACTGTTAGCATTTTATTTTTATAGAGATAATTCGGATTTACAATATGCCATCATGCAAGGTTTTTTCGTTGCAGTATCAGCTACGACAAATGGTGGATTAGATATAACTGGTCAATCATTGATACCATATGCAAGTGATTATTTTGTACAAACTATTGTTATGTTTTTGATTATATTAGGTTCGATAGGTTTTCCTGTCTTAATTGAAGTAAAAGCATATATAAAAAATAGAATACCTAATTTTAGATTTTCACTATTTGCTAAAATTACTACAGCAACTTATTTAGTGTTATTTGTATTTGGCGTTCTCATTATTTTGTTATTTGAATATAATCATGCCTTCCAGAATATGTCGTGGCACAAATCGCTATTTTATGCTTTATTCCAATCTGCAACTACGAGAAGTGCTGGGTTGCAAACGATTGATGTCAGTCATTTTGGTGAAGGTACAAATGTGATAATGAGTATTTTGATGTTTATTGGTTCATCACCAAGTTCAGTTGGTGGTGGTATTAGAACAACAACATTTGCTATTTTAATATTGTTCTTACTAAACTTTAATAATAATAGTGAAAAATTATCTATTAAAGCATTTAATCGTGAGATACATACAACGGATGTGCAGCGATCATTTGCGGTGTTTACGATGGCATCTATACTAACATTTTCAGCGACCATTTTTATATTAGTAGTTGAAAATGGTAAAATTTCATTTTTACAAGGCTTTTTTGAAGTGATGTCTGCATTCGGTACATGTGGTTTATCCTTAGGTGTAACTGATGATTTTAACGATCTGTCTAAAGTAACACTTATGATCTTAATGTTTATCGGACGTGTAGGCTTAATTAGCTTTATTATAATGATTGGTGGTCGTAGAGAGCCTGATAAATTCCACTATCCTAAAGAACGCGTCCAAATTGGATAAGGTTATTAAAGTAATCAATATAGAAAAACACTTAATTGAACAATAGGTTTAATTAAGTGTTTTTTTTATGATTAATCGTCAAGTTTAATAAAGCATACGATGAAAATTTGAAAGTATGCTATTGGTATCGAAGTCATTTGAAAACATGTTAAACTGTCAATAACGAGGAGAGAGGCATATGAATAAAAGTGAAAAGATTGCAATAGATGTTATCACAACTTCAGATATGCATAGTTATTTTCTAAATGGAGATAATGGTTCTAATATCTATAGAGCTGGTACGTATGTAAAATCAAAAAGAAAAGAAAACGAACATGTCATTTTGTTAGATAGTGGTGGTAGTTTAGCAGGTTCTTTGGCAGCATTTTACTATGCAGTCGTTGCACCATATAAACGACATCCAATGATTAAATTAATGAATGCAATGCAATACGATGCGAGTGGAATAAGTCCAAATGAATTCAAATTTGGTTTGTCCTTCTTTTCAAGGGCAGTGTCACTTTCCAGATTTCCATGGCTTTCTGCTAATATTGAATATAACAGGACGCGTGAGCCATACTTTTCAACGCCATATACAGTTAAAGAAATTGAAGGTGTCAAAATTGCAATTGTTGGACTGACTTCAGATGGTTTAATGGAACGAGAACATTTTGAAATGGAGAATGATGTTAGTATTGAAAAAACGTTGCTATCATCGAAAAGATGGATTCGATTTATTCATGAAACCGAGATGCCAGAGTTTCTCATTGTGATTTATCACGGTGGATTAAATCAACTTAATAAGTCGTCAAACGAGCGCGAACAAAATGTCAATGAGGCAGAAAAACTCATGCAGACTTTAGGTGTTATTGATTTGCTTATTACTGGACATCAGCATCAAACATTTATTGGGAAAAATGATAAAACATTATACGTGCAAGCTGGTCAAAATGCTGAGCAGTTAATACACGTTAAAATCAATTTTAAAAAACGTACAAATTCATTTGAATTAGAAAATGTAGAATCAAAAATTATAGATTTAAATGAATATAAAGAAGACGAAGACTTATTGGATTTAACCTTTTATGATCGTAAAACAGTTGAACATTGGAGTAAAGAAAATTTGACGGATAGAGATATCAAGGCTCAAGTCGAAGGACTGGATGATGTTATAACAAAACCTCATACTTTTACCCAATTATTGCATGATAGCATACGCCAAGCATTTAATTACGATATATCATGTGTGCATTTACCGACAAGTGGTGAGAAGGGACTTACTGGTCAAATTACAAATGAGGCGTTATATAATGCCTATCCACACCCAGATGTACCAATTGATTTAACTTTAAAAGGACAACAAATTAAAGATATTTTAGAATATGGTTATGCACATATTGAATTTAGTGGAGGTTCGTTAAGCTTAACGATTGTTGATGAAACACTGTGTACATTTTGGCAAGGTGTAGACTATTCGATAGATATGAATGCACCGCCATTTGAACGTGTCCATTTAAATAATATTAATTTAGATCATATGTACCGTGTGAGTATGACAGATTACTGCTATAGAAATTATAGACAATATCTAGAAAATGCTGTGATTCATGAAACGGGCAAGATAACAATGGTAGAATTGATTTCACGAAATTTGAAAGATGAGCAATATAATATCCAGCAAAAACAAACTTTTAAAGTACTAATATAAAAAGCTGGGAGATTTCATTTTAATATGAAAATCTCCCAGCTTTTAAATTAGTAAATTTTACAATTAGGTTTATACGTTGAATATCAATAATATAACAACTGCTACAATTTGAGCTACTACAGTTGTCGCTATTCTGCGTGTATAGAAATAACTTATTGATAAAACTATTTGTACAATGAATACAAAGAAAACAATCCATAAATTATCTAGATAGTAAAATAATGAAGCAGAACATAGTGCTGTAATTATAATACTTAACCAACTTGGAACATTTAATTTAATTAATTCCTTTTGTAAAACAGTTCTCATGTAAAGTTCGTGACATGGTATAACAAAGACTAATGTCACCAACATTTGCCATTTATAATAGACACCTGTTCGTGTTAGCTCTTTTATTAATTCAGCATATTTTATATCGGAAGCAATTGCTGCAATGATGAGTTGAATCATAATCAACACGATGCCAGTGATAATGCCTATACCTAATGATGTGAGTAAGCGTTTAGATTCTATATCTCTTTGATAAAAGATATAACTAATCCCAGCAATGAGCATAATGCCCGTATAAAGATACCAATATTCTTGTTTCTCGCCCCACATGATGTAAAGAATAATGTGGAAAACGATGAAACTTACGACAAACCAAATGAGTGCCTTAGAAATTCTATTCATTTTAACTATCCTTCTTGTTCAACGATTGTGTATCGTTTGTGATTGATGACAGTTTTTTCTGGCAAGTCTAGTTCTTCGAAGTTCTCCATAATTGTTAAATCAACAATTACTGAATTGTCATTAATTTTTTCAACTCGACCTTTTAAGCCATCATAAAATTCTACGATATTTCCAACTTCTGCAACAGTCATTTTAAGTCCTCCCTAGAAATGCTAACTAGATAGTATTATACAAAAAATATACAGACAAATAAACAAAAAACCATTAAATAGCGCGATATAAAACAAATTTAGGCTTTTAGCAGAATTTCAAAGTGAATGATTGCAATTTTCAAGAAAATATTGCATAAATAAGGTAAGGGCATATATTTATGGAAAAGGAGTGCAGTAGATGAAGTTTATTAGTAACAATGATATTTTGGATCCAACATTAAATTTGGCTATGGAAGAATATGTTTTAAAAAATATGCCAAAGGATGATAGTTATTTTTTATTTTATGTAAATAGACCTTCTATTATCATTGGAAAAAATCAAAACACAATAGAAGAAGTGAATCAACCTTATATCGACGAGCATGGTATTGATGTTGTTAGAAGAATTTCTGGTGGGGGAGCAGTGTATCATGATACCGGAAATTTAAATTTTAGTTTTGTAACGGATGATGACGGGAATAGTTTCCATAATTTCAAAAAATTTACAGAGCCTATTGTGGAGGCACTGCAATCATTGGGTGTAGATGCTGATATGAGTGGTAGAAATGATATCCAAGTAGGAAAAGCCAAAATTTCAGGAAATGCTATGGTAAAGGTTAAGGATCGCATGTTTAGTCATGGCACCTTAATGTTAAACAGTGAATTGAATGAGGTACAAAATGCTTTAAAGGTCAACCCAGCTAAAATTAAATCAAAAGGGATTAAATCAGTTAGAAGTAGAGTAGCAAATATTTCTGAGTTTTTAGATGAGCCAATAGATATTAATGAATTCAAGGCAATCATCTTAAAAACAATTTTTGGAGAAGCGACCCAAGTTGAAGAATATCATTTAACTAATGAAGATTGGAAGCAAATAGAAAAACTAAGCAACGAAAAATATCGTACATGGGAATGGAATTATGGTAGAAATCCGAAATATAATTTTGAAAGAGAAGAAAAGTTTGAAAAAGGTTTCGTCCAAATTAAATTAGATGTTAAAAAAGGTCGTATTGAGCATGCAAAGATTTTCGGAGACTTCTTTGGTGAAGGTGATATCACAGAGCTAGAAAATGCATTAGAGGGTACAATGCATGAATTCGACAGTATTGAAGAAGCACTTTCAAATTATGATATTTATCATTATTTTGGTGATATTGATCGTTATGAATTAATTAGATTGATGTCATAATTATTAGCAAATAAAAAGGTCTATTCACTATCTTAAGTTTAAGTAGGGAATAGACCTTATTTTAAGTAACAAAACATTAAATTAACCAACGAGAAATTCCTCCAAGTTTTTAAATTCTTCAGTATAGCGTTTGAAATCATTCTCGTTTTTATTTTTTAAAGCATTATCAATGAGTTGTTCCAATTGTTGCTTACGGACGTTACGAAGTGATTCATCAATGATTAATTCAATGCCTAAATCATTGATTGTAGATACAAAAGATTCTAGTGTATTGTATTTTACATGTGTATTATGTTTCATCCTCAACACAGCCCCTCTATTTATATTTAAATCATATTATACAAGGTTTTAAATTTTAAATCAATGAATATTCAGACTTTTCCGAAAAAATAAGTGTAAAATGCAACTCTGCCAAAAATTCATAAATGCAAAAGTATATATACTGAAATTTAATTGTGGGAAATTTATAAAAAATATTATTCTATTTCTTGATTTCAAGATATTAGTGTTATATTATTTGATTATCACCACGACTTGCAAGGAGGTAAAAATATGATTCAACCCTATATTATAAAAAAAGGTGATATGGCTTTACAACCATGTAGTTTGCCAATTGGTAAGTATGAAGGCAGTTATCTTGTAAGATATAAAGATGACAGCAAAGTTTTAAAAGAACGAGTGCCCAAAATTATCGATCGCTCTTGTAGGTTTTATGGCAGTAGTTACGCTTTTAAAAAAGAAGACACAATGAGAATTACCGGCATTAGCAGTAAACCCCCGATTTTATTTACACCTCTTTTTCCTACTTATTTTTTCCCAACGCACTCTGACAGAAAAGAAGAAAATACATGGATTAATATTCATTATGTCCACCAGATTAAGCCTCTAAAAGAAAAGAAGTGTAAAGTTATATTTGTAGATAATCAAACAATTACAGCGAATATTTCTGCTCACAGTATGCATCACCAATACCTAAATGGTATTTACTACTACTATATGATGGATAGAGCAGCAAGAGTTGCTACATTTGATCCAGAATCTCCTATAGATTACACAAAACCACAATTAAATATTTATGAAGCATTAGCAAAGTATTCATTATTTGAAAATAAATCATCATAGTTCAAATGACTTAAGCATGTAAAAATGGCATATGTGGAATATTATATTAATTTAGTGTAAATATTCCGCATATTTTTTTGTTGTTACTACTTGAAAATTTAAGCATAGTTGATATAATAGTATTTGTGCTTGATTAGAGCAAACAATTAATCCACAGTAGCTCAGTGGTAGAGCTATCGGCTGTTAACCGATCGGTCGTAGGTTCGAGTCCTACCTGTGGAGCCATTGGAAACGTACTCAAGTTGGCTGAAGAGGCGCCCCTGCTAAGGGTGTAGGTCGCGAGAGCGGCGCGAGGGTTCGAATCCCTCCGTTTCCGTAATATTTAACACCGTAATTCAATTTTGGATTACGGTGTTTTTTTTGTATTTACAATATTAAGAAGAATTAAGCATTAGAAAACATAAGTAAATAAAAGACGCTATTTTTGTGTAAGATAAACATAAGTGATATATTATTAATGAATTACGATTGATTGTATAAAAAAATAATATAATGAAAAAGGGGTTTTGAAAATGGTCAAGCCTTTATATGAAACGACAGTTATTAGTAATGGTGGCAGAGATGGTAAGGTATTTAGCGAGGACAATACGTTCTATCAGGATTTAGCAGTACCAAAGGCAATGGGAGGTAATGGCATCACAGAATCTAATCCAGAACAATTATTTGCTGCCGGTTATAGTGCTTGTTTTAATAATGCACTTATGCACATCTTGAAAAGTGATGGTCAAGCTACGATTGAACCTGAAGTAAAAGTTACAGCATACTTGTTACCAGACAAAAAGGATGGCGGCGTCAAATTAGCAGTAGACCTTGATGTAACATTAGTTGATTTAAATCAACAAGCAGCAGAAGATTATGTTGAAAAAGCGCATAATTATTGTCCATATTCCAAAGCGTTAAAAGAATCGATAGATATTGATATTCAAGTTAATGTAAATTAAATAGTATGAATTAAACAAGCTGACTTCCTTAAAGGAAATCAGCTTGTTTAATTCATACATATTTTGTATAGGCTTATTTATTTTTACTAATTAAATTTCTAATGGCTTTAACGATATAGCCTACTGCTAAAGCTCTAAACACACGTTGGATAATATTTTTCATTCTTAAACCTCCTAAAGTACAATGCAAGTTTTTTTAAATTTGCATTATACATCCTTTACCCAATTTTGTGACAAAATATAGCTATTATTAGAAATTCATAAAATAATAAGTCATGTTAATCTATTTTTCAAACGTAATCATACCATCTTCGTCGGCTTTGTTGAAAAATATCGTTAAAATACCACTTATAATAGCTACTATGTAGGGAATGCCAGTCCAGAAGAAAATGAGATGAAGTATACCTTGTAACAGCTGATTGGAATAAAATTTATGAATACCACACCAACCTAAAATAAATGCAAGTACGACGTAAATAACTTTGTTTACTTTCATTCGTTCACATCCTTTCTGTGATTAAATTGAATACAAAAATTATCTCTTATCTTTTACAATATAACAAACGAAAGCAATTGAATATAATTATAAATATAAAAGAGGAGTAATTACTTCGAAATTTTTAATTTAATCATATATAATGAAAATAAAGCAGTAATAAATTTGAGGAGAATATATTATGATTAGAAAAGCAAACCCGAGCGATATTCAGAAGATTGCTGAGTTATGTTATATCATTTGGCAAGAATTAGAGATTGATATGGTGAAAGATATCGAAAAGGACCGACTGCTTAAAGTGATGGCACAAAGTATGATTGATGTGCCTTATAGAGGCCATTATAGTAATACGTGGATTTATGAACTTGATGGAGAGATAGCAGGGTGTTTAATTGCTTATCCAGGAGATAAGGAATTAGAATTAGAAAGTGCTTGGTTAGACATGGAGTTAGATGATGATATTAGAGCGTATGGTTCACCTATGCCTATGAAGGAAGCAAATGACGACGAATGGTATATAGAAACGGTAGCGACATTTCCACAATTTCGAGGAAGAGGTGTAGCTACACAATTAGTCAAACATGTATTAAATGAATTTGAAGACGAAAAATGGAGTCTGAATTGTGATGTATCTAATGAAGGGGCATTACATGTATATAATAAATTAGGATTCCAAGTGAATAGTGAATTTGATTTGTATGGTCATATGCATTATCACATGATTTATAAAAGCAAATAAAAATCAATCTTCAATTTTGAAGATTGATTTAGATAAATACTTATGACGTTTTTCTAAATACCACCAAGCAAGGCACTAATATAAATGCCTAGCGCGTATAATAAACCGAAAAATGTATTTGTTTTACCTGTAACTGCCATTGCTGGCATCATTGTTTGAGGTGTATCGTTTTTCTTGAATCTACGCACAGCCTTGATAGGCATTGGAAATGAAAGTAAGGCTAAAAGAAAGAAAATCGAACCACCAGGTATAAAGAATGTAATATAAATAACAAGTGCATAGGCAATAATATACATTAGGCCCAAGAAACGCACAGAGTTATTTTTACCTAATAGAATGGGTAATGTCTTACGACCGCTTTCTTTATCCTTAACACGATCACGAATATTGTTGGCCATGTTAATAAGTCCAATTGTAATTACAATTGGGATGCTTATCCATACAACAAGGCTTTGTAAATTTCCAGTTTGAATAAAAAATGCAATAAGTATAATAATCATACCCATAAATATGCCAGAAAATAGTTCACCAAAGGGTGTCCAAGATATTGGGAAAGGCCCACCCGTATAAAGATAACCGACTGCCATACACACGAGTCCAATTGGGAGTAACCAGAATGAACTTTGAATTGCGATGAAAATACCTAATAGTGCGGCAATTACATAGAATGAAATGGCTAAGTTCATTACTAATTTAGGGCTCATGCCATTTCGAACAATCGCACCACCGATACCAACAGAGGTATGATCATCTAGTCCTTTTTTGAAATCATAGTATTCGTTAAACATGTTCGTAGCAGCTTGAATTAATAAACAAGCAATTAACATTGCTAAAAGGAGACTTAATTTCAAATGGTCTTCGCTTCCTAAGAGGAAGAGTTTAGCTGAAGCGGTACCGACAAGTACAGGTACGACAGCAGCAGTCAGGGTATGTGGTCTCATTAAGTGCCAGTACTTTCTGACAGTTGAATATTGTTGATATTGAGATGCCATAATGATTTACCTCGAATTCTTTTAATTTAAAATATTTTTATCAAATATATTTTAATAGAAGAAGGTGTAAAGGTCAAATTACGTAAAAATTTGTATTAATGAAATAAGCTAGAAACCATACACACATTGTGAAAAGTGATACAATACAATAATGAGTGAAAACTGATAAATGAAAGAAGTGAAATAGATGACATTAGACCTCAGGGAAAGTGAAATTGTCGAAGCGGTATATGAAAGTAATCATACTTGGGTTTCTGTAGAAGCAAAAATAGATTACGAATTAGATCCTACAGTATTATTTCATATGACTGAAGAAAATGCTGGAGACCGTTTTTATTATAAGAAAAATGACAACGAAACTTCATTCTTTGGCTATCATGCTATTGCTAGATTTAAAAATGATTTTGAAAGTAAACAATCTATTTTCCGAGAATGGAAAAAATACAAAAGTGATATTAAATTAATACATCCAAGCTCAGACAAACATCACTTGAAAATTTGTGGTGGCTTCCAATTTTCTGCTCATAAATCTGGTGATGAATGGCGTGAATTTGGTATCAATCATTTCATACTACCTGAAGTATTAGTAACTATGGAAAAAGGTGTTTCATATATTACTTATACGGTAAAAGTAGAAAAATTTGAAATGGAACAATTTAAAGCGATTATTGATAAAATAACACAAACACGTATAGAGGCCAATTTTGAAATTGGTAATGTTAAGCGCATTGAAGATATATATAAAGATGAGTGGCGCGATTTAGTTAAAGATACAATTGATGTCTTAGATGAACACAAAAAAATTGTATTAGCAAGAAAACGCTTGATTATATTTGATAACCATATCAATATACCCTATATTTTGCAAAAAGCATCGCAAGGTGAACATAATAGTTATTTATTTGTTCTAGAATCACAGGATAGCGTGTTCTTTTCACAAACACCGGAACAGTTATTGGAAATAAATAATGAAATATTATCTACCAAAGCGGTAGCGGGGACAATCAAACGTACACATCAACCTGAAGTAGATAAAGCAAATATACAAGCTTTCTTAAACGATGATAAAAATTTAAACGAACACCGATTTGTTGTAAAAAGTATATTAAATGATATTGAAGCCTATGTTGAAAATATAACTTATAACGAATCACCACAGATATTGACGAATGACCATTTATATCATCTATATACAAAAATTAAGGGTCAGTTAAAGCAAACTTCATATATTGGACTGTTAGATAATCTACATCCAACTCCAGCGTTAGGTGGCTATCCCAAAGATGAAGCAATTGATTATATTGAACAAAATGAATTTGGTACACGAGGATTATACGGTGCACCAGTTGGTTATATAGATATGTATGATAATTGTGAGTTTATTGTAGCAATCAGATCAATGCTAATTAAGAAAAATCAAGCTACATTATTTGCTGGTTGCGGTATAGTGAAAAATTCTAATGCCGATAGTGAAGTCGAAGAAACCGCAGTTAAATTTAACCCTATGATGAAAGCTTTAGGAGTCGAAGAATATGAATAATCATACAGATGCATTAACGCAACAAGTCTTTACGATTGTTTCTGAATTATATGCTTATGGCATAAGGGAAGTTGTTATAAGCCCTGGATCACGTTCCACACCGTTGGCAATTGCTGTTGAAGCACATCCCAAATTAAAATCATGGATACATCCAGATGAGCGTAGTGCTGCATTTTTTGCGATGGGCTTACTGAAAGGTAGTGAAAAACCAGTAGCAATCCTTTGTACATCTGGAAGCGCAGCTGCAAACTATACGCCAGCAATTTCAGAAAGTAGTTTGAGTCATTTACCTTTGGTGGTACTCACAAGTGATCGTCCCCATGAACTAAGAGGTATCGGAGCGCCACAGGCTATGAATCAAACGAATATGTTTGCTAATTATGTGCAGTACCAGTTTGATTTTCCAATTGCTGAAGCAGATGATAGTAATGATGTAATGACGAATACGATTAAATTCCAACTGCAAAAAGCAAGCCAATTCCTATATGGACCACATCGAGGACCAATACATTTAAATTTGCCTTTTAGAGAACCATTAACACCGAATACTGATAAAGTTGAATGGCTAACTTCAGATACTAAGATATTGCCGCATTATCAAAAAACAACGAGTTTAAATGAAATTAGTGCATTGATGAGGAAAAGAAAAGGGTTAATTATTGTTGGAGATATGCAACACCAAGATGTAGACCAAATACTCACTTATTCAACAATACATGATGTGCCAATCTTAGCCGATCCATTAAGCCAATTAAGAAGTAAACACCATCCTAATGTTATTACAACTTATGATTTATTATTTAGATCAGGCTTAACATTAGATGTTGATTTTATCATTCGCGTAGGTAAACCATTGATTTCAAAACAAACCAATCAATGGTTGAAAGTAACGGAAGCATTTCAAATATTAGTACAAAACAATGATCTACCGGATACGTTTCCTATTACGCCTCATGTATCGTTTGAAATGTCTGCCAATGATTTCTTTAGACAATTGTCAGAAACATCAACTGTTGAGCGTAAACAATGGCTAGAAAAATGGCAGACAGTTGAAAAACAAGCAGTGGTAGCAATTAAACATCATTTAAGAACAGCGACAGATGAAGCGGCATATGTGGCAAACGTATTAGATAAATTAACAGCGGATGATAGTTTGTTTGTAAGTAATAGCATGCCAATACGTGATGTTGATAACTTGTTTGTTGATTGTGAAGCTGAAGTTTTTGCGAACCGTGGTGCTAATGGTATTGATGGTGTTACATCTACAGCATTAGGTATGGCGGTGCATAAAAAAGTTACGCTATTAATAGGTGATTTAGCATTTTATCATGATATGAATGGATTGCTTATGTCTAAATTGAATGATATTCAACTTAATATTGTGCTACTTAATAATGATGGCGGTGGTATCTTTTCATATTTACCTCAAAAAGAAGCAGCAGGTGAATATTTTGAAAGATTATTCGGTACACCAACTGGATTAAATTTTGAACATACAGCGCTATTATATGATTTTGCATTTGATAGATATGATTCTATTGAGGCCTTTAAATATGCAGACTTGTCTCAATTTGGTTCACATATTTATGAAATTATGACGCATCGAGATGACAATAAAGCGCAACATCTTAAACTCTATAAAAAGTTGAGTGATATAATCAATGTTACATTATAAATTTCATCAAGCAGCAGTATCGACAGACAAATTATTGGTTATGCTTCATGGTTTTATAAGTGATCAGCATACATTTGATCAACATATTCATAATTTAATAGACAATATAAATATATTAACAATTGATTTGCCTGGACACGGTGAAGATCAATCTGCGGTAGTTCAAGTATGGGATTTCCCTTTTATAACTAAACAATTAGATGAAACGTTGCAATCATTTAAGCAGTTTAACTTGATCTTACATGGATATTCGATGGGGGGCAGAATAGCCTTATACTATGCCCTGCATGGACAGACTCAAATAAAAGGGCTTGTACTTGAAAGTACATCAGCGGGTATAGAAGATGTTGAAGCATTACATGAAAGACAACTTGTTGATCAAGCGAGGGCAAAAGTATTAGAGATTGCTGGTTTAGAAGTGTTTGTTAATGATTGGGAAAAATTGCCACTGTTTTATACACAATATGATTTAGCTAAAGCAACCAGAAAAGAAATTCGTCAAATGAGACTGCGCCAAAATCCTATGCGTTTGGCAAAAGCTTTACGAGAATATGGAACTGGACATATGCCTAATTTATGGCCACAATTAAATCAGATTCAAATACCCACATGCATCATAGTTGGTGCATTGGATAATAAATTCTGTAAAATTGCTGAGAAATTGAGTTCCATTATTCCGAACCATGAATTAAATGTAGTAGACCACAGTGGTCATACAGTTCATGTGGAAGAAATGGCAGAATTTGATAGAATAGTAGTAGGTTTTATTAATAAGGAGGAGCAAAATGACTAGACAATGGGAAACAATTAGAGAATATAAAGAAATTAAATATGAATTATATGATGGTATCGCCAAAGTTACAATCAACCGTCCTGAGGTACGTAATGCATTTACGCCGAATACGGTTCAAGAAATGATTGATGCCTTTACAAGAGCACGTGATGATCAACGTATTTCTGTTATCATTTTGACTGGTGAAGGAGATAAAGCATTTTGTTCTGGTGGAGATCAAAAAGTACGTGGCCACGGTGGTTACGTAGGTGATGATCAAATCCCGCGTTTAAACGTACTAGATTTACAAAGACTTATTCGTGTCATTCCTAAACCAGTTGTTGCGATGGTTAGAGGTTACGCAATTGGTGGAGGTAACGTATTAAATGTTGTATGTGATTTAACCATTGCTGCTGATAATGCTATTTTTGGTCAAACAGGTCCTAAAGTTGGTTCATTTGATGCGGGCTATGGTTCGGGATATTTAGCTCGTATTGTAGGCCATAAGAAAGCGCGTGAAATTTGGTATTTATGTCGTCAATATAATGCACAAGAAGCGTTAGATATGGGCTTAGTAAATACAGTTGTGCCATTAGAACAAGTGGAGGATGAAACTGTACAATGGTGTCAAGAAATGAAGCAACATTCACCAACAGCTTTAAGATTCTTGAAAGCAGCAATGAATGCTGATACTGATGGTTTAGCAGGGTTACAACAAATGGCAGGAGACGCTACTTTACTTTACTACACTACTGATGAAGCTAAAGAAGGTAGAGATGCATTTAAAGAAAAACGTGATCCTGATTTTGATCAATTCCCTAAATTCCCATAAACGATTAATATAGTTTACTAAATATATTTATATAGAAACGAAAGTAGGTTAAATGGAATTACTGTTTAATCTGCTTTTTTTGTTTTTTTGATATACAACCTATTTTCATCATGGGAAATCATTAAAATGCCGTTTTTTAAATAAGGTAAAATTAAAATCACTAATTAATTTAATGGATAGGTGAACATAAAGAGTGTATTAATTAATGCTTCGGTGAATTTTTTTAAAAAATAAATAGTGATATACCTTTTAATGTGACCGTTTTATTACACTTTTTTATTTGTTTTGACTTTCATTAAAATTCATATTAATATTATAATAAAAGAATTGGGGGAGAGAAATGACTTCAAACATTGATGATCAAATGAGAAAAGAAATGTGTTATTTGTTCTATATAACAAGTAAAGAAGTAGTAAATAGATTTAATAAATATTTAAAGCAATTTGATATTAGTTTTCCGAATTATATCGTTTTATTATATATAGAAAATGAAAAGCCAATTTATATAAAGACTTTATGTGATGAACTATATTTAGATTCGGGGACAATCAGTCCTATTATTAAACGCTTAGAGAAAAAAATGTTAATTGAGCGTATAAGAACAGAAGAAGATGAACGAAGAGTTAAAGTTAGATTGACTGACAAAGGTTTGAAACTAAAGGATAAATTTCCTAAAATATCAGAAGATGTGATTCAACAGTTTAATATGGAGCGTGAAGATTCAATCGCATATTATCAAATATTGAAAACATTTGCTGAAAGGAATGTATATACTGAAAATGAAGAAAACAAGTCATCTGACAATGACAAGTAATACTTCATATCATTATAAATAGTAGACATGTATTATCTATATAAGAAACCGAGTAACGCTACAATTTAATGTAAGCGTTTGCCCGGCTTCTTTTTAATTTATTTATATTTTTCTGTAAGATAACGCTCTAATCTTCGCATAGCTTCTTTTAAAGCATCAAGTTCATACGCGTAAGAGATGCGTACGTGTCCTTTTCCAACATCGGTAAAAGAAGAACCAGGTACTATTGCAACATGTGCATTTTCTAATACATCCACACAAAAATCAAAATCGTTGTCTGTGAAGCGTTTAATACTTGGGAATATATAAAAAGCGCCTTCAGGTGTTGCATCTAGCTCAAAGCCTAATGATTCGAGTTTTTGTATTAGAAAATTACGACGTTCAATATACGCTTCATTCATATACTGTGGTGCTTCCATGCCTTCATTTAAGGCTGCAATACAAGCTATTTGTGCTGGCACATTTGCACAAATACAATTATAAGCATGCATAAAGGTTAGCTTTTCAATTAAATACTCTGGACCTAATAAGAAGCCAATACGGATACCTGTTGCGGAATGTGATTTACTTAATCCACCTACTATTAACAATTGATCCCTTATAGATGAAAATTCTGCAAAAGAGGTGTGTTTACCATTAAAAGTATTTTCAGCGTATATTTCATCACTAATGATAAATAGGGGTGAATTTTTTAGTGTTTCAGTAAGGGCTTGAACTTCATTGTAGGTTAAAACAACACCTGTAGGATTTGTTGGGTAATTTAAAAGTATGGCTTTGGTTTTTGATGATAAATGTGACTCAATTGCTTCAGGCGTAACTTTGTAATTGGTTTTAGTCGTATCAATGTAAACGGGCACGCCACCTAATGTCTTGATTAAAGGTATATAGCCAGCATAAATTGGGCCCGGGATTAATATTTCATCACCTTGATTAATGATGCTTCTTAATGCTGTGTCTAAAGCTTCGCTAGCCCCATTGGTAATAATAATTTCTTCTGAACTATATTCAATGTCATAACGTTGATTAAAATATTGACTAACTGCATTTCTTGTTTCAAGTAAACCTTTATTATGTGAATAGCTTGTTTGATCTTCCTTGATGGCTTGGATATATGCAGACTTTACAACATCTGGCATTGGAAAATCTGGCTGGCCAATAGTTAAATTAATACAATCTTCAATTCCGCTGATACGACTTGAAAATTGTCTAATACTTGGTGCACTTAAATATTTTGAATTATTATTTAAAGATAGTTTCATTGTATAAATCACCTCGAGATTTAGAAATAATTAAGCATATTTTAATATGTATAATTGCAACGAGCACCAAAAATAACGATACTTTTGATGCTCGTTCATTAAATATGATGCTATCATTTTGATATTAGGAATTAGGCGCTCTATTTTGCTCGATATTAAGCTATTTGTTAAGGCTTATGAAACTATCGTCAGCAATCCCTTAAAGGTATCATAACATATTTAAAATGATTGTTATTTATCCTCAGGTTATTCCTTGAATTTAGAAGGGGATTGCAAATTGATAATCGGATTTGTCCATTTCGATACCAAACGTGTTGATAACACAAACACGATGATGGCCGTAAAGAGCAGTAAAAACATATAAGTTAATATTGTTACTGGATCTTTAAATGGATAAATGCCAAACCCGCGTATGACGCCAATGACTAAACCATGTAATAAATAAACATACATTGTTCTTCGTCCAATATAAGTGTAAAATTTTTCTTTTTCAGGCATTAGATTTAAGAAAGAAAACAGTGTGATTAAGATTATAAAATACAACAATAATCTTTTTATAGGACTGTATAAATCTTGTTTGCCTTCAAGTGACATGTATGGTGAGTCCCCCAATAACCAATCTGCATTAATTGGATGATAGGCATATATAACATAAAATACAATTAAAATAATTATAGCAACAGGGACAAATTTTTTATTTTTTAAGGTTTGGATATGTTTATATTTAAACAGATAACCTAAATAAAAAATCGGGAAAAACATAATTGTTCTAGAAAAACTTAAGTAATTATCAATGTTAGTTGAATAGCCAGCAAACAACGATAAAATGATAGCTATTGGTAATACATAATACGGTTTATAGTCTTTCACAATGACTAATATAACGTGGAAAAAGAATAATGTAAGTAAAAACCATAATGCAAAAACTGGATCGAATGGATCAAATTTCACACTATCTTCTTTACCAGTCAAATAATAGTAAAAAGTGAAAAATCCAAAGAAAATGACATATGGTATTAATAGTTTTTTAGAGACTTTTTCTAAATAACCAGCTTGACCTGCTTTTTTTGCAAAATAACCTGAAATAAATAAAAAACCAGGCATATGAAAGCTGTATATTGTTAAATATAATGAAGATAGATGTTTACTAGCTTCTGTATATGGTTGTAATAAGTGACCAAACACAACAAGAAAGATTAACACCGCTCTAGCATTATCGAAAAAGTAATCTCTTTCTTTCAATTGTGGCATTATTTTTCTCCTTTAATATGTTGCGATAAAATTTATATGCACTAATTCTAATTTATTATAAATCATATGAGAAATGCAACAAAATAGTACAATTTGTCTTTTATTATTGTATATTATGAAGAATACTATTATAATATTAGAAAATAAAATAGTGTATATAATATCTTGAAAAGTTAATTTAAAGTAGTGGAGATGAACAGCATGTATAAACAACTAGAACAATTAATTACACTGACAAGCAATGACTTAAACTTGGTGAGTAGACGATTTGGGCAACGTACAGATTTAACCTCAGAGCAACTGGAAATGTTAAGAATCTTATACAATTATAAAATATTATCACAATATGATTTAACAATGAAGATAAATAAAGAGCAGTCCATCGTGTCTCGTTGGATCAAGAAGTTATGTCAAATGGGATATATTACTAGCAAACAATCCAATAAAGATATGCGATGTAAAGATTTAATGGTTACAGAGAAGTCGAAAGCTTTAGTAGAGCAAATAAATGAAGTGAGAGTAGCGCTAATTGAGGCACGTTGTCAAAATTTAACTGCCCAGGATATTGAAAGCTTAAAACAGTTATTGCAGAAATTGAATGCACATCATGTATATTTAAATTAAATGAAACTAAAAAGAAGCGTAGGGGACATATAACACTTATTAGAAAGTGATGTATGGCTTCCACGCTTCTTTTTATAATGTTTGCAGTTAAATAATGATGAGGTCACTTTAACTGTGTGGTGACATTAAGCAGTTACTATTTTTTATAAGTATCCACATCAAAGTATTTACCTAATTTGCCCATTGAATCATAAAATCCTTTAATACGTGTTGCGTTATGAGATGCCCATGCTACGTCTGTAGCATATTGATGAACGCCTGGATTTTCAGGATTCCAACGCATTTTGTAAAGTGTATTTTGTCCTTGATTGATATATGAGCCAGCAATGAATTTAGCACCGCCAACGATTGCTTTTTTAACTGTGTTCCAACCGTTATTCTTAGCAGTTATGAAACCTTGCTTAACTGCATCACTGTCAACCGCACCAATACCAAACATATTGTAGTATTTATCTGTACCATTTGTTACTACTTTACCATTAACGACATCTCCACCGTTAGCTAGTTTAGAAGTACCATTACCCGTTTCGAGTAGGGCATGTGAGATTAAATAAACTTCATTAATGTTATAGGCTTTAGCAGCTTCACTAAACGCTTCACCTTGTCCTTCTAAAATCCCTTTACCAACTAGTAGTTTATTTAAATCCGCTGAAGAGATGTTTTGTGATTTGTCTAAGCGTAAGAATTGATATTTTTGTGTAGGGTCTTTGATTAACTTACTAGAATCCATAGCATTTTTGATCTCGCTTGCTGAGGCATTTTCCCATTTACCTGCAGTGTGCTGGATTTGTGGTTTGAATTTCAAGCCTTTTTGAATAGCGACTGCTTGATCCAAAGTAAGTCCAGATTGATAATATTTCACTAATTCTTTACGCAAGTCGTCTTCTTTTACCCAAACAACTTTACCATTAGCTAATTTACCGTGGTACCAAGTAACACCATTAATGACTTGTTTTTCATATACAGTAAAGATACCTTCATAAAAGTCTTTTAATGAACCGGCTGGTTTATTAGTCGTTGGATCATTATAATAATTGCCCTTTTGATTATGAATAACATAATCGAATTTTATAGGCGTTACTGGTGATTTTGAAACTGTAGGTGCTTTAGTTGTATTATTTAAGTCTTTTGCAGCAATCCAACCAGTTTTATTATTAACAATACCGTAGACATATTCATCCTTATCTACAAAGACTGATTTAGAGGCATTAAATTGATTATTTTTTACATTTTTTAATGTATCCAATTGTTGTGATTTAGTGCCCCAAGGAACTGCATAAAGGCCATTATTTGTAGCTTTAACAGTATATTGACCATTTTTAGCTGTTGTATTACCTAGGTTACGCGTATTGATATCTTTTGTATTAATCCAGCCAATCGGCGTATTTTGGTTAGCATTTTGGATTAAAACATAAGTGTTATCTCCTTGTGTACGTTGTTTTGTGACTGTGTATGTCTTCCCAGAGAATTTAGACGCGTCTTTACCTTTTGGATCATAAACTGTTGTTTTAATGCCTGAATTATTAGCGTTTAATTGACCAATTTTGCTAACAGTTTGTGTTTGATTCGCTACAGGTTTCTTAGCAGCTTCTTTTACTGTTATATCTCTAGATTGCATCCAACCTAAATTAGTATTTGTTTTATTATCTGTAATTAAATAAAATGCATTACTACCTAAAGTGGCTTTCTTACTTAATTTGTATGTTTGACCATTTACATAAGATTTTTGTGTACCTTGTTTATCATACACAGAAGTGTATACGCCATGATTTGATTTAGCTACCGTACCTTGTTGGTTAGTAAGATTAGACACTACTAACTTGTCGGTAGTAGATGGTTTGCTTGGTGTAGTTGTTGATGTAGACAATTTACTTAAACTTACCCAACCAGATAAATTATTTACGGTACCATAAATGTAATTCGTTTTACCAATTTGTTGCTGCTTCGTTGCTTTGAATGTCTGAGCTGATTTGCCTGAAACAGTACCAACTTTTTGGGAACTTGTACCCCAAGGTACTGAATAAATAACTTCTCCAGGATTTACTTTATATGTTTTGTTAATTTTAGTAGCAGCTTTAGCGGCATTGTAACTCACATCACCTTGATGTACCCAGCCAAGTAATGTGCCTTTGTTATAATCGGACACTAAATAGTAATTCTCTTTACCTAGAGTGGCAGATTTAGTAACTTTAAGAGTTTGATTTATGCGATCCGTCTTTTTACCATTTTGATCATATACTGTTGTATATAAGCCATCATTTTTCGAATTAATACGTCCTACGCCATTATTTTCAGTCACTTTAACAGTGCCTGTTTTTGGTGGGGTAGTTGTACCGGTGTTGCCTGAACCAGTGCCGCCAGTACTACCTGATGATGTAGAACCCCAAGCAGCTGCTTTACCAGTTTTAATTAAATATTTTTCATATATTAAATCATATAGTTCATCATAACTATAATTATGTGCAGCTAAATAACCATGTGGATCACTATGATCTGAACCACCTAAATAATTACTAACTGCTTGGTGAGTCCATACAGTACCAACGCCATCATACTCTGCACTGTCTGGTGCAAGGCCATAGTATTGTAAGTTAGTTGCAGCATAATCTGCGTAGTTATTTATAGAACGCGCAAATGAATCATAGTCATGTGTATGAACTAATTCAACATGTATAAAGCGATCGTTTGCTTGCGGACCAGCACCCCATGCCAAATAGTCCGTATTAGCAGTTTCAATTATACGGTTTCCGTCTACATAGGCATGAACGAAAGCACTCGTGTAATTGTTCTTCATATAATTAATCTCACCGGTAATAGTTGAACTGTCATTTGCAGTATCATGCATAACTATACCTTCAGGTTTACCATAGCGGTAATTATATTTAGGTAAGTAACTCGCTATATCTTGTTCGTAATTTGGAGCTTTGAAATTATTTTTACGAATATAGTTATTAATTGAAGAATTAACTTTTGGTGAATATTTAGGTAATGCTGCACTTGTTGTTGCTGCTCTAGTTACTGCAGAACGTGAAGCTACTGCAGTATTAGCACTAGTATTCGCTACCCTAAGTTTAGGTGTCGCTTTTGTACTGAATGTAGTCAGCTGTACTTTCTTTTCTTCAGGCGAAGCTTTTTCCGTTGATTTAGCTACATTATTAGCTACTTTTGTTGCTGGTTCTTTACCATTTTGATCATTTTTTGAAACGTCAATGTCTTCATTATCAGCATCAGAAGCGTCATCTAGACTAGAAGCATCATCCTGTTTCGCTGACTCAGAAGCAGCAGTGTCATCGCTTTGAGCGTTATCTTGATCATCGTTAGAAGCATCAATGTCTTCATTATCAGCGTCAGAAGCGTCATCTAGACTAGAAGCATCATCCTGTTTCGCTGACTCAGAAGCAGCAGTGTCATCGCTTTGAGCTTTATCTTGATCATTGTTAGAAGCATCAATGTCTTCATTATCAGCGTTAGAAGCGTCATCTTGACTAGAAGCATCATCTTGTTTCGCTGATTCAGAAGCAGCAGAATCATTGCTTTGAGCGTTATCTTGATCATCTTTTGAAACGTCAATGTCTTCATTATCAGCGTCAGAAGCGTCATATTGACCTGAAGCATCATCTTGTTTCACTGACTCAGAAGCAGCAGTGTCATCGCTTTGAGCTTTATCTTGATCAATGTTAGAAGCATTAACGTCTTCATTATCAGCGTCAGAAGCGTCATCTAGATTAGACGTATCATCTTGTTTCGCTGATTCAGAAGCAGTAGAATCATCGCTTTGAACGTTATCTTGATCATCGTTAGATGAGTCAACGTTTTCTGTTGTATTCACAGATGGATTTTCATTTGTATTTGAAGCTTCTGTGTTATGTTCTTCGACATTTAAATTATCATCATGAGATGGTTGCACTTCTGATGAAGTATCTTGCTCTTCATTACTTGTGTTAGTTTGTGGTGTTTCAGTTGTTTCTTCTTGAACTTCTTGGTTATCATGTTCTGTTGAAGTTTGTACAATTTTTGTTGACTCACTGGCATTGTCTTGAGAGACATCTTGTTGTTCTTCTTGAACTGGTGCTTCTAGATTATATGTATCCTGTTTTGATGTCTGTTCAGAAGATTGATTATTCAATTCATCTAATTGTGCATCATAATTTTTTTCTTCATTTTCAGATGCATCTTTTACTTCTGTAGGGTCTTGGTATGTCTGTGTACCTGAAATATTTGTTGTTGGTTTGCTAATTTCAGATTTAATTTGTTCACTTTGGTTAAGTGCTTTTTCGTCATCCAATACATTTTTGTTCGGAGTTTGATCTTGTGTATTACTTGCCGCTTGAGCATGATGAGTTGTCAAAGCTGTACCTGCTAACGTAAGTGCTACAATTGAAGGTACCTTATAAGTGTTCTTTTTCTTAGCCATTAAACTGCCCCTTTAACTATATATATTTGTTTTCTATTATAATACGACAAAAGACTGAGAGAGGCTTTTTTTACTGATTTGTAATCTAAAATTAATCTAATGTCAGTCCATGAAAAACAGCAATGCTTACTAAAAAGCGTTATCACGCCTAATTCACAATATATTAAAATATTACACTTTGCGAAATGTTACAGACGCTAATTGAAAAATAGCTGTATTTTTTTGACAAAAATGATTAAACAATTTTTGTCATAGCAATATGTTCGATATTTTCTTCAATAAATGTATCGCCTATAGCTTTATATCCAAGAGATTCATAAAATCGTTGTGCATGACATTGTGCATTTAAAGATAATTTATGAAAACCTTGTTGTTTCGCAACGTTTTCTAAAAATTGCATTAGTAATTGCCCATTTCCAGATTTACGGTGACTTGGCATAATAGCTACGCGTTCAATTTTCACTCCATCATTGATTGGACGGAATCTCCCAGTTGCAAAGGGAATATGATTCGAGTCATAACCAATAACATGTGTAGCGATTTCTTCATACTGGTCAATTTCATTTTCTAATGGGACTCCTTGCTCTTTGACAAAGACATCCTTGCGAATTTGTAAGGCATCTTCCATCATCGTAGGTGTATTAACAATATTAAACATATAATTACCTCATTTCTCATTTTAGATATTAAAAATACCCTACCATAAAATTGATGATAGGGTACTATTATTTGAAATTTATTGAGCTTCTTTTCTTACAATTGCTGTATACTGCCAAAAAATACGCATTTGAGCAATATTCCAATTGTTCATTCCCATAGTGTAACCAGAGGGTTTAAATAAATTCACATCAGTGACTTCTAAAGCAGCTGCGATTAAATACTGTATAGGAACACTAATTTGTTTCATCGTTTCAGTAATACCATTTTGATCGTATACCCAAGTAAATGGTAGTTCAGATTCAAATACATCTACTTTTTCAAATATTTCTGGAAGTGCAACAATATAACACGCACCATCAACTACGGAATTAATGTCACTATCTTTGTAGTAAATTCTTAATGCCTCATAGTTTTCACGATGTTCATGATTAACATAGAAAAATTCATTTCGGAAAAGTGCCATATCTTTGCTGTGAACCAATTGTTGCTCTAAAACATTAAACATACCATTCACATGGGCAAGTTTTTCATAAGTTTTGCGTGACATATTACGAGCCCCTCTCTAGATTAGTATTGATTAGTTGGTGTTTCTTGAGTATTTTGTTGCTGGTTTGGATCGTTTTGTTGTTGAAAGTCTTGGCTGTTGTCTTGTTGATTCAAATTGTTTTGGTCATTATTGTACTGGTCCGTTTGTTGTTGATTGTTATTATTATTTTCTGTGTTATTTGTTTCTGAAGCACTACTGTCATTGTCCGTTGTTTCGTTTTCATTGTTGCTATTTTCTTCTGAACTATCTTTTTGTGATTTACTTAATAGACTTTGATCTAGCTCAGTCAGTGGTACGAGATTACCATAATAATCAATTACACGTTGATTTAATAATTCATCTGTATCTTTAATTTTAGGTAAATTCAAGTCGCTTCGCAACATATTTGTTGTTGATTGGATGTTTTTTATATCCGGATTATAATAATAAACTCCGTTTAAATAATCGTCATCACCTTCAAGTTGTGAGCTTTTAATATCTATACTATCTTTTAAGTAAGAGGTAGCAAGTACTTTAATTTCATCATAACTTAGATTGTGTTTCGCATTTTTACCTACGATTTCTACTACATCATCTAATTTGCTAAATGAGTCTGTTTTTTGTGCTTTGGCAAATAATTTTTTTATTAAATCCATCTGTCTTTGTCCACGTTTTAAATCTGAATCCTGGTGACGTGTTCTTGCTACGGCTAGAGCTTCATCACCGTTAAGGTTTTGATAGCCTTTTTTAACTTTAATCTTACCAGTATCATTCGTATTTGGCTCATTTATACTATAGGGTACGTCATATTTAATGCCACCCAATTCATCAACAGCATCAACAAAAGCTTCCATATTGATTCTTACGTAATAATCAACAGGTACATCTAATGTCGCTTCTACGGAGTCCATTGAAGCAGTAGGGCCACCGTATGCATGCGCATGAGTGATTTTATCGTAATAACCCACTTTTGGAATGTAGCTGATTGTATCACGTGGAATGCTCAACATTCTAATTTGTTTTTTATCTGCATTAAAGGTGGATAATATCATTGCATCTGTTCTAGACTTGTCAGCTGTTTGTCCATTTTTTTCACGACCACTATTATCATCAATTCCCAAAAATAGAATAGATATTGGATCTTTTGAAGGGTTTACTTTAGAGTCACGGATGTTTGACTTTCTAGAGGAGTCACTATCATTATATGAGGACTCAAAAGCGCCTTGTGAAGATTTAAGTAATATAATCGCAAAAATAATTGGAACAACGACAAGCACTAATGAAAGAAATATTAAGAAATATTTTAAAAATTTATTCATGATTGAAGCTCCCAAATAATTAGATTTTTGTACATGTAACTATATTTATACATTAGTTATAGTTCTTTTTAACTTTGTAAATTATTTGTAAAGAAGAAAATGTACTATAACTTATAATTTTATTACTATCATTAAAAAATATCAACTATGAACATGTTAATTGTTATTTTATTGGTATTGTGTAATAAACGAAATAATAAAAATGAGTAAAATTAAAGCTATTATAAGTTATCAAGTTTTGAAAGGAAACATAGTATAATTTCAATTATTAATGACATAAGTAACTGTATAACGTAGGAGATTACTATAAAAAATGGTATATATAAAGCAATATTACAATAATGTCATTTGATAAAAAATGATTTATTTATAAACATAGGATATAATATGTATTGGTAATATCGCATTAGTGACAACTACTGGTATATATTAGTGTCATTTTTTAATAGTAATATTAAGCATAATAATTGAGGTAGTAACATGTTTGAACATTCAATCATGTTCGAGCATTCAAAGATAAAGTTAACGCAATAGGATTTTAAGAAACAAGGAGGATTTATCGTCATGAAAGCATTATGGTTAGAAAATTTAAATGAAAGTTTAGTACAAGAATTTTATGAAACACAAACAGAGGAAGAAAAAAATGCAGGTTTTGAAGGCGTGTTGTCATTTGGTACAGCCGGTATCCGGAGTACCTTTGGTTTAGGTCCTGCTCGGTTAAATGCTTTTACGGTTCGTAAAGTAGCATTAGGATTAGCTCGATATTTAAATCACAAAAGCGATAACCCCTCTGTAGTAATCCATTTTGATACAAGGTTTTTATCTAAGGCATTTTCTAAAGAAATGGCGAGTGTATTAGCTAATAATGGAATAACAACTATTGTTTCACATGATTATAAATCAACTCCGGAATTATCATTTGCAGTTAGGTATTTAAAGGTAGATGCAGGTATTATGATTACGGCTAGTCACAATCCTAAAAACTATAATGGGATAAAAATTTATGATGATAAAGGCGGGCAATTATTGCCTGAAGCTTCTGAGCAGTTAAGTGACTATATTAATACAATTGAATCTCCATTAAATATCGATAAAGGAGATTATAAAGATTTTATAGAAACTGGAAAAATTAAATATATGGCAGATGAAGTGACTGAAAGTTATAAAAAAGAAGTTAAATCACTAATTGGTTCAATTGATGAGCAAAGTGCCAAAGTTGTATTAACAAGTTTACATGGTACGAGTCTGCCATTAGTAGCTGATATTTTAACAGAATTGGACTATGATAACTTTGTCATAGAAGAAGAACAATCAGAGCCGGATGGTAATTTTCCAACAGTAGCGATTGCAAATCCTGAAGATGAGTCTGCCTTTAAGCTTGGTAAAAAGCTTGCAGATAAATCGGAAGCACAACTTATAATCGCAACAGATCCAGATGCTGATCGACTAGGATTTATTGAACGTTATGATGATGGTGACTTTAGATATTTTAATGGTAATGAAATTGGATTACTTTTAATGAAGTTAAGATTTCAAGATCTAATTGAGGTAGACACACCAAAATATATAGTTAAATCCATAGTCACGAGTGAACTAGCTGAGAGGTTAGCAAAATCACTCAATGTGGAAGTTAATAATGTGTTGACAGGATTTAAATTCATTTCAGATTTGATAGAACGCAAACAAGTAGAAACTGATGAGCAGTTACTTCTAGCATTTGAAGAAAGTCATGGTTATTTAGCTAGTCCCATTTCAAGAGATAAAGATGCAATTCAGATGGTACCGTTATTAATAAAATATAAAAATTTATTAAATAAAAACGGTTTAACGTTTAAAGAAACCATTGAAGATATTTATAAAAATATTGGATCCTTTAAAGATAGAACATTAGCTCCAACATTTGAAGGAAAAGATGGAGTTAAAAAAATAGAAAATATTATGGCGCAATTTAGAAATGAACAAGTCTTTTCAATATGTGGCATGGATGTGCAACAAATTGAGGACTATCAAATCGGTACAGTTAGAAATATGATAACAGGCACAACAAGCCAGTTAACTTTACCAAAAACTAATTTAATTAGATTTATTTTTGAAAATGGTTTTATTGCATTAAGACCTTCTGGCACAGAACCTAAAATTAAATTATATTTTTCGCTAGAAGTTGAATATATAGATGAGATTACTCATCAATTTGAAACAAACTATATTAATAATATGGTTTAAACTGATGATAGAGGCAACAGGATGACAACAAAGACATTAAAAAAGGTGACAATTGTTTTAATAACAATCTTATTAGTTATTGTTTTTACAATTGGTTATAAGCAATATCAACGCAACCAGCAGGAAATAAAGGCGACGCATAATGAAAAAAAACAAAAAAATGCACAAAAATCGATAGGGCACTTAAAGACGATTGTCGAGAGTGAAAATTCGAAAATGAGCGAGATTGACCAATATTTAAAAAAATTAAAGTTCAATGGTACTGCAGCTGTATATGAAGATGGCAAGCTTAAATTAAATAAAGGTTATGGAATGCAAAATATTAATGAAGAGAAAAAGAATAAAGCGGATACCTTATACTTAATTGGATCATCTCAAAAGTTCGCAACAGGATTAATGTTGAAACAATTGGAAAATGAAAATAAAGTCAATATGAAAGACCCAGTGAGTAAATATTTGCCATGGTTTAAAAGTAAGAGACCTATTACTTTAAATCAATTGATGTTGCATAAAAGTGGATTATATAAGTATAAAGCATCACCAAACTATAAAAATTTAAATGAAGCGGTACATGCAATTCAACAAAAAGGGATTGAGACAAAATATTACAATAAAAATAGGTATAACGATGCTAACTATTTAGTATTATCGCGTGTGATTGAAAAAGTGACTAACGCATCTTATGTACAAAATTTTGAAGAAAGAATATCAAAGCCACAGCACTTGAATTTTACTGCATTTTACAATGATTCAGACTATCAGTCATATATGGCAGAAGGCTATAAAAAGGATAGTCTCACTGGGAATCCTATTCAGCAGTATCCTAATATATTAAATCAGTATGATGGAGTTGGTAATTTATATATGGCGCCAAGTGATATGGGGAAATTGATTTTAGGGTTGCAACATAATGAACTTTTAGAGAGCAGAATAGCAAGACCTCTTATTCATGAGAGTAAGACTTCTAAGTATCCACAGCCGTATCGCTATGGTTTTTATTCCTTTGCAGACAAAAATAGAATCAATGGCGGTTTTTTCGGTCAAGTATTTACAACATATTTTAATGATAAGTATATCGTAGTATTAGGTACAAATTATGAAAATAGCAGTGTGAATAATGAAAAGAAAATCAAACATATATATAGTCGAATATTGAAGCAGAATGGCGTTTATAATAGCGTGGGTAAATCTTATTAATAAAAAAATATATAAAAGCACACGACATTTTATATGCCGTGTGCTTTTTCTTTGTAACAGCTTATTTGCAATATTTTAAAACATCGAAAAACATTTTTTCAAATTCAATTGGTTCCACAGACATAACCACAGTACAGTTAGGGTAGTGGGTATTAAAATCAGTGACTGTTGCGCCTTTAGTAAGCGCTCCTGTAGTTTCTATCTGGACATCTGCTTCTTGAACATTAAATTTTCCAGAATTTAATAAATAAAGTATCGTATAAGCATCATAGACATTGATGCCTTTTTCAAGGCCATCACCTTTATAATGCTTAAAGATTTGATATAACATATCGCCTGTTTGATTAAGTGTTTGTAATTTATTGACTGCTGTGTGGCTTAATGTTGAACTTCTTGCCACGTCTAAACCGACCATTGTGATTGGCAGTCCAGAGTTAAAAACGATTTGTGCGGCTTCAGGATCACAATAAATATTGAACTCCGCCAACGGTGTTACATTACCACGACTAGCAGAACCTCCCATTAATACGATTTCTTTTATATAATCTTTTACTTCAGGATAAGTTGAAAGTAATAAGGCGATATTCGTTAAAGGGCCAATTGGAATTAAAGTAATTGGTTCATCACTTGTTTGTAGTTCTTTACGCATTGCTTCTACAGCGTGAGTAGATGATAAGTCATTATAATTAATCTCAGGGAAATCGTATCCTCCCATACCAGATTCGCCATGTACTGCACTGGCGTCTACAATATCTGATATTAATGGTTGAGAAGATCCTCTATGTACTGGTACATCACTCGAGAAAAAACGTTTGAGTTTTAAGGCGTTAGCAGTCGTTTTTTCGATTCCCACATTACCATTAACGGTTGTAATCATTCTCAAATCAAAGCTAGGATGATTTAAGGCAATACTAATTGCAGCTGCATCATCAATACCAGGATCTGTATCTATAATGATTGGTTGTTTCATAATTGAATTTCCTCCTCGAATAAATATGAACTTAACCATAGTGTACATTGTTTTTTATAAGAAGTGTTGGATAAGCAATGTGATTTAATGGAGTTACTTATAAAAAGTGGAAGGGGACTAATTCAAGATAAATAAAAAAAGACTTCTCCGAAGAGAAGTCTCAGAACGTAGACAAACCTTGCGCAAATTAATGCGTAAGGTTTGTTTATTTTTATTTATATAGTTATTTTTCAAAAAAGCATTGGTCTTTCAGACCATTGCTGGTCCTTTTACTAGCCACATTGCGATTTTTTAAAGATTCATGGCAGCACAAATTAGCGTGGTATCCATGGAAACTTTGTCATGTCCTCTATATCTCGTCCATCGCATACCATGCTGCTCTTTTGCATCACCAAATCTTCTCTCTATTGTTTGACTTCGCATTTTATATTGTTTTTTTACTGTATCCACAAACCTTAAATCTTCAACTATATCTAAATCATCTTGCCAAACATGTCTTCTAATTTGTTTTATGGCATCTTTATTTTCGGTACATTTACTTAATACCGGACAGTCTCGACATATTGAACCATCTGATACATATAACCTGTGTCCTGTCGGCATCGTTCTTTTGTATGATAAAATTTCATCATTAGGACAAATATAAGTATCATAATATTCATCGTAGATGAAATCTTTTGTTCTGAAATATCCAGGTT
>NZ_MRZN01000006.1 GCF_002614725.1 Staphylococcus edaphicus | reverse complement strand
TTATAATATTTTTTGTGTAATATTGGCAGTGATTTATGCCGACTCCTGCGGGAATAGCACTAGCCGAAGACTACAGGCTAAGGCAGTGCCCGCGGAAAGCGTGCATAAAAAAACTGCCAACAAAGTCTTGCTTTTGATTTTATTTATTCGTTTTTGAAATCTAAATAATAAAGACTAAATTCTAAGTCGTTTTAGTTATTCTAGTACCATCATAAGAGCTAATAAGACTAAGCACGCAGACATTGAAATCTTATATGCCGTATTATATTTTAATAACAGTTTCTTAAAACAAAGCCCCATCACTGCCCAAGTTACAGCACCTGACACACCAATTAAAGCAATGACGATAGTATAGTTCATAGACGTGAAGAAATTCATGTTTTGCGTGGTCACATAAGTGACGATAGCTGTAAGTACGTATACAATTGTTTTGGGATTCATATATTGCAAATAGAGCCCATCTCTTAAGCGGTAAGTGTTTCTGTGCTTTTCATCTTTATCATCATGCTTAAAAACAGAATAAGCTAAATATAAGAGATAAAAGAAACCGATAAGTTTAATAATAAAAATGAAATTTTCAAAATAAATTGTCATATACTCACTAAAAATTAAGCACAACATGGATAGAGTTAGAAATCCCAATCCGATACCTAATAAAAAATGAATCGTAGCTTTCATACCTCTACGTAATGCACCATCTAATGCTAATAAATTATTTGGCCCTGGCGTGTAACTCATGAAAAATGTATAAATAATAAATGATATAAACAAATTGCATTCTCCTAGCTTTATCCATTATCATGGAAATACAAGTAATAAAATTCCTCTGAATAGGATATTTCCTTTTAAAAGGATTTTATATCCGTTTTAAAGGAAAGTCAACTGGAAAAGGAGCACTCATATTGGAATTTCATAAAATTGTAGCTAAAAATATATATTTATATAGAAAGAAAAATAAAATTAGCTTAGAAAAACTCTCGAAACTTACTGGTGTAAGTACGTCTTCGCTCAATGAAATTGAGAAAGGCAATACAATTCCATCTATTAACACAGTTTGGAAAATCAGTAATGGTCTGAAATTGTCATTCAGTAGTTTAATGAGTGAAGCAGAATCTAATTATGTTCAGGTTAATAAAGAGGATGTCGTACCGGTAACTGAAGATGCAGGTAAATATCGTGTTTATCCTTATTTTCCATTTGAAAAAAGTAAATCTTTTGAATTTTTTTATGTTGAGTTAGATTCAGGTGCAATGCTAGAATCTGAACCACATTTAACAGGTTCAGAAGAGTCGATCATCATTGTGGAAGGCCAATTGGAAATGCATTTAGAACATGAAGTCCTTACTTTAGGGAAAGGCGATGCGTTAAGATTTAAGTCTGATATAGCGCACAGTTATATTAATCAAGGCGATGAAATGACAATCATTTCCATGGTTATAGATTACAAATAGAAAATCTATTTTTTTAAGGCTTGGTGTTACACCGATACAGGCTTTTGAAAGTGCAAAATATAGAGTGGAAGCGGAAATGTGAAATCTACAAATAAAGGGTTTCATGTTTTCGTTTTTTGTATGACAAAATTGTCATATCATATTCATTTCGTAAACAGGAGTATTTTTTGTTTCATTGCTAAAATTATATAAAAATATAATTAGAAAGAGGCAAATCGATGTGAATAAAATAAGCAAAAGAATTGAAACATTAGATTTTTTAAGAGGTTTTGCTTTGTTAGGCATTATTTTAGTAAATAGTATAAGCATTATACAGTTGGGGCTCCCTGAATTATCTAGCGACATAACTTACAAGAAGTTCTTAGATTTCTTTATAGAAAGTAAGTTTTTTTCCATATTTTCATACTTGTTTGGTATTGGGTTTTATATTTTTATGCAAAGAGCAGAAGATAAATTGGAAAATAAATATTATCTTTACCTACGTCGTATTTTAGTTTTAGGAATATTTGGCTTTTTGCATATGCAACTACAGCCTGGAGAAGCATTGTTTATATATTCAATCTTCGGATTGATATTAATACCATTCTTTAAATTCCATAAATTTTTAAACTTAATTATTGGAACGATATTGTTGATTATTGTCTTATATCTTGATGCGAAAATTTTGATTCCACTACCTTATTTTATCTTAGGCTTAACCACTGCTCAATTTGGTGTGATATTTAGATTCAATACGCATAAAAAATTATGGACGGCTATTGCAGTTATTTCGGGAATTATTTCAGCATTTGGTTGGTATTTGCTAGAAAAAGTATATGCTGAAGCACATTATGAACTGTCACCATTAAATACAGAAACAGCAATTAATAATAAAGTTGAAATTGTTAATCATTATAATCATTTAATCACTATTTTTTCACCATTCATGAGTTTATTTTATGTATCTTGTCTTATTTTATTGTTAAATGTTTCTTGGGTACGAATATTGTTATGTCCTTTAAAATACTATGGAAGAATGGCGCTAACAAACTATATTTGCCAAACGTTGATGATTTATCTAGTTATTACATTGTTTAGTGGAATAAAATGGACATATGTTGATACTTTATGGATTTGTTTAAGTATCTATGTTATTCAGCTATTTATGAGTAGCATATGGCTCAAATATTTTAAATTAGGACCTTTAGAATATATTTGGAAAATGGCAACGTATATGAGAAAAATTAAAATATATTAATAAAAGCTAAATGGCCAATGTTCAAAGTGTTGTGAACGTTGGCCATTTATATAATCATTAAAAAATTAAATGAATATAACATTGTTTTAATAAATAATGTTATATTTTATATTGAAATAAAATTATAAAAGGTGCGCCTTGTGCATGACAATGCTTAATGATTGGATGATATGTTTATGGATATATTTTACGTATTAATTTTATTCGCGATATTTTTAGGTGGTCTAGTCAGAACTTATTTTGGCTTTGGAGAAGCATTAGTGAGTATGCCATTGTTAACGCTCATAGGTTTAGATATACATACCTCAATTTCTGTTATTGGTTTAGCTGGCATTTTAGTAGCAAGTTTCAATATATTTTTAGATTATAAAAGTATCGATTATAAGATGTTGGTTGTGCTGTTAGTAGGAAGCCTTGTAGGTGTGCCGTTAGGAATTTGGATTTTACATTTTGTAAATACAAGTTTAGTTCAATTGTTACTTGGTATATTTCTAATTTTATATGGTATTTATGCCTTTGGAATAAAAGTTTTTATTAAAAATCATGATGTAATCATTTTAAAATCAAGCATTTGGACTGGCTTAACCGGAATAATTTCTGGGATATTAGGAAGTCTTTATAATTCCCATGGTGTTCCAGTAGTGATTTATGGAACGATGACTGGTTTACCTATAAAAACTTTAAGTAGTACAATCCAAGCGCATTTTTTACTCACAGCGATTTTAGTAGTTATTGGTCAAGGTACAGGAAACATATGGACAAATGAAACACTACCTTTATTTTTTTTGGCGTGTCCGTTATTACTTATTTCAGTAGTGATTGGCAAGTATTGTAAGCAGCGAACAATGAATCGCAACTTTGATCTGTGGTTATATCTATTTATAGTTATGTTAGGTATTATTCTTATTTCTTCACATTAAAAAAGCTGCTTTGGCTTTACAGCTTTAGCAGCTTAACTTATAGGTTATAATCTGTTTGTATTATTCGCATTTATTCTTTTATTCAGTAATACAAAGAACAATATAAAAGCAATGGTAATCATGATATGACCTAACCCAGCAATACCAGCTATCGCAGGGCTAACACTGAAATCTTTCATAGCAGCAATACCATTTATAAATTGCATTGCTACTGTAACTAAAACGCCTAAATGGAAAATATAAAAAAAGTAGTTAAATAATTGTTTGTGTGCTGTTAGTGTTAACTGATATTCGATAACCATAAATATCAAGAACATTATCGTACCTAATACTAATAAATGCGTATGTGTCACATTCAATTGTGAGTACCCGCTAAAGTTTTCTGCTTTGGACATCTCACGATAGAATAGTCCACTCAGTAGGCCTAACAAAGTATAAAATGCTGAACTGTACATTAGTTTTTTCATAAAATTTTACCTCCAATTTATTGATAAATATAATATAAAGCCCTTTTATGAACACTATATGAACAAATTTTAAAAATAAGTACTGGTGTTCACATTTAGTTCATATCAGTGATGTTAAATAACATTAAAGCAAATCATCTTGAACATATGGTAGAAAGAAGGAAAGTATATGAAAAAGACAAAGTTCGATATTGTAGCTCTGTTTTTGCTTATAGGCGTATTCATGGCAGCACTCGATAATGGTATCATTAGCGCAGCTTTAACTACGATTAATCAATCGTTTGAAATTACAGCTCAAATGGGTTCTTGGGGAATTACGATTTATACATTGGGGATGGCAGTTACGACGCCGATAGCTGGGAAATTAGCCGATATGTATGGTCGTAAAAAGGTATTTATTGTAGAAGTCATTTTATTTGGGTTAGGTTCATTACTTGTCGCTTTGAGTCCTAATTATACATTTTTTATTATCGCCCGTTTAATTCAATCATTTGGTGGTGGTGGTTTGTTTGTAATCGCAAGTTCCCACATCATTTCTACATATAAAAAAGAAAGGCATGGTAGTATGTTGGGTGGACTTGGCGCAATGAATGGTATTGCATCAGTATTGGGGCCCAATATTGGTAGTCTGCTAATCAATGTTAGTGGGACGTGGCACTGGCTATTTTTAATTAATGTGCCTGTCGCGATTATGATTATTATATTTATGGTTATAAAAATGCCTGAAACTCAGGAAAAAGTGAAATCAAAAATTGATAAATACGCTATATCAGTATTTTCACTTTCTACATTACTAATGATGTTCTCAATCAATAATATTCAAACAGGGCACATATCTGAAAGTATACTCAGCTTGTCAGTCATTGGTTTATTTATTTTAGCTATTATTGGTTACGGCATGATGATATTAATTGAATATAGAAATGAAGCAACGGATGTGGATTCATTCTTGCCATTTTATTTATTAAGAAAACCTGCTTTTTCCATCACGTTGATGATGGGTATTTTATCAGGGATGCTTATTGGTTCTATTATTTTCATACCATCTTTTGTGGAAAATGTACTTCACGTCAGTGCAGCAAATAGTGGTTATTGGATGACACCACTTGCATTAGCTTCAGGCGTTGGCGCTTCTATGGGCGGTAAAATAGTAGATAAAAAAGGACCGATTTTTGCATTAATCATGGCAAGTATTATAAGTATTGCTGGATTTGGAGGGTTAGCGTTCTTTATTTATGAAGCAATAGCGTTCTTTACTTTTTCAATTATTGCTGGCCTTGGGTTTGGGTTTACAATTGGTGCACCAATGACAGTGTTAGCAACACGCTCTGCAGACTCAAGTAAGAACAATAGTACGGTTATTGGAACGCTTTCTGTATCAAGACAAGTTGGTATTACGATTGCACCAACGTTATTTTCAACGTTTATACAATTTGGTTATAGCCATATGGGAAGTAAAATTAAAAGTAATTTAGATGCAGCTCATTATAATATGTCAGATATGCCGCATTCACTGGTGAAATCTATGCAACATGGTTCAGGAAATATGACTGAAATTTTGGATCAAGTGCATCATATTTCAAACGATTCTATGAAACACGCAATTACTAAGGGAATCGTAGATGCAACACATTTAGCGTATATGCCGGTATTTGTAACAGCGGCAATAGCATCGATAATCATTATGTTGTTGGTACTTATTTTCAAAAAAGAATTTAACCATTAATTTAAAATTTTATTTTACCTTTTAGTAATAAAGCGCATAGCAATAGCGCGAGACACAACAATGTATACTTTAGTTGTGTCTCGTTTTTTTATTTAATTATTCACATGTGTGTTCTTTATTTTTGTTGGGCAAGTAATAGTGGATATATTGTATCTAAAATAGGTGTAGCTAACTGATGTTCTCGGGCTTTACGATATAAGTACCCTTGAATTCCATCAATTTCTAATGGTCTACTATCGATAATATCGTAATACATACTTGTGCCCATTTCAGCGGGGTATCCATCATAAATTTTAAGTATGTCACTTACAATAGTTGGCTCAAAGATGATGCCTTCAGCTTTTGCTATAGTAATACCTTCTAAAAGTAATTGTCTGCACAGCGTTTTAATACCTGGAACCTCTAATACGGCAGCAGTTGAACGACTTAAAGCTGTAACGCTATTAATCGCTAAGTTTACAAGTAATTTATACCAAATGGCCTGGTCTATATCATGAGTAAGTGTTAATTCTAGAGGCGAATTTGATAAAATGTTACGTAACCTTTGAGTATGATGTTTGTTTTGTACTATTAGTTTATGATCACGATAATGCGTGATGGTATGACCTGTTCTTTGACCACTAATATATACGACTGCTTGATAAACATGAGGGTGCTCAAATTTTGATAATTGCCCATAACCATTTTGTGCTAATATAATCAGTGTATTTTCATGGAGTAAATGTTTATATGTTTTTAAAACTGTGTCAAGGTGAGGTATCTTGACAGTAATAAATAAGACATCTACAGTTTCATAATATTCAGTAAGTGAGAGAACATTTAGCTGGTGTGGGTGATTAGTGTCATTATTTGCATAGTAGTCAAGCGTTTCTGTTCGACGACCGAGTAATCGTATTTCTAGTGGCGTGTTGTTTAAATCAAATGCAATGGTACTGCCCACTGCACCTGGACCTATAATTGCGACATTGTGCATATTATTTATTCCCTTTTCTAAAAAGATTGGTTAATATATGGATAATAATATAAATATACCAAATTGTGGAGTTGATTTTAATTGAAAACATTAAGTCAGTTATCAGCCTTAAAAGATAATAAGGAAAAAATTTCTATGGTTACAGCATATGACTATCCAAGTGCAAAACAAGTTGAAGCAGCCGATATAGATATCATTTTGGTTGGTGATTCCTTGGGCATGACCGTACTAGGTTATGATAGTACGGTTCAGGTTACTGTGGCAGATATGATTCATCATGCTAAAGCAGTTAGAAGAGGAGCACCAAAGACATATGTAGTAGTAGATGTACCATTTGGAGCAGTTGGGGTAAATGATCAGTATGATTTGGAAATCGCTGTGAAATTATACAAAGAAACAGATGCTAATGCAATCAAAGCAGAGGGTGCACATTTAACTCAATATATTAAAAATTGTGCTAATCTGGGCATTCCAGTGGTGTCACATTTGGGTTTAACACCTCAAAGTGTTGGCATTATGGGATATAAAATGCAAGCTGGTAATAAAGAAGCAGCATTACAGCTTATAGAAGATGCATATGCTGTTCAACAAGCTGGTGCAGTGATGTTAGTACTTGAAGCGGTACCGAGTGACTTAGCGTCAGAAATATCAGATAGGTTAGATATTCCGGTGATTGGCATAGGCGCAGGTAAAGGTATAGATGGGCAAGTCTTGGTCTACCACGATTTATTAAACTATGGAGTAGAACACAAAGCAAAGTTTGTAAAGCAATTTGGTGATTTTTCTGTGGGCATCGATGCATTAAAACAATATAACAATGAAGTAAAAGCCCACCAATTTCCAAGTGACGCGCACACATATAAAAAACAAATTATGAATGAGGTTTCAGAATGACGAAATTAATTACAACGATAGATGAAATGAAGAACATTACGAAAGCACTTCATGACCAGCATCGTTCCATTGGGTTTATACCTACAATGGGTGCACTACACGACGGGCATTTAAAGATGATGTCATTATCTGCAAAAGAAAATGATGTCACTATAATAAGTATTTTTGTCAATCCGTTACAATTTGGACCACATGAAGACTTAGATTCATACCCGCGTGATATTAAAAGCGATACCTTAAAAGCGGATTCTGTGGGTGTGGACTACATTTTCCACCCAACTGAAAAAGAAATGTACCCAGAGTTACCTACGATAGAAGTAAAAGCAGGTCGTCTTGCATCCGTTTTGGAAGGTGCTGAACGGCCTGGACATTTTGATGGTGTTGTAACAGTTGTTAATAAATTATTTAATATCGTAAGACCTAGTACAGCATATTTTGGTAAAAAAGATGCACAACAATTGGCGATAGTGAAAAAAATGGTGGAAGATTTTAACCATTCAGTTGAAATTAAAGGCGTTGATATCGTTAGAGAAGCGGACGGACTAGCAAAAAGCTCACGTAATATTTATCTTACTGATGATGAGCGACTAGAAGCTGTTCATCTGTATAAAAGTTTGTGTTTAGCGCAATCACTTTATGTACAAGGAGAACGTAACAGTGCCAAAATTATTGCAGCGACACATGCGTATTTAGAACAATATACAAGTGGCACGATAGAAACAGTTGCAATCTATAGTTATCCAGAACTTATTGAGCAACATGTTATTGATGGCAGTATTTTTATTTCGCTTGCTGTGAAATTTAGTAAAGCGCGTTTAATTGATAATATCATTATAGAGGCATAATTTTACTATTTAATTATGTGCCTACATAAATAATATAGAAATTTATAATCTTGTAATATATATTTTACATTTTGAGACAGTTGATTTATCATGGTTTATGAGAGATATTTATCGAGAAAAATTTATGATAATGATTAGTGATATAGGGTATGAATATATTAGACGTTAAATAATTATCATATGGATATGCATATAACTATAAATTATTGTAAATGATTAATTGAAAAGTGAATGCGAAAGGTGGAAAAATAATGAGTGAATCAAACTCTAAAGACGTTATTTTAATCGGTGCTGGTGTGTTAAGTACAACATTCGGTACATTATTAAAAGAACTTGCGCCAGATTGGAATATTAAATTATTTGAAAGACTCGACAAACCTGCAATTGAGAGCTCTAATGAGCGTCATAATGCTGGTACTGGACATGCCGCATTATGCGAATTGAACTATACAGTAGAACAAAAAGATGGCTCAATTGATGTTGAAAAAGCTAAAGAAATTAATGAACAATTTGAGATTTCAAAACAATTTTGGTCTCATTTGGTAAAAAGCAAACAGATTCAAAACCCGCAAGCTTTCATAAGACCTTTACCACACATTAGTTTTGTGCAAGGCGATAAAAACGTTAACTTCTTGAAAAGACGTTATGAAGCGCTAGCGCCTCTATCAATGTTTAAAGGTATCGAATTTACAGAAAATCATGAGAAGTTAAGAGAATGGATGCCACTTATGATGGAAGGCCGTGACCCAAATGAAACGGTCGCAGCTAGTAAAATTGACGAAGGTACAGACGTGAACTTCGGTGAGCTTACTAGAAAAATGGCTAAAAACTTAAGCGAACATGAAAATGCTGAACTTTTCTATCGTCATGAAGTGCAAGATTTTAGTCGTCGTAAAGATGGCAAATGGGAAGTTAAAGTCAAAGACCTTAAAACTAAAAAAGTAGAACACCATATTACTGATTATCTGTTTATTGGAGCAGGCGGTGCAGCTATCCCATTACTACAAAAAACAGGTATTCCTGAAAGTAAACATTTAGGTGGTTTCCCAATTACTGGAGAATTCTTAGTATGTAATAATCCTGAAGTTGTAGCTAAACATGAAGTTAAAGCTTATGGTAAAGAACCTGAGGGTACACCTCCAATGACTGTACCTCACTTAGATAGACGTTATATTCAAGATGAAAATTCATTATTATTTGGACCATTCGCAGCCATTGGCCCTAAATTCTTGAAAAATGGTTCTAACTTAGATTTATTTAGATCTATTAATCCAAGCAATGTGATTACGATGTTATCAGCAGCTGCGAAGAATTTCCCATTAATTAAATATTCTGTTCAAGAAGTGTTAGCTAAAAAAGAAGACCGTATGAAAGAATTACGTCGCTTTGTACCTGATGCTAAGGATGAAGATTGGGATATCTTACAAGCTGGTAAACGTGTTCAAGTTATTAAAGATACAAAAGAACACGGTCGTGGATTTATTCAATTTGGTACAGAAGTTGTAAATTCTAAAGACCATTCTGTAATTGCATTATTAGGTGAATCACCAGGTGCATCTACATCCGTTTCTGTAGCTTTAGAAGTTCTTGAGAAAAACTTCCCTGAGCAACTGAAACAGTGGGAACCAAAACTTAAAGAAATTATTCCATCTTATGGTCAATCATTGATTGAAGACTTTGCTTTATTAAAACAAATTCGTCAAGCAAGTAATACTGAATTAGAATTGAATAATTTATAATTGATAGCATATCTTTAGGTAAGATTAAACTTTTTCTCAAATATTGAGAAAAAAATAAAAAACACTTTCGTAGCATTCATACTAAAATGAATGGATACGAAGTGTTTTTTTATGATATCAACAACCTTGAAAAATATTTTTATTAAGTAATCATGTTTGGCTTATAGTGTTATTTGTTTCTAGTGCATGATTAGGCATCTTTATAATTGTTAATTAAATAACTTTCAAAAGTCTCTGGTTTTTTACCGGTAAGTATTTCAAAATCATTACTATCTTGGTTTAGCAATCCCATTTCTCCCGCTTTATACATAGAAGCAAGTAAAGGACCGAATCCTTTTGGTTCATCATACATATTTCCAAAAGCTTCTAGCGAAATTGGTTCATATTTGATTTCTGAGTTTGCAACATGTGATAAAATTTCAGCTAGTTCTGTCATAGTATAAGAGTAACCAGATAATAAATAACGTTTACCTAGATTTTTAGGTGATTGTATAATTGAAATAATACCTTTAGCGATATCTTTTCTAGAAATATAATTAATTTTACCGTTTCCTACTGGGTATATCAGTTTTCCCATTTGTTGTAATTCTGGTAGATAATCAACAAGCGGATCCATATACATTGCCATCCTTACATAAGTGTAATTTAAGTCGCTAATAGCGAGCCTTCTTTCTGCATAACCAAAGTAAGGGCTCATATGGAACGGGTTATTATTTTGATCTGCATAATAACCGATAAACATGACGTGTGAAACATGAGCTTCTTCAGCAGCTTCAATTAAATTTTCTACTTCTGGCAGTCGCTTAAAAGATGGATGAATAATGCTTGGAATAAATATAATTAAATCTTTATTTTTGAAGGCTTTAACCATACTGTCCTTATTAAAATAATCCATTTTATTTATTTCAAGAGATGATCTCCAAGCATGTGGTACTTTGTTTATGTTTCGAATTCCAATGCTAAAATTATGAACGCGTTCGTTAATGGCTTGATTAGTTATTTGTGTACCTAAATTTCCGGTTGCACCTGTTAGTAATATGTTCATGAAGGAATGCCTTCTTTCTATATGTAACTATTTTAAATACAAGTTAAATTTATTACGATTATAGGTCATTGTCAATTTTAAAGTATATAACTACTTAATCATAAGTACTTATAAACTATCGTTTAAAAGAAGCAATATAGATTAATGTGCTATTTTTCTTAATTTTTTTAATAGTAGAACATTGCCAAAACACTTTACATAGCGAATGTTTTATATTTAGAATAAAAGTGTATTTAGTAATTAAACCTATTTTTTCTATTTGAGCAAAGGAATTTAATTCGGTAATGAAACGATAATTTTTCAAATAGCATACTTCGAATAATAACTTCAATGACTTAATAATGATAAAAATATTTTAAAGTATAGATTGTTTTGATTTTGAGACTACTTAGTGCATTTATACAAAATATTTCATTAACTCCTCCAAATTTTTCTTTAAAATAAGTATTTCTCAATGTTAAAACTAATGACAAGAATTAAATTAAATTTGATGAAATGTTTGATGTTTTAAATAATAGAACATTTAAAAAGAGCTCCTTTTACACAATGGTTGTGCATGATTTTAAAACTAATTATATGTAACGTGAAATACTTCTTGCATTAATTATTCGATTGTGTAATATAGAGTTGTGATAAATTATTTTTGAGGTGGTAAAATTATGAAAAACAGACAAGGCTTTTTGCCTAACAGATTGAACAAATACTCAATTAGAAAATTTACAGTTGGAACAGCATCATTATTAATCGGGGCAACATTAGTTATGGGGATAGGCAATGAAGCCCAAGCAGATGAATTAGACTCAATAACAAGTGATAATGCTAATACTAAAGATAAAGGCGAAGCATTAGATATCAATGATATTAAAAGCGTCGAAGAAAATACTACAAATGAAACGAATTCTGAAACTAAAGTAGACGACAATAATGTAGCTAATAATAATTCTGAAAATTCAGCTAATAAAACGACTGAAGCAACAGATGACGCGAAAACAGAGCAAGCGCCAGCAGACCAAGGTACTACAACAGAAAGTACAAATGAACCAAAATCAAGCAACTCAGTAACGACTGAAACACCACAAGAACCTACACAAGAGCCAAACAACACAACAGAAACGACCAAAGAAACACCTAAAGACTCAAAATCAAATAATGTAGATACATCAAAAGAATCACGTACAGATGCGCCTACAACGAAAGAGACAGCTAAAAAGGAAGCAACTCAAAAAGAGCCAACTAATAAAGCAAAATCTACAAACACTACTAAACAAACAGAACAACCAAGTCATTCTAATAAAACAGTTGAGCAACCTAAAAAAGAAACTGTACCACAAAAACAGTCAACAAAACAACAAACAAATACAAAAAATAAAGCAACATCAACTAAAAATAAAAAAAATGAATCAACAACCAAAAAAGTAACTTCAGATGCTAAAAGTAATGTTGCTCAAAAACAAACAACAAAAGAAGCTCAAAATAAACAAAAGACAACAACTGCAAAAGCTAAGCAAAATAAAATATCTGATTTAGAAACAACATTGTCGACCTCAAAAAATAAAAAAGCAGCAGTAAAATCATTTTTAAATAGTAAGTTATCAGATTCTGAAACACAGAAAATTATGCAAAATGCAAAAATTGATTATAACACTGCAACTGATGATGAAATTAATACAGAAATATTAAAAGCTTCATTAGTGCAATTAGTTAACAATCAAAAAAGTGCTGAAACATTAGCGACACCTGTACGTACAATGTTTCGTTCAATGGCTACGCCAACAGCATTAAGAGCAGCAGCAATACAAAGTGAAGAGGTTCAAAAATCATTAGGCTATTTAGATAATTATACTTTTTCTTCACTTATTTTTGATCCAGGGACATTAGATAATACAACGACTTTAAATGGTAAAACAATTCCATTTGATATTCATAGTTATATGTCAGGCTCAAACTCTGGGAATAGATACAAAATTGATTTGAAATTAGATCCAATTTTAGCGCAACATGTTACGAAAATTTCTGTTAATCCTGCAGGAAGCACCAAACCAGTCGAATTTATTCGTCTAACAGATGACAATGGAAAACTTACAAACACATGGGAAATTAACTTTATCAGAGCAAATGATGGTTTGTTTGGTGGGGCAGAAATATTATCACAATATACTGCGACAAACGGAAAAATAGAACTCGATGATACTGTGGCTAACATATTAAAAGAAGCTGGAAGTTTAAGTAATAATAAATTAAACTATCAAATGTTTGTACGTGATTCTACTGGAAACAAAATTGTTAAAACTTCTGAAAGTAGTGGCTATTTCTTAACTGCTGCCGATGATGATCTAGTTAAACTAGAAAATAATGTATCACCTGAAAATAATAATGTCTTCAAAGCGAGCAGTGGATCGGCAGTATATGATGACGCTGCTGGAAAATATGGTGGGTTTATCATTGATCAACAAATTATGAAGAATGGTATATTCACATATAGTAAAGCAAAGGGCAAACAATGGTCTTACAATTATCAAATTGATAAAGACTTATTGCCTTATATCGAAAGTGTTGAATTGCATCAATACGATTACAAAGGATTAAGTGGTTTTGATAAAACTTATGATCCTTCAAACAAAGTTGCGGATTTGACGTTAGATTCAATAGGAAACGGTTCGATTACAAGCGATAATCTTAATAAACTGATTGAATTTAATAATGCCTTACCTGAAACAGTAGGGATTAGAATTGTAGTTAAATTAAATCAAAGTGTAAATAATATTCTAACTAAAGATGCTCAATATGATGCACAAGGTAATTTGATTTCAGAAACAACAAAACAAAAAGAAGATTTCACATTTGCAGGTTATTTAACAGATAGTAATAGTTTACTTATCAATAATACATTAGGCACTTCAACACTAGCGCTACAAGACTATGATAAAGATGGTTTATTAGATAGATATGAACGTCAAGTTTCCCTTTCTGATCCTGAAATTACTGATACAGATGGTGATGGTAAAAATGATGGAGACGAAGTTATAAATTACAAGACTTCTCCTTTAGTAGGTAAACCTACAGCAGCGGATGTAACTACTAATGATACCGTGGTTACAGGATCTGTACCATTAAAAACGGGAGCAGCACAACAAACGGCTAAAGTCATCAATTCAAATGGTGTAACAATTGGTACTGCTACAGTTAATACGGATGGTACATTCTCTGTTTCAATCCCTAAATCAGCTGAAGGTACGTATACAATCGCAATTGATTCTCCAAATTATGATAACGATGAAGTAAATACATTCAAAATCATAGATCAAACCAAAGTACCTGCACCCTCTATTAATCCAGTAGATGATAATGATACCCAAATAGCGGTGAATGGTACAGCTGGCGCTACAGTTACTGTTAAAGATAGTAATAATAATGTTATTGGTACGGTGACAATTCCGGCAAATGGTTCAGCTGCAACGATTAAACTGAATACACCATTGAAAGCAGGAACTGTACTTACTTCTACAGCAACTTTGAATGGCAAAACTAGTGGCGTTTCAGAACAGGTGACGGTTACTGATGCAACTGCACCAAGCGCTCCGGTATTTAATACGATTACAAGTAAGGACAAGCAGGTAACAGGCATGGCAGAACCAGGTTCAACTGTGACAGTTTCTTTCCCTGGTGGAGGCAATGCTTCTGTAACAGCGGATAGTCAAGGTAACTTCCAAGTTAATATTCCTGATGGTGTAGAACTAGATGGTGGTGAAAGATTTACTGCAATAGCGACAGATAAAGCAGGTAATAAATCGACTAGAGGTGCAATAACAGTAACAGACGTAACCGCACCAGATGCACCAAGTGTAAATACAGTTACAAGTAAAGATAAACAAGTATCGGGATCAGCAGAACCAAATTCAACAGTCACGATTACATTCCCTGGTAATGTAACGGCTACAACTACAACAGATAGTAATGGACATTATAGTGTGACGATACCAGATGGTGTAGACCTTCACGGTGGAGAAACATTGCAAGCAAGCGCTAATGATGCTGCAGGTAATAAATCAGGAACTACTAGCACGGTTGTAAGTGATATGGATGCTCCTGATGCGCCTACAGTTGATGGCGTGACTACAAATTCAACTGAAGTTAGTGGAACAGCAGAACCAAATTCAACAGTCACAATTACATTCCCAGGTGGTCAAACTGCAACTGTAACAGCGGATGGTCAAGGCAACTACACGGCAGCTTTACCTGAAGGTGTGAATTTACGAAATGGTGATAAGATTCAAGCAGTAGCTGTAGATGCAGCTAACAATACATCACAACCAGGATCTACGACAGTTACTGGAGAGGATACAACGGCAGCACCTACCATTCATAAAGTTACAAGTGAAGACAGAGAAATCACTGGTGAAGCTAATCCTGGAGATACGGTAACAATTACATTCCCAGGCAATGTGACTACGACAACGACAGCAGATGACAATGGAAATTATACTGTCGGTGTGCCATCTAATGTTGATTTAGTAGGCGGAGAAGAAATAAGAGCGGTCGCAACAGATGATAGAGGACGTACATCAGCTGAAGTAACAACAACTGTAGTAGACACAACTGCACCTAATGCACCAACTATTAATACAGTTACAAGTGAAGATGGACAAATTACTGGTAAAGGGGAAGTAGGTTCAACGGTAACGATAACATTCCCTGATGATACAACAGCCAAAGGTAAGGTCGATAATCAAGGAAATTATACAATTGATATACCTTCGGGAGTAGATTTAAAAGGTGGAGAACAATTAGAAGCAACTACAACAGATAGTAATGGTAATATTTCATCAACATCAACAACGACTGTTACAGATGCGACAGCACCAGATGCACCATCGGTTAACGAAATTTCAAGTGATGATACAACAATCAGTGGTAAAGCGGAACCAGGTTCAACAGTAACTATAACGTTCCCTGATGGTATAACAGCTACTGGTAAAGTAAATGATCAAGGTAACTACACAATTGATATACCGGCCGATGTAGACTTAAAAGGCGGGGAAACTATTACGGCAACGGCGAAAGATGGAACAGGAAATACATCGGAAGTAACTAGCAAAACTGTTATAGACGCAACAGCGCCAGATGCTCCAACGGTAAATGGTGTAACAAGTGAAGACACACAAGTGACAGGTAAAGCAGAGCCAGGTTCAGAAGTGACTGTAACATTCCCAGATGGAACTACAGCCTCAGGCAAAGCGGATGGACAAGGTAACTATACAATTGAAATACCATCTAAAGTAGATTTAAAAGGTGGCGAAGCTTTATTAGTTACAGCAATGGACGAAAATGGAAACACATCAGATAGTACGACAACAACAGTAACAGACAAAACAGCGCCAGATGCACCAACGGTAAATGGCGTAACAAGTGAAGATACACAAGTAGCAGGTAAAGCAGAGGCAGGTTCAACAGTCACTGTAACGTTCCCAGATGGAACAACAGCAACAGGCACAGCTGATGACCAAGGTAACTACACAATCGATATACCAGCAGGTGTGAAATTAGAAGGTGGAGAAAACATTACTGTTACGGCAACAGACAAAGATGGTAATACATCATCAGAAGCGACAACAACAGTAACGGATGTAACAGCACCAACAACACCAACGGTGAAAGAAGTAACAAGTGAAGATACAACAATTGGTGGAACAGCAGAACCAGGATCAGAAGTGACTGTAACGTTCCCAGACGGAACAACAGCAACAGGCACAGCTGATGACCAAGGTAACTACACAATCGAAATACCAGCAGGTGTGAAATTAGAAGGTGGAGAAAACATCAAAGTTACGGCAACAGACAAAGATGGTAATACATCATCAGAAGCGACAACAACAGTAACAGATGTAACAGCACCAGACGCACCGACGGTAAACAGCGTAACAAGTGGGGATACGCAAATAACAGGCAAAGCAGAACCAGGCTCAACGGTAACAGTAACGTTCCCAGATGGTACAACGGCAACGGGCACTGCCGATGATGAAGGCAATTACACAATTGATATACCATCAAATGAACACTTAAAAGGTGGAGAAAACATTACTGTTACAGCGACAGATAAAGATGGTAATACTTCTGAAAGTACAAATACTACCGTGATTGCTAAAGGAGAAAATCCAGGCACAGGAGAAAATCCAGGCACAGGAGAAAATCCAGGCACAGGAGAAAATCCAGGCACAGGAGAAAATCCAGGCACAGGAGAAAATCCAGGCACAGGAGAAAATCCAGGTACAGGAGAAAATCCAGGCACAGGAGAAAATCCAGGCACGGGAGAAAATCCAGGCACAGGAGAAAATCCAGGCACAGGAGAAAATCCAGGTACAGGAGAAAATCCAGGTACGGGAGAAAATCCAATGTCAGAAGGAAACGACGTAGTAACAGACGATACACAAGATGACCAAGTAGCTAATAATATAGATGAATCTAAAGAAGATAAAGCTAACTTTGCTGACAAAGATAATACGAATAAACAATCTGAATTACCAAAAACTGGTGAAGATGAAGTCCGTAATGGTACGCTATTTGGCACATTGTTTGCAGGATTAGGTGCATTGTTATTATTTGCAAAACGTCGTAGAAAGAAAGACGAAGAAAAATAAATATTATAAAATAAAAATTATTTTAGGCTTTTCATTCTTATGAGTGAAAAGTCTTTTTTAAAATATAATTTAAGCGTTTACATGAAAAAATAAGGGTATATAGTTTACATAAAAGGAGGTTTTTAAATGATATATGCAAATCCAGATGAGAAAGATGCAAAGTACAAAGTAAAATCTCAATACGAAAATTTCATTGATGGAAGTTGGAAAGCACCTCAAGAAGGAAACTATTTTGATAATATATCTCCTGTTACAGGAGTTAATTATACAAAAGTACCTAGATCTACTCAAAAGGACGTAGATTTAGCTGTTGAGGCTGCGAAAAAAGCACAAGTAGAATGGGGCAAAAAATCTTTAGCTGAAAGATCTCAGTTACTATTAGATATTGCCGATCGTATAGAGGCGCATTTGGAGAATTTAGCTGTTATAGAAACATTTGATAACGGAAAGCCAGTCAGAGAAACATTAAGTGCAGACTTACCATTAGTTGTAGATCATTTTAGATATTTTGCGGGTGTTATCCGTGCAGAAGAAGGTGGTATTTCTCAAATAGATAATGATACGGTTGCATATCATTATAAAGAACCGTTAGGGGTAATTGGGCAAATTATTCCTTGGAATTTCCCATTACTAATGGCAACGTGGAAAATAGCTCCGGCAATAGTGACAGGCAATGCTGTCGTACTTAAACCTGCTGAACAAACACCTGTTTCTATTTTGCATCTTATAGAAATTATTGAAGATATATTGCCAAAAGGATTGTTAAATGTAGTGAATGGTTTCGGAAATGAAACTGGTGAAGCACTTGCTACGCATAAAGGCATTAATAAAGTTGCTTTTACTGGTGAAACAACAACTGGAAAAATAATCATGAAAAACGCTAGCGATAATATCATACCAGTTACTTTAGAACTAGGTGGTAAATCACCAAATATATTCTATAAAGATATTATGGATGCAGATGATGAATTTTTAGACAAAGCAGTAGAAGGTCTGGTTATGTTCGCATTAAACCAAGGAGAAGTTTGTACATGTCCTTCTAGAGCCCTTATACATGAAGATATTTATGATGAATTTATAAAATTATGTATCGACAAAGTAAATAAAATAAAGCTAGGTAACCCGCTTGATGACACAACAATGGTGGGAGCGCAAACATCTGAAGAGCAACAGGAAAAAATTAAAAAGTACTTGGAAATAGGTAAAAATGAAGGCGCAGAAGTACTTGTCGGAGGTAATGTAAGACAAGAAGACAATAATTTGGAAAATGGTTATTATATTGAACCTACCATTTTCAAAGGTGATCAGAAGATGCGTATTTTCCAAGAAGAAATTTTTGGACCAGTATTGTCTGTTGCGACTTTTAAAGATAATGAAATAGCATTAGAGATGGCAAATGATACTATTTACGGTTTAGGTGCAGGCATTTGGACAAGAAATCAAAATATTGCTTATCGTGCTGGTAGGGGTATTCAAGCTGGTAGGGTTTGGGTTAATAATTATCATTCTTATCCAGCTCATGCAGCTTTTGGTGGCTATAAAATGAGTGGGATTGGAAGAGAAAATCATTTAATGATGTTAGAGCATTATCAACAAACTAAAAATTTACTAGTCAGCTATGATACAAAGCCTACAGGTTTGTTTTAGACAAATTGTTTTAAATTATATGTAAATTGTTTATAAATTGCGTAAAATGTGTACAGTATAATAATAAATAATATAACTTTAAAATTGGGGAGCATATTATGTTTATTATTATTCAGTATAGTAGAGGTAACACATTGTTCTATTTAAGAAATAAAAATAAAGAACCGATTAATTCGAAAGTTATTGCTATACCAAGTGAAAATTATCAAGCGCTATTATTTAAGCATATCGAAAAATTGGTTTCTGAAACCAATAATAAAATTGAAGAAATACGCTTTATTTTACTTGAAATGAATGATATTGAATGCCTATCGATAAATGCTGTTTGTGAAGTTAGTCGTTATTTGAAATTAAAATTAGATACGAGTGTGATTGTCACAAATAACATTGAAACATTTGATTATAATGAATATCTGAGCGATTAAATAAAGAGTCTGGGACATCGTAGATTTGTCCTAGACTCTTATTATATATGCCGGGGTGGGACGACGAAATCTTTTTTATAAAATTAGATTTCTGCCTTACTCCTTTTTTAATATTATATAAAATACTAAACAATACCCTGTATACGTAATACGACTTCAGCAACTAAAGCAGATCCAATATAAGTACTTAATAAAACTACAATACCTACAATTACAGTTTTCCAACCGAGTTTTGCAAAGTCGGTCCATGAGTTACCAATTGAGATACCTGCATAAGCTACTACGGGTGTCGCTAGTGATAATAAATCCACTTTTTCAGTCCACGCTACTATATATGATGAGCCAGGTACGACTGGAATTGTTAGTACTAAACCAATTAATCCAATGTAGGCAATACTAGGAATATTAAAAGGGACGATATCACGTAATATTAAACCAAGTATTGCGATGCCCATTAATGATAGGATACCTGGTAACGCATTTAATGGCATAACACGATAGCCTATCCAATTACTTATTAAAGAAATAATGCCTACGACACATAAAGTAAGTATCCAATTCTTAATTTTTAAACACATCTCAATCACTCCTCATCCTTAGTAAATTTACGTTTAGTTTTCATAATTAAGCTATAATATTTTCTAGTTAATGGAAGTGCAATCAACATGCCGATATATAAACCTGTAACTGAGGTAAGTAAATTACTTACACCCGAAAATGCTGTGATTGTACTTGTTTGTTCTGGATACATTGCTACAAGAGGGCCAAGAGCTGCTGCAGTCATCACACCACTCCCGACACCAGTAGCCATAGCATAAGCAATGGGGCTTAATGGTAAAATAGAAATGATTATACCAGAAAATATACTGAAAAAAATAGCACCAAAAATAGTGCCAAATATATACATAGACATGACACCTCGCCATTCTGGAGAAGCAATGCCAAATTTTTCAGTAATTAATGCTAAGTTTGGCTCTCTGCCTATAGAGTGCGTCATACCAATAGATTCACGTCGTAGTCCAAGCAGGATAGCTAAGGGTAAAGAAATTATAATTGTACCTAAATTACCTATTTCTTGTAGTATTAAAGCTGGACCAGCAGCAAGGATTTTAGGCAATGCTGGGCCAGCTTCTACGCCAAATTTTGCTATCAGTAGTGCTACTGAAAGGAATACCATAGGTTCAGAATGCTTAGCTTGTTTGTGCTTAATCATTGGCGTAAAATAAACTGCTAAGCCTAATAGTACTGCATAAACCACAGGTAATAAGAGTATAGATGTTATGCCTAAAGGTATTTTATGTGCGCCGATTACTTCAGAAATAATTACTATTACTAATACAATGCTATGTAATCTCCAATCTTTCCATAAGTTGTTCTGTTGTTCCAAATGAATCACTCCTAAAATAATCTGAATATAAAGAAAATTCTAAATATTAATAGCATCTATTCTATACTTACTATTTAAAAATTAAAAGGGGGAAGAAGTGATTCATATATTTTGGAATTTAATATATGTAAAGTTAAAGCTTAGGCGTATAATGGAACCATTATAGTTAGAAAGTGGTGGTGAAAGTGCAATACGCATACCGACAACTCATATTAGGGATGGTTTGTTTATTTATAGTGATGGCAATTGGACGTTTTGCATATACACCTATAATGCCATTTATGCAACAAACAGGTCATATGGATAATCAAAGTGCTGGTTTATTGGCAACAATCAACTATTTAGGTTATTTAATAGGTGCTATCATACCTATGTGGTTAGTTATAATTAATAAAGTTACAGATTTGAAAATTTATTTATTTATAAATATCATTTCAACCTTAATGATGGGGCTATTGGATGATTTTACAGTTTGGACAATATTACGCCTCATTTCTGGTATAACAAGCGGTACCGTTTTTGTCTTAGCATCAAATGTAGTACTTGATGCGCTAAGAGTAGCTAAGAAAGATGGTATTTCAGGTTTATTATACAGTAGTGTAGGTTTAGGAATTTTTACAAGTAGTATATTTATTTTTATCTTTACTAGTGCTGGTACGTGGAAGATGACTTGGATCGTACTTAGTCTTTTTTCATTAATTATGGGTAGTTTTGTATTATTTGGAATGCGTGAAAATCCAATCACTGAAAATGAAGTTTCTTATTCATCAAATAACACAAATAATGTAGCGGTCAAATTGAAGAAAAAATTTATTTGGGGATTTTCAATAGCATATTTTTGTGAAGGTGCAGGATATATTATAACGGGTACTTTCTTAGTAGCCATCGTTAAATCTATACCCGAATTAGCCGATTATGCAGCTTTAAGTTGGATGTTTGTAGGCCTGGGGGCAATCCCTTCAACGATTTTGTGGTCGATGATGGCTAACAAGCTAGGGCATGCGAAAGCAATATATTTTGCGTTTATCTTACAAATTATTGCTGTGGTATTGCCAGTATTTTCAGAAAGCATGATGAGTTTGGTGATTAGTTCGCTCTTTTTTGGAGCAACATTCCTTGGCTTAACGACATTATTCATGTCTAAAGCACAAACGCTGATGTTTGAAAGTGCTAGTAAAATTAATTTAGTCGCTTCATTAACTGTCATATATAGTTTAGGACAAATGATTGCACCCGCTTTTTCAGGTGTATTGATTGGCGAGTCAGGTAATTATAATGCAGCATTAATATTTGCAGCAGTTATACTGTGTATTGGGTTATTGAGCAGTTTTTATAGCTATAGAGTAACAGATTAACGTTTGTGCAAAGTGTTTTTGTATAGCATGTCATACCCAAAGCAAGAATGATTTATATCTATAAAAGGATTCTGAAGATATATCTGTGGAGTCTTTTTACTGTTTACAATCTTTTTGTGTAAATTGATCATTTGTGGTAATATCGTCATGGATAAAAAATTGAGATAATAATAGATAAGAAGGTTTAAATATAATATGAAAGAAAATTTTTGGCGTGAATTACCACGTCCATTTTTTGTTTTAGCGCCGATGGAAGATGTTACGGATGTCGTTTTCCGACATGTTGTCAGTGAAGCAGGCAAACCAGATGTGTTCTTTACTGAATTTACGAATACAGAAAGCTTTTGTCATCCTGAAGGTGTCCATAGTGTACGTGGACGTTTAACTTTTACTGAAGATGAACAGCCTATTGTTGCCCATATTTGGGGCGACAAACCGGACCATTTCCGTGAAATGAGTATCGGCTTAGCCGAGATGGGATTTAAAGGCATTGATTTAAATATGGGATGTCCAGTACCAAACGTTGCTACTAAAGGGAAGGGCTCTGGTTTAATTCAACGTCCTGAAATTGCTGCAGAAATTATTCAGGCAGCTAAAGCTGGTGGAATACCCGTAAGTGTGAAAACGCGACTCGGTTACTCTGAAATTGATGAGTGGAGAGATTGGCTGACACATGTTTTCGAACAGGATATTGCAAATCTGTCTATTCACCTTCGAACACGCAAAGAAATGAGCAAAGTGGATGCGCATTGGGAATTAATTGGAGAAATTAAAAAGCTCCGTGACGACATTGCGCCAGAAACCTTGTTAACGATAAATGGTGATATCCCAGATAGAAAAACAGGGCTCGAACTTGCAGAAAAATATGGCATTGATGGCGTCATGATTGGTCGTGGTATTTTCCACAATCCCTATGCTTTTGAAAAAGACCCAAGAGACCATACGAATGAAGAACTTCTAGGTTTATTGAGATTACATCTTGATTTGTTTGATCAATATACTGAAAATGAACCGCGTCAGTTTAAGCCGTTACGCAGATTCTTTAAAATATATGTTCGTGGCATTAGAGGAGCAAGTGAATTAAGACATCAATTAATGAGTACGAATACGACAGACGATGCTCGAAAATTGCTTGATGAATTTGAAGCACAAATTGAGCGTATAGAACAATAGCACAAAATTTTAAAAGCTAGTTTAGAAGTAATAAAACTTCTGAGCTAGCTTTTTAGTATAGTAAAAAACGAATACTTATATTTTTATCGTCGTTTAATTGTAAGTGATATAATGAACGCAATAATCATGAATGCTGTAATCATCAATACTACCCCAGGCCATTGAATAACGCTGTAGAAAATACCTGCTAACGTGCCTCCTACAGATGAGCCCATGTAATAAAATAGTAAATATAAACTAGATGCCTGTGCTTTATGATCTTCGGCACGACTTGTCACAACAGCGCTTGCGATTGCATGACCACTAAAAAACGCATAGACACTAAATGCGAGGCCTAATATTTTGAACGCTAACAGGGGTAAAAGTGTGACCCAAATACCGAAAATGAGCAGTAATATACTAAATTTCAAAGCATTTAAAGTCCCAAGTTGTGCTCTTAATTTTGCATTAAGTATGGATGAAATCATACCGATTAAAAATAATAAATAAACAAAGCTAATCACACTATCATGCAAATGATAGGGTTCATCAGCTAATACAAAACCGATATAGTTAAAGGCTGCGATGTTACACCCTAAAAGTAAAAAACCTATCATAAATGGTTTTAATAATCTAATATTCTTCAAATGTTTACTGTAACTCACTAATAATGCTTTTACAGAAAAGCGTTGTTTTTCGAAATGGTTAGATGCAGGTAATAAAAATGTAAAAAGAATTGCGGCAATAACACTAATGATACCGATTGAAATTAGACCTGTTTGATAACCATAAATACTAGAAATAAAGCCGGTAAATATTCTTCCAAATGCACCACCAAAAGCATTCCCGCTGATGTAAATACCCATTGCCTCAGGTAAATTATGTGGCGAAATTTCTTCGCCAATATAAGCCATGGCGATGGATGGTAAACCAGCCAAGCATATGCCTTGTATCAATCGTACAATTAAAAAAGTATTAAAATCTAAAATGAAAGGTTGTACTAATGCTAAAAGTGACACAGATATCACAGAAAATATCATAATCGGTTTGCGACCCAAAACTTCTGATATCGCGCCGAAGAATAGCATTGCAATCGCCAATGTAATAGTAGCTGCAGACAGTGCCAAACTAGCAGCCGTTTCACTTACATCAAACGATTTTGTGAAATGCGGAATGAGTGGTTGAACGCTATAAAGAATAGAAAATATAGTGAATCCTGAAATGAACAGGGCAACAATGATTTTTATATAAGCCTGTGATCCTTTTTTGACATAGTTGTTTTTTAAATCGTCCAATGTTAAAACCCCGCTTATGATCTGATGTGTTTATGTTAGCATGTAATTAATAATATAAAAAATGCATTATTTTCATTTAATGAATGCATAACATGCATAAGGGGTTGTTAAGATGGAATGGCATCACTTTGAATACTTTAAACAATTAGCGCAAACTGAAAATATGTCAGAGTGTGCAAAAATGTTAAATGTAAGTCAATCAACGTTAAGTAGGGCGATAAAAAACTTAGAAGCGGAACTAGGCATCCCACTTTTTAATAGAGTCGGAAGAACCATTAAACTTAACAAATATGGTGTGGAATTTTTAAAAACAACAAATAATATTGTAAATGAAATGGATATTTATAAGAGCAATATCATTGATTCCACTAATATATATAACGGTAAATTAATTATTGGATTTTTACATTCTGTTGGTGTGACATATATATCAGAGTTTTTGAAATCATTTAATTTGAAATATCCTAATATTCAATTAAAACTTGTTCAAAATGATGCAAAGCATTTAATAGAAATGTTAGATGATGGAGAAGTAGATATTATTATTACGACTATTTCTGAAAAGAGCAAGAACACGCACTTTGAACCACTCATTGTAGAAAAGTTGTATGTAACATTACATGAAAACCATCAATTGGGACAACGAAGTGAAATAGCTATTGAAGAATTGATGAATGAAAAATTCATATTATTAAAACCTAATTTATTATTACGACAACAAGTAGATGAAATATTAAAAGTATATCAATTTACACCGGAAATTAGTTTTGAAGGTGACGAAGTAATTACAATAGCGACATTTATCAGTTCAGGACTAGGCGTATCTATATTGCCACATTTGAGGGATATTCGCTTACCTAATTTGAAACAAATTCCAATAAAAAATCATGATGCGAAAAGAACGATAGGATTGTGTTATAAAAATAAAAGTAACAAGGTTCCAATAATAAATAGGACTAAAGAAAGTTTAATAGCGTATTTTAAAAATATTTAGAATTAAAAATATTCTAAAAAATTACAAGGATATCAAAACATTTACTTGTAAATTAAGAAACAATTTCTGCTATTTTCTTCTCACAATTTCTCTGATATATTTACTTCAGAAAATATTGGGAGGATTTATTAATTATGAAAAAAATTGTAACAGCAACGATTGCTACATTGTCATTGGGAGCAATTGGCATCGCACAGAGTGAGGCACAAGCTTCTGAAACTGATCAATCAAACACACAATATACTGGTGACCAGTCTTCTAATAATATGTTTAATTATGGTTTTATTGATCAAGACGAAAATGGAAATTATCATCACACATTAGATGGAAATTGGAATCCATCTATGTTTGAACAACAACAATACTATTTCTATTTAATTGATGAAGAAGGTAACTATCATTACTATTATTTCCCAATGGATAACAGTAGTCAAAACACGACAGTGAATAGTGATAATAATTATACTGAAAATCAAAGTCATCAAGATATTCAAGAGCAAGGCTATGATGTAAATAAAGCGCCTGTTCTGGAAGGTAAAAATAGCTCAAATGATGTTTCTGCTCAAACATCATCAAATCAAGTTAAAGGGTCTAATACTCAAGCTACAGAGAATGCTTCAAATTATGCTAGCTATACGCGTAATGACGGCAACGGTGTCAATAATATAAAACAAAATGAAACATCAAACGAGATAACATCAGACGCTTCAAACGGAACAAACACAACGACTATTTCAACTTCAGCATCACAACAAAATGATGCAGACAACACAACAGCTGTAAACAATTCAAATAATACAAATTCATCTAATTGGCTAACTAAAAACCGCCAATTACAACCATATGGTCAATACCATGGTGGTGGTGCACATTACGGCGTAGATTACGCTATGGATGAAAATACACCTGTATATTCATTAACAGACGGAACGGTAATCCAGAGTGGCTGGAGTAATTACGGTGGCGGTAACCAAGTTACGATCCAAGAGAAAAACAGTGACAATTATCAATGGTATATGCATATGAATTCTTTAAATGTTAAAAAAGGACAACAAGTGAAAGAGGGACAACAAATAGGTGCATCTGGTAGCACAGGTAACTCCACAGCACCACATTTACACTTCCAACGTATGAATGGTGGCGTAGGTAACCAGTATTCTGTTGATCCAACGTCATATGTAAATTCAAAAGCATAAATATTTCTTCGAGCATCCTTGTAATGTAAATAAACAGACGAGGATGCTTTTTAAATTACTGAAAAGGAAGTTACTGTGATCATAAAGAAAAAATCGAGTGCTTAAATAGTGTCTCTTATCATATTTGAGGCTAGAAATATTGTCACAAATGAGGTGGAGAATACGAGTGAGTGACTTACAATTTCTGGAAATCAATAGAGTTGCACTATAACAAAATATAGGCAGCGTTTACGTAATTAAACGCTATGGATAACCTTGACTTAGACGGTGATACGTATTAAATAAAAATTGACTTTGGTTGTAACACGATAATTCTTATGAATTTTACATAGATTATTTGAAATATAAATTTGTACATATAATAATGAGTATAAATTCGAATTAAAGAGGATGATTCAATGTTTACGATATATGGGCATAGAGGTTTACCGAGCAAAGCACCTGAAAATACACTTGCTTCATTTAAAAAAGCAGCAAGTGTGCCTAATTTAAAATGGATTGAATTAGATGTTGCGATTACTAAAGATGGACAACTTGTTATCATACACGATGATTTTCTTGATCGAACAACGGATATGACAGGTGAAGTAACTCAATTAGACTATAAGGACATTAAAAATGCTTCGACTGGCAGTTGGTTTGACAAAGCATTTGAAGCTGAAAGATTGCTGACTTTTGAAGATGTCATCAATATGGCTAATAAAACGCAAATAAATCTCAATATTGAATTAAAGGGCGTCAGTGGTTCGAATGGTACGGCCTTATCTAAAAGCATGGTTATACAAGTTGCTGAACAATTAAAAGAACTGGATTCGAATATAGAAGTATTGGTTTCTAGTTTTAATGTTTACTTAGTGAAATTAGCAGAAAAGTGGATGCCAGATTATCAAAGAGCACTTATTTTTAAAGCAGCAGCATTTCAAGGAGATTGGAGAACTTTATTAGACTTTTGTGGATCCAATATTGTTAATATCGAGGATGCTAAACTTACTCAAGCTCGAGTGAAAATGATAAAAAATGCAGGTTATACCTTAAATGTATGGACAGTTAATAAACCGTTACGTGCCAACCAATTAGCTAATTGGGGTGTAGATGGCATTTTTACGGATCATGCTGACGATATGATTCATTTAGAGAGACCTTAACTATTGAAAAATGAATGGGTACTCAATAAGAAGTCACATTTAAGGGCGTAAGCATTTTAGAAAAATGAGTAAATAAGAAAGCAATCATTTGTTATCAATTAAACATCTCAACAGTTAATATATAAAAATTAGACAATCCTTGGCATTAGAACTGTTATAATAAAGAAAATAGTGAGCAATATGCGTATGGAGAATGCTCATGGATTACAGCTAATAAAATTGTATTAAAATAAGAAACAGAGGATTGTGTGTAATGGAAAGTAATAGTAATAACAATGATTATGAGAATTTGTTGTTTTATTTTGCCTATAAAACATTTATTAACACTGCTGATGAAATTATCGAAAAATATGGGCTGAATAGACAACATCATCGTTTTTTATTTTTTATTGAGAAAGTACCTGGTATTACAATTAAAGATTTATTGAAAAGTTTAGAAATATCTAAACAAGGTAGTCATGCCACATTAAAAAAATTAAAAGATGAAGCCTATATCATTGAAAAGCAAACAGCTACAGATAAGCGTGTCAAAGTATTATATCCTACTGATAAAGGTACGAAATTAGTTAGAGAGTTAAATAAAAAACAAAATGATATGTTTCAAGATATACAGAAAAAAGTAGGTAATGATTGGTATGCAATTATGGAAGAATTGGCTTCATACCGTACTGGTTTTCAAGAAGTGAAATATTTAAAGAATGATTTTAAAAAATAAATAATGAGTGTCTTACTAACGATATAGCGTAATGAGCTATATCGTTTTCTTTTTTTAAAACAATAAGTCGCTATCAATATATAAGTCAACCTTATTGACCTTTTGTGATGAATGAGTTAAATTTGTAGTGTAATTGAGATGGTTAGAAAGGGGAAATGAAAATGAAAAAAAGAGTTGGACAATATTTAATGGACTGTATCAGTGATGTTGGTGTAGATAAAGTGTTTGGTGTTCCAGGAGACTTTAATTTAACATTTTTAGATGACATTATTAGCCGAGACGACATGAAATGGATTGGTAATACGAATGAGTTGAATGCGAGTTATGCAGCAGATGGTTATGCTCGTATGAAAGGTATAGCCGCAATGGTTACGACATTTGGTGTTGGAGAACTAAGTGCCGTTAATGGTATAGCTGGATCATACGCTGAGCGTGTGCCAGTGATTCAAATAACTGGTGCACCTACAAGAGCAGTTGAAAACGCTGGGAAATATGTACATCATTCTCTAGGAGAAGGGAAGTTTGATGACTATAGAAACATGTATGCATCTATTACTACAGCGCAAGCGTACATTACACCAGAAAATGCACAAAGTGAAATTCCAAGAGTAATCAATGCAGCACTTTATGAAAAAAGACCTGTGCATATTCATTTACCCATTGATGTGGCAAATAGTGAAATTGATGTAGCAACACCATTTGAAATTGAACAACGACCACAGACAGATGTGACGAAGTATATGACAATGGTTAAAGATAAATTACAAAGTGCAGATAAACCAGTTATCATTACCGGGCATGAAATCAATAGTTTTAATTTACATGAAAAGCTTGAACAGTTTGTAAAACGATCTCAAATTCCGGTTGTACAACTTTCATTAGGTAAAGGTGCATTTAATGAAACATCTCCTTACTATATGGGGATTTATGATGCATCATTAGCTGAAGAAGATATTAGAAATTACGTAGATCAAAGTGATGCTATCTTAAATATAGGTGCAAAATTAACTGACTCCGCTACAGCTGGCTATTCATATCAATTTGATATTGACGATGTAGTTATGATTAATCATCATCATTTAAAATGAATGAAACGAAAGATACTGAAGTATCACTGGTAGATTTATTAGACGGATTGAATACAATTAACTATGTAAATAATGAGGAATTTCCACAATTTAAACAACCGAAAGCACATGATTATGATTTGACTGATGAGCCGTTAACGCAAGAAACGTATTTCAAAATGATGCAAGATTTTATTAGAGAAGAAGATGTTATATTAGCTGAACAAGGCACATCATTCTTTGGTGCGTATGATTTAGCATTGAAATATAACAATAAATTTATTGGACAACCACTTTGGGGTTCTATCGGCTATACATTACCAGCTATTTTAGGCACACAAATGACAGATACAAGTCGTAGAAACTTGTTGTTGATTGGAGATGGATCATTACAGCTTACTGTTCAGGAAATATCAACAATGATTAGAGAGAAGATTAAACCTATTATTTTTGTGATTAATAATGATGGTTACACAGTAGAACGCAAAATCCATGGTGAAAATGCTATGTATAACGACATTAAGATGTGGGATTATAAATTATTGCCTGCCGTATTTGGTGGAAAAGATGAAGTCATGGTGCACGATGTAAACACAAGTCAAGAGTTCCAAAAAGTATTACTCCAAATAGAAGCACAACCAGACACTATGCACTTCATTGAAGTTAAGATGGGTGTTCATGATGCGCCACATAAATTAAATGCAATTGGCCAAGCTTTCGCAAAACAAAATGGTTAATATTGTTGCAATGATGCAAGATTACAGTAATTAAAATACATTAGATAATTAGCAGTATAATTAATAAAGATAAGAGCGACACAAATCCAAAGGTATAATTGGGGATTGTGTCGTTCTTTATTTTACGTTAGATACAAATAAATTTTAAAGTATAACGATATATCGTTGACATATTTCGATATATCGCTTATTATTTCGATATATCGAAATGAAGAAAGGTGATTTATATGTTTAGAAGACATTTTCATAATACAAAGAGAAATCGTGAAGGATTTGAATTCGGTTTTGGTAGAGGTCAAGAAAGATTTGGAGGTCCACAAGGTAGAGAAAGATTTTTTAAAAAAGGTAACTTACAATTTGTCATACTCAAGATGCTTAAAGACGAATCAAAGCATGGTTATCAAATCATTAAGGATTTAGAGGCACAATTTAAAGGTTTTTATTCACCCAGCCCTGGATCAGTGTATCCGATATTACAAATGTTGGAAGATAGAGATTTTGTTTCTATTTCTCAGGACGGCAAGAAAAAGATATACACAATCACAGAAGAAGGTAATGCATTTTTAAATGAAAATATGAACGATGAAATGCTACAGCGATTAGAACATTTTGAAAATATGGATTTTGAAGCAATGAATGACGCACGTACGCAGTTACAAGATTTATTCAGAGAAATTATGGAAAAAAATAAAGAAGCATTGAATGACGCTGAGAAGAAACAAAAGTTTGATGCATTTATTGAAAAAACTAAAAATGAATTAAAGCAATTATATTAATAAAAGAAGGTATCGTATGACTGTAAAAAATATTGAAAACATAGCAATTATTGGAGGCGGTCCAGGTGGATTAATGCTAGGGTTGCTATTACAACAACAGGGTTATAATTTTACTATTTTTGAAAAAGAATCACCGGAGATAAATAAAAATCGTGGGGGTTCATTGGATATTCACGCTGATACAGGACAACTACCGCTAAAAGAAGCGGGAATATATGAAGCATTTAAATCACTAGTACGTTATGAAGGTGAAGATACTCGTGTTATTGGTAAAGATGGTACAGTTCATTATGAAGAAGACGCAGAAGGTATCGGTGAGCGTCCTGAAATAGATAGAGGAGAACTCTGTGACATCATTAAGGAACAAATTGAACCTGACCATTTTAAGTATGGTTATACGTTTCAATCATTAATACAACATGGACCACAAGATGTTGAAATTAACTTTAGCAATGGTGAAACAGAGCGCTTTGATTTAATCATTGGTTCTGACGGTGCCTTTTCTAAAGTACGTGATTATCTTACAGACACCGAACCTAGCTACACTGGTATTTCGATGATAGAAATAAATATTCCTGATGTTAAACACGAACATCCAGAATTATTAAAATATAATAAAAATGGAAAAATGATGGCACTGGGTGGTAATCAAGCTTTACTGGCACAATTAAATGGTGATGGTAGTATAAAAGTTTATGTGTCTTATCGTATGGACTATCAAACATTCAATGACTACAAAGCAATGTCAATTTCAGAACTACAAAAGCAATTATTAGCTGATTTTAGTGAATGGGATCAAAAATTGCGTTATTATATCGAAGCAATGAATAATGAAGTATTATGCAGAAGAATTTATAAGCTACCTATTGGATTTAAATGGCAACACCATTCTGCAATGACTTTGATGGGTGATGCTGCACATTTGATGAGCCCATTTGCAGGCGAAGGTGTGAATATGGCATTGTATGATGCTTACTTATTTGCAGAATCACTAAAGTCTCATGAAGATATTGACCGTGCAATTAAATCATACGAATCAAAAATATATCAAGTGTCGAAAGTAACCGCTCAAGAATCGCAAGATAATTTAGAATTGATGTTTTCTGAAGATGCGGCTGAACAATTAGCATCGTTTTTTAAAACAACGTAAAAACAATATAAGATTTTTAAATCAGATAAATAGAGAATGAATCAAAAAACGACGAGGCATAGAGGCTTCGTCGTTTTTAGGGTTGCAATCAATTAAGTTTCTGAATCCTTATCTCTGTCAACGGGTTGATAGTTTACTTGATCGTAGTTATTTTCAAGTTTACGTAATTCATCACGCGTCTCTTTTTTCAATCCTTCTCCATAATCCATCATTTTCACAATATCTTTAAAAGCGGCGTAAGGGATTGCTAATGCTTCAATGTCATCTAATGAGATGTGTAAATCAATCATATCAGCACGGTCATTAGCTAATTTCGTCACAAAGTCTGGTTCTGTAACAAATGGTGAAGACATGCCTACCATATCTGCATGTTTCAATGCGTCTTTTGCACTCTCTAGAGAATTGATACCGCCGCTTGCTATAACGGGAATCTTACCATTTAAATAGTTATGAACAACTTCATTAACATATTGTCCAGTATGTGGACCAACTGAACGCACTTTATTCTGATAAATTTGACGCCCCCAACTAGCTATAGCAAGATATTGAATATTTGCTACAGACAACAACCAATCTAAATGTTCATTAAATTCTTCAATCGTATAACCGATATCAGAACCACGTGTTTCTTCTGGTGTTGCACGGTAACCTAAAATAAAGTCTTCTGGAGCTTCGTCGTTAATCACTTGTTGCACGGCCTTTAATATTTCAATCCCAATACGTGCACGATTTTTTAAATTTTGAGAGCCATATTGATCAGTGCGTTGATTTGAAAAAGTTGAGAAAAAAGTTTGAATCAATAAGCGTTGTGCAGCTGAAATTTCCACACCATCGAACCCAGCCTTAATCGCCCGAGAGGTTGCTTCAGCGTATTGGTTAACAACTGAAGTAATTTTTTCTTGTGACATTTCGATCACGTCATGCTTTATTGGTGAATTTAGTGACATGGGGCTTGGACCATAGACGTGGCCATAATTTAAAATAGCTTGATTAGAAAATCTACCAGCATGTGTGAGTTGTATAATGGCTTTGTTACCGTCTTGTTTCATCGCAGAAGCTAATTGTTTAAGTCCTGGAATGCAGTCATCATCCGCAATGCTAAATCCATATTCAAATAATTGACCATAGGGTTCAATATAGGCAGCACCGGTAACTTGAAGGGGCGCTGAATGCGAACGACGTTTGGCATATTGCAAATCTTGTTCAGTAATATGACCATCTCTAGTAGAAGAATTTGTAGTCATAGGTGATAATACGAATCTGTTGTTTAGTACAATACCATTTGGAAGCGTTAATGCTCTGAAAAGTGGCTGACTATCTTTGTTCATAACGATAACCTCGATCTTTGTTGTAATATGTAATTTCAAATTAACACTAATATGTCAAAAGGGTCAATAAAATAAAAATGAATGAATTTTTTAAGCAAAATCTAACAAATATATTTTGTATCCGTTATTCTAGAGAATGAGGGCAATAAATTGTGGGATATTAAAAAATGAGCTACATGTCAATTGTATTTATTATGTGTCAGTGAGCGTAACTAAGTTATTTTTAAACTTTTGTATACTTGCTTTATGTATATCAATGGCGTTATGGAGGTGATTATTTAATGGTTCAATTTAGCATATTAGATTATGCTGTAATAGATGAAGGTAAAACGGCACAAGAAGCTTTACATGATACGATATATTTAGCGCAACTAGCCGACAAACTAGGCTATAAACGCTTTTGGATAACAGAGCATCATAACGTACCTGCATTTGCATGTGCGAGTCCGGAATTACTAATGATGCAACTATTAGGCAAAACAGAGCATATTCGATTAGGTTCAGGAGGTGTCATGTTACCTCATTATAGTCCGTATAAAGTGGCGGAGAACTTTAGAATGTTAGAGTCTCTATACCCTGGGCGTGTTGATTTGGGTATCGGTAATAATGCAGGCACGCCAAGTGTGAAACAGGCATTAAATGAAACAAAATCACATTTTTTAGACTATGCGCAGTCTATTACAGATGTAAAACATTATCTGACAGAAGATGTCCATGCACAACGCTTAAATCAAGTGTTAGCACAGCCTAGTGTAACATCCGTACCGGAAATGTGGTTGTTAAGTACAAGCGTATCTTCTGCACAAATGGCAGCACGACAAGGTATGGGCTATACGTCAGGCACGTTTTTACTACCTAATCAAACTGCTATTCAAAGGTCAGCAGCATGTGTACAAACATACAGAGAGGCATTTGAACCTTCATTGCTCAATATGCAACCTAAAGTAATGATTACAGTCTTTACAGTAGTTGCTGATAGTGAAGTGCAGGCAGAGTCGCTTGCGCATGCACTAAGCGTTTGGCTATTAGGTAAGGCACAGTTTGCTGAGTTTGAACGTTTGCCATCTGTGGAAACAGCTAGAAATTATCAGTTATCAGAAAAAGACAAAAAAATGATAACACAAAGTCGTTCGCGTATGGTGATAGGTACGAAAGAAAATGCTAAAATACAGCTCGATAAGATGATTAAATCATTTGAAGCAGATGAAGTGATGATAGTACCATTAATACCAGGCATTGAAAATAGAAGTCGAGCAATAGAACTAATTGCACAAATGAATATATAATTTTAAATAAGAAAGGAAGTTAATTATGAAAAAATTAGCGAATTATTTATGGGTAGAAAAGATTGGAGCGCAATATGTATATAGCATGACGCCAGAATTACAAGACGACATTGGTACAGTAGGATATGTAGAATTTATGGGTGGAGATGACGTCAAAGTAGATGATGAAATTGTGAGCATTGAAGCTTCTAAAACTGTATTAGATGTACAATCACCATTAGCTGGTAAAATCGTTGAGCGTAATACTAAGGCAGAAGATGAACCAACAATTTTAAATTCAGAAAAACCAGAAGAAAATTGGCTAGTTAAATTAGAAAATGTTGATGAAGCAGCATTTAATGCACTTCCAGAGGCATAATAATGCAACAAAAAGATCGGTTAATATACTTGATTGAGCATTTACAACGTGAAGAAGGTGGCGGTGTGCCAGTTCAATTACCTGATACAGAAGAGGAACTTTGGGAGATATATAGAGGATTAATCAATGTGAGATCGGCGACCCCTATTTCTGATGATTTTATCGAAGTTCAGAACGAGATGTTGCAATTATACAATATGAAAAATGTAACGGATATTTCTGAATTAACACCATATTTGAATGATGACATTTATCTATGGCAAGGTGATATCACCACATTACGTGTAGACGCAATCGTTAACGCGGCAAACAGTCAATTACTAGGCTGCTTCGAAGCAAATCATAATTGTATAGATAATATTATCCATACGAAAGCTGGAATTCAATTAAGGTTAGCGTGTGCTAAGTTGATTGAAGCACAAGGCAAACGTGAAGGTGTTGGTAAAGCAAAGATTACAGACGCTTTTAATTTACCTTCGAAATATGTCATTCATACAGTCGGGCCGCAGATACGAAAAACACCCGTCTCACAAATGAACCGTGATTTACTTGCGCGCTCATATTATAGCTGTCTTGAGATAGCAGATCAGTACCAATTATCAAGCGTTGCCTTTTGTTGTATTTCAACAGGTGTGTTTGGCTTTCCTCAAGCAGAAGCATCAAAAATTGCTATTGATACTATATTACAGTATAAGCAAACACAACATTCTGATTTAAAAGTGTTATTTAATGTGTTTACAGATACAGATGCAACACTTTATGAGGGGGAACTGAAAAGACATGACTGAAACAACTTGGAAAGTCTTATCAACAACCTATAACCATCAATCTGATGTGTTAGCAGAAGCTCTAAATGAAGCGGATGCTGTTGTCATAGGCATCGGTGCAGGGATGTCTGCATCCGATGGCTTTACATACATTGGAGAAAGATTTACTAAAAATTTTCCGGACTTCATAGAGAAATATGGTTTCTTTGATATGTTACAAGCAAGTTTGCATCATTTTGATAATTGGCAAGAGTACTGGGCTTTTGAAAGCCGTTTTGTTGCATTAAACTATTTAGACCAACCAGTTGGTGCATCTTATGTTGCCTTGAAAGAAATGGTGAAAGACAAAGATTATCACATCATTACTACAAACGCAGATAATGCGTTTGCAGTTGCAAACTATGATTTAGATAAAGTCTTCCACATACAAGGGGAATATATCTTATGGCAATGTAGTCAGCATTGTCATGCTCAAACATATCGTGATGATGATGCGATTCGTCAAATGGTAGCACAACAAAAAAATATGGAAGTACCACGTGATCTTATACCGCATTGTCCAAAGTGTGATGCACCTATGGAAATTAATAAACGCAAGGCACAAGTAGGCATGGTGGAAGATGCAGATTTTGGAGCTCAATTATCGCGTTACAATCAATTTTTAGATAAACATAAAGAAGGAAAAGTACTCTATTTAGAAATAGGTATTGGTTATACAACACCGCAATTTGTGAAACATCCATTTCAGCGTATGACCCGTCATAATCCCGATGCATTATTTATGACGATGAATAAGAAGGCTTATAGAATACCTGAAAGTATACGGGAGAGAACGATCCATTTAACGGATGATATTTCAACACTGATTACAGAAGCAAATAAAAAATGATTTGATTAGGAGAAAACGATGTATTTAATTGAACCTTATAGAAACGGTGAATATATAACAGACGGTGCTGTGGCACTTGCTATGCAGGTGTATGTAAGTGAAAATATCTTTTTAAATGAAGATATTTTATTTCCGTATTATTGTGATCCTAAAGTGGAAATTGGTCGGTTTCAAAATACGGCTGTAGAAATTAATCAAGATTATTTAGAAGAACATCATATAAAAGTTGTACGACGTGATACTGGAGGTGGTGCAGTGTATGTCGATCGCGGTGCAGTGAATATGTGCTGTATATTAGAAAAAGATGATACGATTTATGGTAATTTCAAAAAATTCTATGAGCCGGGTATCGATGCGCTTCACCAACTTGGGGCAACTGAAGTAGAACAAAGTGGCCGTAATGATTTAGCCATTCATGGTAAGAAAGTATCTGGTGCAGCAATGACATTAATCAAGGGACGTATTTATGGTGGTTACTCACTTTTATTGGATGTCGATTATGAACCAATGGTCAAAGTACTTAAACCAAATCGTAAAAAAATAGAATCTAAAGGTATTAAATCAGTACGTTCACGGGTAGGCAGCATCAGAGAACATCTGGCACCTGAGTACCAAGAAGTGACGATTCATGAATTTAAAGATTTAATGGTAAAGCAAATACTAGGAATTGATGATTTGAGCGCAGCGAAACGTTATGAATTAACGGAGCGTGATTGGCAAGCAATTGACGACATGCTCGATAAAAAATACAATAATTGGGAATGGAACTTTGGACGTTCGCCACGTTATGAGTATAATCGTGATGCAAGATTAACGGTCGGAACTATTGATATTTCACTGAGCGTCGAACAAGGACGTATTGCCGCATGTCGTATTTATGGTGACTTTTTTGGACAAGGTGATATCAAGGATGTAGAATCTCAATTAACTGGTGTGCGTGTTGTGAAAGAAGACATCGTTGGAGCTCTAAATGAGCTTGATATGTCCTATTATTTTGGCAAAACAACGGCTGAAGAAATTGCAGATGTCATATTAAGTTAATAAGAGTATAGCGATGATAGATTAAGACATAAAATAGGGACTTAGTTTAAGTCATGGTTTGAGCAACAGACGATCCAGTTAAAATGATTAAGATAATAGATATACAAGCAAATTAATTTAACTCATAATATAGAAATATGAATGATGTACTAAAAAGGAGTGTTTAATCAACGATTGAATGCTTCTTTTTTATCTTAAAATAAAGTATTAAAATCAACTTAGAAAGCTATAGATTTTGAATTCTTAGCATAATAACGTAAAATAATAATTAATAATTGAAAATAAAAAATTAATCATTTGAATGAGACGTAAAATGTTAAATATACATGCAAGTCGTATCTGAGAAATATAAAAAGCTAAAGGGGCATTTTAATGAATATTGGTATCGTTGGCGCGGGTAAAATTGTTAAAGAAGCATTACCTGTGATGGAACAAATTCCAGAATTTACATTTCAAAGCATTGTTTCGTCAGGAAGAAATCCAGAAAACGTAAAGAATTTACAAAAACAGTTTAATATTAAAACGATATTTGACGATTATGAACAATTTATTCAAGATGAGATGATAGATATCATTTATTTGGCAGTGCCTAATCACTTACACTTTGATTATGCACGGAAAGCGATTCAACACCATAAACATGTGATATGTGAGAAGCCATTTACCTTAACCAAAGCGGAATTAGTAGAATTAAAGGATTTAGCTCAAGCACATGAAGTAATCATTATTGAAGCTATCACTAATCTTTATTTGAGTAATTTTGAAGTATTAAAACAATCAATCAATGAACTAGGTAACTGTAAAATTGCGCAATTTAATTACTCTCAGTATTCATCGAGATATGATAATTTCAAAGAGGGTATTATAGCGCCTGCTTTCGATCCATCTAAAGGTGGTGGCGCATTAATGGATATTAACGTTTATAATATTCATTTGGCTGTGGGTTTATTTGGTAAACCAGAAGGCGTTGCTTATTTTGCTAATATTCAAAATAACATAGATACTTCAGGAATATTGCAATTGGATTATAATGATATGAAAGTCGTATGTATAGGCGCGAAAGATTCAAGCTCTGACAATCAGTCTTATATTCAAGGTGACCAGGCGATGATTAATATCAAAGGCCCAACAAATGAATTGACAGCATTTGAATTAAAATATAACCAAGGCGGGACACAAGCATATCAAGTAAATCCTTATAATCATCGTATGTATGAAGAGTTTGTAAAAATTGCTCAAATAATTAAAGAGAAAAATTTTGACGTAGTAGCGCAGAAATTAGAACATAGTATTCATGTGGTTGAAGTGCTAGAACAAGCGTTGGATAGTGCGAATATCAAAGTAGGTCCATCCCAAAAACAATAATTGTTAAGAACGACCGCCTCATCTTATATCATTGTTGAGGCGGTTTTATCGTTAAATATAATAAGCGAGATGTAGTAATTTATTTGGTTAATTGATTACTACATCTCGCTTGTTTAATTTAATCTATTTGAATGTGCTTTCTAACTTCATTTTGAATGTCATTATAAACGTTAGTAAATGACTGTTGAGATTGGAGGGCCGCATTTTTGACATCTTCGAATTCAGGTTTAGCTTTTATGATTTTATTATCTTTCATAGCTATTTTAACTAATATAGCACCATAAGGTGTATGAATCGTTTGAAATTGACGATGTAAGACTTTGCGATTAACGGCGCAACTACGAACGCCCAGAGAAGTTGTGTTCTTAAGGATAAAGTCCTCAAAATAAGTTGCTTGTGTAACGCTACTAATGACTGTTAGTTGAGTTGCTGGACGGCTTTTTTTCATCGTGATGGGTGTATAATATGCATCTAGTGCACCTTCGTCAATAACTTGCTCTATAAAGTAACCGAGTGTTTCCGGCGTCATATCATCGATTTGGCATTCTAATACTTGCACTTGATTCGGTGTGGTTTCTGTTGCTGTATATTGTATAGCGCGTATGACATTCGGGAAGTCGAAATCTTTTGTGCCACAACCGTAACCAATATCTGTCATAGTGATAGAAGGTAAAGGGCCTATTTTAGTAGCTAATGCTTTAATAAAAGCCGCGCCAGTAGGTGTTGTTAATTCGCTTTGGACATCAAATGTAGTGAGTGGGATGCCTTTTAATATTTCTGCAGTTGCTGGTGCTGGAATAGGATATATACCGTGGGCAATCTTGATTTTCCCATTTCCAGTAGGGATTGGCGAAGCCTGAATTTCAGTGATGTCTAAATATTCTAATGCGAGACAACTACCAATAATATCAATGATGGAATCCATGGCACCCACTTCATGAAAATGAACTTCTTCTACACGCATACCGTGTATTTTTGCTTCAGCTTGTGCAATGACATCAAATATACGAATGCTACGTGCTTTAACTCTTTTTGGTAAAGTACTTTCGTTAATCATTTTAAATATATCTGCTGCTTTTCGATGATGGTGTGCTTCTTTAAAAGTAATTGTTAGCGCTGTTGCTTGTATCCCTTGTTTATTTTTTTTAGAAAAGTTTAAACTAAATTGGTCCAAAGGTAACGTTAACAAATGCTTATTCACATAATCTATATCTGCACCTAAGTCTATTAAAGAAGATAATAGCATATCACCTGCAATACCCGCATGACAGTCTAAATACAGTGCTTTTGTCATAATTTTTCACTCCATTCTTAATGGGCTTCAATCATTTTTATAATCATAGCAGCATTATAACCACCACCAAATCCGTTATCTATATTCAGCACGCTTGTACCAGGTGCACAAGAATTGACCATGGATAGTAAGGTAGTAACACCCTGTAAATTAGCACCATAACCAATGCTTGTAGGGACAGCGTAAACAGGATGGTCTACTAATCCAGCAACAACACTTGAAAGTGCGCCTTCCATGCCTGCAACCACGACTGAAACGTTACTTTGTCGAATTGCTTCAATATGTGCAAATAATCGGTGTATGCCTGAAACCCCCACATCATAAAATCGCTGCACTTGAATACCCATTACTTCTGCAGTAACTGCTGCTTCTTCGGCAACGGGTAAATCTGAAGTGCCGGCACAAATGATGGAGGCATAGTGTTTCGTCTTTGGGATGTGTTTGATCGGTGTAGAAACGATGTGTGCCGTTTCATGATATTCGAGATGGCAATATTTTGCTGTAATAGAATCGGCTTTTTCTTGATTGATTCTTGTGATAAGCACAATTTCATCATGTTTGATGAGCGCATGAACGATTTCATCCAACTGTTCCTTTGTCTTACCTTCACCAAATATAACTTCAGGAAACCCTTGACGTTGTGTTCTGTGTAAATCAATCTTTGCAAAGCCCAGTTCATCATAGTGATTTAACTGCGCCTTAGCTTCATCAACAGATAACGTATTAGCATGAACAGCTCGAAGTACATGTTCGAGAGTGTCGTATTGTTCTGTCATTATTTTGCCACCTTTATCTTATTCATCTATTTGCTGCGTGTTGATGACTTCATTCATACTGCCTGTGCGGTAGCCTTCAAGATCAATCGTAACGTAATCGAAGCCCAATGCTTTGAGGTGAAACGTAATCTTATCTCTGTTTTGAATAACAGTAGGGATATCGGCAGCATTCACTTCGATTCTGGCAATATTTTGATGATAACGGACCCTAACATGATTTAATCCTAAGCCTAATATATATTGTTCTGCTTTATTAATTTTACTGACTTTTGCAATACTTAATGGCTCACCGTATGGAATACGAGAAGCGAAACTGCATAAAGAGGGTTTATTCCACACAGGTAAATGGTTAGCTTTACTTATTGCTCTAACATCAGATTTAAATAACTCTGCTTCTTGTAGAATGCTTCTGACATTAAATTCTGTTCTTGCTTTTAATCCAGGTCTAAAATCATTCATATCGTCCATAATCATACCATCCACTACATAGTCGAAATGATACTGAGTTCTTAAAGTTTCAAGTTTAGAATATAATAGTCGTTTACTGTAATACCAACTGTCAGGTGTATTCTCAATGATGTGAGGATCATTTAATTCTTCAATCTCTGTTTCTATGATTTCAGCATTCAGTTGCTTACCTAAAGCAATCGCTTGATTAAACTCCTCATTTCTAAATAATTCAGACTTAACAATTACGGCTTTCACATGATTGTGTCCTAAAACATCGATTGCTTTTTTTAGTACAAGACTACTGTCTACACCGCCCGAAAAAGCGACGATAACGCTACGCATATCCTTAAGAATAGCTTCTAACTTTTGTTCTTTTGTTATTATTTGGGTTAACATCGTATTCCTCCTTAATTATGATTCAACATATGGAATTGTAAGTGGACCAAGTGGCATCACGCCAATAGTCATTTCAGTGCCATATTTAGTTTCTAGTGCTTTTAATGTGTCGTTAATATGATGAACTGGATGTAACATCGCATCTGTTGCTTGTTTGTCGGTAAGCTTAGAGTATAGATATACATCGGCAAATGTTTGAATGACAGCTTGCTTTTGAACTTGCCATTGATCAAGCATTGCAAAATTGGGCTCACTAATCATGTCAACGAGTGCTTGAGGTGAATCTGCCATTTTGAGAATCTCGGCGTAATTTCCATGATTAGGGTAACCATCGCTACATTCTGATAACATGATGATACTGCCGCCTTCTTTAACAACTTTATGTGCAGCGCTCATTCCTTTAACGGTTTGATATAAGTTCTGATCTAATGGGTATCCTGAATTTGAAGCGATGACAACATCAAAGCGATTATCACATTTAAACATGGCATGTGCTTTAGTATAAGCGCAACCTTTGTCATGCGCTTCATATAACTCTCCAGCAAAGACTTCTGTAATCCCTTTGTCTTTGTTTAAAGTGACATTGAGCATAAAGTCTGGTTTACACATAGCGTTAATTTCTCTAGTCATATCTTGCACAGGATTATCATTCATATTGCCCCAAGTAGAACGTATATCGCCAATCATTTTAGCGTTATGAAAAGTCATAATCGTTTCGATACCAGCGATACCTGGCATGATTCCTTTAGGGCCACCTGAAAATCCAGCAAAGAAATGAGGTTCAATAAAGCCGGTGACAATTTTGAAATCAGCATCCACATAGTCTTTATTTAAATAGACATCACATCCATATTTGCTATGTCCTACCTTACGTAAAGTTGCTTTGTCATTACAATGATTATGAACAATCCTAACATTCTTCACGATGTCTTCACCTAACATTTGTACTAGCTCTTCATGTGTTTGATCACGGTGTGTACCTGTACCATTTATAATCACAAAATTTTCAAGTGGCACATGTGATAGCGCTTCTAGTAACATTGGCACAAGAATATGATTAGGTGTTGGCCTTGTAATATCGCTAATAACAATAGCGACAGTTTGCTTTTCAGTTACCATGTTTTTTAAGGGCTTAGTGCCAATTGGGTGCATTAAAGCGTTTCGGACTGCAGTGGTTTCATCATTTAATGCATCGATATCAGTTGGTTCAATCAACACACTGCGATTAGGTAACTCAATTTCAACATTGGATTTACCATATAGTATGTTAGTTTTCAAAATGATTCCTCCTCACAACTATAAGTTTTGTAAATAAAGCATTCCGTTTGACTTATTTTAACATTATTCAGAATATTTAGATAAAACTATCGTTTATGAAAGAATGTTTTGACGATATTTTTGGTTGCTTTTTTAACTAAGCTTTCCGATTGTGTTATCGTATCTTCGAGTGACATAGGACCGTTAGTTAGACTGAAAGCACCAATTACACCAACGTCATTAAATCGATCTACATCGACATCGATAGAACCACCTATAAAAATAACGGGAACTTTATACTTATGAGCAAATTTGGCAATACCCATGGGTGTTTTACCGTAGAAAGTTTGAAAATCAATCCTACCTTCACCTGTAATGACTAAATCTGCATTGTCCATATATTCATCTAGTTTGATATAATCTATTACGACTTGAATACCATCTTCGAAATGACTAGGGAAAAAAGCTTTGAAAGCACCACCTAATCCCCCGGCAGCGCCTGCACCAGGTAAATCATGCAGGCGGATACCTTTCTCAAGTGCAACTAAATCTGCCCAATGTGTGAGATTTTGTTCTAATGCGTTTAATTGGGCTTCTGTTGCACCCTTTTGCTTACCAAATACAAATGAAGCCCCATTATTACCAATGAGTGGATTTTGCACATCAGTAGCAATCGTAAACGTACAATGTTTTATTCGTGCATCAAAATGAGTTAAATCGAAGTTGCGTATGTGTTGTAAACAAGTACCGCCGAAGCCAACTTCATTATCATATTGATCTAAAAGTTTGGCGCCTAATGCTTGTAACATTCCAGCACCAGCATCATTTGTAGCAGAACCACCAAGGGCAAGAATGAATTTGGTGTAGCCACTATCTAGAGCAGCTTTAATTAATTCTCCAGTACCAAACGTAGTGGCTTGCATAACGTTCAGTGCATGATTAGGCACATGCTTTAAACCAGATGCTTCGGCCATTTCTATCACACACGTTTGCTTATCATTGAGCACACCATATTGTGCGGTGACCTTATTTCCTAGTGGCCCAGTTACATTAACTGTTGTGAATGTTCCGTCTGTAGCATTTACTAAGGCTTCCATTGTGCCTTCACCCCCGTCCCCAACAGGTAAAGTATGTATTTCAGCTTTTGGAAATACGTCAGAAATACTTTGGCTCATATAAGTAGCTACTTCAGTAGCTGACATGCTTCCTTTAAAAGAATCAGGTGCTAAAATAATGTTCAAATAAGTCACACTCCTTGAAATCGTTTTCATTATCTTGTTTACTCATTATATCGATTTTAATTAAGATAAAATAGGGTTAAAATATACAAAAATGGTACTGTTCATTTATATAAAATATACAAGAGGTGACTTGATGCAAATCTTAACTGAAGCATTAGCTACATTAATCGTAAAAGAAACAGTAAAAAGAACAAATAGTAATATTAATATAATGAATTTTAATGGAGAAATTATTGCTTCTTTTGATAAAAGTAGAGTTGGGCAAATTCATGAGGGTGCACTTCAAGTATTAGCGAATGCGCAAACGGTTATTTTATCAGAAAAAGACACAGCTCATTTGCAAGGTACCCAACCTGGAATTAATTTACCAATTATATTTCAAGATAATATAGTTGGTGTCATCGGTATTACAGGCGATCCACAAACATTGACCCATGTAGCTGATTTAGTGAAAATGTCCACGGAGTTACTACTATATCAAAATTATTTTACATATGAATTAGAAGGGCAGCTACGCAGTCAGGAATTATTTATAGAAGAATTATTAAAAAGTGAACCGTCTAAATCTTTTATGCAATATCTAACGAAGCAATTAAATTTAGCATTGCTAACTTATAGGAAATGTATCGTTGTCCATCTAGAAAAGCAAATATTCTCAAGAAGTACTATAGTACAAATGTTAGTTAAAATAATTGATAAAACGAGCTTTACAATTGCTTTTACAAATTATAATCGCATTGTTATTTTAATAACAGATGAAAATTCAGAAACATTGGATCTAAAAATAAATCGAATACACCAAGTATTTACATCACTAAATTTAGACGTGCACATAGCCTCCAGTCTAGTTTTTACAAGTTTAAATGAGTTTAAAAGAGCATATGAAGAATGTGAACTTGTTTTTATGTTAAATGATCAAAATGCTTCCCTAGTTTCATTTGAAGATGTAGAAGAAAAAACATTACTGTACCAAATAAATGAAGAAATAAGAGAGCGGTATAAAAAAAGAATATTGGAGGGATTGGACAAACAAAGCATTGAAACATTGAAATGTTTTTTTGATAATGATTTGAATATAACACAAACTGCGAAATACCTTTATATACATCGTAATACATTGCTGTATCGTTTAGAAAAATGTGAAACACAAACAGGTTTAAATCCTAAAAAATATTCTGATGCGATAAAATTACAAATTGCTTTGTGGTGTTAAATAATCATGTATTTTAAGAACTGAGTAATTTATAAAATAGCTTAGTATAATTAAAGACGTTATGGTATTTTTTGTGACTGCAAAAAAGTGCTTTACAAATTACACGACCAACAATATAATTAAATTAAGTTATTGCTAAATAATTCTATAAAATTTATAATGAAATTCTTTATAGATACAAAACGTTTTGTTTCCACTATGAATTTGCCTGATTAGAAATGGTACCAATTTTGAGTTATTAAGTAATGACGCACATCAATCGTACTTGATGTATTATCAAAAGATGGGAAGTGAACATAATATGTATTGAGTAATTATACTTTCTAATTTTGTAACTATGTTTTAACGAGAAAATATTCATTACACTACAAAGCAAAGAACTGAGCAATATCAAAGTTAATATGAATGAAATTTTTAAGCTTGTTTCATTTTAAGAACAAGTATTCCTCTTTTGTCACTTTTTCAAATGATTATATATTAATAAACCTACTTGAATACATTTTAATCTACGGATTCGGCCACTTTTAAGTACGAGCACAGATATTTTTAAATCTCATTGCACATAGTCTAAATTCTATCTATTTCACCCACTTTTATTTCCTCAGTATAAAAACCAAAGACCAGTTTAAAAAACCTATCATTATACAATTTGAAATAGAATGAATAATAGCAAGGTTATCATTTGTGAGTAATAGCATGTATGAATCATTTATTAATGTAGATTGAACATATTCGGTGAAGCTATACATTTAAATACGTTAGCATATGTTTTTACTTAAAAGGGCAAAAACTGGTGAAATGTAAAAGGTCTCAGCAACAATTTATGCGGTTGCTGAGGCTTTTTTATTTATCTGAAAGTATCTAAGCAAATGCAGCAAATTTTAAATAATAGACAAAAATAAAAATATATTTTGATAATGTTAAATTTTTTAGTTGTCTTTTTCGTTCTAATATGACATACTCTATAGAAATTAGTATAACATAATAATTATTTGAGGTGATTTAGTATGACTAAATATATTTATAAGTTTGATGAAGGACAAAAATCTATGAAAGATTTATTAGGGGGTAAAGGTGCAAATCTAGCAGAGATGAAAAGCTTAGGCTTACCTGTTCCAGACGGTTTCACTATTACAACTGAAGCATGTATTGAATATCTAAAAAATGATGCAGAACTTCCTGATACATTGCTAGAGCAGTTGAATATTGAACTAGATGCTTTATCTCAACGCATACAAAAATCTTTTTCTGCGGATGAGTCACTGTTATTAGTTTCTGTACGTAGCGGCGCTAAGATTTCTATGCCGGGCATGATGGATACGATTTTGAATTTAGGTTTGAATGATGAAAATGTAAAAAAATTAGCTACTAAAACAAATGATTCTCGCTTTGCATATGATTGCTATAGAAGGTTGTTGCAAATGTTTGGACAGGTTGTTTACGGCATTCCGATGGCAGCATTTGATACATATTTCAATCAATATAAGACACAACATGGGTACCAAAGTGATGCGGATATTCCAGCTGAAGGTTTGCAAGATATTTGCAATCATTTTAAAGAAGTGTATGTAGAAGAAACATATAAACCATTTCCACAAGAACCAATTAACCAATTAACCGAAGCCATTGAAGCTGTGTTTAAATCTTGGGATAACGATCGTGCGCGTGTATATCGTCAGTTAAATGAGATACCCCATGATATTGGTACCGCAGTCAATATACAAGAAATGGTTTTTGGTAATAGCGGAGAGCGTAGTGGTACAGGAGTGGCATTTACACGTAATCCTGTTACAGGGCAGGCAAACTTGTTTGGAGAGTATCTATTAAATGCACAAGGTGAAGACGTAGTGGCAGGTATCCGTACACCTAAAGATATTGAAACATTAAGAGCGCAAATGCCGCATGTACATCAACAATTTGTTGATGTTTCTAAACGTCTTGAAACGCACTATAAGGACATGCAAGATATTGAATTTACAATTGAAAATGAACAATTATATATTTTACAGACGAGAAGTGGCAAACGAACAGCGAATGCTGCCATTCATATCGCTGTAGATTTAGTAGAAGAAGAAATTATTACAAAAGAAGAAGCAGTGTTGAACGTTGAAGTGAAATCTATTGATCAGTTATTGCATCCGAACTTTGATGAACAATCACTTAAAAATGCAACAACGATTTCTAAAATTGGGTTACCAGCAAGTCCTGGAGCAGCCAGTGGTAAAATTGTATTCTCAGCTGAAATTGCGAAAGAACAAGCTGAAAATGGAAATAAAGTTATTTTAATGCGTCCTGAAACCTCTCCGGAAGATATTGAAGGTATGATTGCAAGTGAAGCGATTGTTACAACACATGGTGGTATGACATCACATGCTGCTGTCGTAGCACGAGGAATGGGCAAATGTTGTGTGACAGGATGTTCGGATGTTGAAATCAATGTTGTAGATAAGGTAATTCATTATCCAGGTGGCACCTTACAGGAAGGTGATGTTATTTCGGTAGATGGTGCGAAAGGTGACATTTATTATGGCGAAGTAGCGACAATGAAAGCAGAGCGCAGTGAAGCTTTTGAACAATTTATGTCATGGTCAGAAGATGTAGCAAGATTACAAGTTAGAATGAATGCAGAAACGCCGCAAGATATTCAGACTGGTTATCAGTTTAATGCTAAAGGTATAGGTCTTGTTCGTACGGAGCATATGTTCTTTGGACCGGAACGATTGATTGAAATGCGTCGCTTTATTTTGTCAGATACACAAGATAAACGTATTGCGGCATTAAATAAAATTCAACAATATCAAATGACTGATTTTGAAGCAATATTGAAGTTATCTGGTGAGAGACCAACGATTATTAGACTGTTAGATCCACCACTTCATGAATTTTTACCAAGTTCTGTAGAAGAAAAAAATAATGTAGCGGAACAGTTAAATGTGTCAGTACGTGAATTGGAACAGTATATTGAAAATTTAAACGAAGTAAACCCAATGTTGGGACATAGAGGTTGTCGTCTTGCGATTACGTATCCTGAATTGTATGTTATGCAAGCCGAAGCTATAGTGAGCAGTGCACTGCGTTTGAAAGCACAAGGTATCGAATGCCAACCTGAAATTATGATACCTTTAGTTTCAACAGTAGCAGAATTTACTATTTTAAAAGATCAAATTGTTGAAAAGATAGAACAATTACAACAAGAAGCTGGAGATAGAATTCAATATCTCATTGGAACAATGATTGAAACGCCGAGAGCATGCCTAATTGCCGACGAGTTAGCGGAAGTGTGTGATTTCTTTAGCTTTGGAACGAATGATTTAACACAATTGACTTTTGGATTCTCGAGAGATGATGCTGGTAAATTTATAGGTTCATATTTAGAGCAAGGTATTCTAGAACGTGATCCATTCCAAACTTTAGATCAAAATGGTGTAGGACAACTTGTCAAAAAAGCTGCGCAACAAGCTAAAGCAGTTAATCCTAATATTAAAATAGGTGTTTGTGGTGAATTAGGTGGAGATGATAAATCAATTCATTACTTTAATCAAATCGATATTGATTATGTTTCATGCTCACCATTCAGAGTACCTGGTGCATTATTATCAACTGCGCAAAGCGAGGTTAAAGGTGGTCGATCACGTGTATAGTGATTCAAAAGAACCACAACTCAGATTATATGTTATTTCAGATTCTATAGGTGAAACGGCGCAGCGCATGGTACATGCAACACTAACTCAATTTCCGGAAGTATCACAAATTGAAATAAAAAAGTTTCCTTTTATCAAAAGTGAAGAAGAGCTCATTAATATTTTAAAAAGTGCTAAAGCACGTGGGGCAGTTGTGATAACAACATTAGTGAATCCTGAATTTAATATTGTAGGACAGCAATTTGCAAAAGAAGCAGATATTCCATATGTTGATTATATGTCTGACTTAATTGGTATTATTCAACAACGCACAAATTGTTCGCCAATTTTAGAAAGCGGAGCCTTACGTAAATTAGACGAAAATTATTTTAGAAGAATAGAAGCTATGGAATATTCTGTTAAATATGACGATGGTAAACATTTTACAGACATTGGAGAAGCGGATGCATTGATAGTTGGTGTTTCAAGAACATCTAAGACCCCTTTGAGTATGTATTTGGCAAATAAAGGATATAAGATAGCAAACATACCACTAGTACCAGAAGTGGATATTCCTGATGAAGTCTTTCGGCATAAAAAGTTAAAAGTTTTTGGATTGACGGCAAGTCCACAGTATATTTTAAATATACGTAATGAACGTGTTAAAGTATTGGGTTTACACGGACCGACAAACTATAATAGTGTTGACCGAATTAGGAAAGAATTAAGCTATGCTGAAGAAGTTTTTAGGAAGTTAAACGCGACAGTCATTAATACAGAATACAAATCAATTGAAGAATCTGCTTTTTATATAGAAAAGTTTCTTTAGCACAGTCTAAATGTTTAACAACTGAATGCATCGTGCTAAAAAGTGGCATATAAGTCAGGGGCATGTCATTTAAACTGAATCATATGACTAGATTTACAATAGTCGGGTAAGGTCAAAGTATTATAAAATATGAAAGGGGCTTTACTATGTTAAAAACAGTATCACCTTATTTATTTTTTAATGGTACATGCAGAGACGCTTTAAAATTTTATAGTGAAATATTAGAAGGTACGATTAAAGGTGTCATGACATATGGCGAAGCAAATGAACAAGTTGCTGATGACCCTGAGCGTGTTATTCATAGCCAATTAGAAGTTGATGGACAAATATTTATGCTGTCAGATATTCCTAAAGATGATAATACAATGTTACAAGATCGCAATGTATATATTGTATTAGATTTTGATAGTGAAGAAGCATTAACGCGTGCCTATAATCATTTAAAAGCAGACGGTGAAGTGCAAATGGAACTTGACGATATGTTTTGGGGAGCGAAATATGCCAAACTTGTTGATAAGTATGCCATTGGATGGGATTTAAGTTATACAAAACCAGCATAAATAAATTGATATAAATGCCCACGTTTAGTTAATCAAACGTGGGCATTACTTATAATCACTACTATCTATTAAAAGGTACAAATGAAGACGTTTAATAGATAATAATTAAGTGTTAACTACGCATTATCTTTATATGTTTTAATGAGTTTACTTTTCGCAAATCCGTAGACGACAAAGCCAGTTATTAAAGCAATAATTAAAGTCGTAAGTAGATTTGTTAAAATATCTGAACGATGTGGCAAATCTGAACCTGTGACGAATGGTATCCAGTAATAATTTAGGTTGAATATGATAAACATTATAGTTGCGAATAATAGGCTGCTTTTATGTAATTTCTTTAATTGGATCTTATATTGTGCCTCAGTATGAACCTCTAAAGTGTCTACTTTTTTCTTACGAAGAGAAACGACTAATATGACAGAATAGATGAGTATGAATATATAAGTTAATATACCTAACGCAGGCAGCTGACCTAGATAGCTATTTATAAAAAAATCTAATGTGCCTACAATAAGACTACCCCAAAAAATCCATGGAGAGAACCTAGCATAATCGTGTAATAGTTGTTGACGTTCATATTCATCTGTAAATCTAAAGTTAGGAATTAAACGTAGAATTTTGTCGTTATTCATCATGTTCACTCCTTTCATCTAGCAGTTTTATCCGAGAATCCTTAGTAACCGTAAATATGGTGATGATAATTAATGGTAGATAGGTACTATACTCAGTTAAAATATCAAAATTAAAACGGTTTCCTGCAAGGATTGGTGCGATTACTGTTGCAGTTAAAAGCATATAAATTATTGCAATCATTAAGAAAATAATTCTTTTATTGCGAGTTTCACGTAGCAACTTCTGGTAAACGTCTGAATCGCTGACCTCGATAGTTAATGGCTCAGCGCTAAATTTACTGATAGACATTCTACAACCCAAAACGATTAGCAAGCATACCCCGCCAATAGTGAATGGAGATAAAAATGAACGTTCAATGTCGAAGAAAATAGAGAAATAAACGAGTGCGATAAGCGTGTACAAACCGATAATACTGCATTTCGCTAGTGTTTTATCAATTTCATGTTGTTGATATTCATCTGGGCTACTCATTGAACCGGTGAAATTTTGATATAACCATTTATCTTTTCTATTCATATGAATCCTCCTCCCAAAATAAATCGTTGAGTGTAACGTCTAAAGCTTTCGCTATGTTAATACATAAATTCAATGATGGATTATATTTGTTATTTTCAATCATATTGATTGTTTGTCTTGATACTTCAACCGCGCGAGCAAGCGTAAGTTGTGACATTTGCTTTGAGGTTCGGTAAAGTTTTACATGATTCATAGTGAATACATCGCCACCTTGTGTGTCAAATATATATTACATGTACAATATATCTGACATATTTAAAAGTGTCAATTGAACATAAACGTTAAATTTATAATAGTTAAAATAAACTTATATAGTGTTATAGAAAGAGGAATATTACGACTGAAGCACATGAATAAGCTCTACTAGCTCAATAAACGCCTTACAAGAACTAAAGCGCTAAAGAGTAGTGGAGCTTTAAAATGGGAAGCTTTAATAAGCTATTGATAATACATTGTAGAAGTGAAAACGACAGTGATGTCACCAGGGTTACAATATCTATGTGGTACATCACTATTAAAACGAAAAGCTTGATGATGATTAATTGTATAGATTTTTGAATCGATTTCCATTTCAAGGATGCCTTCGTTCACAATGATATACTCCTCTGAACCAGCATGGTGAGGAGCTGAGTCCATTTTTCCATTAGGTTCTATTGCCATTTTAAACATTTCAAATTGTTTTTTATCATCATAGGGAAAATATGGATAAATAGTGACTTTATCATCAATGATAGGAATAATATCAGACTCATCTATAAAATCTACTTCATCATTATTTAAGGAAGTTAACTGCGACAATGAGATATGAAGTCCATTTGCAATTTTCCATAAGGTAGTAATAGTAGGATTGGAATGACCTTTTTCTATTTGACTTAACATATTTTTACTGACACCTGTCGCACTGGACACTTTATCCAAGCTTAACTGATGCTTTTTTCGATAATCTGCTATATTTTTTGCTACTATATTTTGAATATTATACAATTTGATCTCTCCTATTTACAATATAACGTACATATCGTACCATATAATGTGTTCTTTTAAAAATAGACACTTCAAGGTGGTACAAAATGAAAAATTATAGAAAAACAAAGCCATTTAATTGGTTATTATTTATAGGTATTTTATTAGTAGGGGCAAATTTGAGAGCGCCTATCACGTCCATTGGTGTTGCTTTACCTGATATCAAAACAGACTTAGCGCTGTCTAACAGTGCTGTCAGTGTTGTTACGGTTGTACCTTTGTTAGCATTTGCTGTTATTTCACTATTTGCTGCAAGAACAAGCAATCAATTTGGCTTAGAGAAAACAATTTTCCTGGCGCTATGCTTAATTTTTATAGGTATTGCTGTTAGATCAATTACCGATATGTCGTGGTTGTATATAGGAACAGTGCTCATTGGTATAGGTATCGGGTTTGGAAATGTGCTTGCACCAGCTGTGATTAAAGCAAAATTTCCATTACATATAGGTATCATGACAGGATATTATACTGTAGTTATGAATGTATTCGGCGGTTTATCATCATATGGTACGGTCCCTTTGCTCAAAACATTTAATTATAATATTGCAATAAGTTTAATTGGAATCATAACACTTGTGACTATGGTAATTTGGTCATTTCAGTTGAAAGGTAAACAAGAAATGGTTACAGCATTGCCTCGTGAAAGTGTGAATGTTTGGAAGTCACCAGTTTCCTGGCAAATTACAATATTGATGGGTGGCCAATCATTGATTTTTTATTCATTAATTAATTGGATGCCAGCATATTTATCACAGAGTGGCATGTCTATCAGTGAAGCAGGCGTATATTTATCCATACTTCAGATTTCAATTATTCCGTTTACGTTTATCACCCCTATATTTGCGACTAAGATGAAATCCCAGTTTTTATTGACTTTTGTGACGGGATTATTTTTTATTGTTGGTGTGTTAATTATGTTATTAATACCGAAGTTAGCAATTATCTCAACTATCTTGATAGGTGTTGCTGGAGGAATTGCATTTGGCCTTGTAAATACCTTCTTTAGTCTGCGGACAGAACATAGTCAAACAGCAGCAAAACTATCTGGAATGGCGCAGTCTATTGGTTATTTATTTGCGGCCACTGGTCCATTGCTATTTGGTATTTTACATGACGTGACTGGTACTTGGATGGCTTCTTTATGTATTTTATTACTCACAGCGGTTATCATTACTTTATTTGGTTCACAAGCAGGTCGCAATCATACAATTGAACAATCACTTCAGAAGTAACGCACATTAATTTATTATTATAATGATTATCCTATAGCGAAAATGGTAAATACATTTATAATGGAATATGATAGATGACAATGCTTATGAAACAGATATCTTTATATTATTAGTAAAGATATTTAATTATTAAGTAAGTTACATTTTTAGTGTTGTAACTAAATGGCTAATAATAGTTTTGCTATCTATAATGAAAGAATAATGAGGTGAAGTAATGCAATTAATATTTGATCCGGGTGTAAGTCCGATATATCGTGGCGTACTAGCCTTCTTCTTTGTAATCAATGTGATTTTAGCATTTGTTATTGTCTTTTTAGATAGAGATAGAAGGGATGCCACAGCAACATGGGCATGGTTGTTTTTACTATTTGTAATGCCTATTTTAGGTTTTTTCATTTATATATTTTTCGGAAGAGGCATTCGTAAAAAGCGTGAACGAGGGTTTGCACATAATCAGATTGAAGATGGGATGAAAAGAGTGCAATCGCAATTACAAGATTCAACTAATAAAATTAGTGATTCTGATAACCCTATTGTTAGGAAGCACCATGATATTGCAGCGACACTTTTAACAAAAGAACCTTCATTTCTTAGTAATGATAATAATATTGATATCTATACCGATGGTCATGATTTATTCAATCAAATGAAAGAAGATTTACGTAATGCTAAATCTTACATTCATATGGAGTATTATGTATTGAATTTAGACGGATTAGGTACAGAAATCATTGAAATTTTAGAACAAAAAGCTGAAGAAGGTCTTGAAGTTAAACTACTGTATGATGCAGTAGGGTCTAAATCTGTACACAAATCAAAATTTAAAAAGTTCCAAGAAAACGGTGGACAAGTAGAAGCCTTTTTCCAAGCTAAAATACCATTAATAAACTTTAGAGTGAACAATAGGAATCACCGTAAAATTGTTGTCATTGATGGGATGACAGGTTATGTAGGTGGTTTCAATGTGGGGGATGAATATTTAGGCTTGAATGAAAAATTTGGCTATTGGAGAGATACTCACCTTAGAGTGAGAGGCGATGGTGTAGATGCATTACAATTAAGCTTTATACATGATTGGAACTCACAAGCTAAGCGTGAACAATTGGATTACAATGACAAGTATTTCCCAGACAATGCACATCAAGGCGGTGACGTCTCAATGCAACTTGCACTAAGTGCACCAAGTGATAATTGGCACCAAATAGAATTTGGATATATGAAAATGATAATGAATGCTAAAGAATCAATATATATGCATAGTCCATATTTTATTCCAGACAAAGGTTATATAAATGCATTGCGAATAGCTGCAAAATCTGGGGTGGATGTCCGTTTGATCATACCATGTAAACCTGATCATATCTTTGTATATTGGGCGACAATTTCAAGTGTAGCCCAACTCATACGTGATGGTGTGAAAGTTTACACATATGAAAATGGTTTTATTCATTCTAAAATGATGATTATTGATGATGAAGTTGCAAGTGTCGGTTCTGCAAACATGGATATCCGTAGCTTTGAATTAAACTTTGAAATAAATGCTTTTATGTATGATGAACGTATTACTAAACAACTTAAAGATGCTTTCTTTGAAGATTTAAAAGTATCAAAAGAATTAACTGAAGCTCGTTATAATCAACGTTCTAATTGGATTAAATTTAAACAGGCTATTGCCAAATTAGCGTCGCCAGTATTATAACGTACAAGAGCGATAAAATATCTCATTATGTGATTAAAACAGTGGCTATCTTAAAATAGCCACTGTTTTTTTATATGATATAATTGCCAGAATAATTATAAATTAATTTTAATTATATTATTAATAATTCGAAAAAACAAACAAATGAGGTGTACTATGCAACGCGACAGTAACTTATATATTTACAGAGCATTATATAGTCAATTAAAAGAAGATATTCTGACATTTAAATATGAAAGTCATGAGAAATTACCTTCAAAACGCGTGATGTCTCAACATAAAAACATAAGTGTGAATAGTGTGAAAGCAGCTTATGAACAGTTACTGGCAGAAGGTTACATCTATACGAAAGAGCGCAAAGGATATTACATAGAACCATTAGACAAATTGATTGTTGAAACAGAGCAACAACACACAGTAGCAACATTTGATACTAAATCTGATGCGGAGTTTGACTATTCATTTTCGCACATGAGTACTGATATTTCAGAATTTCCAGTAGATACTTGGACTAAAATGATGAAACAAGTTTTTAAACATTATGATCATTACTTATCTTCTATTCCTGATGTGAAGGGACCATTTGAATTAAGACAATCTATTGCAAAATTAGTTTCTTATCAACGTGGTATCCATTGTCATCCAGAACAAATTATTATAGGCTCGGGGACTAATTCGTTATTAACCAACTTAATTGAACTCATGTCTGAAAATGTAACGATTGCTGTTGAAAATCCTGGTTACTCTCGTTTCAGAACGTTATTAGAAAGAACAAACATTCAAATGACTTCCATTTCACTAGATCATAAAGGTATTTCAATAGAAGAAATCAAACGTATGCGACCAGATGCAATTATTGTTACGCCATCTCATCAATTTCCAATGGGCACTATTATGCCAGTATCTAGGCGCATCAGTTTATTAAATTGGGCGAGTAAAACACATAGCTATATCATTGAAGATGATTATGATAGTGAGTTCAAGTACGAAACGGATAACATTCCCTCATTATTTAGTTTTGATAAAAATGAACGCGTGATATACTTAGGCACATTTTCCAAAACATTAATGCCGGGATTAAGAATCAGTTATATGATATTACCGACTAACTTGGTTCAGAAATTTGATGTGCAAAATCAAAGTACTATTCCAGACTTTTCAATATTAAATGCCTTAACATTAAATTTATTGATAAAAGAAGGACATTATGAAAAATATATAAAAAGAATGCATCAATTATATGGTAAAAAGAGGGCTTATCTTATTGAGCAATTACAACAGACATTTGGTACTAGAATTGATATCAAAGATACACAGGCGGGCTTACATTTTATTGTTGAAGTTATTTCGTCGTACTCTTATGAAGAAATTGAATCCAGAGCCAAGGATTATAACTTAGAGCTTTATACGATAAATCGCTTCAATGTGAAACCGCTTCAAAATAATAGTGACCGGAAAATATTGATTATTGGATTTTCTAAAATCCAGCAACAACAAATACCTGAAGCTGTTCAGCGCTTAAAAAAAGTAATCACTGACTCATCTGGTACCATTGAATAAGACAAACTGGTGCTTTACAGAATACCAATAATATTTTAAATTTTTAGACAATAAATGAAATAACATTTGTAATTCAGTTATTGGAGGTTTTATGATGTCGGATAAATTTAATGATTATAAAGCGCAACGTGAAAAATATGTAGCACGTGGCGTAGGAAACGGAAATCTACATGTTGCTGATGAAGCACAAAGTGCAACTATTAAAGATGTTGAAGGTAATGTATTTATTGATTTTGCCGGAGCAATTGGAACATTGAATGTGGGACATACGCATCCTGAGATTACGAAACACTTAAAAAAACAATTAGATAAATTTATACATCCTGGATTTAATGTCATTATGTATGAAAGTTATCTTAACTTAGCACAAAAGTTAACAGAGATAACCCCAGGCCGTTTTGAGAAAAAAGCAATATTGCTTAATTCTGGCGCAGAAGCAGTAGAAAATGCGGTGAAGATTGCGAGAAAATACACGGGTAGGCAAGCTGTTGTTTCTTTTGTAAGAGGATTTCATGGTAGAACAAATTTGACTATGTCAATGACGAGTAAAGTGAAGCCTTACAAATTTGGTTTCGGACCGTTTGCGCCAGAAGTTTACCAAGCCCCGTATCCTAATATTTCTGAAAAATCTGAAGAATTATCAGGTGAAGCTTATACAGATCAAATAATTAATAAATTACATGATTTCTTTATAGAAACTGTGGATCCGAGTGATGTAGCTTGTATTGTTATGGAGCCTGTTCAAGGTGAAGGTGGCTTTATTATACCGAATTCTAAATTTGTCAAAACGGTAAAGCAAATATGTGAAGATAATGGTATTGTCTTTGTCGCTGATGAAATTCAAAGTGGCTTTGCTAGAACAGGCAAAACATTTGCTATAGAACATTTTGATATCGAACCTGATCTAATTACAGTATCTAAATCATTGGCTGCGGGCTTTCCGTTAAGCGGTGTAGTTGGTAAAGCAGAAATTATTGATAGTGCTGCACCAGGAGAATTGGGTGGCACGTATGCTGGAAATCCATTAGCATGCGAGGCTGCACTGAAAGTTATTGAAATTATAGAAACAGAAGATTTAAATGCTAAAGCAGAACAATTAGGTTATAACATAGAAACATATTTAACATCATTGAACGAAACGTATGATCAAATTGCAAATATACGTAGATTAGGTGCAATGGTTGCTTTTGAAGTGATAAATCCAGAAACAGGTGCGCCTGATAAGGCGTTAACAGCTAAGCTTGTTCAATTAGCAAATGACAAAGGCTTATTATTATTATCTGCAGGTATCAAAGGCAATGTCATTCGCTTCTTACCACCATTGGTTATCACAGACGATGAATTGAATGAAGGACTGCGCATTCTAACAAATGCATTTGAGACTGTCATTTCTAAAGAGGGTATCGCTTAAACCACTACACTTTATATTTTTTGATATAGGGTAAGGGTAATTATAAGCATATTATAATTAATTAAATAAAGGGGACCTTAATATGACAAAATTAGACGTATTCAACCCAGCTACTAATGAAGTGATTGAACGCATAGATTATACGAGTAACGAGGCGATTCAAGCGCAAGTAGAACGTGCACATAAAGCATTTCAACAATGGAAAAAAGTAGACGCTCACGAACGTTCTGCTAAATTAATGAAATGGGCAGAACTTATAGATGAACATCAAAATGAATTAGCACGCCTTATTACTTTAGAGGGTGGTAAACCACTTGCTGAAGCAAAAGGCGAAGTAACTTATGCCAACTCCTATGTGAAGTGGTATGCAGAAGAAGCCAAACGTATCTATGGTCGAACAATTCCAGCTAGCACTTCATCTAAAAAAATAATTATAGATAAATTCCCAGTAGGTGTTGTCGGTGCAATTACGCCTTGGAACTTTCCTGCAGCGATGATCACACGTAAAATGGCACCTGCATTGGCCGCCGGTTGTACAATTATTTGTAAACCAGCAGTTAAAACACCATTAACTACAATTAAATTAGTGGAACTCGCGCATGAAGCTGGTTTTCCTAAAGATGTTATTTCTTATATTATTGCATCTGGTAAAAACGCAGGTGATATATTTACAGAACATGAACACATCAGTAAAGTGACATTTACTGGGTCAACTGCAGTAGGTAAGTCATTGATAGAACAATCGGCACAACAAGTTAAAAATGTAACGATGGAATTAGGTGGGCTTGCACCGTTAATTGTCCATAAAGATGCTGATATTGATGCAGCTGTTGAGGGCACAATTGCTTCTAAATTTAGAAATGCAGGACAAACATGCATATGTGCAAATAGAATTTATGTACATCAAGATATTGCAGATGACTATACAGAGAAATTAATTGAAAAAGTACATGCACTGACTGTAGGTAATGGTTTGGAAAATGATGTGAAAGTAGGACCGTTGATCGATGAACAAGCTGTCAAGAAAGTATTGACACATATTACAGATGCACAAGAAAAAGGTGGCACATTGTCACGTAGCATTGGAGAAGTTCAATCATTAGGTGGGAATTTCTTAAAGCCAGTAGTAATTTCTAATGCGAACTTAGCTATGAAAGCTATGCATGAAGAAACGTTTGGACCAGTTGCACCAGTGATGACGTATGAAGATTTAGATGAAGTTATTCGCATAGCAAATGATACGGAATTTGGTCTAGCATCATACTTCTTTACGAATGACTATCGCACTGGTTTGAAATTATTTAATGAATTAGAATACGGCGTTATGGGTTGGAATGACGGAGGTCCTTCGGCTGCACACGCACCATTTGGTGGTTTGAAAGAAAGTGGTTACGGTAGAGAAGGCGGCATAGAAGGTATTGAACCTTATTTAGAAACAAAATATCTGTCTATTCACGAATGATAATTAAAGTAGTTTCACTTGGATGATAAACAAGGGTTAAAAGTTTCAAGAATAATCATTAAATCATGACAAGGCTGCGCACACAGTGCTGAAGTTAGAGGACTGTGTCGCCCTTGCTATATTATTATTTTAATTTGTAGAATGTTATGGGGTATGTTCAATGAAATCACAAAAATCACAATTTAATAAATCAATGAATATCGTTGATGTCTTATTTCTAGCTATCGGCGCCATGCTAGGATGGGGATGGGTCGTCTTATCTGGAGAATGGGTGTCAACAGCTGGATTTGCTGGAAGCATTGTTGCTTTTTTAATTGGCGGATTGCTTGTTATTGTAATCGGTCTTACATACGCAGAACTTGCATCTGCGATTCCAGAAACTGGAGGGGGCTTTGTATTTGTTAAAAAAGCATTTTCTCCTGGTATAGCATTTATTTCTGGTTGGTCAGTTTTATTTGGATATGTATCTGTTATTACGTTTGAGGCAGTTGCATTACCAACAGTCATTGATTATGTTATTCCCTTTGAACATCATGGCTTTATGTGGAAAATTGCTGGTTGGGATGTCTATTTCACATGGGTATTAATTGGTTCAATTGGGAGTATCATATTAACATCACTTAATTATTTTGGTGTCAAGCCAGCAGCTATAATGCAAACGGTGTTCACCATTTTTATTGTGGCAGTAGGATTATTACTTGTGTTTGGTGCAGGATTTAATGGTAATTTTAGTAATTTAGTACCATTTGAACATGGCGTAGGAGGAACAATGTCTGTGTTGATGATGATTCCTTTCTTATTTGTTGGCTTTGATGTGATTCCACAAATTGCAGAAGAGGTAAAGGCACCATCTAAAAAAATTGGTGGTATTTTAATATTATCAATCGTAGCATCTGTTATTTTTTATTTGCTTATTGTGTTTGGTGTAGCTACTGGCCTTTCACCTACAGCACTTAATACAAGTAGTTTAGCAACGGCTGATGCAATGGTTAATTTATTCGGACATAGTGGGTTTGGTGTCTTACTTGTACTGGGTGGCGTTGCTGGCATAATCACAAGTTGGAACGCTTTCATTATTGGTGGAAGTAGAATACTATACGCAATGGCTAAAAACAAAATGATTCCACAATGGTTTGCTTATATCCACCCCAAATTTAAAACCCCTACACATGGTATTTTATTTTTAGGTGTTCTTGCCTTTGTTGCCCCATTATTAGGAAGACCTGCACTTTCGTGGATTGTAAATGCAGGAGGCATTGGTGTTGTACTTGGCTATTTACTCGTTGCCATTTCATTTCTTAAACTACGTAAAACACAACCTGATTTAGAACGTCCTTATCGTATTAAAAATGGACAGACAGTCGGAATCATTGCAGTAGTTTTGAGTATATTGTTTATCGTAATTTATTTACCAGGTATGCCCTCATCGTTAGCTTGGCCATCGGAATGGTTAATTGTATTAGTCTGGTATTTTATTGCAGCTGTGCTTTATTTAACTCAAAAAAGAAAATCAACCAAAAGTCCATATGTCCCCGTGAAAGGGGATAACCAATCTGACTATTAAATCATAGTCAAACTAAAAAAACCGTATCAGTATAATTGTACTGATACGGTTTTTTAGAGGAAAATGGTTGAACGTCACATTAGTTTGCAACGTGGATTAGCTGGTCACCTGGTTTAATCCATTGCTTTTTGAAAGCATATTTGTATAGAGTGAAGCTGATGACTGCAGGTAAAATAATATGGAAAATCAATATTAATAACCATGTTTGAAGCGAGCCACCCATTGTATTGATCGTCATAATTTGACCAATTAATCCACTTGTACCCATGCCTGCGCCTGCAGGATTATTTGTCATCGGAAATAATGTAGTCATGATTGGTGCGACGATTGCACTTGCTAGTGTTGGAGGCAGGAGAATCATAGGATTTTTAATGATATTTGGAACCTGCAACATACTTGTGCCAATACCTATAGACAATAAGCTACTCCATCCGTTATCTTTGTATCCGTTGACTGCGAAACCTACCATTTGTGCGGCACAGCCAATTGTTGCAGCACCTGCAGCTAAACCACTTAGATCAAGCATAAGCGCGAGGGCTGCACTAGAAATTGGGGCAGTAAGTGCTAAACCAAAGATAACGGATACCAAAATTCCCATAATGAATGGTTGTTGATCTGTTGCAGCAATGATTACTTTGCCTAAACCTGTCATAAATTGATTTAATGCTGGACCAAAAAGTTTTGCTATGATACCACCTATTACAATAGTTAGTAATGGTGTAACAATGATATCTACTTTAGTCTTACTTGCATAAAATTTACTCACTTCTACAACGATAAGTGTAGCGATATAGGCACCGACTGCACCGCCACCAAATGTGGTATAACCTAATGTGCCGACAATAACACACGAAAAAATAACTAAAGGTTTTGCGCCTAATCCATAAGCAATGGCTACTCCGATTGCAGCACCAGTTACAGACATTGCCACCTTACCTATTTCTGATAAAAATGATAACTCTAATTGTGGCACTAAAGATTGATTGCCAATTGTCTCTAAAATAAGCCCTATAATTAAAGAACCAAACAAACCCAAAGCCATAAAACTTAATGCTTCAATTATCCATCTATGCAAGTGTTTTTTCATTAAGTAATCTCCTCGTTAGTTAATTAAAAGATGTCATAAATTAATTTTAGTATAGCTATTGTTTTCAATATTGGCTAGTCTGACTTAGATTTTTTAGCTCAATTCTTATGTATGAAAGGATGATAAATCATATTGTGTGTGTAAGGAATGATATGTCTGTGTCATGATAGCTAATTAAAAAAAGTGAGGCTAGAACACAAAAAAACGTGTCCTAGCCTCAGAAAGCTTGGATATTATATGGATTAAAGCGGTAAATATGATAATGCTTTAACTACGATTCTTTAATTTTTGTTAACTGAAGCATCATAAATTGATTCAACAGTTTCGCCTAAAATCTTATTGAATTCTTCATCAGTTTGATTAACATTTAAATCATTAATCAATGCACGAGAGAAACTTGCGATTAAATCTTTATTCTGTTTAAGTACTTCATTGGCATGTTCTCTACTATAACCACCAGATAGTGCAACAACACGTACAACATTTGGATGGTTAATTAATGATTGATATTGATTAGCTTTAGTAGGGATAGTTACTTTAAGCATAACTAGTTGATCATCATTTAATTTGTTTAATTCTTCTAAAATTGAATCTGTTAAATATGATTCGATTTCTTCTTTATTGTCAGCATTAATGTTTACTTCAGGTTCAATAATTGGAACTAAACCAGCTGCAATAATTTGTTTAGCGACTTCAAATTGTTGTTTAACAACTAAATCAATACCGTCTTTGTTCAATTCTAAGATATTAGAACGCATTTTAGTTCCAAAAATCTTATGCTTATTTGCACGATTTAGTAAGTCATCTAATTCAGGCATTGGTTTCATTAATTGAACGCCATCTTTTTGTTCATCTAAGCCTTTATCTATTTTTAAGAAAGGAACAACGCCTTTGTCGGCTAGGTAATCAGCTGTATGTTTACCCTCTACTTCGCGATCCATTGTTTGTTCGAAAAGAATCGCCCCAACAATTTTATCTGAACTAAATGATGGTGAAGATACAATACGCGTACGCATGTCATGAACGAGCTTGAACATTTCATCTTCGCTGTCGTATTGATCTTCGGTAACACCGTAGTCACGTAACGCTTTAGGTGTACTACCGCCACTTTGGTCTAAAGCAGCAATAAAGCCTTTTCCGTTTTTCACTTTGTCAAATTGTTCTTTATTCATTCTTACCACTCCTTTTACTTTATTCTCCTATAGTATGATAAAAAATCAGACAGAACGCAAGCTGTAGGCATTTACTATGTCATAACATAATAAATATTATAGCTTTTATATCAACTTGTTATGTAGCGATTATGATTTAGTAACTGAAATTAAAAATATTGGTGTTGGATTATAAAATGCATCTTGCTCTGAATAGATACGTAAATAAATTTCAGTGTCTAAATGAATATCATTCACACCTAAATGCTTTAATATACCAATATCTGTTTGAGGTCTAGGCTGATGATTAATAGGTATGCTTTGTTTTATTGCTTCACTTTCGACAAGCATATTGTTTCCAAGTGTATGGTGTGCATGGTCTGCATTGAGTGATTGATAGTCTGTAAATGAATCCTGCCCATAATTAGCATCTATGTTGATGAGTGTTCCATTTGGTTTTAATACGCGTAGCCATTCTTGATATGCTAGTGTTGTATTTGGAAGTAGCCAAGTAACATTACGTGAAATGACGAGATCGAAAGTTTCATCATTAAATAATAAGGTTTCAGCATCCATAACTTGAAAATGGATATCATGATTATAACGGTCCGCATTTTGTTTTGCTGATTGAATCATATCGGGAGACAAATCGATACCTGTGACATCACCACCTTGCTCACTACATAAAATCGCTAAAAAACCAGCACCAGTTCCAATATCTAAAACTTTCATTCCTGGCTTAATAGGAGTTATGTGACTTATTTCAGTTATCCATTTTTGTGCATGTGTACTTTTTAGTTCTGCACGCTTATTTTTACTAAAAGAATCAGCACGTTTATCCCAGTAATTAATTATTTTTGATTTTTCCATTTGCATACGCCTCGGTTTCTTGCAATAATTTTGCTGTTTACACTATTATAGAATATTTTATTTTAAATGTAAGAGATGATCTTTCTAAGACTTTTCAATTCGAAATTTAGCTGACTGTAACTTAAACCGCATTTATCCAATTTTTATTAATAAATAACCCAATAATACTTAAATCATCTAAAAAATAAAAACAAATATTTATACACTATTAATGAATAAAAATACATTAAACGATATTGTAAGATTCATTAATTACGTTAAGTTCAAACTTAACACTATGATTATAGCCATTTTCATTTGAACATAAATTATCAATTTTATATAAATATTCATATTATTAATTTCAGAATTTTGAATGTAATTTGCATTATTATTTAAAGTTCGTTAGGCTCATGTTTGTGAATTATTATCTATTTTTGCTAAGTTTTATATTTTTAGCAAGTTCTACATAGTTACAAAAAATTAAATACAGGGGTGTTCAATAATGAAAAAAAATAAAGTTATGGATTGGACGACCTTTATAGGATCATCCGTAATTTTACTTATTGCAGTAATTCCTATGATGGTTTTTCCAAAAGCAAGTCAAGAAGTTATTACTAAAATGAACGATGCTGTTTCTAGTACAATTGGTTCTGTTTATTTACTAATCGGCTTAGCAACATTGATTTTCGTATTATACATAGCTTTTGGTAAATATGGTAACGTAACGCTTGGTAAAGCAACCGATAAACCTGAATTTAATAATTTCAGTTGGGCTGCCATGCTATTTTGTGCAGGAATTGCTTCTGATATTTTATACTGGGGAATCATTGAATGGGCGTTTTATTACCAAAATCCTCCACATGGTGGTAAAGGTATGACAGATAGTGCGCTTAATTATGCGACAATGTATGGCATGTTCCACTGGGGGCCAATTGCATGGGCAACATTTGTATTGCCAGCACTTTGTATTGGTTATCTTGTATTTGTAAAGAACAAGCCAGTGTATAAAATTAGTAAAACACTACGTCCTATATTAAAAGGGCAAACAGATGGTATTGTCGGAAAAGTAGTTGATATTATCTTTATTTTTGGTTTGTTAGGCGGAGCTGCTACTTCATTAGCATTAGGTGTACCGATGATTACAGCAGGAATAGAGCGGCTTACAGGGATAGATGGAGATAATATGCTCATGAAGAGTGTTATCTTGTTAATTATTACTGCAATATTTGCTTATAGTTCTTATTCAGGATTGAAAAAAGGGATTAAAGTTTTAAGTGACGGCAACGTTATCTTGTCGTTTATATTACTTGGATTTGTGCTCGTTGTCGGTCCAACCGTATTTATAATGGAAACAACGATCACTGGTATGGGTAATATGTTTAAAAACTTTTTCCAAATGGCAACATGGATTGAACCATTTGGCGGTATAGGGGGACGTGAAGAAACGAAATTCCCTCAAAAATGGACGGTCTTTTATTGGGCATGGTGGATAGTTTATGCGCCATTTATTGGATTGTTTATTGCACGTATATCAAAAGGCCGTACGCTAAAAGAACTTGTTCTAGGGACATTAGTATATGGTACGTTGGGCTGTATGCTGTTCTTTGGTATTTTTGGAAACTATGCAGTGTATTTACAAATAAGTGGTCAATTTAATGTAATTGAATTTCTAAATTCTCATACTACTGAGGCCACAATTATTGAAGTTTTACATCATTTACCGTTTCCAAACTTAGTTATTATTTTATTCTTAATTTCAGCTATTTTATTTTTAGCAACAACATTTGACTCTGGATCATATATTTTAGCTGCAGCTTCACAGAAGAAAGTGATTGGCGAACCATTAAAAGCAAATCGTTTATATTGGGCATTTGCACTATGTCTATTACCATTTGCTTTGATGTTAGTTGGCGGCGAACGCGCATTAGATGTATTGAAAACAGCTTCTGTATTAGCGAGTGTTCCGGTACTTATTGTGTTTGTAATGATGATGATTTCATTCTTACGAACATTGTCTGAAGATCGACTTAAACTGGAACATCGTGCTGATAAATATAGGGAAGTAGAACGTCGTTCATTAAGAATTACACAAGTGAGAGAGAAAAAAGAAGACGACAACTTATAAAACAAAGTAATAGCTGCCGACAACATGTCGGCAGCTATTTTTTTACATATATTGCTTATTAAATGAATTCGAGGGATTATTGTTGTTTATACGTACTTTCAGGTATTGGGAAGTATTTGAAAATTTCACCACTTTCAAGCGCATCACTTAATTGATCTAACCATTCATAATATGGCAATGTATCAACGAGTTGCTGCTTAGTTTCAAGTGCTTCATTTTTAGTTGTTGCATCAACACTCGGATTGTTAATAATTTTATCTAAAATAGCTACTGAATCATGGACAGCTTCAGCATTAATTACGATTTCTCGGCGCCATTTGCGCGTGAAGAAATTACGAAAGAAGTTAAAGAAATCTTTCTCGGCAACAAAATGTTGTTTTCTACTACCGCGCGTAAACTGTTGTTTCACAATATCAAATTCTTGAAGCCTTTTGACACCAGCGCTCATGCTTGGCTTGCTCATTTGTAATTGTTCGCGCATTTCATCGAGGGTCATGCTATCTTCGAAAAGCATCGTACCAAATAAATTTCCGACGCTTCTATTGATACCATATAAATCCATCGTTTCACCAATCGCATTGATAACAAGATCTTTTGCTTCGTCTAACTGATTCTCAGGGTTGTATGAATGTACCATGATGTACACCTCCGACCAAATATTTTTTATAAATTCAAATTATAGCAGGTCAATAAACGGAATTTAAGTAGATTTTTATTAAGAGACGTTATTAACCGCATGAAATTTGAACGCGTTTGACACCCTTTCATTTACTATGCTAACATAAACTTTATAAAATTCGTTAAATAAAAATTTAACAAACTTAACGGAGGTAATTTTAATGGAACTTGTAAAAAATTTGTCTCGTCGTCAATTTATTGATGGTGAGTGGGTTGAAAGCTCAAATAAAGAAACAAGAAAAATTATTAATCCATACAATCAAGAAGTGATTTTTGAAGTTGCAGAAGGAACAGCAGATGATAGTGAGCGTGCAATACTAGCAGCTAGACGCGCATTTGAACATGGTGAATGGGCTAACGAAACTAGTGAAAATCGTGGTAAGAAAGTGAGAGCCATCTCTGACTTAATCGTTAAGCATCGTGAAGAATTGGCTAAGCTTGAAACATTAGACACGGGTAAAACGTTAGAAGAATCTTATGCGGATATGGACGATATTGCCAACGTATTTAACTTTTTTGCTGGATTAGCAGATAAAGATGGTGGAGAGATTATTGATTCTCCTATTCCAAATACCGAAAGTAAAGTCATTAAAGAACCGATTGGTGTTGTTACTCAAATCACACCGTGGAATTATCCTTTACTTCAAGCATCTTGGAAAATAGCACCTGCATTAGCAACAGGTTGTTCATTAGTCATGAAACCAAGTGAAATTACTCCGTTAACAACAATTCGTGTATTTGAATTGATGGAAGAAGTTGGATTCCCACAAGGCGTTATAAACCTCGTGTTAGGTAAAGGTTCTGAAGTAGGTGAACCTCTTTCTTCGCATAAAGACGTTGACTTAGTATCGTTTACAGGTGGTATTCAAACTGGTAAACATATTATGAAAAATGCAGCTGATCACGTGACAAATATTGCTTTAGAATTAGGCGGTAAAAATCCAAATATTATATTTGCAGATGCTGATTTTGATTTAGCTGTAGATCAAGCACTCAATGGTGGCTTTTTCCATGCAGGACAAGTTTGTTCAGCTGGGGCAAGAATCATCGTGCAAAATGATATTAAAAAAGAATTCGAAGCAGAACTTGTAGAAAGAATAAAAAATATTAAATTAGGTAACGGCTTTGATGAAGATACAGAAATGGGTCCAGTTATTTCTGCTGAGCACCGTGAAAAAATTGAAAATTATATGGAAGTTGCGAAATCTGAAAATGCAACTATCGCTATTGGTGGTCAGCGTCCTGAACGTGAAGATTTACAAAATGGTTTCTTCTTTGAACCAACTGTTATTACGGATTGTGATACATCAATGCGTATTGTACAAGAAGAGGTGTTTGGCCCAGTAGTAACAATTGAAAGTTTCTCAACTGAAGAGGAAGCAATCAAGCTTGCTAACGATTCTATTTACGGATTAGCAGGTGGCGTGTTTACAAATGACGTTGGTAAAGCCGAACGTGTAGCTAATAAGTTGAAAATGGGTACGGTGTGGATTAATGATTTCCATCCATACTTTGCGCAAGCGCCATGGGGTGGCTATAAGCAATCAGGTATCGGTAGAGAGCTAGGCAAACCAGGATTAGCTGAATATCAAGAAGAAAAGCATATTTTACGTAATACAAATCCAGAGCCCGTTAATTGGTTCGGTAAAGCATAATTATAAATATATAAATAAAGAAGGCTAAACAACATATAATAAATTCAGGAGGCGTTATAATAATGAAAGAATCATATGATTATATCATCATTGGTGGCGGTAGTGCTGGTTCAGTGCTAGGTGGCAGATTGAGTGAAGACGTATCAAATAATGTACTTGTATTAGAAGCAGGACGCAGTGACTATCCATGGGACTTATTAATACAAATGCCAGCAGCATTAATGTATCCGGCTGGTAATAAATTGTATGATTGGATTTATGAAACGACACCAGAACCACATATGGGTGGCCGTAAAGTTGGACATGCTCGCGGTAAAGTTTTAGGCGGATCAAGTTCAATTAACGGTATGATTTATCAAAGAGGGAACCCTATGGATTATGAAAAATGGGCAAAACCTGAAGGTATGGATTCATGGGACTATGCGCATTGTTTACCGTATTTTAAACGTTTAGAGACAACGTTTGGTTCTACAAAGGATGATCCTTATCGCGGACATCACGGTCCAATTAAGTTAAGACGTGGACCAGCTGATAATCCATTATTCCAAGCGTTCTTCGATGCAGGCGTTGAAGCGGGTTATAATAAAACACCAGATGTCAATGGTTTCCGTCAAGAAGGCTTCGGCCCATTTGACAGCCAAGTCCATAATGGACGTCGTGTGTCAGCTTCTAGAGCATATTTACATCCAGCGATGAAACGTAAAAATTTAGAAGTACAAACACGTGCTTTTGTTACGAAATTAAACTTTGAAGGTAATAAAGTGACTGGAGTAACATTTAAGAAAAATGGTAAAGAGCATACAGTAATGGCCAAAGAAGTTATCTTATCTGGTGGTGCAATTAACTCACCGCAATTATTACAACTATCTGGTATCGGAGATGCTGAACACTTACGTTCATTAGGTATTGAACCTCGTATTCACTTACCAGGCGTTGGTGAAAACTTTGAGGACCATTTAGAAGTATATGTGCAACATGCATGTAAACAACCAGTATCAATGCAACCAAGTTTAAATAAATTGAAGATGCCATTTATTGGCTTACAATGGATCTTAGGACGTAAAGGTGCAGCTGCATCAAATCACTTTGAAGGTGGAGGATTCGTTCGCTCTAATGATGAAGTAGATTATCCTAACTTAATGTTCCACTTCTTACCAATCGCAGTAAGATATGATGGTACGAAAGCTCCAGCAGCACATGGCTACCAAGTTCATGTTGGACCAATGTACTCAAATTCTCGTGGTCATTTAAAAATTAAATCAAAAGATCCTTTTGAAAAACCAGAATTCGTATTCAACTATTTATCTACTGAAGAAGATAAGCGCGAGTGGGTTGAAGCGATTAAAGTAGCTAGAAATATCTTGAAACAAAAAGCATTAGATCCTTATAATGGTGGAGAAATTTCACCAGGTCCAGAGGTACAGACAGATGAAGAAATTATAGAGTGGGTAAAACGCGATGGTGAAACAGCTTTACATCCATCATGTAGCTGTAGAATGGGACCTGCATCTGATGAAATGTCAGTAGTAGACCCAGAAACATTTAAAGTGCATGGTATGGAGAATTTACGTGTTGTGGATGCATCTGTAATGCCTCGTACAACGAATGGTAATATCCATTCTCCGGTATTGATGATGGCTGAAAAAGCTTCAGATATTATTCGTGGTAAAAAACCTTTAGACCCAGAATACATTGATTTCTATCGTCATGGTGTACATGATAAAGACGCAGGGACAGTGAAATAAGTCTCCCTTTGTTGACAATGGGTATAAGAATCCAAGAGATATGAGCAACACACAAAAACAGACAGAGACAATTAATTGTCTCTGTCTGTTTTTTTATGTGATGCATTTATTAATATATAACTTACTAAAGTTAAAAATACTGTTCAATATAGAAAATATTTGTAGTGTAAATCATCTTTGTTATAGTCCTAAGCAATTAGTATATAGTAGGATTATATATTAACTTTAATCCTTACTTTTGCCTGTAATTAAATCGGAAATTGTCTTAGACGCTCTACCATTTTCTAATGAACAAAAGTCATCATAAAACTTATTGATTTTATCTTTGTAATCAACAGCGACTTGGTCTATGTTTTTTAAGTCTTCCGTCAATTCGTAAGGATCTTTGTGTATAGGTCCAGGTAAGTCTTTATGGTAATCCAAATAGAACCCACGTAAATCTTGACCATATTTATCTAAATCATAAGCAAAGAAAAATTGTGGGCGCTTCAATACACCATAATCAAACATGACAGACGAATAATCTGTGATAAGACAATCTGAAATTAAATATAATTCAGAGATATCGCTATAGTTTGACACATCAATTGCAAAATCTTCATAGCCGCGTAAATCTAATGCATTAGAAATGAGATAATGCATTCTTAGTAACACGACATATTCATCGCCAAGTTGTTCTTGTAAGTTGTCTAAATCAATTTTTAAATTAAATAAATATTTACCTTTCTTAACGAATTCATCATCTCTCCAAGTTGGTGCGTACATGATGACTTTCTTATCTGTAGGTAAGTTTAAATTTTCTTTAATTTCTTGGATGTATGATTCATCATTGGCATGGTTAACTAAGACATCATTTCTAGGATAACCAATCTCAAGTATTTGTTCAGGTTTCATCCAGAACGCGGTCTCAAAGATTTTAGAAGAATAAGCATTAGGTGACACAAGGTAGTCCCAACGGCTTGTTTCTTCTCTGAAATTTCGCTTGTAGTTATCTGTCGTAGTTCCTGGCATACGAATCACTTTCATATCATTGGCTAAACGTTTTAAAGGTGTGCCGTGCCAATTTTGGATATAAACTTGGTTTGGTTTCTTATTTAGGTATAGTGGCAATCTCGCGTTAGATACCCAATACTTAGCTTTTGAATATGCTTCATAATAAGCTTTCGAACCTTTTTTAACTTTTTTAGCGGGTCCTGGAATTTGAATTTTAGAAGGGTTTTTAAAGACCCATATAAACTTATAGTTAGGATGACGCTTCATCATATATTCATAGATATATTTAGGACTGTCACTGTAGTTTTTACCGGCAAACGTTTCAAATACAATTGTATTTGAATCCACTTTATCTTCACTATCAGTTAATTGATATAGTGCACGATTTTTATTTTTTCTACGGAGTACGATGCTTTTCACTAAACGCGCTTGTTTTCTAAGTTTATTTAGTTTAAACGCAGATTTACGTTTATTAAACATTAACATTAATGATTCTATGATAAACAGTGGCTTTTCATTCTTGAAAAGGGTCGGCATTAAGTTTCTTGTTACTTTCGGAAGTAATTCACTGTTATATTTATAGCGCTCTGGTGTTTTTCTAGATGATGGTTCAAAAGAACGTTTATAAACATTTTTCATTTTGTTTTTAATGAAAGTTTTATTTTCTTTCAAAGGTGCACGTTTAACAGAATCAGAAAAACTATATACATAATCATTGAATGTAATGTCAAAATCTTGTTTAGATAGTGCAGGTTTTAAGAACGGATCATAGATTTCACCTTTAATATAGAAGGGAAAACGACTGATACGCACAAAGCCATTGGCATATTTTATAAATTCTAGGATGAATGACCAGTCCACAAAGATGTTTAAATCTTCGTTAAATTGTAATTGATGCCCGCGTGCAATAGCAGTTTTAAAAACAATATTACATACGGTTTGTTTACGTAAAAATTGATTAGAGTCTGTTTTGGTATTTAAATATTGCGTACGTACTAAATCTTGATCTACATATTGCGGTATATCTAGTGTAAACGAATGTACCGGTGCGATTAAGGCATCAAATTGATTTAATTTCTTCATATAAAAAGATAAAGCATAAGAAGCTAAATAATCATCTGAATCAATAAATATGAAGTAAGGAGATGTTACTTCTTTGAGACCTATATTTCTAGCATGCGCATGTCCTGTGTTTTCAGATAAATTAACTTCTTTAATTGGAATATCCCAATCTTTAAGGACGCGTTTTGCCAGTGATTTTGAACGATCAGTTGAACCATCATTAACCAAGATGAGTTCAAAATCTTGGAATCTTTGTTTTTTAAGACTTATCAAACATCTTTCAATATAATCTTCTGAATTGTAATAAGTCACTATGACTGATATAGACTTCATTGTGTTCCCTCTTTTAATAAAATTTTCTCATTTACCTTCTAAATAAGATAAAATATAACAAACTTTGCTTATTCATTTCAACTTTGAAAATAAAAAGTTGTGCGTAATGGTACGAATAATAAAATGTTCTTTTTTTTAAGAATATTTTATTTCTAAAGAATATATTGTAGCATGGTTATGTACTATAAATAAAAGCAAAAGACTTCAAATTTGTAGGTGAAGTAGGTTGTTTGCAAATAATATATGCAAATAATGCTTAAATCTTTAATTTTTAGGCAAGCTATATAAGTGAGATGATACTATTAAACATAAATTGAAGTGGAGCGAAACTTATGACTATTAGACAAGCTAATGATGATGAATTGACAGTGATTAGCAATGAGATACCAAAGTTATTTAAAGAAGCGATAACAGCAAATTTTGATTTAGCAGATGCATCTTTACACAATATGTCAAATCAATTGAGAGAACAAGGTGCAAAGTATTATGTACTCATTGAAGATGATATATTGAAAGGATTTGTCTTAATTGATAAACGAACTGACCACATTGTTCAGCGAGATTATGGTTTTATTTATGAATTGTATGTATTTGAAAATTACAGAAGACAAGGGTTAGCTGAGAAGTTAATACATTTCGTTAATGAAGAATTTAAGAAACAGGGTATTTATGAAGTCAGATTAAATGTAGATGCACAGAATAAGGCGCAATATTTATATGAAAAAATGGGGTTTCATAATCTAAATATTACAAAGTCCATTAATTTAATAGAATAATTTTATTTAATAATTGTTATTTTCAAAAACTTTATTTCGCATAATATCAAGGGTTTTAAATGTATTATTAAATAAAAATTAATAGGTTGTATAAATATTTTGTTGACAGCGCTTTCATTTAGCGGTAAGTTTTTCTATATTTACAATGTTCTAAACAAGTGGGGGAAATTTAAAATGAAAAACTATCGTTATTTTATTATCACGATGATTATTGTAATGACAATGATTAATTATATCGATCGTGGCGCTATTTCCTATGCTCAAGAAGATATTATAAAAGAATTTGGTTTCGATAATATCGCTTGGGGTTCAATATTAGGCTATTTTGGCTATGGTTATATGCTTGGATCATTGTTTGGAGGGGTTACAGCAGATAAAAAGGGGCCTAAGTTTGTTTGGTTAATTGCTGGTACACTTTGGTCATTATTTGAAATAGGTATGGCTTTTGCAGGTGAAATAGGTATGGCTTTATTTGGCGGATCTGCATTAGCTGGTTTCGGATTATTAAGAGTATTATTTGGTCTGTCTGAGGGGCCAATATTTTCAACAATAAGTAAGACGAATGCAAACTGGGCAGCGCCAAGAGAACGTGGTTTATTGTCTGCTTTAGGTCTGATTGGTGTACCGCTTGGTGCGTTAATTACAGCGCCAATTGTTTCAGGATTTTTAGTTATTTCAACTTGGCGTGTACTTTTTGTGATTTTAGGTTTATTAGGACTTGTATGGATTATTATTTGGTATAAAGTATTTACAGATTATCCTGAAGATAATAAAAAAGTTTCACAGGCGGAATTAGAAAGCATTCGATCAACAGAAGAAACAGTTCACGGGGAAAAGACCGTTGAAACTGAGCAAAATGCACATGAAAAATGGTATCATTTTTTCAAAAGTCCAACGCTCATATTTAATATGATTGGTTATTTTGGCTTTCAATATATTAATTTCTTGATATTAACTTGGACGCCAAAATATTTGCAAGATGAATACCATTTTGAGATTCATTCATTATGGTATCTTGGTATGATTCCGTGGATTGGGGCTTGTTTTACAGCATATTTTGGTGGAAGATTATCAGATTGGTTGCGTGTGAAAACAGGAAGTCTAAGAATTGCACGTTCAGGTTTAGCCATTTTTGGTATGAGCTTAGCAGCCATTTGTTTTTTAATTATTCCAACTACAAATCAAATTGGGTGGATTATGTTCCTCATGATGCTAGGGAATGCTTGTATATTCCTACCTAATGCTGTTTATTGGTCTGTCATCATTGATACAGCACCAAAGAAAACAGGTACATATGGTGGTATTACACATTTCTTTGTTAACTCTGCAACTATCATAGCTCCAACGTTAACAGGTATACTTGTAACAGCTTATGGTTATGGATCGATGTTTATTTCAGCAGTCATAGCTGCAGTCATAGGTATTATCGCTATGAGTTTCGTTAAACCAGGTATTAAAAAAATGAAAACAACAACGTAAATAAATGTGGATGATAGCAATATAAATATTGATTAAATAATAGGTATCCATCAATGACGATTGTTTCAGATAGTTAAGTCATTGGTGGATACTTTTTATTTGTACCGTGTTCTAAAGTTTTGAGGTATGACTTCGGTAGTAGCAAATTTGTTTTATTTTTGATTATAAACAGATGATTTGTATTTACGCTTAAATTGAGTATAATTTGATTTTGTTAAAAATATTTAAGGAGTCATTACTAATGAAAAATAATAATTTTGAAGAAATTCTTATGAATAGAAAATCTGTAAAAGTATTTGATGAGCAGTTTAAAATACCCAAAACGGAAATGGATGAAATGATTAAAAAAGCAACAACTGCACCATCTTCTGTAAATATGCAACCATGGAGATTTTTAGTAGTAGAAAGCGATGAAGGTAAAGATAAACTACGTCCGCTTATTCGCTTCAATACGCGTCAAAATGATTCATCGTCTGCCATGGTGGTTATCTTCGGTGATATGAAGAGTCAAACGTATGGCGAAGAGATATATAACAACGCAGTTGAGCAAGGTTTAATGCCAGAGGAAGTAAAAAACGAAATGTTAGAAAAAGTAATACCCTTATACGATAATGCACCAAAGGAACAAATGAATGATATCGTGAAGATTGATAGCAGCTTAGCCGCTATGCAGTTTATGCTCGTTGCGAAAGCGCATGGTTATGATACGAACCCAATTGGTGGATTTGAAAGTGATCAAATTGCAGACGCATTTGATTTAGATGCTGACCGCTATGTACCAGTCTTAATTGTAGCGATTGGTAAAGCTAAAAATCCGGCACATGGTTCTTATAGATTACCTACAGAAACGGTTACTAAATACGTTTAATACATGAAGTAAAGACATTTTTTTAATTAGAAAAATGTCTTTTTTTTAATTTTCAATAAAAAACGGTATTATTTTACAACATTATTGAAATCATTACATATAAAAATTATAATGAAATTAATATATCTAGGCAGGTGACGTAATTACATGTGGAAATATAGCATCATTTTGTGTTTTTTATTTACTTGTTTTTGTATATTAAGTATAAATTGTTTGAATGAAAGGGAAAAGCTAACGCAATCGTTATCTGTTTATGCAGTAGGTGATCATTTAATTCATCCAGTTGTTTACAAAGACGCTTTGCAAAAGGATGGACAATTTGATTTTAAACCAATGTATCATAATTTAAAAAAAGAGATTCAGTCAGCGGACATTTCATATATCAATCAAGAATCACCTATAGGTGGAGACGATAGAGGTTTATCTGGATATAAGCAATTTAACACACCGGAAGCAATTGCTCAAAATATAGTAGACACCGGATTTAATGTGATCAATGGCGCCAACAATCATGCTTTAGACCAGGGAACTGAGGGGTTAGAACATGAAATAAACGTATGGAAACAAATTGAGTCGGTGTTCTATTCAGGAACCTTTGCTTCGCAAAAGCAACGCGATACGATTCCAATCGTTGAGCAAAAAGGAATTAAAATTGCAATGCTCAGTTATACATATGGGACAAATGATATTCCAAGAGAAGAACCTTATCAAATTAATTATTTTAATGAAGTACAAATCAAAAAAGATGTAGCAAAAGCAAAAGAACAAAGTGACGCTATTATTGTATCTGCTCATTGGGGCAATGAATGAAAGAATAAGCCGAATGCGATGCAACAAAAATATGCAAAGGTTTTTGCTGATGCAGGGGTAGATGTAGTGTTAGGAACACATCCACATGTGATACAACCAGTTAAATGGGTGAAGGGAAGAGATAATCACAAAACATTAGTTGCTTATTCCCTGGGAAATTTTCTGAATGGACAAGCGTCAGGTAATGAAAATAATATACTAGGTGGTAACCTACGCTTCAATTTAGAAAAGCATCCCAAAGGAATACAAATTAAAAATGTTAAATGGAAGTCATTGGTGACACATTATGAAATGCCAAACCCCCAATATAATGATATCGCTCAAAATTTTAAAATGTACACATTAAATCATTATAAAAATCAAGCAGCACAACAGCATGCTTTGAATCTTGAAGATGATAGTGAAGTATCACGTCAGAGGCTTGTAGGCATTACAAAGGATGTCATCGATAAACAATACTTGGATGAAAAAAGTTATTGATTAAATTGACAATTAAATTAAAACAGCTTCCTTCTATTGTAAACTCAGTGCGTTACAACATGAAAGGAAGCTGTTTTAATGTAGTATTATTTAGCGTGTTTAGCTAAATCTGTAATATATTTAAAGAAGGCATCACGCTCAACATAATCTACGACCGAGACGGTTCTACCGTGGATATCATCGATATATGTTTGACCTTGGCTAGGTCCTTCTGTATAAATGTTAGCCTTTACAGCATGTTGCTGTACCAATTCAGGTTTGCCTATGTAAGCAGTCGTTAATACATCCCACAAGAAGTAAGTAGAGTTAGTTTGAAAATGTGTTAACGGTGGTACTGCTGCATAACTGACACCTAAGAAATCAACGCCAGGGAAATGGCGTTCATTTGCCCAAGCTTGTCTTACTTCCCATGTAAGCGGCACACGATTAGTACTTTCTAGTGCAACCATATCGATATGAATATTTGTGTCAAAGACAGTTTGAACAGCTTCTGGATCCCAAAATGCATTCCACTCTGCACTACCATCATGTTCAGGTTCCTCAACATTTCCTTTATCTAAGAAAGTGCCTCCCATCCAAACTAAGCGCTCCACACGATCAACAATCGTTGGGTCAACGGTTACTACCTTAGCTAAATCAGTTAAGGGTCCAGTAAATAATAAGGTTACTGAATCAGGACTGTTTCGAATTTTTTCTATGATATCTTGATAAGCATCCTGTTTAAGTAAGTTAGCATGCGCTTTATTTGTTTCATTTAAAATAGGCAAGGCATCCATAAAGAAAGCATGCATACGCCAATCTTTAGGGAATGGATTTTTACCGCGTTGCTTTGAGGCAGCGACATCAATAGGGTGCTTGGAAAAACGATTAATCATTTTTTGAGATGCGCTCACTGCTGGTTCAACGTAGCTATCAGCGCCAATCGCACTAACACCAATGAGATTTACATCATCCATATGCAACAACAGAAATAGGGAAATTAAATCGTCTACGCCACCGTCGTGATTAAAATAAATTTGTTTCATACAAGACCTCCATATATATGTAATAAAGTTATTATATCAAAAGTGAACAAAAGACATATAAAGAGTGTAGAGTAAGTGTTATGGGAAATGATTTGATTGATGAAGTTGAATAAATTAAATAGAAACAATTGAAAAAATCTTATTAGAGTACATTATTTTTTGAAAATGAAGTGCCGGTTATCAATATGCGGATTGTGTCTCTTTTGATATTAACAAATATAGCGCCAGACCGCTGGTTAACATAGCATTTAATAAATTTCTAATAACATTATGAAATTTATTGATTTAGAATTTTAAAAACAACTAAATATAACTTATAAGTGTTTATAATTTAATACATAGGCTATGTTATATAAATAGAAACAATTTAAGGGGTGTTTTTATTTGTGAAATTTAAAAAAGAAAAAATTAATAGAGTAGATTCTGATCAAGCCAAAAAAGGCGTTGTAGCAACGGGAATCGGTAATGCGATAGAATGGTTTGATTTTGGATTATATGCACAATTAGCTGTCATATTAAGTGCTAATTTCTTTGGTAACTTACCGCAAGAAATGCAAATAGTTTCAACATTTGCTGTATTTGCCTTTGCGTTTATCGTAAGACCAATTGGTGGTATATTTTTTAGCCATTTAGGTGATAAGTATGGACGGAAAATTGTATTATCGACAACAATCTTACTTATGGCGGCATCAACATTAATGCTTGGACTTTTACCTACACAAGAGCAAATTGGTATATGGGCGCCTATATTATTACTCGTTGTACGTATGATTCAGTCATTTTCGACTGGTGGCGAGTATGCTGGTGCAATGACTTACATTGCAGAAACGTCTCCTGATAAGACTAGAGGTAAATTAGGAAGCGGTCTAGAAATTGGGACACTAGCTGGTAATATCATGGCTGCCATCTTGGCAGGTCTAATGTACTCAATATTAAATGATCAACAAATGGCAGATTGGGGTTGGAGAATTCCATTTATTCTTGCTGCACCACTGGGGATTATTGGTATTATCTTACGTTCAAGTTTAGATGAAAGTCCTGCTTATGAGTCTACATTAGAAGAACAAGAAGAATTAGAGTATTCTTATTTAGATATTTTTAAATATTATTGGAAAGACGTAGTAGTTTGCTTTACAGGTGTAGCCTTTTTAAATGTAGCAAATTATATGGTTCTGTCCTACATGCCGTCTTTCTTGAATTCAACGATTAATCTAGGTGGTACAATGGGCTCAATATTAAGCACCATCACCATGTTGGTCATGATACCGGCAGTATTTTTCTTTGGTTGGTATAGTGATAAAGTAGGGAACAAACGGACAATTTTATTTGGACTCGTAGGATTTAGTTTGTTCTCAGTACTTGCATTTTGGTTGATGAGTATCCCAATGATTCCTTTTGTAATTCTCGGATTATTTATCATTGCGCTATTTATGTCCACATTTGAGGGTGTGATGCCTTCAGTATTACCAAGTATGTTCCATACTAAAGTGAGATTACGTACACTATCACTTGTTTATAATATTGGTGCTGCAATATTTGGTGGTCTAACACCATTTATCCTTTCAACGTTAGTAGAAACAACAGGACAACAAATTGCGCCATCCTATTACTTAATGTTTATTAATGTGATTGGACTCATTGTCTTTATAACAATGTTTAAATCTACCTCAAATAAATCACTAAGAGGTTCTTATCCAAATGTTGATACACAAGAAGATTATGAAGATGTAGTGAAGAATCCAAAAGATGCACTTTGGTGGGAAGATGAAGTTAGAAAAGATTAAATATATCAATCACTTATAGTGTAGCAAGAATTGAAAAGTATTTATTTATATTTGAGTAACATCGTATAAAGCATTATTTCTAGGTTATTAAAGATAATCTTGTAGATAATGCTTTATTTTTGTATAAATACACCATTGTGTAAAAATGTTACAAAAAAATAGGCGGAATAGCTTTAAAGTACTGTAAATACTGAGTTTAAAAGATTTGCGTTTTATAAATTTTAAAATAAAGTTTTTTTAAAAATATGCTTTAAATGAATAAATAAGTAACATGAGTAAATAGAGCTTCAAAGTATGGCTGACAGTGAATTGAAAGTGACTTGTTGGGCAACGCTTTTATACAATAATTATGTTATATATGAATAAAAATACTGATTTATTCACTTATAGTTAACAGAGAAGTTGATTTGACTTGAATTGTTATACGAGTATAATAACACCATATACAAGAAGGTGTATAAATTTTACGTGTTCTTGATATGAATATAAAAGAGACAATATTAGGAGTAATTATGGGACAAAAAGACGAAAGTAGTAAAATTAATTTACCACAGCTTGTTTTACTAGGTTTAGGTTCATTAATAGGATCTGGTTGGTTATTCGGCGCTTGGGAGGCTTCTTCCATTGCAGGGCCAGCTGCTATTATTTCTTGGATTATAGGTTTTGTAGTCATAGGTTCAATTGCTTATAACTACATAGAAATAGGAACGATGTTTCCACAATCAGGTGGTATGAGTAACTATGCTCAATATACACATGGCTCATTACTTGGATTTATTGCTGCATGGGCAAATTGGGTATCACTGGTAACTATCATCCCGATTGAAGCAGTGTCAGCTGTACAATATATGAGTTCTTGGCCATGGGATTGGGCGAAATTTACGACTGGTTTAATGGACGGAACTACAATTAGTAATGCTGGGTTATTAGCAGTATTTGTAATTATCATTATTTTTTCATTGTTAAACTATTGGTCGGTTAAGTTATTAACGTCATTTACAAGTTTAATTTCAATATTTAAATTAGGTGTACCTTTATTAACAATTATTATGTTAATCATTTCTGGTTTTGATACCGGGAATTATGGTCATTCGGCCGGCCAATTTATGCCATATGGTTCAGCACCGATTTTTGCTGCTACAACGGCATCAGGTATTATTTTTTCATTTAATGCCTTCCAAACAATTATTAATATGGGATCAGAAATTCAAAAACCCGAAAAAAATATTGCGCGTGGTATCGCGATATCGCTGACATTAAGTGCGGTATTGTACATAGTGCTTCAAAGTACATTTATCACATCAATGCCAAGTGAAATGATTCATGAAAATGGATGGAGTGGTATAAACTTTAACTCACCATTTGCTGATATGGCTATTTTATTAGGATTAAATTGGTTAGCTATATTATTGTATATGGAAGCAGTCGTATCACCGTTTGGTACTGGTGTATCATTTGTTGCCGTTACTGGACGTGTATTACGCGCTATGGAACAAAATGGGCACATTCCTAAATTTTTAGGTAAAATGAACAAAAAATATATGATTCCCCGTGTAGCAATTGTGTTTAATGCAATTATTAGCATGGTGATGGTATCATTATTCCGTGATTGGGGTACTTTAGCGAGTGTGATTTCAACAGCTACTCTCGTTGCGTATTTAACAGGGCCAACGACAGTAATTGCTCTGCGTAAAATGGCACCTAAAATGCATAGACCATTCAGAGCGAACTTGTTAAAGTTCATGGCGCCATTTTCATTTGTTATGGCTTCATTAGCGATATATTGGGCTATGTGGCCAACAACTGCAGAAGTTATTTTGATAATCATTTTAGGTTTACCTATTTATTTCTTTTATGAATATAAAATGAATTGGAAAAATACGAAAAAACAAATAGGCGGTAGTTTATGGATCATTTTATATCTTATCTTACTTGCCTTTCTTTCATTTATAGGTAGTAAAGAGTTTAAAGGTATGAACTGGATTCATTACCCATACGACTTTATTGTGATTATCGTTATTGCATTGATATTTTATAAAATAGGTACGTCAAGTTACTTTGAAAGTGTTTACTTTAAACGTGCTAAAAAGATTAATAAAGATATGCGTGCTGATTTACGTGAAAAACGTAAAGCGAAACAATCTAGTGAAACATAATATAGTGCTGTGATGATAAGCATTGAAAAGTGATTCGTAAAACCCCCCTGAAACACAACTGTGTCTCAGGGGGGTCTTATGAATTGATGATGGTATCTATTTAAACGAGAGTCAAGAAATAGATTGTTTATATACTCATTTTGAAAAAGTAATAAACGATTTAATAGTCTTCATGCAAAGGATGTTATAGAAGATATTTCACAATTACCGAAATTAGTAAAACAACTGAATAATGCATAAGTAACGTTTGTGTACAATAATACAGTAGACTACATATTATGCAAAATTAATGCATCGTTCATATGATGGTAGATTAAAGATTATTAAATAAAAGTATTTAATAATCTTTTTTATTTTGCTTTAAAACAGCATTTCACAGATTTATTAAGTGTAAAAATTCAAAAAATTCTTTGACGTATTCATATAATAAGTATATCATTTATGAATATTAATTCATTTTTAAGAATAAATATTATTAAGAAAGAAGGATTTTATGTCTAATTTATTTGAACAGACTGACCAATATAGTTCTGACAACTATAGCCCACTTAAATTAGCTTTAGCTAAAGGGTATGGTGCAAAAGTGTGGGATGTTGGAGGTAAGTGTTATATAGATTGTATTTCAGGTTTTTCGGTAGTTAATCAGGGTCATTGTCATCCTGAAATTATCAAAGCGTTTCAACAACAAAGTCAAAAAATTACAATGGTTTCCCGTGCATTATATAGTGAAAATTTAGGCATTTGGGAAGAAAAAATATGTAAGTTGGCAAATAAAGAAAAAGTATTACCAATGAATACAGGAACTGAGGCAGTTGAAACGGCAATAAAGATTGCACGTAAATGGGGTTCGGATGTTAAACAGATTGCTGAATCAACTACAGAAATTATTGCTATGAAAGGCAACTTTCATGGTCGTACTTTAGGCTCGTTATCATTATCATCTCAGGATAATTACAAACAAGGGTTTGGTCCATTATTAAATAACGTGCACTATGCAGATTTTGGGGATATAGAACAGTTGAAAAATTTAATCAATGAGCAAACAACTGCAATTATTCTAGAACCTATTCAAGGTGAGGGTGGTGTGAATATACCACCAGATCATTTCTTACAGGCGGTGCGTAAGTTATGTGATGAAAATAACGTGTTATTAATAGCAGATGAAATTCAAGTAGGGTTAGGTAGAACAGGAAAAATGTTCGCAATGGAGTGGGAACACGTTGAACCTGATATCTATTTATTAGGTAAATCATTAGGCGGAGGATTATACCCGATTTCTGCAATATTAGCGAATCAGAATGTGATGGAAGTACTTACACCAGGTACACATGGTTCTACTTTTGGAGGTAATCCACTTGCCTGTGCAGTGTCCATTGCCGCGTTAGACGTATTAATTGAAGAAAAGTTAGTAGAGAATTCTAAAAATCTTGGACAGAAGTTACTTAATCAATTACAACTTATAGACAGTCATATCATCTCTGATGTGAGAGGCAGGGGATTATTTATCGGTATAGAACTAACAGAAGAAGCGAAGCCATATTGTTTGAAAATGATTGAAAAAGGTGTGTTATGTAAGGAAACGCAAGGTAATATTATTCGTATTGCACCACCGCTAGTTATTAATGAACAAGAGATTGATAAAGTAGTCCATGTGATTACTGAAGTGTTAGAAAAAGGCAGACAATAACACTTCAAAAGACTGAATATTCAGAAAGGAATGAATGTCATGATAGATGTTGGAATTGTGGGTGGTAGTGGTTATGGCGCAATTGAATTAATCAGACTATTAACACATCATCCATATGTAAATGTTAAATATATATTTTCACATTCAAAAATTGATGAACCAATTAAAGAAACATTTCCTCACTTGAGCCACTTAACATATCAATATGAAGCACTCAATAGCGGGGATATAAACTGTGATGTTGTATACTTCGCAACACCATCTAACGTAAGTAAAGATTTAGCACCCGCATTAATTGAGCAAAATATAAAGGTTATTGATTTGTCTGGTGACTTTAGGTTGAGTAATCGAACTGTGTATGAAACATATTATGGAGAAGTGGCAGCACCTCAACAACAATTAGATAACGCAAATTATAGCATTGCTGAATGGTCTGATGTAAATCCTCAAACGACGCAGTTGATTGCGAACCCTGGTTGCTTTCCAACAGCTACATTATTGGGATTACATCCACTTATCGATCAACAAATCATTGACTATGATTCAATTATAATTGATGCCAAAACGGGTGTTTCAGGGGCAGGGAGATCTTTGGCACAACATGTTCATTTTTCAGAGATGAATGAAAACTTTAGCGCGTATGCGATAGGTAAGCATAAACATAAACCCGAAATAGAACAATATATTTCAAAACTAGCAAACCAAGAAATAAAAGTTATATTCACGCCACATCTTGTACCAATGACAAGAGGCATATTATCAACAATGTATGTGAAGCTGAATCAACATGTGACTGGTGAATACTTACATTCTATTTTTAAAGAATATTATGAGGATAAACCATTTGTTCGTATCAGAGATGTAGGTGTTTATCCAAAAACTAAAGAAGTATATGGTAGTAATTTTTGCGATATTGGAATTTATGTAGATGAAGAAAGACAAAATGCCATTATTGTATCGGTCATTGATAACTTAGTTAAAGGGGCAAGCGGACAAGCGATACAAAATTTAAATTTAATGTTTGGGTGGCACGAAAAGACTGGACTAACTCAAACACCGGTATATCCATAAGCTAATCTGAAAGGGGAGAGAATATGATAGATATCGAAACAATTGATACGTTAAAGCAATTAAATATAGATGTGCAAGGTGATGTAAGTTCTCCATCAGGTTTCATTGCTGGTGGATTTCATACAGGATTAAGAAGAAAGAAAAAAGACTTTGGTTGGATTTATTCGACTACGGAAGCGGTAGCTACAGGTGTGTATACACTGAATCGCTTTAAGGCAGCCCCTTTAAAATTAACAGAAGACAGTATTAACTCTAATAAGACACTACAAGCCATTGTTGTGAATTCAGCGAATGCGAATTCCTGTACAGGAGAAAAAGGTACACAAGATGCGCTAGATACACAAGCTTGGGTAGCAGAACGATTGAATATAGACCAACAAAACGTTGGCGTGGCATCAACTGGGGTCGTAGGTGCATTTTTACCTATGGATAAAATTTATTACGGCACACAGCATGTCTTGAAAGAAGCGTATAATAATAGCCAATTCTTCAATCAAGCCATTTTGACAACTGATACTGTTACTAAACATATAGCGGTGCAAGTTGAGATTGATGGTAAAACAGTAACCATTGGTGGTAGTGCGAAAGGCTCTGGTATGATACATCCCAATATGGCAACCATGCTTGGTTTCATAACAACGGATGCTAATATTGATGCGAATACGTTAGATTATTGTTTAAAACAAACAACGGATCAGTCATTTAATATGATTACAGTTGATGGGGATACAAGTACAAATGATATGGTGATATGCATGGCTAACGGCTTAGCACATAATAGTGAAATTAATGCCTTGCATCCAGAGTGGCATAAATTCGTTTACGCATTCAATTTTGTAAGTCAGTATCTAGCGAAATTAATTGCTAAAGATGGAGAAGGTGCGACGAAATTAGTTACTGCAAAAGTGACAGGGGCACCTAATGTGGATGAGGCAAGAAAGATTGCCAAAAGTATCGTATCTTCTAATTTGGTTAAAACGGCAATACATGGAGAAGATGCAAACTTTGGTAGAATTGTGACTGCTATAGGTTATGCATCAAAATGTATTGAACCAGAGAAGACGAATGTCTATCTCTGTCAGGTACCTGTATTAGAACAAGGCATTCATTTAGATTTTGATGAACAATTATTAAAAGAGCGACTAACAGAAGACGATATTGTAATAGAAACTTCTGTAGGAGAAGGTAAAGGAGAAGCGGCTGCATATGGTTGTGATTTGTCATATGAATACGTACGTATCAATGCTTCATATAGAACATAAGGAGTGTCTAAGATGAGTTATATTGTTATTAAGATAGGCGGTAGCACTTTGACGGAACTTCATGATACAACAATTGAAGATATCGCTCAGTTAAAGCAGCAAGGGATGCGCCCGATTATCGTTCATGGGGGTGGTCCATTTATCAATCAAGCTCTTAAACAGCAAGGCGTGCATACATCATTTAAAGATGGATTAAGGGTTACTACAGATAAGGTGCTGACTATTACAAGTCAGATACTTGTCGGAATGGTAAATCCGCAATTGGTAGGAAAAATGAATCATACGCATATACAAAGTATCGGTTTGAATGGTGTGGATGCAAAATTGTTTGACGTTAAACCTTTAAATGAAAAATATGGGTATGTGGGTGAAGCTATAAATATTAATACAGCAGTTATAGATCATATTACCGAACATTATATTCCCATCATTGCTTCAATTGGCATGCATCGCTCCTCTAGTCATTTATATAATATTAATGCAGATACTTTAGCATACAAAATAGCCCAAATATTAAAGGCGCCAATCTATTTGTTGAGTGATATTCCAGGTGTAATCATAGAGGATAAGGTAAAGCCAACGCTAACGTCGGAACATATTCAACATTATATTGAACAAGAACAAATTTATGGTGGCATGATTCCGAAAGTACAAGAAGCTGTAACTGCAATTGAACATGGCTGTCAAAATGTAGTGATTGCAGCAGGTAACGAAGCGCATGTTGTTCAAAGAATAAGAGATGGACAGCAATTGGGGACAACGATACAACTGTAATCGGTAAACTAAAACAAACATTTTCTGGGAGAAAAATAGGCCGAAGTATCGGTGAAAATAAAGTAAGTTATTTCTCATAATATTAAGGTGTGGCAAGAACGGGTTTGTAAAACGAAGTAGACTGTGATTATAGTTAAATACATCTTCTGGGAGTACTCATATTTCATTAAAAAACACTTCCATTAAATTCATTTTAGTCTGAATTTAATGGAAGTGTTTTTATTTTAGTCGTACATTTTTTGAGAATCGATTAGACGATGTTTGCTTATTTTAGATAAGTAGGCTAAACACTTTTATTCATTCCCAATAGTACGTTCATGATTATTTGAATAAGTGATGAATAGTTCTTTGTAGAAATCAATGAATTTTAGGTACATCTCTTTTTCTACGCGCTCATCTACTTGGTGTGGTTTTTCGCCTGGTCCAAATACTAGGAAGGGGAATGATTCATCTTTACCGCGAAGTAAATTAGAAGCATCAGTTACACCACCAATAGGTGCAGCGACAAAGTCTTTATTAAATGCTGATTTACCAAGCGATCTAGCAGTATCAATTAAGCTATTTTGCCCAGTAGTAAGTACAGGATCTAAATCTAGATACAAATCACTTTCTAAATTTGCTCCTTTAGTATTATGTTGTTCAATTGTGTTATTAAATAAATTTTTAACTTGGTCATTGTTATATTCTGGAATTGTACGAATGTTGAAATCAGCATCGGCCTCTTCAGGTACAGAGTTAACTTGAACGCCGCCTTTGATTAATGTGTTCGTAATGACAAGACCCTGTAATGCGGATTCAATTTCTTCGACAGCAAATGTAGCTGGTAAAGAAGGTTTCATTCGTTCGATGAGTTGAGTGAAGTCTAAAGCTTCTCCTTTAATATCTTCAGAGATTTTTTTATACGACTTATCAATATCTTGGATAAATTCTATTAAAGGCGTAATGGCATTTACACCGAGAATAGGCATTGAACTATGTGCGGAAGTACCTTGTGATTTAATGCGATAGTCCATGGAGCCTTTGTGTGCATAAACCATCATATCTTGACATGGTTCAGCTATAATGAGCGCTTCTACGTCATCCATGTAACCATTTTCGTATAGTCTTTGAGAACCTAATTGTTCCATTTCCTCACCTGTTGTGGCTAAGAATTTAATGCGACCGTTTGTTAATAATTGTGCATCATGTATTTCAATAAGCGCAATTGCAAGTGCTGCGAGTCCGGATTTCATATCAGCAGCGCCACGACCATATAAATAGCCATCGTCTTCAGTAAGTTTAAAAGGATCATATGTCCATTGTTCGCGGTTACCTTCCGAAACAACATCCATATGTCCAGATATACCTATGACAGGATTACCTTCACCAATTTCAGCGATTAAGTTAGCACGACGTTCATCAATTTTATCGATAGTTGATTTAATTCCGTGTTGCTCAAATAAATTTTGTAAGTATTTGCATACTTCAATTTCATTATCATTTACTGTTTTGATTGCTACAATATCTGATAATATTTGTACTTTTTCTTCGGCAGAAAATGTACTCATAACATACCACTCCTTTAGAAAAACTATAATAAGTATACATCTGGCAAATTATTTTGATAAGCGAAAAGACTTTTAATAAAAGTATATAAATTTAATATATATTATATGTAACTGTAATGATACGCTTAAATTGTTCATAAAACTTGTCGTTTACAAGTTTTAAAGCTATGATTTAGAAATATTGAATAAAAGAGAAAAGGGGGGACTATTTTAATGTTATCATTAACAAAAATTCAACAAGCACATCAGCGATATACAGGAGCAGATTTTCCAAAACTATTTAAAGCATTCAAGGATATGGGGATCATTATGAATACAGTGAACATACAACAAGGCATTACAGTGTATATTCATGAAGATGGTTCAGAAATTTCGGATAAAGGTATTAAAGTAACTACACCTATAGCTCAAACAGCTAATTTATCATTAGTAAAAGATATATTACAACGTCATCAAGCTGGTGAAACGAGTTTTCCAATATTTTGTAATGAAATAGCACAAGCGGGTGTTTATAAATGGGATATCGATATACATGCAGGTACTTGTACTTACATGGATATGAACAATCAAGTCGTAATAGCAGAAAATATCCCTCAGTAATGAATAAATACGAGTGAAAAGATAAGTTATTTAAGGCGTATACTATGACAGCACTTATAATTGATGATACGGTAGATGTTATAGAAAGTTTATAATGTAGTTAGCTGAAAACAGTATATTAACAAAACGTGAATGACTAGGGATTTGATAGTTGAACTGTAAACTTATCTATAATAGTCATTTATGTAAGATATAACGTATTTAAATAATGAAAGGGGACAAGATGTATGGCAAGTGTAGCAATCATTGCAGGTGGTAATAAAATTCAGTCTAGATTGACGGGTGTGGTAGCATATGCCGAGACCTATTTAAATAATAAGGGTATCGATACAGATGTTATACATGTACATCAACTTGACGCTGAAGCATTGATTACCGCAGATTTTACTAATAAAACAATTAATGAAACACATCAAATCATAGATAAAGCGGACGGGATTGTGATTGTGTCCCCTGTATTTAAAGCAGCTTATTCAGGGATTGTGAAGACGTATTTAGATTTACTTCCACGTGGTGCATTTACTGGTAAAACAGTACTCCCTTTGGCATTGGGTGGTACATTTGCACATGTGTTAGCCATTCAATATAGTTTAGATCCAGTGATTAAAGAGTTGGGCGCAGATACGATTCATAAAGGTAGATTTATTTTAGATAAGCATATTACTGCAAATGAAGACGGTACTTACGGCTACGATCAAGAAGCGGAAGAAGGCCTAAATAAAACTTTAAAAAAGTTTGTCAGTGATAAAGCTCAAGTAAAAGAATAACAAGTTATTCACTTTAAGGCGTGTCTGTTTCATTTGGACACGCCTTAAAAATGATTTTTTTAACACGAACGTATTAAAATATGTTAAAGTTGAGAAAATGCATTTAAAGATTGTTTTATTTTTTTGTATTTAATTCATACAACTGTATTAAAAAGGTGGAACGATATATGCCAAAAATAGTCAATCATGAGCAAAAGAAGCAACAAATTATTCACTATGCATGGCAATCTATAGTAGAAGATGGTGCAAAAGGGGCTACGGTTAGAAATATTGCTAAATTAGCGCGTATGACACCAGGGCAAATACGTTATTATTATCCGAGTCACCATGATTTGCTAAAAGCGGTAGCACTTGAAGTAGATTGTAAAGTTAGAGGGAGGATTAAAGCGGTTTTTACCGACGAAAGTTTAAATCCACGAGATAAAGTGATACAAGCTTTGCTAAAAGCCATGCCACTTGATGACGAACGTTATGCAGATATGGAAGTTTGGATGGCATTTCAATATGAGTTGCATGAAGTGGGCAAAGACTCCATGGGAAATGAAATATTTATGTTAGTGAAATCGTCGATGTCATTCTTAGAGCAGCATCATTTATTAGATGACTCACTGGATCAATATATGGCAATTGTAAAAATGCATGCATTGATAGATGGATTAGCGTTACATAAATGGTTAAACCCTGAGAAGATGATTAATCAAGATATTGAATATTTAATTGAGCATGAAGTTGATTCTTGGATAAGGAGGTAATATCATGAATTGGGTAGTTATGACACTGATTGCAGCTGAGATATTATTTTGGGTTGTCATCGTTCTGGGATTAGTTTTGCGATATGTATTACGTTTGAATAAAGTGGGTTTGATTTTTCTATCAATGACGCCTGTCATTGATTTGATTTTAATTATGACGATGACATTGGATCTATTAAATGGTGCTAAAGCAACTGTTCCACATGGAATAGCAGCTGTGTATATTGGTGTGTCATTGGCTTTTGGTAAGCAAATGATTCGATGGGCAGATGAACGCTTTAAATATTATGTTTTGAAAGTAGGTCACTTACCTGTAAAGAAGACTGGCATCGCGTATGCAAAAGCATATTTTGTAAGTTGGCTAAGACACGTATTGGCGTACTTAATCGGAACTGGCTTGTTGTGGCTCATTATAAATATTGTAGGTCATAGTGAGCATGTGCTAGCACTATATCATGTTATCAAATTGTGGACCATTATTTTGGGGATTGACTTGCTTATATCACTAAGTTATTTTATCTGGCAGAAACCTCAAAAAGGATAATCTATGTTTAGTAAGGTTGACAATATAAAAAGAAGGCAAGCTTTTTAACGCTTGCCTTCTTTTTATTGATAAGTACTGACACTTTATTTTTCAGTTATTATTTATGCAGGTGATACATGCCAGCGATGCTGTACGTCATATGATAAATGAAACTTTTGTGTTTTAATTTCAATTGGATAAGCTATAGAATGTTTATCAGAAAATAACCAACGTCTGTCTTCAGGTATGAGCAGAATATAACTTTCATCATTTGCATCTCCTAGAAAATTCAACGCACACGGTTCAAAATGAGCATGCTCAAATGTAGCAATTTTATAATCTGACAAGGCTTGGTAGATTGCATTTGTTTCGTTACAAACAAAGCCGATTTCACTTATTCTTGTGAATTCGGGTTCATCGGTTATATTTGAAACCCTAGCAATCAATTCAACGATGTTTCCAGAAGGATCATTAAAATATAAAGCGTGTGCTACAAAAGATTCAAAATAAGCTGTATGCTGCCCATCTTCCATTAATAAAAATAAGATATTCTGATAATGCTCTTTCATTTTATAAAAGTGATTATATGGAATATCAATTGCGAAATGATAATAAGGTTGAGCGACTTCATCAGACTTACGGAATTGCAACTGTGTTTCTCCTATTTTAACTATGAAAGCATCTTGATTAATGACTGTTACAGGACATTCCAAAATCTCTTCGTAAAATTGTAATGTTTCATCTAATTCAGAAGTGAATAACGTTATACTTTCAAATTTCATATGTACACCCCATCCCCACATAGTATGTATATTTTAAAAAGTATTTTAATAGTACTTTATCAAAATAGTAATAAAGATGATAATATTAAGAATTTATATAACCTAAATATTTTGAAATATTATTTGCAATTTCTGTAATTACGAGATATAAATTGCACTATTATGTAACTTTTTAGAAAACAACCACATGAGTTATGAATGAGTTATACATAAGCAAAACTCAGGTAAACCTTTAAATCCACTGTTCAATTTATTGAGTTAATGGGACTTTATCAATTCTAGTCATTTTTGAGGGTATGGTACGACGAAATCATTTTAATAAAATCAGATTTCTGTCTAACTTTCCCTTTAATAACTGCTCATAAATTAAAAGAATAGAGATGTAATAATATAAGCGCTCAAACCAACCAGTATACAATAAAGTAGTGCAGGTCCTAGCGTTTTTCTAATGACGCTGCCTTCTTTACCTGGCATATTTACAACCGCACAAACGGCAACGACATTGTGTACACAAATCATGTTACCAGCTGCGGCACCAATAATTTGTGCCGCAAGTACAGTATAAGGTTCTGCGCCAATTGAATTCGCAATATTTAGCTGGATAGGTGAAAATGTCAATGTTGAAACCGTAGCACTACCAGTGATAAAGGAGCCTAATGCACCTAGGAAAGGCGCCATGAACAACCATATAGGTCCTAAGTATTTAGCCATATTTTCGGCGATATACTCTGGCATACTGATTAAGTCATTGGCGTTAATACCTGAATTGATAAATACATGTACCATAGCCAGTGTTGCGACTAGTGTAATACCAGTAGTTTTAATTGTATTTAGTGACGCTATACTAGCATTTGATAAATCTTTGACTGATTTTCTCTGGACCAGAATGGCAAATAAGGCAGAAAGAATTAAGATAGTTCCTGGTGAATAAAGAAATTGCCAGTCGGATGAAATGGTCTCAAATCCTAATATATGATTCCAAGAAAAATCTAGTACTTGTGTTGTGAAACCTTTAATTAGAGGTACAGTTCTCGTAAGTAATAATAAGACAACAACCATTAAATAAGGCGCCCAAGCCGTTAATAATGGCATAGAATGTTCAGGTGTTGAAGCTGTATAGGATTCATATAATCCTTCCGTCCATTCCGTTTTAGGCAACAGCCATCCTTTACTTGCTGTCAATACTGCAACAATAAGTCCCGTTAATGAACCAAGAATTGCAACAAATTCTGGGCCGAATAGAAATGCATAAGCAAATGAAGAAGCGACATAGATAAATCCAATTAATGCTAGCCATGGAATCATTTCGAGAATGGATTTGAATTTATTGTTCTTACCAAAGAAGATAATTAAAGTAGCAATTAATATAATAGGTATAAAAATGCCACTCAGCATATCTAATGTAGTGATACGCTCAGCCGTTGTTTGGAAAAATGCACTGTCGGCTTCTTTTAATGTACTTAAACCGACTAATACGGGCGTTCCCACTGCCCCGAATGAAACTGCAACACTATCAGCTATCAAAGCAGTAACAATAGCAATCATCGGTCTGAAACCAAGTGCAACCAAGAGTGGTGCAGTAACCATGGCAGGTGTACCAAACCCAGATGCACCTTCAATAAGCGAACCAAATAAAAAAGCGACTATAATAACTTGTACCCGCATATCTCCTGATATTTTTTTGAAACCTTCGTTGATACGTGTTACCGCACCAGTTTCCCTTAATGTATTTAATAATACGAGTGCGCCGAACAAAATATAGAGAATGGTAAGTGTTTTATGCGTACCTTGAAGTAGAGAAGCAAAAATTACATTGCCTCGCATCCCCCAAATAACAATCCCTAACAATGTTACGACTAACGCACTGATAATCATTCCCTTTAGTGCAGACATACGTAGTAATACTAAAAATATAAAAGGCACGATTACAGCACTAAAAGCAACTAATAACATCATAATAAAAACGCCCCCTTAAGCAAAATAACAATCATCTAGTCATATGATGATTAAATATCATTAATTGTAAACGCATTCGTATAAAAATTCAAACTTCAATAAATAAAATATTACATTCAGAAAAAGATTATTTATTTTTAAAAATACACTTGTAAAAAGCCATACTTAAAGTGATTTGAGAGTAAAACAAATTTAAAAAGCAAAGCAATAAATGAAAATAAATAAAAAGAAACGAAAATAAATTTGCTATAATTAAAAAAATCAAATAAGATAATAGAAATTTATGAAAGCGTTTTCTTAAATTTAGATAAAAGAAAGTCACATTGTGTTAAGGCAACTTTGTAAAAGTAGCTCGTGTTAGGAATGAAATTTATTGATATAGGGGTGTTATACATGAATAAAAAATTAGCTAAAATGGGAATGCCACCATCGTTGTTGTGGGGATATATTGGGGTGCTTATCTTTATGATGGGGGATGGATTAGAGTTAGCGTGGATCAGCCCATATTTAAATGATCATGGGCTTTCCATACATCAAACGGCGATATTAACCACTTTTTATGGTGTGACGATTGCTATTGGATCATGGCTTTCAGGTGTATTAGTAGAAATTATTGGTCCACGAAAAGTGATGTTGTTAGGAACCATATTATATATTATTGGTCACATGATATTTGTGGGCTTTGCTGTTCCTTCTATGAATTACGCATTAATGATACCGTCTTATGCTATTAGAGGGTTTGGTTATCCATTATTTGCATACTCATTCTTGGTTTGGGTAGCATATCGTTCTCCCCAAAAACGCTTAGGTGCTGCAGTAGGATGGTTTTGGTTTGTATTTACAGGCGGTCTGAGTGTATTAGGTTCATTTTATTCTTCAATGACAATTCAATTATTTGGTCATCTATTTACGTTGTGGACAGCTATTATATGGGTGCTTATTGGAACATTTTTAGCTGTTGTTGTAAATCGTGATAAATTTGAAATTGAGAACAAGGGGAATGGCTTTAAAGCACATCTGAAAGACTTAGGTGCTGGTATAACAATATTAAAAAGAGAACCTCGAGTAGCAGTAGCTTGTATTGTAAGGATTATTAACCAAGCTGCACAATATGCATTTCCATTATTCCTTCCTATATATTTATCTACTAAAGGGATAGCTACAACAACATGGTTGAATATTTGGGGTACTATTTTTATAGCCAATATTATTTTTAATCTTATTTTCGGTGCATTAAGTGATAAAATTGGTTGGAAAAATACGATTTCATATATTGGTGGTATTGGCTGTGCCCTATTTACGTTAGGTCTGTACTTTATTCCAGAACTATTTACAGGGAATGTATTTGTTGTTGGAACAGTAGGGTTTTTATGGGGGATGTGTTTGGCTGGTTTCGTACCAATATCAGCACTTGTACCTTCACTTGTACATGATGGCGACAAAGGACCTGCAATGGCAATTTTAAACTTAGGTGCGGGTTTATGTGTATTTGCTGGACCAGGTTTAGTTGCATTATTTTATGATAGCATTGGTGTAAAAGGTATGATGTATCTCATCTTCGGGCTCTATGTAGCTAGCGCTATTATGACACGTTTCTTAAAAACACCAGAGGAACGTGGCATATTGAGTCATAAAGAAGTAACGTAATCAGGCTACATGTACAACACAAGTTAATAACTACGTTTTAAAAGTCTAAGATTTCAATAGAAAGTCTTAGGCTTTTTTTGAATAAACAGAAGATGATTAGCTTGAAAATAAGTAGTTTTACAGCATTAGTAATGGTTTTATTTCTAATATAGAAGTGACATATTTAATATTTTATTATTAGATGCGGGTGATATACATTAAAAACATAAGGACAACAAGCATCGAAACAATATTAAAACACCTCTAAATAATTGAATGTATAAACCAAATCAAAAGCCTATTAGATATCAGGGGGGCTAATAGGCTTTTGAATGAATTAATGATCGACAATGGATACTAAAATTCATTTTTTAATTAAAAGGGTTATTATGGAATTATTTTTGAGGTGGAGTGGAAATGGTTGAATTATTTTTCTTGAAAACCGCCTGAAACAAATTGAGCAACGATTTGTTTGATTACAGCAATAATATCTTTAAACATAACAATTCACCTCCAAGAAATTGATGATTACAGTATCAATGTACAATAATATAACCATTAAAAGTGGCGTAACGCATAACTCGTGCTTTAGACTTCAAAACTGTTTGTTGTCAGAAATTTTTATTGCTTAAACGATGAAGATTTCATCATTGTTGTTTACAACAAGTTATAAGGATTGCACATAGAAATTGACGCAAAATAATTTTTATTTTAAAAATATGCATTATTTAGTATAAATATACTTGATTTATAGTAGGAATACCTTTATTATGTATATAAATCTTATAAAAATATTGGAGTGATGAAAATGGGGCGTACACAACAGCATTAAATAATTTAGCTTTGTTCAAAGGTAGACATTTTTTGAAGACATGTGATTTTTCAGCAGAAGAGTTACATACTTTAATTGATTTTACAGGTGAATTAAAGGAGAAGAAAAAGCGTGGCATTCCGCATCCCTATTTAAAAGGGAAAAATTTAGCATTTTTATTTGAAAAACCTTCAACAAGAACACGTTCGGCATTTAGCGTGGCAGCCTATGATCTAGGCGCATATCCGGAATATTTTGGACAAGGCGATATACATTTAGGTGTTAAAGAATCCACTGAAGATACTGCAAAAGTGTTAGGAAGTATGTATGACGGCATAGAGTTTAGAGGATACCATCAAAAAGATGTAGAGACATTAGCTGAAAATGCCAATGTACCAATATGGAATGGCTTAACTAATGAGTGGCATCCCACACAAATGATTGCAGATTTTTATACATTAAAAGAAAACTGGGGGATATTAGAAGGTAAAACATTAACGTATATTGGTGATGCGAGAAATAATGTCGCCCATGATTTGCTAGTCACAGGTGCAATTTTAGGTGTTAACGTGCATATTTGTGCACCTAAATCATTACAACCTAACGAGGAAATACAAGCATTAGCTAAACAATATGCAGCTCAGCATCAAAGTGATTTATTGATTACTGATGATGTAGCTCAAGCCATATATCATACCGATGCGATTTATACAGATGTTTGGTTCTCTATGGGTGAAGATCACTCAGTACTTGAATCACGTATTAATCAGTTATTACCCTATCAAGTGAATGAGCAGATGTTGATAAATACGATGAATCCAGAAGTGATTGTATTACATTGTTTACCAGCATTTCATGATGTAAATACCCAAGTAGGGCAGCAAATATATGAAACATATGGTTTAACTGAAATGGAAATCACGGATGATGTATTTAAAGGTAAGCATGCTGTTATTTTTAACCAAGCAGAGAACAGATTACACTCAATTAAAGCAATTATGGCAGTCACGTTAGGTGACCTATTTTAAATAAAAAAGATATTTTTATTTATAAACTGAGACTGGGACAAATTAGGTTCGTTCCAGTCTCAGTTTATATTATCAGTTCTAGCCATACTTATCGGGGCGGGGCGACGAAATCTATTTAAGAAAATTAGATTTCTGTTCCGCTCTCATCTAATAGAGGGGGGATATCCCCCTCTATTTTTATTTAAAAAATTAATGAAATTAATATTAAAAGGGAGGTAAGCATAAATAAAAGCGAAGCGACTTTTTCTCGCTCAAAAAGATAAATTGATGTCAAAAGCGTAAAGCCTAAAAGCATTAGCAATCTAAAAGTTTCACCAAATGTAAAAACATTAATTAAATCTAATAGATATCCGAAGAAAAAAACGGCACTTAGTCCAAATAGAACTTTTTGATAGTTGTTCCATGCGCTCATTTAACATCGCTCCTCGTATAAAATCCTTCTTATATATTTACATAAATTAGCCAGTAAAGTAAAATCAATATATTTTTTAGACCTAATATAGGTTGAACAATTTCATCGAAGTGCCTGTGATTATCTTTTTGCACATATTTTTTATCATTAGCTATATAAGCAGATGAAATTTATTATGTTAGTAATTTATGTAGTTTAATTGCTCAAAATAAGCGACTACTAAGATCTTAATGATTAATACTTTGGATGGCGTTTGTAAAATAGTTTCAGTAATAAAGTAGAGAAATAAAATGAAAATAGATATGGTAACAATTGATTGTAAAACTATACTTGCAAACCTATAACGGGCAAGATATTACCTAATTATGAAAATAATTTTCAATATAATGAATTATATTGATTAATATTTTCTTTAACTGTATATTTATGTTAATTAGGAGGTAATAAAATATGAGTAAATTGTTTGAAAAAGCACAACAATTTGGAAAGTCATTTATGTTGCCAATTGCAATTTTACCTGCGGCAGGATTATTACTCGGTATCGGTGGTGCATTAAGTAATCCGAACACAATCAAAGCATATCCAGTACTAGATATTACTTTTTTACAAAATATATTTATTCTAATGTCTGCAGCAGGAAATATCGTTTTTCAAAATTTACCGGTTATTTTTGCGGTGGGTGTGGCATTAGGTTTAGCCAAAAGCGATAAAGGAACTGCTGGCCTAGCAGCTATGCTTGGATTTTTAATTATGAATGCATCAATGAATGGATTATTAACGATTACGGGTACATTAGCAAAGGTGAACTTGGCAGAAGAGGGTCAAAGTATGGTCCTCGGCATACAAACTGTAGAAACAGGTGTGTTTGGGGGAATTATCACTGGTATAATGACAGCGCTTTTACATAATAAGTTCCATAAGATATCACTTCCGGCATATCTAGGATTCTTCGGTGGATCGCGCTTTGTACCAATCATTACAGCAGTGTCTTCAATTGTATTAGGTGTTGTGATGTTCTTTGTTTGGCCAACCGTTCAAGGATGGATATTTGGTGTTGGCAGTATTGTTGATAAAACAGGTGTAATTGGTACATTTTTCTTTGGATTCATATTGCGATTATTAGGACCATTTGGTTTACACCATATTTTTTATTTACCTTTTTGGCAAACGGCATTGGGAGGTTCACTAGAAGTTAAAGGGCACATGGTTCAAGGTACACAGAATATATTCTTTGCACAATTAGGCGACCCTGATGTGACGAAATACTATACAGGTGTTTCACGATATATGTCTGGAAGATTTATAACAATGATGTTCGGTCTTTGCGGGGCAGCGTTGGCGATTTATCATACTGCGAAACCTGAACGAAAAAAAGTAGTTGGCGGATTAATGTTATCTGCAGCATTAACGTCCTTCTTAACAGGAATTACTGAACCTTTAGAATTTAGTTTCCTATTTGTTGCTCCCGTACTATATGTTATTCATGCAATTTTAGATGGTTTCGCATTTATGATGGCTGATATCTTCAATATAACAGTGGGTCAAACATTTAGTGGTGGTTTTATAGATTATTTATTATTTGGTGTCTTACAAGGTAATGATAAGACGAATTTTTTATGGGTTATCCCCATAGGTATTGTTTGGTTTATTTTATATTATGGCATATTTAGATGTTTAATTATGAAATTTAATTTTAAAACACCTGGACGTGAAGATGAAGCAGCAACAGACACTGTAGCAGTAACAGATCGTGCTAAGACAATCATTGAAGCACTTGGGGGTAAAGGAAATATCGATGTCGTTGATTGTTGTGCTACTAGATTAAGGGTAACGTTAAATACAGATAAAGAAGTTGATAAAACCATGCTAGCATCCACAGAAGCACGTGGTGTGATTCAAAAAGGGAACGGCGTACAAGTCATTTATGGACCACATGTCACTACTATTAAGAATGAAGTAGAAGAACTTTTAGAAAATGAAACAAACTAAATCCAACAGTAACGCATATAAAGATTAACTTTTTAAATTAACGAATTATTAATAGGAAAGAGAAAGAAATGGTGAAAAGATGAATGTAATAAATTTAAAAAATCGTACTATTGGGAGTCAGTATGTCGCGACAGAAATACTTAAACAACTTATCATCAAACCTGATGCCGTGCTTGGATTGGCCACTGGCAATACAATGGTGGACGTGTATAAACACTTATCAGAACTATTAAATATTAATAAAATAGACTTATCAAATGTTGTAACTTTTAATTTAGATGAATACGTAGGTTTATCAGCAGAGCATAAGCAAAGCTATCATGTATATATGCATGAGCACTTATTTAACAATAATGACACGTGGAACAAAGCGCATCTTCATTTACCTGTAGGTGATGCTATAAACGTCGAATATGAAAGTGAAAATTATGAAAAATGTTTAAGTGAGATAGGTCCGGCAGATATCCAAATATTAGGAATAGGTGAAAATGGGCACATTGGTTTTAATGAGCCTCACTCATCATTTGCCAGTGTAACAAGAGTTGTTGATTTGACACCTTCAACAATTCATGCGAATCGTCAACATTTTGAAAGGATTGAAGATGTCCCAAAACAGGCAATTTCAATGGGATTGTCATCGATTATGCGTGCAAAACGTATCATATTAATAGCGTTCGGCAAGAACAAACAACAAGCTATAAATCAATTGCTAAAAGGTGAAATATCAGAAGTTTTGCCGGCTTCAATTTTGCACAAACATCCAAATGTAGAGGTGATCATTGATGATGACATCTTTACATCAATCCTATGAAATTATAACTACTCTGAAACATAAATGATTATGCCTAGTTTACTTTCATAAAGTCATCTTGCTGGGGTGGGACGATGAAATCTGTTTAATAAAATGTGATTTCTATCCCACTCCTATTATTTTGGATAGTTTTGGATATTACGAAAAGAACTTTATATCAAAATTTTAATGTGATAAGACTTGCATGATTTTGCTATCATACACACACATAATTGAATGCCTAACGTATGAATTATAAATAATAAAAAATTGATTTTTGTAATCGTTTACAATTATAATGTAATTATACAATTTAAAGGGGTGTGTATTTATGGTTAATGTGAAAAAAGAGCGCATGAAAATATATGTTTTAGACAACGGACGTATGAAAATGGATAAGAATTTAATGATTGCCAATTCAAATCAAGCGACACTAGATGACCCAAAAGCGCATAACGAAATGCATGAGTTCCCAATATATACTGTGTTTATAGACCATCCTGATGCTAAAATACTGTTTGATACAGCGTGTAACCCAAATGCTATGGGAGATAATGGTAGATGGATTAGTGCAACACAAAAGGCATTTCCTTACTTTGCAGATGAATCATGTCATCTACCCCATAGATTAGAACAAATAAATGTGGATCCTAAAGAAGTTGATTTTGTCATTGCTTCGCACTTACATTTAGATCATGCAGGATGTTTAGAATATTTCACTAATGCTACAATTATCGTACATGATGATGAGTTGAGTGGCGCAATGAAAACCTATGCACGAAACCAGCAAGAAGGTGCGTATATTTGGGCAGATATAGATGCTTGGATTAAAAATAATTTAAAATGGAGAACAATTAAAAAAGAAGAAGACAATTTGAAACTGGTAGATGGTATACGCATATTAAATTATGGTAGTGGTCATGCATGGGGCATTATCGGTTTAGAAATCGAAAGTGCTGAATTAGGTACGATTATATTGGCTTCAGATGCAATATACACAAAAGAAAGTATAGAAGATACTTTAAAACCACCAGGTATTTTATATGATTCAATTGGATGGACAAAATCAGTAGAAAAAATAAAAAGATTAGCAGAAGAAAGAAATGCTCAAATTTGGTTTGGTCATGATGGAGAACAGTTTGAAGGTTTTAGAAAATCAACGGAAGGCTATTATGAATAATGCCAACTGTATCAAAGTAACTGTGAATAATTTTGATGAATGAGGAGCGTTTGTTATGAAGACAAGAGCTGCAGTATTAAGTGAAATGGGTAAAGATGCCCCATATGCGGAAAGTAAACCTTTAGCAATAGAAACTTTAGAACTGAATGAACCTGAAGCCAATGAAGTACTTATAAAAATAGGGGCAGTAGGTTTATGTCACTCTGATTTATCTGTGATTAATGGAAGCCGTCCACGTCCAATGCCTATGGTTTTGGGACATGAAGCCGCGGGGGAAATTATTGAGTTAGGCGAAGGTGTCTCGGGGTTTGAAGTAGGTGATCATATTGTTTGTACGTTTATACCAAGTTGTGGTCATTGTATTCCATGTCGTGAAGGCAGACCTGCATTATGTGAAAATGGAGCGGCTGCGAATGAAAAAGGAGAAATGTTAGAAGGGGGATTTCGTTATCAATCTGTTAATGGTAAAACGATACATCATCATTTAGGTGTATCAGGATTTGCAGATTATGCTGTTGTTTCTACGAATTCTATTGTCAAAGTAGATAAAAATATACCTTTTGAAAAAGTAGCCATTTTTGGTTGCGCTGTTATTACAGGAATAGGTGCAGTGATTAACACCGCACGTATCAATGCAGGTAGTACTGTAGCAGTCGTAGGACTTGGAGGTATTGGACTTAATGCTATTCTTGGAGCGCGACTTGCAGGTGCTAGTGAAATTATAGCTTTAGATATTAAGGAAGAAAAATTTGACTTGGCTAAATCATTGGGTGCAACTGCAGTATTTAATTCTGGTGACGAGCATGTTGTAGAGGCGGTTAAACAACATACAAATGGTGGTGTGGATTATGCATTTGAGACAGCAGGTGTTGTGCCAGCAATGGATGTAGCATATCAAATTACGCGGCGGGGTGGAATGACCACGACCACGGGATTGCCAGATCCAAAGCATAAATTTTCCTTTCCTCAAGTAACATTAGCTGCTGAAGAAAGAACGGTTAAAGGCTCATATGTAGGAAGTTGTGTACCAGACAGAGATATACCACGCTTTATAAATTTATATAATCAAGGACGTTTACCGGTAAATGAACTGCTCACTGACACGTTACCATTAGAAAAGATTAATGAAGGATTTGATCGTTTAGCGCGTGGTGAAGCGGCACGTTTAGTAGTGAAAATGAATTAAATGACAATAAACATAAGCTATGCGCTCAATTTTTTGAACGCATAGCTTTTTAAGTTAATATTAGCTAGACAGCGTGTGTAATAGCATCGTCGATTTACAGTACTAATCCAATTATAGAAGCAGAGATGATTGAAGCTAAAGTAGCACCGAGTAATAAACGTAGAGCAAATGAAGCAATGTTATTACCTTGCTCACTACTTATCCCTTTAATGGCTCCGACAATAATGCCGACTGTACCAAAATTAGCAAAGCTTACAAGATACACGGAAAGTATGCCTTGTGTGCGTGAGGATAAATCTCCAGCTAATTTTTGAAAATCTAGCATAGCAACAAATTCATTAGTAATTAGTTTTGTTGCCATAATTGACCCTGCGTGGACGGTCTCACTCCATGGAATACCTATAATAAATGCGATAGGTGCAAAAATATAGCCAATTAGCTGTTTGAAGTTAAGCCCCACTAAATCAAATAGGATAGTAATAGCTTCCATTAAAGAAATAAAAGCAAGTAGCATTACGCCTACAGTGATTGCTATTTTGAATCCGTCTATGGCGCTATCACCTATCATTTGGAAAAATGGAATCTTTTTAGACTGCGCTTTTCTCTTATTTGTAGATTGCAGATTGTTTGTGTTGCCAATTAAATTAGATATTTCAACATCACTTTTATTGGCTTGATAAGGATTAATAATGCTTGCAACTATAAGCGCGCTGAAGATATTAAGCATAACTGCCGTCACAACATATTTAGGTTCAATCATTTGCATATAAGAACCAAGCATTGCCATACTTACAGCACTCATAGCAGAGGTAGCAATAGTATAAAGTTTTGCACGTGATAACTTTGGAATTATGTTTTTTATTGTAAGAAATACTTCAGGTTGCCCCAACATTGAAGTGGAAATTGCAAAATAACTTTCTAATCTACCCATACGTGTAACTTTATTAATAATAAGCCCAACATATTTGATTATGAAGGGAAGTATGTTTAAGTAGTTTAGTATGCCGATCAGTACAGAAATAAATACTAAAGGAAGTAATACGTTTAAGAAAAACGTAGAGCCGCCTTTATTTTCAATATCACCAAACACAAAATCTATACCTGCATGACTAATGTTAATTAGCTTCTCGAAAAATGCTCCTAGGCCAGTTAAAATGGTTAAGCCGATAGTCGTATTCATCATGAAGAGGACAATAATTATTTGAATAATGAGCATGATGAGTGGCTTTTTAATATTAATATCTTTGCGATTGAAGCTAAAGAGAAACGCTATGAACAATGCGAAAATAATACCAGTAAAGCCAAATAAAATGGACATAAAGATCACCTACAATTGAGTGAAAGCAACAGCTATTTTAGCTCCTAAAACTGCATTGTTTTCAACAAGTTTTATATTTGTTTTTAAACTTTTTCCATCAGATTTATCTACAATTTTACCGAGTAAGAATGGCGTAGCATCTTTACCACTAATCCCTTTGTCGTCTGCTTCTTTGACTGCATCTTCTATTATTTGGTCAATGTAGGCTTTAGATAGTGCATCTGCTTGTGGAACAGGATTAGCCACCACGATACCACCATTGAGCGCTAATTCGTTTTTAGTCTTGCAGATACGCGCAATTGCTTCGGGGGTGTCTGCTGAGCTGTTTAATTTGATGCCACTTTCTGGAGTGAAAAACGCAGGAAGTTCATCAGTTTGATAACCGATGACGGGAACGCCATTTGTTTCAAGGTATTCCAATGTTTTTGGTAAGTCTAATATTGACTTTGCACCTGCACAAATGACAGTTACATTGGTTTGACTTAATTCTTCTAAATCTGCAGAGATATCCATTGTTTGCGCAACACCTCTATGTACGCCTCCAATACCACCAGTAACAAAGAATTTAATATCAGCTAATTCTGCACAAATCATGGTAGAGGCAACTGTTGTTGCACCAATACGTTTAGTTGCAATGATTTCAGCTAAATCTCGGCGTGATACCTTAGCCACATCATCGCTTGTTGCAAGCAAGTCTAACTCATTTGCTTCTAAACCAATTTTGATTTTTCCATCAATAATTGCAATCGTTGCAGGAATAGCGCCATGATTTCTAATGATTTGTTCAACATTTTGAGCCATTTCAACATTTTGGGGATATGGCATGCCATGTGAAATAATTGTAGATTCTAAAGCAACGATAGGTTTGTCTTCAGCTTTACCTTGTGCGACTTCTTTTGAAAATTCAATATATTTTTGCATTTCTATATTCCTCCAAGTCTCGATATAATTGTTGTTTATCTAAGTTTTGTCTAACTGTGTAATTGGTTTCGATTGTTTTGCGAGCATTAATCATTCCAGCAGTAAGTATGTCGTCAATATTCAAATTGTTTAGCCAACTGAACACCACTGCACTAGAAAATGAGTCTCCAGCCCCAGTTACATCTATTACATTATTTGATGGTATGATGGGTTGTATTATTTCAGTTTCATTATTTTTAAATACAAGTTCTTTAACGCCATTTGTAATAACAACATTGGAAACACCTAATGCTATCCATTTTTGAGCAGCTTGCTTCATATCATCAATCGTATTTATGCTCATGTTGAAATAAGTTTCCGTTTCATCTCGGTTGATGATAAGCCAATCTATCGCATGTAATGAATCAGGCATATGTTTCATTTTTGGTGATGACACTGGTATGACTACAAGTTTGATGTTGTGTTTTTCTGAGTAAGCACAGAGAAAATCGATTGCATTTTTACTCAAATTCAAATCTACAATAATACATTTCGCTTTGATTAAGAGATGCGTACGTTTAATTAAAAATTCAGGTGTTATATAGTCATAAACTTCCATATCTGCTAATCCATAGGCCATATCACCATTTTCATTAATTAGTGCTGTATACGAACCGGTATTAGCATTTTCAATTTGTTGAACATGATCCAAATTCATAAATGGACTAGATAGTTTGTGAATCATGTCCCACTCACTATCGTTACCACTCGTAGATAGAAAGGCAACTGTTTCTCCCATACGTCCTAAATTTTCTGCTATGTTTCTTGCAACGCCGCCAATAGATCTAGTAGAAGTAACGGGATTTGAAGTCTCTGATTGTAATGTTGAATGGACATAAAATTTTCTATCTAAATTTGCAGCCCCAATACAAACGATTGGATAATTTTCATTTAACACATACGCTTTACCCAGCACATACTCTTTACGAATTAATCCAGAAATGATGTTGGCAACAGTAGGTCTAGATAAGCCGATGGATTGTGCAAGTTCTTGTTGTGAAATAAATGGATTATCTTGGATGCGTTTCAAAACCTCTCTTTCATTATTATTCATAAAACCCCTCCTTTATAAATAAACTTCAAACAATTGTTTATTTTCAAACTTTTGTTTGATTTCAATCAGAGCTTAGCATGTAATTTTACATTTGGATACGCTTACATAATAAAGTTTTAAAATTTGTAAATTCTTATTGAACAAAATTCAACAATTATAATGCAGTGTGACTAGTGCTATTTGAAGTCTTACCATAATTTGAATAAGTTAAATGTATAAAGATGAATATCGTATATATGGGATAGTAAACCTGGTAAAACAAGTCTTTCATCATATTCATTTTGATTTGTCTACGATATTCACCATATTTAAAAATGTTTTTATATTTCTATAAATAATTGAAACTACTAATTATATTGACATTGAATTAATTGTAAAATATAATGAATTAAACAATGTAAGCGTTTACAATTAAAATACAATGGGGTGTTCATGTGAGTAATTTTAATGACACATTAGAAAAGTATTTGTTGCCAGTAGCGTCTAAATTGGGATCTAATAAAATTTTAATTTCATTGAGGGATGGGATTATTGTTGCAATGCCATTGATTATTATTGGTTCCCTGTTTCTTGTTATTAGTGGAATTGCCATACCTGGATGGATTGAATGGTTGGAGTCGCAGGGGATACAACCATATTTAATGAAAGCAGTAAATGGTACTTTTGGTTTAATGGGATTGGTTGCTAGTTTTGGAGTAGCCCATAGCATTGCACGACAGTATGATACAGATGGTGTTTCGGCAGGTATTATTTCAATGGCTGCCTTTTTAGTTGTAACCCCTAATGTTATGACTGGTGGAAAGACACCAGAAGAAGCCATACCGCAGATGTATATGGGGAGTCAGGGGCTCTTCGTGGCATTGATTATTGGAATTTTTTCTGGCTTGATATTCCAATGGTTTATTAATAGAAACATACGTATTAAAATGCCAGATCAAGTACCACCTGCAGTAGCGAAAAGTTTCAGTGCATTAATACCTGGCGCGGCCATTATATTACTTTGGCTTATGATTTATGTTGCGCTAGATCATTTACCATTTGGTAACATACATGAGCTTATTGTTAATACTTTAGGCGTTCCTTTAAGCCTCATGGGAGGCACTTTAATAGGTACGATTATATTAGTGGGTCTAAATAGTGCTTTTTGGTTCGTTGGTATTCATGGTGCAAATGTTGTGAATGCAGTAATGCAACCGATTTGGCTTAAAAATATCGACGAAAACCGTATTGCCTACCAAGCAAATCCTCATGGTGATTTACCACATATTATCACCCAACCTTTTATCGATAACTTTGTATTTATGGGCGGTGGTGGTTCCACGATTGGTCTAGTTATTGTTATTGCCATTTTAGCTTTTAAAAAACGTTCAAGTAAAATTACGAAAACCATGGCACCACTGACTCTAATGCCCGGTATATTTAACATTAATGAACCAACATTATTTGGTTTGCCAGTGGTCTTAAATGTGAAATTGATTGTGCCATTTATATTGGCGCCGATGATAAATGCAACGATTACTTATTTTGCAATGGCAAGTGGTCTTGTTCATTTAACGAATGGAACTGCGATGCCCTGGACCATACCACCGGTGATTAGTGGCTTTTTAGCAACGGGTCATATCAGTGGTTCATTAGTACAAATGGTGTGTATTGTGGTTGATATTCTATTATATTATCCATTTTATAGGACGATGGAGAAATATAATTTACAACTAGAACAAAAGGAAGCAAATGACACAAAATAAATATAGTTAAAGGAGAATCAATCATGGTAAAAAGATTATTAAGTGCCAATGCATCTGAAATTGTGAAAATGACAGCTTCGGAATTAAAGCAAAGTATTAAAGCAAGTGATGGTCGGATCGTACTATCTGAAAATGTAGTAACACGTACGCCGGTGATACCGGATATCACCAATGCTGAACTTGCCCGAGCATATGGTGCCGATTTAATTTTATTAAATGGTTTAGATGCCTTTGATCCAAAGGTAGTCAATGTTGATGAAGATAAGCATGTCATAAAAGAATTAAGACGTCTTGTTGGTCGACCTATTGGAGTAAATTTAGAACCGGTAGATGAAACAGCGGCAATGGCAGAAGAAAAGTTGAACATTGTGGAAGGTCGTCAAGCAAGCGCAAGAACTGTAATGGCATTAGAAAAATTGGGCGTTAATTTTATATGTATGACAGGAAACCCTGGAACTGGTGTGACGAATGAAAAAATTGTCAGTGCTATTTCTGAGACAAGAGCGAATTTTACAGGTCTTATTATAGCAGGGAAAATGCATAGTGCTGGCGTAGATGAACCGGTCATAACCAAAGCTTATGTTGATAAATTTATAGAAGCAGGCGCAGATATTATTCTTGTTCCAGCTATAGGAACCGTACCAGGATTTGATGAGGAACAACTGAAAGGAATTGTTAAAGCAGTACACCGTCGTGACGGTTTAGTCATGTCTGCAATTGGTACAAGCCAAGAAAGTTCCGACCCAAGCACTATAAGAGATTTTGCTATACGAAACAAAATATGTGGCGTTGATATGCAGCATATAGGTGATGCTGGACATTGTGGGCTAGCGCCAGTTAATAATATATTTGAATTAAGCAAAGCTATTAGAGGGGAAAGACATACCTTATCGATGATAGCGCGATCAATACAACGATAACCTTAATACTACTGGGAGGGATTTTGATGTCAGAAAAAACAATTATGTTGGTGTGTGCAGCAGGGATGAGTACGAGTATGTTAGTTCAGAAAATGCAAGAAGCAGCAGAAAAACAAAACCTCGATAGAGAAATTTTTGCTGTTTCTACTACAGAAGCAGATCAAAAAATTGAAAATGATAATATTGATATTTTATTGCTAGGACCTCAAGTAAGATTTAAAAAAGATGAATATACAAAAAAATGTTTAGAAAAACAAATTCCTGTGGAAGTGATTGAAATGAGAGACTATGGAACGATGAATGGTGAACGTGTATTAAAGACAGCTGAACAATTGATGACAAAGTAGAGGTGGTTCAATGTCAGAAGTAGATAAAAGTTTAGAATTTGCTATGTCACTCATTGCTTATAGTGGCGATGCTAAAAGTCATGCAATGGAAGCAATTTATGCTGCAAAGAAACACGCATTTGAAGATGCTGAAACGAAATTAAAGCATGCTGAAGATGCTTTGTTAGAAGCGCATCATATTCAAACGAACATGTTAACAAAAGAAGCGCAAGGTGATGAAATAAAAATGTCCCTATTAACCATTCATAGTCAGGATCATTTAATGACAGCAATTTCTTTCAAAGATATGGCTGAAGAAATGATTGATTTATATAGAAAAATTGAGTCAATCTCATAATTAAATTGAGTGATTTAGTAGTTTAAGCACATTTTCAAAATAGTTGAAGATGTGCTCTTTTAAGTTTATAAGCTGAAAAACATGAGATAAATAAAGGACTCAATTAAATTGTAAGATATGTTAATTCATTATAATTAAAAAATAAATTCATATTAGGATAAAAAAGTTATTGACTAAATGGAGGGATAGGCATAGAATGTTTTTAATCCGATGAGAATAATAAGAATAGAGGGCGAAAAATGAAAAAATTAATATTAAGTATACTGACACTACTCATAGTTGTAGGACTTGCAGCATGTGGTAACTCTGACAAAAAAGACAGTGATAGTAAAAATAAAACAGCTAGTGAGAGTAAAACATTTGTTGTAGGAACTGAAGGAACATATGCACCATTCTCGTTTCATGATAAAAAAGACAAACTAACAGGTTACGATATCGATGTAATGAAAGCAGTAGCCAAAGAGATGGATTATAAAGTTAAATTTAAGGAAACACAATGGGATTCTATGTTTGCAGGATTAGACTCTGGTAGATTTAATGTCGTAGCTAACCAAGTAGGTATTAATGATGAACGTAAAGAAAAATATAAATTCTCTGAACCATATACGTTTTCAGAAGCGGTATTAGTCGTTAACAAAGATAACAAAGATATTAAATCATTTGATGACGTTAAAGGTAAGAAATTAGCACAAACATTTACATCTAATTATGGTAAATTAGCAAAATCTAAAGGCGCAGAATTAACGAAAGTAGACGGTTTCAATCAAGCTATGGATTTATTACAATCTAATAGAGTTGAAGGTACGTTTAATGATAATATTTCATACTTAGATTATAAAAAACAGAAACCTAACGCAGATGTCAAAGTGATTGAAGGTAATGCCGAAAAGAGTCAATCTGCATTAGCATTTAATAAAAAAGAAGACGATGAAACAATTAAAAAAGTAAATAAAGCAATGAAAAAATTAAAAGATAATGGTGAATTAACAAAAATAAGTAAAAAATGGTTCGGCGACGATGTTTCTAAATCTTAATTCAGAGCAGCAACATGCATTAGACGCAGCTGGTCAGGCATTTGCACCGATGCTTGAAGGACTAGTGAAATTTTCTATTCCAATTACGTTAGTGACTTTCGTATTGGGTTTGGTTATTGCACTACTCACCGCGTTAATGCGTATATCAACAAGCCGTGTATTAAGAGGGATTGCGCGCTTTTATATTTCAATCATTAGAGGTACACCGATGATTGTTCAATTATTCATTATCTTTTACGGTATTCCTGAACTCGGCAGATTATTGACCAATAACTCTGAAAATCAATGGACCTTAGCGCCAGTAATAGCAGCCATTATTGGTTTATCGTTAAACGTAGGGGCTTATGCTTCTGAAATTATTCGTGGTGGTATTATGTCTATACCTAAAGGTCAGACGGAAGCAGCATATTCAATTGGTATGAATTACAGACAAACAATTCAACGTATTATTTTACCTCAAGCTATTAGAGTATCTGTACCAGCATTAGGTAATACATTCTTAAGTTTAATTAAAGATACATCACTTTTAGGGTTTATTTTAGTGGCTGAAATGTTTAGAAAGGCACAAGAAGTTGCTTCTACGACCTATGAGTATTTAACAATATATCTTCTCGTAGCGCTTATGTACTGGGTGGTTTGCTTTATCATTTCAATTGTTCAAAACTTCTATGAATCTTATCTTGAAAGAGGGTATCGCTCATGATTGAACTCAAAAATATTAAAAAGTCATTTGATGATAAAGCAGTCATTAAAGGTATTGATTTAAAAGTAGGACAAGGAGAAGTTATTACATTTATTGGACGTTCAGGCTCAGGGAAGACGACCTTATTACGTATGATTAATGCTTTAGAGTTACCTACAGAGGGGGCTGTATACGTTAACGGAGAAACGTATAGTAATACAGATAAGAAATCACAAATAAAAGTACGGAAACAATCCGGCATGGTATTTCAAAGTTACAATTTATTTCCGCATAAGACAGCACTTGAAAATGTCATGGAAGGCTTAATCACAGTTAAAAAAGCCAAAAAAGATGAAGCTAAGCAACAAGCTTTGGCTTTGTTGGAAAAAGTAGATTTGACAGCTGTAAAAGATCAAAGACCTAATGCTTTATCGGGAGGTCAACAACAACGTGTTGCTATAGCGAGAGCGCTAGCAATGAATCCAAAAGTCATGTTGTTTGATGAACCAACCTCTGCATTAGATCCAGAATTAGTAAACGATGTCCTTCGTGTTATTAAAGATTTGGCAAATGAAGGTATGACAATGATTATTGTGACACATGAAATGCGTTTTGCAAAAGAAGTGTCTAACAAAATTCTTTTTATTCATGATGGTGTTGTGGGTGAATCAGGTCCTCCAGAACAAATATTTAATCATCCACAAACAGCTGAATTACAAAGATTTTTAAATATGATTCGTGAAGTATGATGTGTAAGTTTATTAGAAATAGTACGTTAAACATTTAATAGCCACGCGTTTTTATGCGTATGAGCTATTGTCTATATGAGTAACAGAGGCTGAGACAAATAAAGTGTCTCAGCCTCTGTTCTTTATAATGACAGTATTTTAATATTTTAAGATAGTGAGATTCATACATGCACTATAGCTCAGTTGAACTATTAGAATCACTTCTTGAGGGTGGGAAGATGAAATCAATAAGATTTCCATTCCATCCTTATTTTTATGAAAAGTTTTTTTATAAAGCTATATGAAATATGCGTAACGAACACTATAATTTGAGAATATAATGCTTTTTTATTTGATGTGCAACTTTTCGTATTGAAAGACGAAAAGAATTACACATCTACAGTCATTAGAAAGCGTTTACAATAATAGTGTAAGGAGGTTGCTAATATGTTAAGCAAGAGACAGTATTATATATTAACGTTCATACTTGAACGCGAAACTTTTGTGCCAATTCATTATTTAGCAACGCAATTCAATGTATCAGAAAGAACTATCCAGTATGATCTTGAATACATCGAAGATATGGCAAATAAACTAGGCTTAAATATTCAAAGAAATAAAAATGAGGGGATCAAAATCTCGTCGACACTAAAATATTCAAAAGAATTAGCGCCCAAGTATACATCCAATGCTATACATTACTCTAAGGAAGAACGCAACTTGTATATAATATTAAAACTATTTGAAGCTAATACACCGACTTCATCTCAAGAACTCGCGACAATGGTTGCAGTTACAAGGAGAACTATAGTAGAAGACCTAAAAGGTGTTCAAAGATGGTTAGAACAACACGAATTGCAGCTTGAATATATGAAAAATAAAGGGTTCATCATTCAAGGTACTGAAAACGCATATCGCAAAGCGTATGCAGAAATGGTACGTGAATATTTTAAAATGTATACACATGAAATGGGCCATGATTTATTTTCGAATAAAGAATTAGAGCAAATTCGTTTAAGTGTGACAACCGTGTTGAGAAATTCTAATTACCAATTAGTGCAAAGTGCAATAGATGGATTGATTTATCATATTTTAATTTCTATACATCGAGTAAACGAGGATTTTGTTTTTGAAATTCCTGATAAAGAGTATAAAAAATTAAAAGAAACGGAACAATTTCAAATTGCGCTTCAAATCCAAAAAAGACTTGAAGAACAGTTTCAAATTTATTTTCCAAAAAGTGAAGCAGCGTTCATCACACTACATTTATTAGGTGCTAAAACTTCAGAAATCAATCAATTAAATCATCAAATGGATGAGTTAGAAGTTCTGACAGAACAACTTATTGAACGCATGAGCGGTGCCTTAGGCCTTGATTTAATGTCCGACATTAAATTATTGAACGGTTTGATTGTACACTTGAGACCAGCGATTCATAGGTTGAAGTTTGATATGACACATAAAAATCCATTGAAACATGAAATTATAAAACAATATCCTCAATTAATAGACGAAATTAGAAAGCATATTTGGGGCATCGAAGAAAATTATAATATTTCTTTTAATGATGATGAATTGACCTATATTATATTGCATTTTGCATCTGCAATTGAAAGGATATCAACAATTAAGACAAACAAAATTAAAGTCGTATTACTTTGTGGGTCTGGGGTCGGAACCTCTCAATTATTAAGAAGTAAAATAAGTCATATCTATCCAGAGTTAGAAATTGTAGACGCCTATTCAATATATGAAGTTGATGAAACATTGTTAAAGCATGAAGGCGTAGATTATATTATCTCGACGGTACCTTTTAAACAAACTGTAGTGCCAGTCGTACAAGTATCGCCATTTATAAATGAAAGTGACCGGAAACAATTAAACACAATTATTAATCATTCCAGAGAAAAATATGTGAGCGAGGTGCGCGGTTTAGGTCCGACATTAGAGCAAGTGCTTCCTCAATCGAGAGTGTTGACACAGCAGAGGTCTAGAGATAGAGATGATGCAATTAAACAAAGTGTTTCATTGTTAGTCGAAGACGGGGTGGTTGAATCAGCATATGCTATAGACATTATCAAGCAGTTGGATGCATTTGGACCTTACATGGTTGTTAGTCCGCATATTGCACTCATTCATGCTAAACATGATTATGTTAAACAACCAGTAGGGTTTAGCCTTATACACTATAAAGAAGGTATCTGTTTTTCTCATGATACGTATGATCCTGTTTTCATAATTATTACTTTGGCAACAGAACATCCTCAAATTCATTTAAATGCGTTACGTCAGTTTAGTGAATTAATAATGAATGAGGCAAATAGAACAGCAATGTTTTCAGGAGATATGCAAGCAATTATGAAGTCTATTAATAAAGTGAGTCAAAATTAAGGAGGTGTTCAAGAATGAGTTTGGAAATTCTGTCAGCCGACAAAATTCAAATAAAAGAGCAGGTAGATGATTGGGAACAAGGGATTACTTTAGCAGCACAACCATTGTTGAGTCAAGGTTACTTTGAGCAAACTTACATTACTTCAATGATAGACAGTGTAAAAGAATTAGGTCCTTATATTGTTATTGCACCAGAAATAGCAATAGCACATGCTAGGCCAAATGATGGAGTGAAAAAAATAGGGCTCAGCTTACTAAAACTAAATAGGCACATTAACTTCTCAGAAGACGGTCACTATGCTTCGCTCATATTTGTATTGAGTGCAGTAGACAACGAAGGGCATCTCGAAATATTAAGACATTTAGCTATGACGTTAGGTGATCAAGAGGTTGTAAATGAAATATTGAATGCACAGAAAGTAAATGAAATATTAAATATATTTAAAGGAGAATGAGGAAAATGAAAATTTTAGTAGTATGTGGTCACGGTTTAGGAAGCAGTTTTATGGTAGAAATGAATGCACAAGAAGCGTTGAAAAATTTAAATGCACCAACTGATATAAAGGTTGAACATAGCGATGTTATGAGTGCTAGCCCTGAAATGGCAGATTTATTTATTTGTGGTAGAGATTTAGAAGAAAACACTAAAAATTTAGGTGACGTGATTGTCTTAGATAATATTTTAGATAAAGAAGAACTTCAAAATAAATTAGGTGAAAAGCTAAGCGAGTTGAATATTTTATAAATGAAGTATAAGGAGGTAATACAATGAAACCCATTCTAGATTTTATTGTTGATATTTTAAGTCAACCTGCAATATTAGTTGCTTTGATTGCATTTATAGGATTAATTATGCAGAAAAAATCGGCAACAGATATTACATCGGGTACGATTAAAACAATACTTGGATTTTTAGTAATGAGTGCTGGAGCGAATGTAGTTACCCAATCATTAGAACCCTTTGGAAAAATATTTCAACATGCATTCGGCGTTCAGGGTGTAGTACCTAATAATGAAGCAATTATTTCAATAGCGTTAGAACAATATGGTACCACTGCGGCATTAATCATGGTGTTTGGTATGATTGTTAATATCATGATTGCGCGCATTACGAATCTGAAATATATATTTTTAACTGGTCATCATACGTTTTATATGGCTGCCTTTTTAGCAATACTATTATCCGTAGGCAATATAACAGGTACATTAACCGTAATCATTGGCGCTATCATATTAGGCTTAATTATGGCAATATTACCTGCATTAGCACAACCCACAATGAAAAAGATAACAGGTAACAATCAAGTAGCGTTAGGACACTTTGGTACAATAAGTTACTGGGCGGCTGGTGAAGTAGGGAAATACTTTAAAGGTAAATCAAAATCAACCGAAGAGATTAATTTTCCTAAAGGGCTTAGTTTTTTAAGAGAAAGTACAATTAGTATTTCATTAACAATGACCTTATTATATTTTGTTGCTGCACTGTTTGCAGGTCCACACTATGTACATAGTGAAATTAGCCATGGGCAAAACTTTATTGTTTTTTCTCTTATACAAGGGGTTACTTTTGCTGCAGGGGTATTTATTATTTTAACTGGAGTGAGATTGATTTTAGCTGAAATTGTACCAGCCTTTAAAGGTATCTCCGAAAAATTAGTCCCCAATACAAAACCAGCTTTAGACTGTCCAATTGTTTTCCCATATGCACAAAATGCTGTGCTCATCGGCTTTTTTGTCAGCTTTATTGTTGGTGTTATTGGTATGTTCATCCTATTCTTATTTGGTGGGGTGGTAATACTTCCTGGCGTTGTTGCTCACTTCTTCCTTGGAGCTACTGCAGGTGTATTTGGTAATGCGAGAGGTGGTATTAAAGGTGCTGTAGCTGGCTCTGCGTTAAATGGAATATTAATCACATTCTTGCCTTTGTTATTCTTGCCATTCCTTGGAGATTTAGGTGGCGCAGCAACAACATTTTCAGATACGGATTTCTTAGTTGTAGGAGTTATCTTTGGTAATGTGGCGAAATTCCTTGGGTTAATTGGTGTTATTATTTTAGCTATTGTAGTTGCAACACTAGCGATTATTTTACAAAAACGTGCAAATGATAAAGAAGTAAAAGAACATTAAATAATAATATACAAGCTTTAAATTGATGAACCGTAAACGCATTATAGTGATGCGGCGAAAGCATATGTTTAAAATTTAATATGAGCTAATGTTCGTATAACTAAACGCCCGAGACAGATATGTTTCGGGCGTTTATTGTATGGAGCACCAAGTGCCAATGAATATGTATGGACCATATTCACTTTATATAGAATTCATTCCAGAAAGCGATTATTTTTAATAGCTATTGTTACGGTAGCCAATAAACATAACGACGATATGTGCGGATAAGCACCTATTACGTAGGAAACTAAGTCTTGTCTTTAAGCATTCATCGTAGTTTTACCATATCTAACACTTTAGCAATAACTACGAGGTGTTTCGTAGGTTCTTTTATAAATAAGAACTGCATGTGAGTTCAAAACATTGTGTTAAAGCAAAGGATAAAAATTAGTATTGTTCGACATGCCATCTCGACTGTCTAATTTAAGGTAAGCACTGTTACATTTGTCGTAGGATTCATCTCTTTACACTTATGATACTTTATTCTTTGTAATATACAAGTTGACTTGTTGTTGCTAATAAGGTGCCATCATGGCTCCATATTTCACCTGTTTGATCGAAATAGCCATTAAAGAATTTCAGTGCACGTGTATGACCTAGCACGGAATGATTGCCATTAGTTGCTAGATTTTGTTCATTAGCATGAAAATAAATTGTCAATGAGATTGTGCCTATTGGAACAAATTCTTGTCGACGTACATAAATTCTAGGGAAAAAAGCATCACAAATGGCAGCAAGAGATAAAAAATCCAAGTTTCTATCTGGATAATCTCGTATCCATTGTAAAGTGATTGAATCAGGGTTATCGTTTGGTGTTAAGGCAAGTGGTGCCCCTTTAATCATTCGTATTTCATAATTTTGCGCCCATGGTGGTGCGCTGTCTAATGGTGTTGGTTTAATTTGTTCTGGGCTTGGGACATCGGGATATAGTGACTCTGTAGAAGACCAAGTGTCACGTCGTTTCGCTGTAACTGCAGTACCACTGATGACTACTTCTTTGTTCTGTGTCAACTCTATATACCAGTGTTGCGTTGAGCGATTGGTTCTCGTGGGTGATGCAAACAAATTAAAGTTACCGTTCGCTACTGGTGCGGCATAATTAATGGTCAAAGAGATAGGGTTTCCTATTCTTTCATCATGATCTAAAACAGCTCGTAACAAGGTGGAAGCAATTACACCACCAAAAGGGCCTACCATATTTGCGTAGGCTTCAGATGTTTGCCCACTATAGACACCTGGTGAATGTTTTGTAAGTTCGGTAGCTATATCAAAATTATGTTTAGGTGACATTATTAACTCCTCCATTTTTAGACTAATATAAGACTATACCCTAAAATAGTAAAACGCTTACATCGTTGTAGATGATTTAAAGTTATTTAATAGTTTTAATCAATAATTATAGATTTGGTATGTAACAATTACAAGTATTATTAAAATAGTCTAGAAATATGAAATAACGTAAGGTATATGTTTGAAATGAATTTGCTAGTGTGAGCATACACAAGGGCATCTCACCTAAGACGATTAGGCGAAATGCCCTTGTGTATGCTCAGTGAATCAATTACGCTATTGTAACATTTCTTTATAAACTTTATGGTTTTGGTAAACACATCTAAGTATAGGCGTATCGATATGATATGTGTCAGCCAAATTTAATAAATAGCCCTGTAAATGGTCTGTTTCAATATTTAATCCTTTTTCCATATCACGTTGCATAGACGTTTTGAAATGGTATGATAATTGATTAAATGCATCCATATATTGCGACACGATATCATTTGCAAGCGGTGCCTGGTGTGCATGTATGATAGAAGCGACTTCATTGTATAAAGAACGGACAAAGTTAATACCGCCTTCACTATCTCGAATAGGGCCAATAGGTGCATGCATGAGTGTTGTGACACTTGATAATACAGTAATCATTAGATATTTATGCCACATACCTTGTTCAATATTAGAATCTAATTTAAATTCTGCTTTTGTCCCTGAAAATGCCTGTGCAATACTTTGCGCACGCTCACTTGTACGCCCATCTAATTCTCCAAAATAGAGCTTGTCAAAAGGACTCGTCTGGATGATTTTTCCTGTGCTATCTAATGTCGTCTCAATAACACAATAGCCGCCCATAATTTTGTCTTTACCGAAAACAGACTGTAATTTAGGTACATGTGCGATACCATTTAATAAAGGGATAATGGCAGTAGTATTATCAATGAAAGGTTTTAAATCTTCAATTGCTTGTTCTAAATGATAAGATTTAGAAGAAAGCAAAACGACATCGAAAGATGCTTCATGGTCCTCTTTTGTAATGAGTTGTGGATTGAATTGGTAGTCACCGTGCTCACTATGGATGGTTAGGCCATGTCTTTCTATAAATGACTTGCGCTTCGGTCTTACTAAGAATGTGACGTTCTGTCCGCTTTCAGCCAATCTACCACCAAAATAGCCACCGATTCCGCCAGCACCTAATACTAAAATACGCATTAAAAACAACTCCTTATACACTATGTATGATTGATTTAACAATTTATGTATATATACCACGTTTAATAGATTTATACGCATGTGAAATTAAATTTCAAACTATCAAGCAATCCAATAATGCTATTTATTTTTAAAAATAATAAATGTTTTAAAATAATGTTATCTGTGCAATATAAAGAGTGTGAATGCATTATAAGAATGGAGGTTATTAAATGTCGTTAAGAAATGAACAAAAGTATCAATGGAAAGATGTGCAAGGTAGAGATTTTTTTCTTCCTCTTATTTATATTGTAGGTAATTTTTGTATATCTATATTAGTCATAACTATGATGATCGTAGTTAATAGTACACAGGGGAAAGGTACGTCTAGCTTCGAAGTTAATACTTCAGGCACACCAGCTATTATATTGGAGATAGTTGGATTTGTTATTATCATGGGCTTATGGATATTATTTCATAGACATACATTTAAGCAAGAGTGGAGATTAGGTATTCAAAATATCAAACAGCACTGGAAGTTAATTATCATTACATTTGTGGTTATATTAGCATTTAAAGAAATTTATCCTTATCTGGTTGATGCTTTTGCGCCAGAGCAATGGAAATTTGAAGAAACGCAAAATGACAAAATCATTGAAGGTATGTTCGATACGCCAATATCTACTGTATTAGCATTTTTCTCAATCGTGATAATTGCACCAATGACTGAAGAGTTCTTATTTAGACATTTACTCATAGGAGAGTTAGGTAAGAAATTAAATTTCTATGTTATGTCTGTTATTTCAGTGATTGTGTTTGCCTCTTTACATGTGACTGAAGCTAAGTCCCCATTAGAAATTGTTATGTACATTGCAATTGCCGTGGGTATTGTTTACGTATATTTGAAATCTCAGCGCAGTTTAGCTGTGGCTATGACACTCCATGCTTTAAATAATTTTCTAGCTTATCTTTTTATGGTCATCATGTGATTACATAATACAAAGTAAACGGAGTGGTACGAATTAATTCTGTTCCACTTCCAAGTTTGTTTATTCAAAAAATAATAATTTAGAATTTTCTAATAATAGATTGACTAATCTTGAGCGTAATGCTAGGATTAAATCATTATAAATTGCATATAAATTACTCTTATCAAGAGAGGTGGAGGGATGTGCCCGATGAAGCCCAGCAACCGTCGTTTAACGAAATGGTGCTAATTCACAAAAAGTTAGTTAACTTTTGAAGATAAGGGAAAGTGTAAACTTTCTCTTTAACTAATAAGAGAAAGTTTTTTTATTACATATCGATATACTAAGACAAATGATTGAGGAGTGAAGGTGTCATGAAGAAATTATTATTATTAGGTTCATTACTTGTATTAACAATTGTTCTTGCAGCATGTGGCAATTCAAATAATAAAGGTGAAAATAAGAAAATCACAATTGCCGCATCTCCGGCACCACACGGAGAAGTGCTAGAACATGCAAAAGAAAAAATGAAAGAAAAAGGCTATGATTTAGAAATTAAAACAGTGAATGATTATAAAGTGCCAAATAAGTTACTGGATAAAGGAGACGTTGATGCTAACTTCTTCCAGCATACACCATACCTTAAAGCGGAGAAGAAAGATCATAACTATAATATTGAAGAAGTTGGTAAAGTGTTCACCACACCAATGGGCGTTTATAGTAAAAAATACAAAGATATCAAAGATATACCAAAGGGTTCAACAATTTATGTTTCGAATAATCCGGCAGAAGAAGGGCGTTTCTTATCATTCTTTGTTGATAAAGGATTAATCAAAATCAAAAAAGGTGTCAGTATTGAAGATGCTAAGTTTGATGATATTGTAGAAAATAAAAAGGACTTAAAATTTAATAATAAACAAGGCGCTGAGTTCTTACCTAAAACATACAATAGTAAAGAAGGCGCAGCAGTTATAATGAACTCTAATTATGCGATTGATAATGGCTTAACCCCCCATAAAGATGCAATTGCTATAGAAGGTAAATCATCCCCATTTGCTAATATTGTTGCAGTACAAAAAGGACACAAGGATGATAAAAAATATCAAGAACTCATAAAAGTATTACAATCTAAAGATATGAAACAATTTATAACTAAGAAATATGGACAAGACGTCATTCCTTACGAAAAATAAAGGTCTTTATAGCATATAAACGAAAGGATAGGTGTTAACATTATGTCTAAACTAGGGATCATTGGATTAGGAAAAGTTGGCACACAAGTACTGACTGATGTACAACAGTTGAACTTATTTTCGGAGATTATTTTAATTGATGAAAAAGACAGCGTAGCAAGTGGTGAAGCACTTGATCATAATCATTCACAAGGATTAATCAATACAGCACATATTAACATTAGTAGTGGTAACTATCAGGATTTAAAAGATGCTGATTTTATCGTTATAGCTGCGAGTGAGCCGACTGATAAAAATAATGGCGATCGTACTTTATTAGCGCAGGGGAATTACAGTATAATTAAGGCGATTATGACTCAAATTTCAGAAGTGACTCAGGATGCTATTGTGTTTCTAATATCTAATCCTGTGGATACTATGGTCTATTTTGCAAATCAGATAGATTATCCAACACATAAAATAATTGGTACAGGCACAGCGTTAGAAACTTCAAGATTTAAAACAATTATCGCCAATAATTATCAAATTGATCCAAATAATGTAGAGGCTTTTGTTATAGGTGAGCATGGGCAACATGCAATACCAGTGTGGAGTAAGGTTCGCATTCATGGCATGGCGTTGTCTGAGTTTGAGACGCTAAGTCATAGTCCAATCATTGATAAGGATCATATAACATCTATTATCAACGAAGTATCGATGGATGTTTTTCATCAAAAAGGCTGGACAAATGCTGCCATATCAAGAGTAGTTGCATTTTTGATACAGTCAATGGCACTAAATCAGAAAACGATTACACCATTGACATCACTTAGTAGCGAATATGATTTTGAAGATGGTGCATATAGTTTACCCACATTAATTGATAAAAATGGCATTGTTCAAAGGTTTGCAATTACATTAGATGCTGAAGAGCAAGACCAACTTAAAGTTGCATATGACTATATTCGACAAACCATTCAGAGTGCTCAAAAATAAAGACAACCAATATCAAACACTTATTTATTAGAAAAATTCTGATAAATGAGTGTTTTTTTTATAGTTTTAATTATCACTTGCGGGCTTCTTGCTTATATATGAAGCAATAGCTACAATATATTTAAATATAGGGATAAGGAAAACGTAAGAGAAAGTGTGGTGGAGTGATGATAGAAAGACACATGAAGCTCATCAGATTATTGTTAGCCAATCGTAATCATTTTTTAAGTGCAGATGAAATTGCAAATTACTTAACTGTTTCCAATAGGACAACGAGAAATGACATAAAGTATATCAATAGCGAGCTATTAGATAAGCTTATAGTAAGTGTAAAAGGACGCGGCTATAAATTGAACCAAGCTTCATACACTGTAGAACAAATAGAAGAACTCGTTAATGATTTTACAAATAAGCAAGGTGAAATACTTATCAAAATGGGTTACCAACTATTAATGTATCAACAGCCAGTTACTGTGGAATATTTAGAAAAATCATTCTATTTAACAAAAGTAGAAGTCAATGATTGTTTGAATAAAATTAAAGCATGGTGTACTTCATTTGAAGTTAATATTAAAATAACCCAAAAAAAAGGTGTCACAGTCCATGGAAGTGAAATGAATATTAGAAATGCAATATTGCATTTAAACCAACTTTCTGACAATGTCCAAACAGTTGATGGCTTTATTTTAAATGAAATTCCTAAGGCACATATCGGTACGATAAACCAGATTATAGAATCGAATTTAAAAAAACAGCATATTAACACTTCCAAAATGCGAATAAGACAATTGCTAATACACCTTATTATTATATTTAAAAGACAAAATGATGATGGACAATCATGGGTTGTCGATAATGTTTCATATCAAATTGCACATCAATGTATTAAAGAAATTAATGACACATTAGGATATAGTCTAAGTGATAATACAGCGAAATTATTCTCATTTTTTATAAGTTATTATTTTAATAGTTATGATTTGGGGCTCGAAAAGGTCTTTGTTAAAAGCTATATTGAACGTATGATTTTTCAAATGGAAAAACATGTAGGCGTTGCATTTTCTAAAGATCAGCTTTTAAGAGAAAACATTTATGAACATTTTAGTAGAACATATATGAGAATTGCCAAAAACGTATATATTAATAATCCACTGACAAGTGATATAAAGCAACATTATCCTTTTGTATTTAATGCGCTATATGAAACGGTGAATCATTTAGCTAAAGATGTTGAAATTAGTTTAGTTGAAGATGAAATAGCATTTTTAGCGTTGCATTTTCAATCCTCAATCGATCGAAATAAAAAAGATAGTTTCAATATTGTGATTACTTGTTATTATGGATTAGGCATTTCAAGTTTATTAGAAGCAAAACTGACAAATTTAAATGATTGCATACAAATTGTAGATACACTAAACACGGAACAGTTAGAAGGTTATCACTTTTCAGATATAGATGCGTTAATTACTACACACCCTATTGAACCTAAAGGATTGCCCAAGACGTTAAAAATAATAGAAGTGACACCATTATTTTCAGAAGAAGATGAGAATAAAATTTTATCAGCCATTCACTATAAACAAAATCCAGTTTTATATCAAAATGAATTAGCAAGTGTTCAATTTGATGTGCATTCAAATAAACAAGAATCAAGAACGGCTTCATATGTATTTGAACAGGCCCAGCATATTTTAGAGGGCCAACATTCGGTAACAACAGATTATATTAAAAGTGCGTTAGAGAGAGAAAGATTTTCTTCTACGTTTATAGGTAAGGCTATATGTATGCCTCATGGTGATCCTGAAAAAGTGCTCAAATCTCATGTCATTATTTTTAAAAATACTCAAGGTTTTATTTGGAAACAAAATAAGGCGAAACTTGTATTTTTCCTAGCAATAACAAAGCAAGATATACCTGTGATGAAAAAGATAATTCATAAAATCGCAAAACTGAACACAAACGATATAGATCAACTGTTATTACTAGAAGATCAAAAACTAAAAGAACAAATTATCCATTTAATGAAAGCATAATTGCCACTAGTAACGGCAATTATGTTTTTTAATTTTGTGTTGTATGCGCTTACAATAAACGTTGAGGAGAGGATGAACATTATGAAAATTTTAGCAATTACGTCGTGTCCAAATGGGATTGCGCACACGTATATGGCTCAAGAAAAACTTGAGCAAGCTGCACAAGAAATGGGCATTGACATCAAGGTAGAGACTCAAGGTGGCGTCGATGCAGAAAATGTTTTAACTTCAAAAGAAATTAGAGAAGCGGATGGAATTATTATTGCCGCTGATCGTCAAGTAGACTTGTCTAGATTTGATGGGAAATTATTGATTAATGAGAGTGTGCGTGAAGGTATTCATAAACCGCAAGTACTAATTCAACGTATTATTGATAGAGATGCTCATATTTATCATAATACCAAGCATAGTAGTGAAAATCAGTCAACGAAAGATGATGAAGAACAAAAAAGTGGCATGCAAATGATTTATCAACATTTAATGAATGGTGTATCGTTTATGGTGCCCTTTATTGTTGTAGGTGGCTTACTCATGGCAATTGCACTTACATTAGGTGGAAAAGCTACATCAGAAGGTCTGGTTATTCCAGATGATTCGTTTTGGAAATCAATTGAGAATATCGGTAGTTTAGCATTCAGCTTCATGGTGCCAATTCTAGCAGGTTACATAGCTGTTAGTATTGCGGACAAACCAGGGTTGGTTCCAGGAATGATTGGTGGTGCTATTGCAGCAGATGGTAGTTTTTATGGTAGTGATGCAGGTGCTGGTTTCTTGGGTGGTATTGTTGCAGGATTTATAGCAGGCTATATAGCAAAATGGATTAAAAATATTAAAATGCCAAAAGTAATGGCACCGATTATGCCGATTATTATTATACCTATCATTTCTTCATTAATTGTTGGACTTATTTTTATATTTTTAATTGGTGCACCAATAGCGAGCATCTTTGAAGCATTGACAACTTGGTTAAAAGGTATGCAAGGTACGAATATCGTAATACTCGCTTTGATTATTGGGGCAATGATTGCATTTGACATGGGCGGACCTGTGAATAAAGTAGCCTTTTTATTTGGTTCAGCGCTAATAGCTGAAGGAAATTACGCGGTTATGGGTATGGTAGCAGTTGCAGTATGTACACCACCAATTGGATTAGGTCTTGCTACTTTTATCAATAAGCGTAAGTTTAATAAAGGTGAAGTGGAAATGGGGAAAGCCTCATTTACAATGGGATTATTTGGAATTACTGAAGGTGCAATTCCATTTGCAGCACAAGATCCTCTGCGCATTATACCATCAAATATGATAGGCGCAATGATTGCAGCGGTTATAGCAGCCATTGGGGGCGTGGGTGACCGTGTTGCTCATGGTGGACCAATCGTTGCAGTATTAGGTGGTATTGATCAGATATTATGGTTCTTTATTGCAGTTATCATTGGTAGTATAGTAACGATGTCAACCGTATTATTATTAAGAAAAAACGCGCCAGCCTTGGCAGTAAATACGAATAATGTAGAGACTGGTATGAAAGACATACAAGAAAAAGGTTCACAGGAGACTAAGGATACTTCGATATCAAAAGTGACAAATAAAGATGAATATTCAGATGTCGAAGTAGGTGTGTTTGATAAAAAAGTTATTGAAATCATAGATACAAAATTGACTAGAGATCAAGCGATTGACCAAATGGTAAACCAATTAGACAATTATCATTACATTTCTGATAAATTAAAACTTAAAGATGATGTGCTTAAACGTGAAGCACAATCTACTACGGCCATAGGTATGAATGTTGCAATACCACATGCAAAATCAGTAGCAGTGAAGAAACCAATTGTCGCTGTTTTGAATAATAAAGCAGGTGTTAATTGGGATAGCATTGATGGCACATTACCTAAGATTGTCTTTTTAATTGCTGTACCTAGTGATAATAGTGAAACACATTTGAAGCTGTTACAAAGGTTATCACGAGCATTAATGGATGATGATCTGCGTCAAAATTTAATTAACGCAACGCAAACAAATGAAATATACGATATACTTAAAGAAATTTAAATGGGGGTATAACAAATGCCATTATTTTTACAACCGGTATTTAAAGAACGTATTTGGGGTGGACGTGCACTAGAAACATTTAATTACAATATACCTAACGATTATACAGGAGAATGTTGGGCGATATCTGCGCATCCAAATGCTCCTAACACAATTGAAAATGGAAAGTACAAAGGTAAATCGTTAGAGACGGTTTGGGCACAGGATAAAGCACTTTTTGGTGTAGATAGTGATAAAAACTTTCCATTGCTTACAAAAATTTTAGATGCGAATGATAAATTATCGGTGCAAGTTCATCCAAATGACAATTACGCTCTGCAACATGAAGGTGAATTTGGGAAGACGGAGTGTTGGTACATTTTAGATGCTAAAGAAGACGCAGAGATTATCTATGGTGTAAAAGCGCAAGATCAGAAAGAATTAAATCATATGATTGATCATAAACAATTTGATTCTTTGTTTAACAAAGTAAAAGTAAAAGCTGGTGATTTCTTTTACGTTCCAGCAGGGACTGTGCATGCGATTGGAGAAGGGATTTTAATATTAGAAACGCAACAATCATCAGATACAACATATCGTATTTATGATTATGAGCGTAAAGATAAAAATGGTGAGCAACGTGAATTGCATTTAGAACAAAGTAAGGCTGTTATAAACCTTTCATCTCAATCAAGCAATTCAACACCAAAACATGAAACAATACAAGAACAGTCATACACGCAATTTGTATCAAATGAATTTTTTACAGTTGAGCGATGGATAATAGAAGGTAAGCTAAATTATGACATGCAACAATCATATTGTTTAGTATCAGTAGTAGAAGGTAGCGGTAAAATAGAGACTGATCACAACACGTATGAGTTAAATAAAGGAACCCACTTTATATTAACAACTGAGGATCAAGACGTTGTGTTTGATGGCGAAATGACACTTATCATAAGTTATGTGTAAGATAATGACATAAATGACTGAAGACAAATGAAAGCCTAACACAAATTGAAAATATTTTTTTAATTATCCTTGTTTATGGAAATTTATTTTTGTTCATAAGCAAGGTTGTATGAATGTGTATGACAAATGCTTTGTCACTCATACCTTTTTTGCTCATGATGAAGTAATAATAGTTATGGAGATGGTAGTATATGCTAAAAATTTGTGCAGACATCGGTGGTACAAAAACCATAGTAGGACTTATAAATGACCAATTAGAGATTATAGAAAGTCGGAAATTTGAGACTTTTAAAGAAGATCCCATTCAAGAATTTACAGAAATTATTAATATTGCCAAATACTATACGAATCATTTTGAGAATGTTGATCAGATATCTTTGAATATTGCAATGCCGGGGCCCTGTGATTATACGCAAGGTTTATTTCTAAACCCTCCCAATTTACAAACATATAATGGATTTAATGCTGGAGAATATATTGAAAACCAAAGCACCTTTGAACCCTATTTCGTTAATGATACCGATGCTGCCATTTTAGCTGAATATCAATATATTAAGCATCAAACAGAGAATTTTATATATTTAACCATTAGTACAGGAGTAGGTATGGCTTTTGTAAGAAAGGGTGAACTTATTTCTGGTGTGGATGGAAATTTAGGAGAAGTAGGTCATACAATTATCAAAAATGATAGTGACTATCAATGTCCAGTGTGTAAACAATATGGTTGTGTAGAAAATGAAATTTCAGGTTTAGCAATCAGTAGGAAAGCAAGTGCCATTTTAAATAGGCAAGTAAGCACTAAAGAAGCTATAGAGATATATGTCAAAGGTTCGCAGAGTGAAGTGACTGCGATGATAGAAGAAGTATTAACATTAACTCAACAGCTATGTACAAATTTATTTAGTATATTTAATGTTAACGATATTGTCTTAGGGGGAGGCGTCACTCAAAGTGCGTTACCTTATAAGACAAGCATTGAAGCATATGCAGAACAACATTATTTAATTCCAAATAGTACACTGAAAGTGAAGATAAGTGATTTAGATGCTAATGTGTTAACTGGATTATATTATATAAATGAATGAAAATAAAAGGCCTTACAATCGCTGTCTTGTATTATATGACAAAAATTGTAAAGCCTTTTTTAAAGGCGGTTTCTTTTAATTAATATTAACTTGTGGATATTAAGTGTTTTTGATAATTGGTCCGATAGTAATAATCCTAAGGCGATAGAGCCAGCAATAAGTATGGCACGAATAAATGTATTTGTCGCGTCAGTAAAATTTAATGTCACAAGTTGTTGAGTTGCTCTAAAAGCGATGCTGCCAGGTACAAGTGGAATAATTCCGGGTATCATAAAAAGTACGACAGGTGCTTTATATACACGACTCATAATGTGAGCGATTAAACCAAGGGTTAAACTTCCTAGTAAACTAGTGTAAATACCATCCATATGAAAGTTTTCACCTAAGATAAAACTCACAGAATAACCCATTGCGCCAGCTAATCCAGCGGGTAAGAATAATTTTCTAGGAGCATCATAAATAACGCTGAAAAAACAAGACGCACTACAGCTACATAGAAAAGTAAATAAAATAGTCATTACGATGCCTCCTTAAAAAATTAAATAAGCGATTGCAATACCTGAACCAATGGCGAAAGCAATCACTAAAGCTTCTAAGAATTTTGCGGTGAACATTAACATGTGTCTGCCAAATAAATCTTGTATAGCTGTAGTGATCAGTACACCGGGTACAATTGGCATAACTGAAGCAATCATTGCCGGGCCGAACATGTCATTGACTTTAAATAAAGATGAGCCAAAGATTACGATAGTACCAAGTACAAACGAACCTACAAATTCTGGTATAAACATCGTTAATGATTTACTTTGCATGTATTCAACGATTAAAAAACCAGTTGCACCAGCTACAATTGTAGTGACAGCATCTGACCACGTGCCGCCTTGTAAATATAAGAAACTTAATGATATTAATCCTGCAGCACTAACTTTTTTCCATAAAGGAATACTTAGGTTTGTTCGATCAATATTTTTTAAAAGAATATAAGCTTGGTCTATTGACAGTTGATTACTAGCAAGTTTGCGAGATATCGCATTCACTTGGAATATTTTTAATAAATTTGTGATATTTTTATTGATACGTAGAATTCGAGTATCGTGTTCTTCACTTAAAGAGAAATTGATAAATACATTAATCACATAACCTTGACTATTATAATAGCCCATACAAATTGCAATGCGACGCATGGTATCTTCAACTCTTGATACTTCGGCGCCGGAAGCGAGTAGTATTTTACCGGCTAGCAATATGACGCTCACTGTTAATTTATCTTGATGCTGATTCAAATGTACACCTCCATCATAATTAAATAATTATCGCTATTATCCCAATATTACTTTGCAAATTCAAAGTATATTTTTAATAATAAAGATATAATAGATAATAAAATTAATGTTTTTATACTGGCGGGAGTCTTAGGTTTGTGTGAGGTCAGTATTACAAATAGTCTAAAAGCGTCCGATACAAGAGAGCGGACGCTTTTAGATATTTTATATTAATCAACAGGCTTACTAATATACTAATGTAAGTTTTGCATAAGCATCACTAAGGAAATTTTTTACATTAATTTCCAAGTGAATAAAGGAATACAAAAGTAATACTTTTGTATAAGCATCACTAAGGAAATTTTTGCATTAATTTCCAAGTGATGCTTTAAAGGCGTTGTCGAGGTCAGCAATAATATCGTTAATGTTTTCGGTGCCAACGGAAAGTCTTACAAGCTCTGGCACAACACCGGAAGCTTCTTGTTCTTCAGGCGATAACTGTAAATGTGTTGTACTAGCAGGATGAATTATCAATGATTTGGAATCTCCAACGTTTGCTAAATGTGAAAACAGCTGTAGACCATCAACAAATTCGGCTATATCTTCAACAGTACCATCTATACCAAAGGTAAGTATGGCACCTTGACCATCCGGTAAATATTTTTGAGCTAATTGATTATAAGTATTACTTTCTAAGCCAGGGTAGTTAACCCAAGTTACTTTCGGATGTTGTTCTAGATATTGCGCAACGCGTAATGCATTTTCTGAATGACGTTCTAGGCGTAAGTGTAACGTTTCTAATCCAATTAAAAATTCATGAACATTAAAAGGTGATACAGCAGAACCTAAATCACGTAGCAATTGTACACGTGCTTTGGTAATATAGGCTGCTTCACCAACATCTTTGGCATAAGAAATACCATGATAGCTTTCATCTGGTTCAACTAGGCCTGGAAATTTCCCATTATCCCAATTGAATTTTCCACTATCTACGATAATGCCACCGATAGATGTGCCATGCCCACCTATGAATTTTGTTGCTGAATGTACAATGATATCTGCACCAAATTCAAAAGGACGTAATAAGTAAGGTGTTGGGAATGTGTTATCTACAATTAAAGGAACATTATGACTATGTGCAATATCGGCCACGGCTTCTATATCTAACACATCAATACGTGGGTTACCAATTGTTTCTGCATAAACAGCTTTTGTTTTATCTGTCAGTGCATTTTTGAAGTTTTCAGGGTTACTAGAATCTACGAAATGAACTTTAATACCTAACTTTTTAAATGTAATATTTAAAAGGTTATAGGTACCACCGTATAGGTTTGAAGAAGCAACGATTTCATCGCCACTTTCTACAATATTTAAAAGTGATAAATGTATTGCTGCTTGCCCAGAAGAAGTTGCTAAGGCACCGACGCCTCCTTCTAATGCTGCAATTCGTTCTTCAAAAACGTTTTGAGTAGGATTCATAATTCTAGTATAAATATTCCCATCTTCTTCTAACGCAAATAGCTTTCTTGCATGATCAGTATCATCAAATACATAACTAGATGTCTGATAAATTGGAACAGCACGTGATTTTGAAAAATTATCTACTACTTGTCCACCATGGATAGATAAAGTATCTAAATGCCAATGATTTTGAGTCATCATATAACCCTCCTATAATTCTGAATTTTCTGATAATTATAACTATACAAGAGGAAATTGCTCATTTCAAGTATTCTTACTAAAAAGATAGGAATTAAATTTACGATGTAAATAACCTTATAAATTTTAATGATTGCAAATAGCAAAAAAAGAATATATAATTCTTATCGTTATAGTAAGATATGGTAGGGAATAAAGTATTGTGGGAGGAAATAATGATTGCTTTTGATTTGATCGGAAATACGCCGTTAGTACTTTTACAGTCTTTTAGTAATAAAGATATTCAAATTTATGCAAAGTTGGAACAATTTAATCCTGGTGGTAGCGTTAAAGATCGTTTAGGAAAATATTTAATCGAAAAAGCATTAATAGACAATAAAATTCAAAAAGGTGATGTCGTCGTTGAAGCATCAGCAGGAAATACAGGTATTGGTGTAGCTATTGCTGCTAATCATTATGGTGTTCGTACTGTTATTTTTACACCTGATGGTTTTTCTGAAGAAAAAATAGCAATTATTAAGGCTTTAGGTGCTGAGGTAATTAAGACAAATCAAGCGTTAGGCATGGCAGGTGCACAGAGAGCTGCTAAAGATTATGAATCACGAACGGGCGCATATTATTTAAATCAATTCGAATCTTATCATAATCCTGGCGCATATAAATCTACAATGGGTAAAGAAATCACTGAAAAACTTAAAAATATTGATTATTTCGTTAGTGGTGTAGGTTCCGGCGGTACTTTTACAGGTGTAGCTGAACATTTAGCTTCTTACAATATCGAAAGTGTCATCGTTGAACCAGAAGGCTCTGTTTTAAGCGGCGGCAATGCACATAGACATGATATTGAAGGTATTGGGTCAGAATTATGGCCGAGGTTTCTTCCTAAAAACTTGGTGTCGGACATTATAAAAGTGAGTGATGCGGATGCATTTGAAAATGTTAAATTATTAGCCCAACAAGAAGGGCTTTTAGTAGGAAGTTCGTCGGGGGCAGCATTGCAGGGAGCTTTGGAAATAAAGAAACATATTAACAAAGGTATTATCGTAACGATTTTCCCTGATGGCAGTGATCGATATATGTCAAAACAAATTTTACATTATAAGGAGATTAATAAATGAATAAAAAAACACAGTTAATTCATGGTGGACAAACGACAGACGCATATACTGGTGCTGTGACAACACCAATTTATCAAACAAGCACATATATGCAAGATGAAATAGGAGAATTGAGACAAGGCTATGAATATTCACGTACAGCAAATCCAACACGTAGTGCATTAGAGGGTTTAATTGCTGATTTAGAACAAGGCTCATACGGTTTTGCTTTTGGTTCTGGAATGGCTGCAATTTCAGCAGTAATGATGCTGTTAGATAAAGATGATCATTTGCTTATTAATTCAGACGTTTATGGTGGTACATATAGAGCATTAACGAAAGTATTTACAAGATTTGGAATTAAAGCAGATTTTATCGATACAACTAATATAGACGCAATAGAGCAATATATTAAACCAGAGACTAAAATGTTATTTATTGAAACACCGTCAAATCCGTTGTTACGTGTTACAGATATAAAGCGTGCTTCCGAAATCGCACAAAAACACAACTTAATCTCTGTGGTTGATAATACGTTTATGACACCCTATTTCCAAAATCCGTTAACATTTGGTATGGATATCGTATTACATTCTGCAACAAAATATCTTGGTGGCCATAGTGATGTAGTTTCTGGATTAGTTGTGACAAGTGATGCCAATTTAGCAGAGCGTTTAGGCTTTATACAGAACTCGACAGGAGGCGTTCTTGGTCCACAAGATAGTTATTTATTAGTTCGTGGAATTAAAACACTCGGATTACGTATGGAACAAATTCAGCGTAATACACTAGCAATTATAGAGATGTTACAACAGCATAAAGCAGTGAAACAGGTATTTCACCCAAGCATCGTCGATCATTTAAATCACGATATCCACGAGGCACAATCTGATGGACATACAGGCGTTGTTGCTTTTGAAGTGGCTGATATAGCACATGCCAAAAAAGTGATTAGTAAATCACAATATTTCACACTGGCTGAGAGTTTAGGTGCAGTTGAAAGTTTAATTTCAGTTCCTGCATTGATGACGCATGCTTCAATTCCAAAAGATGTCCGTGAAAAAGAAGGTATTGCTGATGGACTTATCCGTTTATCAGTGGGTATTGAAGATACACAAGATTTAGTTGAAGACCTAGAGCAGTCATTGAATGCATTAGATAACTAATTTAATTGTAAAATAGAAATTTAACCATACTGTATCGCTAATATTAAAGCATATATATAAATAGAGGATGAGACGAGGTCAATGTTTAATGATTGATTTTAGTCTCATCCTTTGTTTTATATTTGGTTATATTCGTCGCTGTCTGAAGAAAACGATTATCAGGTGAATCTTCATTGTTGATTAAGTCTAGATTGTTTTTTTGTAATTTACTGTAATAACCTTTAGGTACTTTGTTTTCTGCTACTTCTACTTTAGGATAAATTAATAATGGAATGAGACCAATAATGCCGTAAATAATGAATGTGTATTCGTAATTTAGCATATCAATCACAATACCAGCGACAGAAGAACCGATAACCTGTCCAACTGCTAAAAGTAAAAATGGAATACCTATTCCTAGCGAAGCATTTTTGACGAATAATTTAATTCCCCAAACAAGTAAAACGCCTGTTAAGAAAATATAGCTCATACCAAATAATGAAGACGAAATGAAAGGTAAAAACCAAATGTTAGGAGTAAATGCCAATAATACAGTAGCACATGCTAAAGCAATTACACCGAAATTAAATGCGTAATGAATGCCTCTTTTATCGATGATTGAACCAGATATACCACCAATTACCCCAAACACACCGATTAAAATCCAAAAAATAGAAAGTGCGATATCGGAATAATTACCTGTCAGTTGTACAAAAGATTTTGAAAACGTCCAAAATGGTGCAGTAGATATACCTAACAATATAGAAGCGATTACTATACGCTTACTGGCAGATATGTCTCTAATATTGAGACTACCTGTATTAATTTTAATATCTTGTTGAAGTTTTGGAATGACGATATAATTCCAAATTAAAACGATTAGCGCGATTAACGCATACAATAAATAAGTTGCTCGCCAATCTAAAAATATGAGCATAGCTGTTATGCCAGTGAACATCAATCCCATACTTGTTCCTGAATTAATCCAAGTATTCGCTTTACCTTGATCTTGAAGATTAATCCACAATGAAATTGTATAACCATACGGTGGTGATACAAGACCGGTACTTGCACCTGCAAACATAACCCCTATAGATAAAATAATAGCATTCGTTGATATGCCTATAGTAAGTAAGCCTATTAATACAGATACCCCCGCTAATATAATCATTCGTTTTGGACCAATTGTGTCAGTTTGTAGGGTAGAATAAATAATTGTAAAACAATAAGCTAAATAAAATAAAGATGAAATCATGCCGGACTGGGATAGAGTTAATGCCAAATCGCTAGTGACTTCTGGTAAAAATAATCCAAAACTAAAGCGACCTAATCCATAAGTAGTTGCAATCATAGCAATACCAGGGAATACAAGTTTTGAAAATTTCATATTTTATAACCTCCTCTTATAGATAGAATGTTCATTCTAATTACAAATAAAAAAATAGGTAGAATGTTCATTCTATATTAGTGTTGAAAAATAACGAGAAAGAGCATTAATATATCGAAAAATAGCTCTAACTCGTTTGGAATTATTGATTATGTGCTTCGTTCAATAATAACTTCGCCATCGTGATGGCATGCGAAGTGGCATTCTTAGAACCTAATAAAGCAGTCATAGACGTTGTACCTTCTAAAAGTAATGTATATTGAACAGCTAAATCATAACCATTTTCGATACCGGCATCATCAGCTAGTTTTTCTAAATAATGTAAAAGTCGTTCTTTGTGGCCTCTAGCAGTATTTTCAATATCATTGTCAGTGTCCGCGTAGTCTTCGATGGCACGCATAAACATATCACCTTTATATGAGTAATCATTCAACCATTGACAATGTGCTGTAACTGCAGATATAAAAGGTTTATCAGGATGCTGTTCTACATGACTGTCTAGATAGTGCCAATAACGTATTTCACGCTGTTTTAGCACTTGAGCCACTAAATTATCTTTGGATTCAAAATGATTATATAGTGTCATTGTTGCGACGTTGGCTTCTTGTATAATTTGTTTTAAGCCTACACCTTTAAAGCCATGTTCATAAAATAATCGTTCTGCTACACTTAAGATATCTTGTTTCTTTTGTGACATGTGTCTCACACTTTCAAAATAGAATGGTCATTCTATTTTTGATTTTAGCAATAGGTGGCTAGAATGTCAAAAAGAGTAAGTAGCCACGCGCTAATTAATTATTTACCGTGTGACTACTTACTGCTACAATTTGATAAAATATTTTAGTAGAAAATAATAATTGAAGTTAGTTTGGCATCATATATTTATGGCACCATGTTACTACTATATTGTAATTACTTCTTTGGAATACCGATGACATGTCCAAGTTGTTGTGGTGGTTCGAATGTTTGTTGTTGGTCATAATAATTTTTGATTTTTTCTTGGATAGGCATTGGAAAGTCCATACTTCGTCTTGTTTCATTGCCAACACCCATCATGATGGCTTCATATGTTGCGTTGCGTTCATCTTTACTATTATACATTGTTAAGAATAAATGAACTCTTTTGGCATCATAATCGTAGATGTGTACTTTGATATAAAATGATTCATTAAGTAAAAGTTCTTTCAAAAATGAAATATGTGCTTCTACGCTGAACATTGTGACATCTTGACTGTGTCGATAATCCGTAGAAAAGTCAACAGATTCAAAGAAACCAACGACTGCATCACTGAAAATGGAATAATATTGTGCATCATGCATATGATTGTTATTGTCTATCCAGGATGGTTGTACAGTGTTTTTGTAGATATATTCCTCTGTCACAAAATCACTCCTTAGTTTATTTAATATGAGCTTGTACCATTGTATCAATAAAGTATAAGCAGAGTTAAGTTTTTGTTTTATTTGTCTTAAATCAGATAATTCTTTATAAAATGGATAATGTAAGATAGTATGATATTTAGTTTGTTAGTAAAATGCACAACTGGAAAAGGAGTACACATATGGTATTTATCGCTTTAATATTGTTCATTATTTCTATTGTCTTACTTATTTTTTCAATTACCTTATTAATGGGCAAAGATGGGACCATGTTTAGTTTGTTTACAAAAGAACAAAAAGCTTTAAACAAAGCTCAAAAGTTAACTATCTATCTTATTACCATCGTATTATTTGTAGTAAGTCTGATTTGGTTACTTAATATGATTTAAAGTTTAAAATCAATAACACTGAGCTGTCATCGACACACAAAAGGGTCTGGAAATGTTTTCCAGGCCCTTTGTTTTCATCAATATTTACGTAAAAAATCTACATCACGATTAAAAATTTCTTTAACGACATAACATTGTACGGTAGTTATGATTTTTTCAATGACTTGTGTTTTATTTGATAAGATACGAAGGCTGAAGCCATGTGTTGGTAATTGTGTAATACCAAAGCGACAGTCAAATGTTTGTTGGTAATGTTTAATTTCCTCGTAAACTTGATCGATAAACTTTTGATTCACCTCAGGATGAATGAAATAGCAAGAACCTAAATGTGTGTATGCTTCCATATACCCGAGGCCATCCACTTTATTCTTTGTTGGATCGAGTAACATATTATCGAAGGCGACTAACGTCTCATCTACATATATTTCATTGAGTAAATGCATATACGTATAACTAAAGCGTTTATCTGATTTGGAATAGCCTGGCGTTAAAATATCCGTATAGAATAGGGCGGCTGAAGCTTCCAAATTAAACACATTGTGTTGATAAAACTTTGCATTTTCAAATGCGATAATTGGATCTCCAACATATTCAGCATAGCCCTTATTTTTTATGTTAAAAGTTTGATATTGCTCAACATGATCGTTTAATGTTTTGTAAATTTTTGTTGCACCTTGTGAAGTTAAAATAACTTTAGCGTCTGAATCTATATTAAAATTCATCGTATAGCGGTCACCATCTAAGTAACCACCGCCTACATTGACGATATAGAATGTAGGAATATCAGAATGATTTAAATAGACTGGGCGCATCACTTTTAAAGCTTTTTCAAAAAAGATATCTCGAGCGACAGACTTTTTCCCATTATTAAAAACGGATAAATCTAATTGACCTGTCCATGCTGATTTGTTATTAGACATCTATGCTAATCCTTTAAGAAATACATCTTGTTCAATCCAATGAATGACTTCATCCAAGCCTTCGTCAGTTTTAAGGTTAGTGAAAGTAAAAGGTCGATTACCACGGAAAGCTTTAGTATCTTCTGCCATACGTTCTAAAGATGCGCCAACGTAAGGTGCTAAATCTGTTTTGTTAATAACGAAAAAGTCTGATTTAATCATACCTTGTCCACCTTTACGAGGGATTTTTTCCCCTTGGGCAACATCGATAATATAAATTGAAAAATCAACAAGTTCAGGACTGAAAGTCGCCGCCAAGTTGTCGCCACCTGATTCTATGAAGATAAGTTCAATATCATCATTGCGGTCTTTTAATTCATCAATAGCTGCAAAGTTCATAGATGCGTCTTCCCGTATAGCTGTATGTGGGCAACCGCCAGTCTCTACACCAATGATTCTATCTTCTGGTAAGACACCTGAATTCACTAATATTTTTTCATCTTCTTTAGTATAGATATCATTAGTAATAACACCAATACTCATGTCTTTTGCTAATCGTTTTACAATTTTTTCGATAAGTTGCGTTTTCCCTGCGCCAACAGGGCCACCCACACCTATTTTAATTGTATCTGTCATAAAGCTTGTCCTCCTAAGATATAAAGATTCTTACATTAACGTTTTCATGTTCCATTTGATTGATTTCCAAACCTGGAGCGGTAATACCTAGTTGAGATTTATCGATTGTCATGATGTGATCTCGTGTTTCTTTCATGATTGGAATCATCTTATGAACAATACGCTGTCCTGCAGTTTGTCCTAATGGAATTGCACGTACTGCATTTTGAGTAAGACTTGACACATTCTGATATAAATAATAGTCAATGATGGTTTCGATATCGACACCGAGATGGTGACCCAACATAGTAAAGCATATTGCAGGATGCAAGGATGCTTTTTTATTTTTCATTTGTGTCTGGTACCAATTAATCCACGCGCTATCATAAAGTTCCGAAGCAAGTTTGACCATACGATTGCCCATTTGTTTAGAGCCTTGTCTTGTTTCTTTTGGCAAATTCTGAACGAACAGAATACGGTCTAATTTTAATATTGCTTTTGTATCATTGTTGTTTAGAGCCTCGTATACTAGACGCATCGTTAAACCATCGGCGTAAGTTAACTGCTCGTTTAAAAATAAAACAAGCCACTGCTGGAAGCTTTCTTCATCATGAACTGCATCGCGCTGGATATAGGTCTCAAGTCCAAATGAATGACTAAACGCGCCTGTTGGAAATTGTGAATCACAGAATTGAAACAGGCGTAAATGTGCATGATCAATCATGAGCATGTCCTATATGTCTGAATGCTTTGTTAACTTTGCGGTCTTCGTGCTCATAAGGTATACCTAGGTCTTGTAATAATGATTCTACCAAGTAGTCATATTGAACAAGCATTTCAGTTTCTGTAAATTGTGCTGGCAAATGTCTATTTCCAAGTTGATGAGCGATATCTCCCATTTCTTGTAATGTACGTGGTTTAATGACCAGTAAATCTTCAGAATTAACATCAACGATAATTATGTTTTTATCGTCTTTATATAAAATATCTCCATATTGTAAATCGATAGGTTGTTTCAAACGAATACCGATTTCGTTCCCGTGATCTGTCGTTACACGTTGGATTCTTTTTACTAAATCTGAATTTTCTAGGTATACCTTTTCCATGTGTTTACCTTTTTCGCTATCTGAAAGGTTAGCGATATTACCTACAATCTCTTCGATGATCATTTTTTACCTCCTAGAATAAGAAATAGCGTTGTGTTAATGGTAGTTCTGTAGCAGGTTCACTAGTGATTTTTTCGCCATCTACAAATACTTCATATGTTTGCGGATCAACATCTAAATCTGGGGTTGCGTTATTATTTTTCATGTCTTTTTTACTTAATTTACGTATGTTGTGAACAGGTCTTAGTTTACGTTTTAAACCTAAAAGCTTACCGATATCATTTTCGTAGGCAGTTGTAGACACGAATGTCATAGACGTACTTTGAAGATTTCCACCTAATTGACCATACATTCTACGATATTTTAAAGGTTCGGAAGTAGGGATAGAACCATTGGCATCCCCGTTAATTGCAGTATTAATCATGCCACCTTTAACAATTACATCAGGTTTAACTCCGAAGAACGCTGGTTCCCATAAGATGATATCTGCGAGTTTACCTTCGTCAATTGAGCCTACATAATCTGAAATGCCATGTGTAATGGCCGGATTAATCGTATATTTAGCGATATAACGCTTAATACGATTATTGTCATTGTATTCACTGTCGCCTTCTAATGCGCCACGTTGTTCTTTCATACGATGAGCTACTTGCCATGTTCGTGTAATTACTTCACCAACACGTCCCATTGCTTGTGAATCTGAGCTAACCATACTAAATACACCCATATCTTGTAAGACGTCTTCAGCAGCAATCGTTTCTTTACGAATACGTGAATCGGCAAAAGCGATATCTTCAGGAATTGATGCATTTAAATGGTGGGTAATCATAACCATATCCAAATGTTCATCAATCGTGTTGACTGTATAAGGTAAGGTTGGGTTCGTTGATGAAGGTAGGATATTAGGATAGGCAGCAGATTTAATTAAATCTGGCGCGTGTCCACCACCTGCACCTTCTGTATGATACATATGCAAGACACGATCTTTTACAGCAGCCATTGTTTCTTCCATAAAACCAGCTTCATTCAATGTGTCTGCGTGTAACGCGATTTGAACATCATAATCATCCGCAACTTGTAAAGCGTGGTCGAGCGCGGAAGGTGTTGCGCCCCAGTCTTCGTGCACTTTTAAACCAATTGCACCCGCATGAATTTGCTCGACTAATGCTGTATGATTGACTGCTTGTCCTTTACCAGTGAAACCAATGTTTAAAGGTAATGATTCAGCAGCTAACAACATACGATGTAAGTGCCATGGTCCAGGTGTAACTGTTGTAGCCTTAGCACCTTCAGATGCCCCGGTACCGCCACCAATATGCGTAGTGATACCACTTTCTAATGCTACTTGTGATTGTTCAGGGTTAATGAAATGGACATGTGTGTCTATGCCCCCAGCTGTGACAATTTTACCTTCAGCAGAAATGATATCTGTTGTGGCACCAATAATAATGTCAACATTATCCATGATGTCTGGGTTGCCAGCTTTACCAATCTTCATAATATAGCCATTTTTAATACCTATATCACCTTTAACAATTTTATTGTAATCAATAATCATCGCATTTGTGATGACTAGGTCCGCGACTTGTTTATCATCACGTGTTACATTTGGATTTTGGGCCATGCCATCACGAATAGATTTACCGCCGCCAAATGCAGCTTCATCTCCATATGTAGCATAGTCACGTTCTACGCGAGCAAATAAGTTTGTATCGCCTAATCTTACAGAATCACCAACAGTTGGGCCATAAAGGCTTGTATACTGGGATTGCGTCATTTTAAAGCTCATACTTTTTACCCTCTTCCTTTATTTATTAGCATTTTTACTTGTTTTGTTTTCTTCTGCAATGATTTCTGTTGCAGTACGATCATCTTCTGGTTTATAAACACGGGACTCATCAATAGATCCATTAACGGCACCATGGAAACCATAAATTTTACGCTTGCCACTAAATTCTACAAGTTGTACATCTTTTTCATCACCGGGTTCAAAACGAACTGCCGCGCCAGCAGGAATATCTATTCTTTTGCCATAGGCTTTTTCATGATCAAATTGAAGAGCTGGATTCACTTCGAAAAAATGATAATGTGATCCAACTTGAATTGGGCGATCACCCGTATTTTTAACGTTAAGAATCGTCGCATTATGTCCTTGATTGACTTCGATTTCAGTACGTTTCACTATAATTTCACCAGGTTTCATAATTAAATCCTCCTTTAGACAATTGGGTGATGGACGGTAATCAATTTTGTACCATCGGGGAAGGTTGCTTCAACTTCCATTTCAGTTAACATATCGGCAACACCTTCCATCACATCATCTTCATTTAATATTTGTTTACCATAACTCATAAGTTCGGCAACGGTCTTACCATCTCTTGCACCTTCTAGTAATTCGAAACTTATAATGGCTACGGCTTCTGGATAATTTAATTTCAAACCGCGTTGTTGACGTCTGCGAGCCAAATCTGCTGCAATCACTAACATAAGTTTATCTTGTTCTCGTTGTGTAAAATGCACAATCTCACTACCTTTCGACAAATAGAATTATGTACATAAAAAATATGTGCATATCTATGATATGACTATTAATTGCTAACTACAAGAATAACACTTTGTAGTTCACGAATTTTATAAAAAATTGATATTTATTGCTTTGATTTTTTGTTAGTCTAATATATTATTGTATAAGTTAGAGTATATAGAAATCAGGTGACGATGTGGATGCTATTCGAATTATCTTGAAGAATATTTCACAAGTACTATTATTAAATAACGCATGGACAGGGTTGTTTATTTTGCTAGGCTTATTTATAGGTAGCTGGAAAGTAGGCGTAATGGCATTCATAGCGAGCGTCATTGCGTTGTTATTAGCAAAAAGGACAAATTATTCAGAAGAAGAAATCAATACTGGATTGTCAGGATTTAACCCAGTACTGACCGCAATTGCATTGACACTATTTTTAGTACCACAATGGTATAGTCTAATAATTATTTTTGTCGCAATTGTTATTACTATGCCAATTGGTTCAGCATTTAGAGCGTTTTTTAAGCCATTTGATGTGCCAATGTTAACGATGCCGTATGTTTTTGTCAGTTGGTTGATATTGCTCATGTCATTTCAATTTAAATTTGTGAATGCAGATGTCAATATTCTCCCTAATAAGATACATGAAATCCAATATTCAGGACGACATATTCAGTTTATAAATGCTTTTCTATCTGGATTTAGTGAAGTGTTTTTATTGAAAAGTGTTTTAGCAGGTTGTTTAATATTAATTGGTATATTTATAGCATCTAAAAAAGCAGGTGTTTATGCTATTGTAGCCAATTTAATTGGGTTTTCAGCCGTTATCGTATTGGGTGCAAACCATGATCAAATAAATGATGGTTTGTTCGGTTATAATGTGATACTGACCGTGTTAGCGCTTGGAATAGCGTTTCGTACAAGAATAGAGCGACCTATCAGCATTGTATTAGGTATATTGCTGACGGTCGTAATTCATGCAGGCATGACGACGCTATTAACGCCTTATGGTTTACCTGTCTTTACGCTCCCATTTATTATAGCAACGTGGATTATGTTATTTGCAGGTAAACAAATGAAACCGCAAGAAATTGATTAATAAATAAGTTGGATGTATTATCAAAAATGAATATAGTGTACTTGTCATGAAGTTATAAGTTCATTTTTCTAATTGATTAATAATTTGTTAGGAAGAAGGAATATAAATGAAAAAAATCTGTGCATTGTTGGCAACAACAGCGATCGTGTTGGCAGGCTGTAGTGGATCAGGTAGTGAATCAAAGCGTAATACTTTGAATGTTGAATTGCCTTTAAAGACAACTTCAATCGCACCTTATGAAACAGATGTGCCTGTTAAAATAGGGGCAGCAGAGTCACTATTTAAAGCAGGTTCGGATGGTAAAGTACAGAAACTGTTAGTAGATACATATAAACAGAAATCACCAACACAATTAGATTTGAAATTGAAAAAGGATATCAAATTTCAAAATGGTAAAAAAGTTACTGGTAAAGCTGTAAAAGCGAGTTTAGAAGAAAGTATGGCCAAAAGTGATCTGGTTAAAGGTTCATTGCCGATTAAAGATATTAAAGTAAATGGACAACATATGAGTATCACTACTAAAGAAGCATACCCTGAATTAGTATCTGAGTTAGCAAGTCCTTTTTCAGCTATATATGATACAAATGCGGATACGGATGTAACGAAAGCGCCTGTTGGTACAGGTCCTTATCAAATTAAAGACTATAAACAATCTCAGAATATTAAACTAGATCGTTTTAATGAGTATTGGCAAGGCAAGCCAAAATTGAAGCAAGTCAATGTTACATATCAAGAAGATGGTCACGCACGTACGAGCGATTTAAGTTCAGGCAAAGCAGACGTCATTACGGATGTTCCAGTTGAGAAAGAGCAATCGTTAAATAAAGGTGACCAAACGACAACTTCGGCGGTTTCAGGTTTTAGAACGTCATTGGTGATGTATAACCACACAAGTGAAAAAATGACAAAACCGGTTCGTGAAGCACTTGATAAAGTCGTAGATAGAGAAAGCATTGCTAAAAATGTCTCCAAGCATCATGCTACGCCTGCGACAGGGCCGTTTAATACAAAATTAGATTTTATTGATAAGCAACAGGTGCAAAAGCAAGACATCGATGAAGCCCAAAAAATGATGGAAGCTCAAGGATACACTAAGGACCATCCATTAAAATTGACAGTGTCAACTTATAATGGACGTCCAGAACTTCCAAAAATGGCTCAAGTTTTTCAATCAGATGCTAAAAAAGCGCATATTGATATTACCATTCGCAACGTGGATGATATTGAGGGATATCTTAAAGATAAGCACCAGTGGGATGCCTCCATGTATAGCTTTGGTACGATTCCTCGAGGTGACACAGGATACTTCTTTAACCAAGCTTATAAACCCAAAGGCGCAATCAATGCTGGTGGATACAACAATGAAAAAGTTACTGCAATGATAGATCAGTTTAATAAAACGGTAGATAAAAAAGAACGCAACCGTCTAACAAATGAAATTATAGATATAACGGATAAGGATAAGGCGAATAGCTATCTCACATATATGGATAATATTGTTGGGATGAATAAACAAGTGGAAAACTTAAAAGCAACACCTGAAGGCATTTATCTAATTGATTATAAGGTTGATAAAAAAGGATGATATTAAAAAACATACTCTCTAGAATCGGACAAATGATCATTGTATTGTTTGTTCTTTCTACTGTGACGTTTATTTTAATGAAACTTACGCCAGGGGATCCTGTAGATAAAATATTGCATTTAGATGTTGCGAATGTTTCAAGTGATCAAATTGAAGCAACAAAAGCAAAACTTGGTTTGAATCAACCTATCGTTATTCAGTATGTCCAATGGCTTGTACAAATTGTGCAATTGAATTTTGGGACAAGCTATCAAACGGGTGAACCAGTAATCAATGAGTTAGCTTACTATACACCACCTACACTATTGATTGCAGTACTGACCATTATTGTTGTATTTGTTGTTGCTGTTCCTTTAGGTATACTTGCAGCAACACGCTATCATACATGGGTAGATATTTTAATAAGAACAGTCACTTCTTTTACGGTGAGTATACCTTCATTTTTCTTAGGAACGATATTAATTTATGTGTTTGCTCAAAAAATAAACCTATTGCCCTCCTCTGGTTTAGATACAATAGCAGGTTATATATTGCCAGTTATTGCATTAAGCATTGGCATGAGCGCCTATTATGTACGGTTAATGCGTTCAAATCTAGTAGAACTTTATCAATCTAAAGAAGTTGAAGCCTCGAGACTAAGAGGTATGTCTGAACATTATATACTTTGGTACGATTTGTTTAAGCCAGCGATTATTCCTATCGTCACCGTGTTAGGTATGTCTGTGGGCAGTCTTATCGGTGGCACAGTAGTTATAGAAAATCTGTTTGGTATACCGGGAATCGGTCATTTCCTTGTAGATAGTATTAGAGCTCGAGATTATCCTGTTGTTCAAGGCGCTGTAATCATGATTGGTTTCTTTGTAGTATTAGCAAATACAGTGAGTGATTTACTTTTATTATGGATTGATCCCAAACGTCGATATAATAAATCTAACAACATTGAGCGAGTGCATCGACAGGATGGTGAGTCATTATGAAGCAGATAAACCAACGTCATATTATTATATATATATTTGTTGTTTACTTATTTGTACTTGTTATTGCACAGTTCTTTGTATCATCTGGTAGCGCTTATGATGTTAACTTGGATAGTAGTTTGGAAAGACCTAATCTAACACATTGGTTAGGCACAGATGACTATGGACGTGACTTGTTCTCAAGGGTCATTATTGGTGCTAGATATACGTTGATTATAAGTTTAATTACTTTATTAGCTACGGTATTCATTGGGGTACCGTTAGGACTTATAGCTGGTTATAAAAAAGGTGTGTTAGACGCGTTCATTATGCGTATGATTGATATTGGATTGAGTATTCCTGAGTTTGTATTGATGATTGCTTTAGCAAGCTTTTTTAAACCAAGTATTTGGAATCTTGTTATAGCAATTACAATTATAAAATGGATGACCTATACTAGATTGACGCGTGCAGTAGTAAGTAACGAAATTAATAAAACTTATGTACAAATGGCCAGACTATTTAATGTGCCGACACATAACATCATGTTTAAACATTTCATGCCACAAGTTATGCCATCTATTATTGTCTTGATGACAGTAGACTTCGGCAAAATTATATTATATATATCTTCATTATCATTTTTAGGATTGGGTGCACAACCGCCTTCTCCGGAATGGGGAGCTATGCTTAATGCAGGCAGAGATTATCTGAGTGCTTATCCTTTATTAATGATTGTACCTGCAGGATTGATAACACTGACAATTTTATTGTTTAACTTAGCCGGCGATGCTTTAAGGGATAAGCTATTGAAAGGACAGCGTGATATGCATGACTAATATATTAGAAATAAGCAATTTATCAATAGAAGATAGTTTCGGTAATAGGCTGATTTATCACGTAGATTTAGGATTAAAAAAAAGTAAAGTGAATGTCTTAGTAGGCGAGAGTGGTTCGGGTAAGAGTTTAACTGCTAAGGCATTGGTTCAACAGTTACCCAATACGCTATCTATGCAATATGATCAAATCTCTTATAATAATCAGAATATATCAGACATGCACCAACTTTTAGGTAAAGAGATAGGCTTTATTTCGCAGAATTACACACACAGTTTTAACGATCATACAAAGCTAGGGAAACAACTCATTTCTATATATAGACAACACTATAAGACAGATAAAGAAACTGCACAAAAAATTGTGGAACAAGCAATTAATTGGGTAGATTTAAATCCTTATCAAGTGATGGCACGATACTGTTTTAGTCTTTCTGGCGGACAATTAGCACGTGTTCAGATTGCTAGTGTTTTAATGCTTAATCCTAAAGTGATTATCGCTGATGAACCGATGGCTTCGTTAGATGCGGTAACAGGTTTTAATATTATGAATTTAATTAAACATCTGACTGAAGAGCATAAAGTTACGCTGCTATTGATCACACATAATCTTTCGCATGTATTAGCGTTTAGTGATTGGATTCATGTTATTAAAAATGGTGAAATGCTCGAATCGAAGCATGTGGATGCTTTTAAAAATAATGATGTTAAAGCGTATAGTTTGAAATTATTTAAGTCCCGAAGTCAATTACAGAAAGGGGATAATCATGCTTAATTTAATAGATGTAAGCTTTAATTATAAAAAAGCATCTATATTAAAGCATCTTCAATTATCGATACAACCAGATGAAATTGTTGGTATAGTTGGTGAAAGTGGTTCCGGTAAAACAACATTGGCGAAAATAATGTTGGGTATACTACAACCAACACATGGCCACTTTACAACAAATAATGAACGTATATTACCAATATTTCAACATGCATATGATAGCTTCAACCCTAAATTTAAAATTAGTAAATCTATGTCAGAACCAATTAAATTTCAACGATTATTTGAATCAAAAGAGCTAAAACAACGTTTAGCTGATTTAATGGGGGATATGCAATTAGATAAAAAACTGATGAACAGATTTCCCGACGAATTGAGTGGGGGCCAATTACAGCGGTTCAACACGATACGTACATTGATGATGGAACCAGACATATTAATCTGTGATGAAATAACAGCGAGTTTAGATGTTATAGCAGAACAACGTATGATTGGAATCTTAAAGCATTATTATGAAGCGACACATCATGGCATGATACTTATATCACATGATCTTGCGTTTTTAAATCAAATAGTTAATAGATTTATAGTGATGAAAGACGGTGAAATCATAGATGATTTTGCGGTCGAAGACTTATTTAACGAGCGCCGGCATGAATATACAAAAACGTACTTTCGATTTATTAGAAAGTAACGTTTTTATATATATTCTAAAGTTAAATATTTTTGATACTTCAAAATAATGTGTGAAATATGATTGAGATTGACCTAATATCATGTATAATTGAGAATATATTGAGAAAAGGGGAACAAATGAATGAAAAAATTATTATTACCGTTACTCGTGTTCGTGTTAATATTAGCTGCATGTGGCAATGGATCAAGTGACAAGGCTTCAAAAAAGGATGAAGAAAAAACAACCTATACACAAGATTCTGGGGAAAAAGTAAAGATACCAAAAAAACCTAAACGTATTGTTGTATTAGGTGCAACATACGCGGGTGGTTTGAAACAATTAGATGCCAATATCGTGGGAGTAGCGAATATTGTAGATGATAGTAAAGTATTGAAAGACAAATTTAAAGATGTTGATAAAGTAGACGCTGAGAATGTTGAAAGTGTAGCGAAACTTAAGCCAGATTTAATTATTACTTATAATACTGACAAAAATTTAAAAAAATTAAACAAAGTTGCGCCAACCGTTGCGTTTGACTATATGAAGCATGATTACAAAGAACAACATAAAGAGTTGGGTAAAATTGTAGGTAAAGAAGATAAAGCGGAAGATTGGATTAAAGATTGGGAAGAAAAAACAAAAGATGATGGAAAAGAAATAAAAGATGCCATTGGAGAAGATACGACTGTATCAATCATTAAAGATTTCGATAAAAAAATCTATGCTTTAGGTAAAACGTATGGTCATGGTAGTGAAATTTTATATGATTCATTTGGTTTGAAGATGCCAGATAAAGTAGAAAAAGCGACTAAGAAAAATGATTTAGCTGATATATCAGAAGAGCAAATTCCTGAAATGTCAGGAGACTATGTAGTGACACCTGTAGCAAAAGGTTCAGACTTATCATTTGAAGACAAAGATATCTGGAAAAATACAGAAGCAGTTAAAAATGGAAAAACATTTAAAGTAGATGAAGGAATCTATTGGTTGAATGATCCTTACTCATTAGACTATGAACGTAAAGATTTAAAAGAGAAGTTATTAAAGCATTAATAATTTAATTTGATACCGTTAGAAGGCTTAAAAGAGGACTGTCGCCAAAGTGTTTTTTACACTTTGCGGCAGTTTTTCTATGTGGTTGAGCGTGCAAGTGTAAATGAGCAAATACAGAAAAAATTGTAATAAAAAATAATAATTTTAAAAATAAAGATGCTATAAAATTAATTCATTAGTGATAAAATATCAGTGATGATATATTGAATGATAATATAGGGAGTTAAGAAAAATGAGTTTAGAGAATTAATTAAATAAATGTTATGATTTACTTAAATAAAATCGTAATACAGTAAAAAAGCTTCTATCTTTGGGAGGATATGATGAAAAAACAACAAAAAATTGATGATTGGATACAGTTAACGAAGTATGTGCACTATATTGATACAATGATTGAGAAAAAATTGAAACAAACATATAATCTGAGTTTGAAAGAGTTTTATGTTTTGTATGAGATCTATAAAGCAACAGGAAAAAAGTATAAAATTAATGATTTAATTAAAATTGTCGATTTAAGTCAAAGTGCGATGTCGCGCTTAATTGTAAGAATAGAACAACCAACTAAGGCCTTAGTCGTGAGACAAGAATGTCTTGAAGACCAACGTGCGATGTATATTTATTTAACTGAAGAGGGACAGCGCGTAACTGAACAAGCTTTAAATACATATGATAGTCTTATTTCAAAAGTTAGTTTTTCTAATATACGTGAACTTTCTCAAATAGATCGTTTAGAAAAATAAATTTGGTAGTTTAACAGTTACTATTTTATGAACAAGAAGGCAGACGATAATGAAAGACAAAGTATAAGGGATATTCAGTTTTATAAATAGAGAAATGGCTAAAACAAGTAAGGATGTTTTAGCCATTTCTCTATTTATTATATTAAGTATGTCTTTTTTTAGAGTGTTTAACACCATACAGAATGTAAATGAGTATTCCTACAATAAACCAAATAAGTGTGTATAGTTTTGCTTCAGCGCCTAATCCCCAAAATACAACAACCACACTGATAAATGTAATGATTGGCATAACAGGATAGAATGGCATTTTAAATGCTGGCTGTGGAATATCTTTTCCTTCTCTTGGACGTAGGCCAAAGATACCGATTGAAACAAACATAAAGGCAACCAATGTTCCTGCCGAAATTAATTGTGCAAGAAAAGCAAAGGGGAACATGGAACCAATAATCACTGCAATGACTGTTAAAATGATTAATGACCGGTTGGGTAAATTTTTCTTGTTTAGTTTACCTAACCAAGAAGGTAATAAGCCGTCACGACCAAAGGAATACAATAGACGTGATCCTGCTAGCATCATACCAATAAGTGCAGTGAACATACCGATGACAGAAATGGCTTGAACAATTGCCGCTATGACACCAAATCCACTTTGTCTTAAAGCCCATCCAACAGGCTCAGCATTATCTGCATATGCTGAATAAGTAAACATACCGACAAGCACAAGTGAAACTGCGACAAAAAGAATCACTGCTATCGCTAGTGAACCTAAGATTCCTCGAGGCATTGTTTTTTGTGGATTAATGGCTTCAGCAGAGTTTGCTGCAATTGAGTCAAATCCAATATAGGCTAAGAAAATCATTGATACACCTGCATAAATACCTTGCCAACCCCCAAATGAACCAGTCTCAGTAACTTTATGTTCAGGTATGAAAGGTACATAATTACTTAAATCAATAGCTGTTAAGCCCACTACAATAAATAGTAATACAGCAAGCACTTTAATTACAACGAGGATATTTTCAATACGTGCAGCTGCGGATACGCCATAAGATAAGAGACAAGCAGTAAGTAAAATAACTACGGCGGCGACGATATCAATGACACCGCCATCTGTACCTAAGGTATTAGATAAAGATTTAGGTAATTCAATACCTAATGGTGAAAAGAGCCCGCGTAAATTTGCTGAAAAACCAGATGCAACAAAGGCTACAGCTATAAAGTATTCGGCTAATAATGCCCATCCTGCAACCCAGCCAAATACTTCACCAAATACAACATTTATCCATGAGTAGGCTGATCCAGCAAATGGCATTGCCGATGACATTTCTGCATAAGCAAATGAAACGAGTCCAGCTACAACTGCAGCCAATAAAAATGAAAGTGCAACTGCTGGACCTGTATGTTGCGCCGCTACCACACCAGGTAATGTGAAAATAGAAGTGGAAACGATTGTACCAACACCTAAAGCTAGGAAATCTTTGACACGTAATGTTCTATTCAAATGTGCATCCTTTACTTGATAAACTGAAGGGTCTTCCCTTTTTAAAATCTTATTAAAAAAATCTTTCATAATGAACCTCTCCCAATGAATACTATATCGTAAAACTTTATAACTAATTTATGATAATGTATATCATAGCATAAATATATCTAAATATTCAGAAAAATTTAAATAAAAATAAGTATAATTACACTTTGTGAATATTGTGTAATTATTTAGCTTATACCACATCTTCAATGTATATGTAAATGTTTGATAACCAATTTAAAGCCTTTCGAAATGATATAAAAGGGAAGAGTCCGGGACATAAATACCCAATCTCAAAAAAAGAGGGCTAATCCTTTATGGGTTAGTCCTCTTTATATTTAAAATCTTACGATTTTGACCGTGCATGCTTGCCTGGGGTATGGTTCGAGCCTGTAGTCTCTCACTCATACTATTCCCCTAGGCGTCAGCACGTTACAAAATCGGTACAATATACATTTTGTTATTCAAAAAAATAAGGCCCTTTCGTATAATTTAATAAACACTACTAAACTAAATTAACGAGGTGCCTTATGTATAAAGATTATAACATGACTCAAATTACACTACCAATGGAAACTTCAATTTTAATACCTAATAATGATATATCACGATATGTAAATGAGATTGTT
>NZ_MRZN01000005.1 GCF_002614725.1 Staphylococcus edaphicus | reverse complement strand
TCTCAAGTTAACCAAAAGCTTTCAGAACCAGAAACTAAAAAAATCTATAGTCAAAGAAAAATTGACGTAGAACCAGTTTTTGGATTTATGAAGGCTATTTTGGGTTTCAATCGCATGTCGGTTCGAGGAATAAATAAGGTTAAACGAGAGCTTGGTTTTGTCTTAATGGCACTAAACATAAGAAAAATAGTAGCTCAACGAGCTACAAAATTATATAAAAATAAAGAAAACGTCAATTTCTATATAATTTCAATAGAAATTGACGTTTATTCTTTAATCAGAAATGTTTATGTCCCGGACTCTTTCTCGTATATCAACTATTGTTGGAACGCTTGATTAAATGCTTCAACTGTTATTTCTATAGCATGGGCATGCTGGGCGTTTAACGCATTTTCAAAAATAGATACTTGTTGATAAATTTGTTGCATATATAGTTTCAGTTCTTCAGAGTCATTGGATTTATCAAACCGATGTTGTTGCGCAGTCACAGTGTGATTATGCGTAACATCTGTATAGCTTAAAATTAACAAGTCGTAATCAAAAGCTTTTTTTACCGCATTTTCAATCTCATTACCTTCATTAATATCTAAATATATATCACATAATGCATATAGTGTTTCAATTGTTTCCTTATCAATCTCTGGAAACAATTTAACATTTTGGTATTGCCCTATATCTAACAGTTTTGTAGACATCTCTGTAATCGCACCAATATAGAAATCAATATCTTCGTTTGCTTTCACGATGGACTCAAGATTAATGATTTGATCAGAATTGGTCATAATCAGTGCATGCTTTTGATGTCTATTTTCTTTTTTGTACTGATAAATATAACCCGCTGAGGTCACTAAACTCTGACTATTTTCATTAAGTTGACCGTATATCGAATGAAATTCCTCTTTATCTGGAATAAGAACGCGTGTCTTACGACTCGTATGTCCATTAAAAATAAGTTGCATGTTTCCTGGAATTTTACCATTACTATGCTCTTGCCAGAATAATAAATCACGACCTGGCGTATCTAAATTGTAAGTGACTGAGAAAGGCGTTGCTAGCGAATTAATAACTATTTCTGTTAAATCCGCTTCAATTTGTTTTAAATAAAATATTAAAAATGCGACTTGCGATTCAAATAGATATGTTTTGCCCTTCCAATCCAACACAATTGTTTTCGTCTTATAATTTTCATAAAACACTTCTTGTCCTTGTTGATTCATATATTTTTTTAAAATTGGTTCACCTTGGGCATCCAAAGTCATTTGTGCGAATTTGACACCGTGCTTAGTATAATAGTCGATAAAACGAACAGCACCATGTTGATCAAGCCATTCTACATGATTTATTATTCTATGTTCATAGTATTTTTTATAAAAAATTTTACCACGAATGACGCCCATATCTAGAATTAGAGCATGATCATTATTGCCTTCAATTTCCCAATATTGTGGAATTTCTACATCATTAAAAAATTTAGCGTTGGCATTGTCATTTTCAACGTTATAACCGGCGAAAAATTTATATGGTGAATGAATCTCGTCTGGCAAGAAACCATCCTCATGAATGACAATTGTTTCATTATCATGACCGGCAAGTTTCATGTTTGATGCAATTGTTCCGTTATTTGATTATAATGTTCAAATAAATTAATCATGTAGCACCTCTTCTATAAGATTTTGCCATTTCTGCTCAATTTTTGGGGTTAAAAAGTCCCTTGCAATGTCATAAGAAGTACGATGTGGATTTGCCATATCACCTTCAAAATACGCAATGATATACTGCGCTATGCGTTCAACAATGTCATCAGTGCTATCTTCTTTCAACGAAATAGGTACCAGGTACCCATTTTCATTGTGTTTAATAAATGTTTGGTTACCGTAATTAACATCAAAGCCTATCATACTTAACCCTGAACCTACTGCTTCCATAAGCGTCAACCCAAACCCTTCACTTGTTGATGCCGATACAAACAACTCATATTTACTGTAAACTTCATCTAATTTCACATGCCCTAAAAGTCGAATATAGGATTCAGCTTCATGTTGCAGAATTATATCTGAAATATTCTTTTTCTCTCCACCTTCACCGTAAATATCAAATGTAAGTTTCGATACTGTTTGTTTCGCTTTAATGACTGCACGAACAAGCCAATCAATATGTTTTTCACTCGCAAGTCTTGAAGCCGTAATGATAGCGTAAGGTTTTCGACCGTTTTGCGACTGTTGTAATGATGCTAAGCTTCCGACTGGTATCGTGTAGATTTTAGGTTGAAGTCCTTTATATTTTTGAAATTGTGTACTCAGGATTTTATTTTGTAGGTCTGTTGCTGTGATAAAGAAATCAATATCTTTTGCATTTGAAAATTGATATTCATAATAACTATTCCATAAAATATGTGAGTCATTCATGATGTTGTTACTGAAATGTTCCGCGTGTACAGCAACACCTATTTTACTTTGACCTTTATGTTGAAGCACAGCTTGTCCTATTTTTGTCGCTCGGTCTAAAATAATCATATCTTTCGATGTTAACTGCAATCGACGTATGAAATAGCCGACAAACTCTGCCTTGCTATATAGCTTGGCATCGTCAAATGCAAATGTACTCTCGTCCCCATCTACATATTCATTATATGCAATCGAGCCATCCTCATTATAGAATTGTCGCATATAAATTTTTGCACGATTTTCAAAAGGTGCATAATACTCAGAAAATACACGTACATAGCTATAGAAATCTTTTCTTACTAAAATACCCTTAATTACAAATTCAGCACGGTCGACATACGGTTCATCTTGATTTTTCAAATAACACGTCACGAATGTTTGTTCATTATTTAAAAATAATCTTACTTTCTTATCAATTTGCTCAGTGTGTATGACCGCTTCACCTAGAGTGTTTTTCAAATCACCTATCGTAAAAGTTGTGGGTGCAATTTTAATATCTGTAAAATATTGATACAGCCAAATAATCTCATTATCATGGAAACCCATATTACTCGTAAGTGTTTGTATGTTCTCATTTTGTATAAAATCTAAATAGACAAATTTTATATTTTGACTCGACTGTCTTAACAACTTTGCACGGTACGCTTGAGCATACTCTACACCACTACTTGCCCAACCAATTCCAAAATTTATATTATATATAGTCATGCATACTCACCTCATTTTATGGAAAATGTATAACTAAATCATCGTATTCATCATAGGTAATCATACTTTGACATAGGTTTCTAATCATATTGCGCTTAATTTTTATAACCATTTCATCATAAGCGTCCAACGCGACTTTATGATATTCAAAAATAGCATTTCGCTGACCATTTTGACGGTTGCCTACACTTGCTTTCAACTGTTGCAAGTTGTCAACTTGGTCAATCCAACCACTATCCACAGCTTTCAATATTGCTTTACGAACAAAGTTTACATAAAAGTAATCATTTTTAAGTTTTTGTTTGTTCTCTGCCATTTGTTCATGGAATTGATGCATCAAGCTTTGTATTGCTGCTTCTTTACTTTGCGTCCGAATACTTGTCATTTTACCTTCAAATTTAAAACTAATATTATTATAAATATAATGCATCAGGCTTTCTTGTGTTAAATGCACCTCTTTGTTCAATGCATATTCAAATACATCTTGAGCCAATTTATCTATATTGAAATCATCACTTTGAATCATTTCCAAGATTCTGTCGCGTTCTGCGTATACAAGTTCCCTTTGTATACTAATACTTTTTTCATATTCATTTGCCATTTCACGCATTTTAGCGCCTTGTTCTTCTGATACACGTTGTGCCTTGTTCACGCTGTGTTTCACTCTGTGTTGGAAGACACGACTATTTTCAAGACTGTTAGAGTCATAATCATTAAGTATTTGATTATTTTGAAGTTTACCATCTCCCCATCTTTGTACAAGATAATCATCTAATGAAATATAGATTTGTGAACTCCCAGGGTCACCTTGCCTTCCAGCTCTTCCGCGCAATTGTCTATCTACACGACTATTCTCCATATGTTCACTGATAATTACAGCTAGCCCACCCAATTCATGAACATCTTTGTCTAACTTAATATCAGTCCCTCGGCCTGCCATACTCGTCGCAACGGTAACTGCTGATAAATAGCCCGCTTCTGCAATCATTTGCGCTTCTTTCGCAACATTTTGTGCAATAAGCAAGTTATTGGGAATATCCATTTGAAAAAGTGTTGCTGAAAATGCTTCTGCTGACTCTGCTGTACGTGTTATCAAAAGCACTGGTCGTTTTTTATTTTGATAAGCCACAACCGCATCTAAAATCGCACTATTTTTATCTTCACCATTGATAAAAACTTTATCTGCATAATCTATACGTTGAATTGGTATATCTGTTGGTACTTGTACAACAATTTTTGAGTATAATTCAAAAAATTCTTCTTCGCCTAATTTACCAGTGGCCGTCATACCTGAAAAATTATCAAATTGTTTAAACAAATTTTGAAATGTAATCGTAGCCATAACACTTAGGTCTTTGGAAATTTCTACTTCTTCCTTAGCTTCTAACGCTTGATGTAATCCAGCTTGCATTTTCGTACCGGGTAGCATCCGACCTGTAATACGATCAATCAGTATAATTTCACCATTTTGAATAAAATAATCTAAATTAATATCAAATAAATATTGTGCACGTATCGCCAAGTTAATATTGCGTACTAAATCAAAATAAGGTTCATCATAAATATTCGATACGTTGAAATATTTATTTGCCGCCTGTATTCCTTTATCCGTTAACCAAACTTCTTTTTTTGATTTTTTTAGTTTAATATCTTCGTCATCTATTGTTTCGACAAAACGTTTAACAGTGTGGTACAAGTTAGATTGTACTCTTGGAGCTCCAGAAATAACTAAAGGTGTTTGAGCCGCATCTAAAATAATAGAATCTACTTCATCTATAATTGCAAAATTCAAGTCAGGTAAGAATTTATTTTCTAGATTATCTGCTAAGTTATCAATCAAATAATCGAAACCTAACCTACCATTCGTTGTATAAATGATATCATGCTCAAATATTGCGCGTTTTTCACCTGGTCCATACTCATAATCTACAATATCAACAAAACCTAACGAAGAAGACAGGCCTAGCCATTCATAAAGTGGCTGCATTTCTAAAAAGTCTCGCTTTGCAAGATAATCATTTGTAGTAATCAGATACGCACCTTTACCCGTCAAAGCATTCAAATAAAGCGGCATGGTCGCTGTCAACGTCTTACCTTCACCCGTCTGCATTTCAGCTATATTGCCTTGATGAAGAACAATAGCACCCATCACTTGTACATCTTTAGGGTACATACCTAAAACACGTCGGCTTGCTTCTCTTACTACCGCATACGCTTCTGGCAATAATTGTTCTAAAGTCATTTTACTTTCTGACAACATCACTTTGAACGACTCCGCCTTAGCTTGTAGTTCTATATCGCTACATAACTGAAATTCTTCACTATAAACATTTACTTTCTTAAGTAATCTATGGACTTTATTTAACCGTATACGATTGACTGTCGAATTAATTTTTTGTTTCATGACTAACCTCGCTATTAATAAGACTACGATCTAAATATTTTAAATAACGTGCATGGTTGAGTATATTTTTGAAAATATTCAATTCATCACTTTGCATTTCATGATTGAAATATATATTAGGCGTGGTCACATTTATATTCCTCGCGTCATCTAGTTCAATATTTAATGTTTGTGCCAATTGTAAATCTCTATGTGACGTTATATAGACTTCACTTTGAACAGTCCGATTTAGTGCTTTCGCTAATTCATTTGATTGAGGCCCATATCCTATAAGCCTAATTTGTTTATTTATGCTTTGTCTTTTCAAATAGTCTATTAAAATATTCCAGTTGCTATGAAGATTTTCCTTATTCCAATTGCGTGCGACTATGACATTATGAATATGTTGAATACCTTGATTTGATAATGGTAATACTATGTCTGTTGATGGTTCTTCAATTACTATATTTAACGCATTCAACAATATATTTGTGTTTTTCAAATCAGTTATTTCAATATTATTATGCTTTATAATTCCTGGGTTAATGCTTTCAATAGAAATCTTTTTGAATTTTAAATGAGTCGCTGCTGCGTTAATCATTTGAATTTTATAAGCATAGGCATCTTCAGGATAAATAATGCTTTCACATTTTTGCTTAATAATTTGATGGCGAATCACTGTCCCATTTTTACGATAAAAAATAATTTTAAAGTAAATACAATATTCGGGGGTCACTTCATAATCAAAATTGAATTGATAATCTTGCCCCTTTTCTAAAATTGGTAATTGCGGCGTTGTTTTATCTTTATCATAGGTGCTTAACATTTTCCATTCTTGAATTATAATTCCTGAAGGCATCAATACATTTTCAAAAATTGTTTCTTCAGGTCTAAAATTTAACTTTGTACCATATAAAAATGTAGATTTATCTGTGTGATTCCATCTTATTGTGAATTGATGATTTACTTTCATTTTTTTACTCTCCCAAATCTACTTTCTAAAATAATATGATAAAAATTTACAAACCAACTTGTAATCGTCGGTGAATCATCATTGTGTCGCCCTGGTACTGCGCGACTCATGACTCTAGCTTGTTGACTGCTCAATAAGGGTAACAATTCTGCAAATGCCTTTGTATCATAATCATCGTGCTTCATGTAAGCAATAGCGAATGTGGTATCAGTCAATGTCGCTTGTTGCATGACATCCCAAAACTTCCTGTTTAATTTATTAATATCACTCTGAGTTAAATCACCTTCATTTTTCATTAAAACATCTAAAGCAGTGCCGAAGTCTTCCGGGCGTTTCAATGCCATATTGTCTGCGACTGTACCAACGTTTATTAACGGTTTCCCGATCACAACACCTGCTGGGTTCAAACGTGCACCATAATAAAGTGCACCAAATGACCCCATTGATAAACCTGATAGAATTAAATCTTGTGACTCAAAATCTAGCCATGCTAACTTTTCTCGAATAATATTTTGAATCGCATTTTCATATGCTTCAGACCCCAGATAAAATGCGCCACCTTCAATTCTTGGATCACTGATTAATAAAAATGGTGCATCGAGACCAATCATCATAAAGTATCCTTCAAATCCTTCTTGTGAACGGTAACCACTAAAATACACATTCAGTGGTGGTTTCATGTCACCCGGATTGAAATAGTGGAAAAACTCTTCTCTATTTTCATCAACGAATCGCTGTCCACCTAAAATAAATTGACCCAATTCTTTACGTGACCATCGTTTATGAATCGCACCAATATATAATTTGCCTTTACCGCTTGCCTTTGCAGAGACGCTCACATACGCATCCTTGGGTCTCTCTTTAATTTCTATAGGGTTTTGTAACGCCTGTTCATCAACAATATGTTCTTCAATTACGGTGTCAACGGTGCCACTTTGAATGACTCTAAAGGTATATTCAACTTTAACAGTGCCTTCCGTCTTAAATTCTGGCCAAATTTGAGTACCTTTCTCTTTATCACAAACTACGCTATTTCTCCATGAAGCAACAGGCGTACTGATTTCTCCAAAATCTCCAGATAATACTAAATATTTATTACCAATGTATTCCGTTTCTCCTCTGAACTTTGGATCAACAGTACAATATTTAGGATATACCTTATCCCCATATTGTCCTGAAAATGTAATAGCCTGTAACTTTTCTTCAAGCATAACCTGCGATTCATATGAGAATGGTTTTATGAAATTATTTCTTGTAATTGATGATTGTTCAAAATCCGATCCCCAGTAATGTTCGTCAATATACGTGTTATGTGGCATACTTACTAAATTTAAAACTTCTAATAAAGCATGAGAATATGATGTTTGAACAAAAATAAAATCCAATTTACCATTCATTTCTAATATATCTTTCACACTTTGTATATAGTCTTGATCACTTTGAAACAGTGACACGTCTAAATAATCCCATATTACTTGTTGCTTATAATCAACGACATATTCTAAGTCAGTGCCACCTATCTGTAATACATTAAATTGTCGTGCCATTATAAATCACCTTCTATAAAATGGTTTAAACGTTCAATAATTTTTTCAGAGGCAAAGGCTTCAACTAACTTTATAGAATAAGCATAAGCATAGTTCCAATTTTTTAAATGTCCTAAAAAATAATCTAAAGCCGGAAGAACGCTGTTAATATCTGAAATAACTAATCCATTAACTTTATCTTTCACGTAATCTGTGTGTCTTATATTAATTTGTGGAATACATGCACTGATACTACTAATTTGTAAAAATAAATTGGGTTCTTGATTCAAATCGATAATTATTCGTAATTTCGAAATGATTTCAATGATGTCTGTTTCAAATGGTACATGTTCGAGTTCTATTACAGTAATATATTCCTCTTCTTCAGCTAACAAAGCTGCAATACTGTCTTCAGTTTCATCAATAGTATTACGGCTATCATTAATCTCTTTAATTTGTTCTTTTAACCATGTCGGGGCATCTTTGGCTTCCTTTTGGCTTAATAAAATGATTCTCATATCATCATTCTGCCCTATATAAATAATCATCTGGTTTAATAATGTCTGTAGTGCTTCATCTGACAAACCGTCTATCCAAATTCCGATATACGTTTCATATAGTTGACTACTAATATTCGGAAAGACTTGAGCATCAAATGGTGTGATACGCATTATTTTGGAGGAGATATCCTGTTGTATTTTATATTTTTCTAGCATCTGCTCACTATCTACTAAATCAACTAACCAATAATCACTATGTTTAATTGATGAAAGTTGTGTTTCTGACATTGGATAATTCCTATTTTTAAAAATTGAAAAACATATTTTGAATGATTCCAGTTTAGACGATAAAAAAGTATTATGACGCTCGTCAGCTGCAATAATAACTGCATTCACATCTTTTCTTTTGGTAAGATATGCTGCTAATTTCTCTTGTATTAATAAATCCATTCGCGCATAACTAGAAGTATTAAACATTTCTAAATATGTTTCAGCTACCATAACTTCATCTGTTTTAATATTTTCAGTCAGAATGCAATCCCCATTAATTGTCATATATTCTTGTTTTTCAGGATGGCCATCTGAATCAAAGTAACGAATGGCTGATAAAAAACCTCTGTCGTCTAATATATAGCGCTTCGTCCGCACCTTCTGTTCAAATACTTCAACCCAAACGATATAACCATCTTGATTAAAATAAATATTTGAATATTCGTTTTTATCCGTTATACATCGTACAAGATACGGTGTATAGACAAATTCGGTTCCTTCTGGCCACTTTAACACTTTAAAATCAATAGGTTTTGGTGTTTGATGCTGAAACCCTTGTATATCATCAAATAAAGACCAATAATTTATTTCAAATAAATCATGTCTATGCAGAAAAGTTCTTAAATCTGGATGATAATTCAATACTAACGTTTGAAAGTCCACGTTATTTTGATGATGCATATGCATCAAACTAATCATTTCATCAAATTCGGAAATTTTGCGTTGATGGTAAAACGGTACAGACTGATTTCGCCACCATTTCTCTTTGTCATACCACGCTGGAATAAAATATTTCATAAATAGCTCCTCACCAATATTTGTTCAAAAATCTCTTATATTTATCAAAATATAAATAGGTTTTTATCGTTTCTGCAATATTAATACCGATATACACTAAAACTATCAACTGTATTGCAAAATAAATTTGTTGTGCTAATTGTGGCACAAATAATGTACTATATAATGGCACTGCAATAATACACGCGACAATGATTGATCCAATCCAACATATTTTTCGTGCTTTCTTATTTAAAAACCTTTCAGTGGCTTCACCTGGTTGAATCCCTACAAAATAATTACCAGACCTTAGAAAGTCTTTTGATTTATTTTTTGTGTTTAAAATAAATCTAGATAACAAGTAACCTAATATAATTTGTAAAAACATATATAATGTAATACCCGTTCCATTATTAAATGTAAGTAACTGTATAGGTACTTCGCCTTGATTTACGAACCTAGATAATATTAGATTAATTATATTATTAAGTAAGATAAACACTGACACACTCATCATGATTGAAATACTACCTGCTGGATTTACTTTCCATGCAAGATATTTTTTGATTTCATCATTTTCAATATTCATAATATCTCGATAATTTATATGATATTCTATAAGTTCCATCACTAATAAAATAAACAGCGCTATAACAATGGCCACAACAATAAAACTTATAATGATAGTACTCGTATGTAGTGCTCCTAGTTTTTGTTGAAATAGTGATTTTACAATACTCATCAATACAATTGGCATCGGTCCTGCTACACCATACCTTACATTTTGATCTGCTAGCCAAACCAACAACATCGTTCCTGTAACTATGACTAAAAGTAATATAAATATATTTTCTGAATGAATTTTTTCTTTTAAAACATATTCATGAATGACAAAATAACCCTGGATAACACTGAGGACTAACGTTAATAATTTTTCTTTATAATGCTTTTCCTTACGCGTTTGCCTAGATGCTTTATCCATATTTCTGTACGCCAACAAACTAAAGAAAATTAATGCAGTTAACCATGGTCCGAGTCCTAACGAGAAAATGTTCAGTGTATGAATATCTCCGCCCATATTTGAAACTGCTACCTTGTAAAATGAATTGTCATGTTTTTGCACCCCATTTTCTGCAACTAATGAGATGTTACTTCCTAATATATATATAAATAAAATTAAACAAGTGAATAATAATCTTTTATAAAGTATTTTATACTCAGTTTGCTTAAAAATACGCTTTGTAAATTTATTTTTCACAATATACCTCTTTTTTGAATCATTATATCAAAAAGGCTAAGGATATTATCATTTTAAATCCATAAATTATATGAATTTTAAAATGATTTATCTCTTAGCCTTTTTTTTAACTGAAAACCTTAATTAAGATTTATCTTGGTTGCCCTTTGATTGCTTTTTAGATTTTCTAACTAAGCCAAGACCTGCAAGCATTGCTAATGCTGCGCCAATTAATCCTGATTGATTTTCAGAGGTCTGACCCGTTTCTGGTAATGCTTCTGTTTGTTCCTCATTATAACTTTCTCCAGATTCTTTATTAATTTGTGAATCTGTTGATGGATTTACATCTATCTCCGAAGTGCTTAGTGATGTTGACGCACTGTTCGAATCACTCACGGACGTACTTAATGATGTCGACGCACTACCTGAATCACTTAATGATGTACTCAACGACGTTGACGCACTATCTGAATCACTTACTGACGTACTTAGTGATGTCGACTCACTACCTGAATCGCTTAATGATGTACTCAACGACGTTGACGCACTATCTGAATCACTTACTGATGTACTCAACGACGTTGAGGTACTGTCTGAATCACTCACGGATGTACTTAGTGATGTCGATGCACTACCTGAATCGCTTAATGATGTACTCAATGACGTTGACGCACTACCTGAGTCACTCACTGATGTACTTAGTGATGTCGATGCACTACCTGAATCACTTAATGATGTACTCATGATGTCGACTCACTACCTGAATCACTTAATGATGTACTCAACGACGTTGACGCACTATCTGAATCACTTAATGACGTACTTAGTGATGTTGATGCACTGGTTGAATCACTCACGGATGTACTTAGTGATGTCGATGCACTATCTGAATCACTCACGGATGTACTTAGTGATGTCGATGCACTATCTGAATCACTTAATGATGTACTTAGTGATGTCGACGCACTACCTGAGTCACTTAATGACGTACTCATTGATGTTGACGCACTACCTGAGTCACTTAATGATGTACTTAACGATGTTGAGGTACTGTCTGAATCACTTACTGATGTACTTAACGATGTTGACGCACTGCCTGAATCACTCACGGATGTACTTAGTGATGTCGATGCACTATCTGAGGCACTCAATGATGTACTTAACGACGTTGACGCACTGGATGAGTCACTTACTGACGTACTAAGTGATGTCGATGCACTACCTGAATCACTTAATGATGTACTTAGTGATGTCGATGCACTACCTGAATCACTTACTGACGTACTTAGTGATATTGACGCACTGCCTGAATCACTCACGGATGTACTTAGTGATATCGATGCACTATCTGAATCACTTAATGATGTACTCAACGACGTTGACGCACTATCTGATCCACTCAATGATGTACTTAGTGATGTCGATGCACTACCTGAATCACTTAATGATGTACTCAACGACGTTGACGCGCTATCTGAATCACTCAATGATGTACTCATTGATGTCGACTCACTACCTGAGTCACTTAATGATGTACTTAACGACGTTGACGCACTATCTGATCCGCTCAATGATGTACTCAACGATGTTGATGCACTGGATGAATCGCTCACGGATGTGCTTAGTGATGTCGACTCACTACCTGAATCACTTAATGATGTACTCAACGACGTTGACGCACTATCTGAGGCACTCAATGATGTACTCAATGACGTGGATGCGCTATCTGATCCACTCACTGACGTACTTAACGACCTTGACGCACTATCTGAGCCACTCAATGATGTACTTAGTGATGTCGACGCACTACCTGAGTCACTTAATGATGTACTCAATGACGTGGATGCGCTATCTGATCCACTCACTGACGTACTTAACGACGTTGACGCACTATCTGAGCCACTCAATGATGTACTCAATGATGTCGACGCACTACCTGAGTCACTTAATGATGTACTTAACGACGTTGACGCACTATCTGAGGCACTCAATGATGTACTCAACGACGTTGAGGTACTGTCTGAATCACTCACTGATGTACTTAGTGATGTCGATGCACTACCTGAATCACTTAATGATGTACTCAACGACGTTGATGCACTGACTGAGTTACTTACTGATGTACTTAACGATGTTGACGCACTATCTGATCCTGACACTGACGTGCTCGTGCTTGTTGAATTACTCATCGAAGTACTTAGTGACGTGCTCGCACTTGTTGAATCTTTCAATGACATTGAATTACTAGTTGAAATAGAATCACTCTCTACATTATTAGTAATATTCAAATTAAATGTAGTTGTTGTTTTATTACCTTGATTGTCTACTGAAACAACTGTAACCGTTGATAATCCAATAGTTTTTGGTGTACCACTAATTTTATTTGTAGCTGGATCAAAAGTAACACCATATGGTAGCCCAGAAACAGTATTAGCCACTGCAGTACCACTATTGTCTGTTGTAGTAATAGTAATGTCATCTATAGGCCTAAACACTTCTTTGGTTTGATTTGCGATTGGCATTACTTTCGGTGCAGTAGTATCGACAACATTTATTGAAAATTGGGTCGTTATACTATTACCAGTACTATCAGTAGTAACTACTGATACAATTGAATTACCTACTTGTGTTGGTGTGCCTACTATACTGTTTGTTGCAGGATTATATGTCAATCCACTTGGTAAGCCTGTCACTTGGCTAGTTGGCGCATCTCCACTGTTATCAGTTACTGTTATTACAATTGGTGAAATTGCTGTACCTACTTCTTTGGTTTGATTTGCTATTTGTACAGTTGGCGCTTTAACATCTTTATAATAATAAATAACTGTTTGCCCTTGATTAGTTAATTTCACTGCTTTTGATGTTGCATTATAGTTAGGTGCGTTTGAACTATCTGTAGATACGAAAACATAACCTTTATTAGTAATCGCAGTATTTTGATCGTTCAAAGTCACGGTACTATCTACATCACCAGTTAATTTTTGAGGTGGCAAAATTTCTTTACCGGTTGATACGTCTACATACTTGGCTTGAGCTACGGCTGATTCCGTATAAGTAAACGTACCAAATTGTACCTGTTGTAAATTACTCGCTCCACCAGTTGATGCTGTCATTGATAAAGAAAAATTGGTTGTTCCACTTTGCTTAATCCAATCAGAAATATTTCTTGTCCAAGTTTGTCCCGCGTAGGTCACTGTCATTACTTTAGTGTCACCATTATAATCAATAATAAAATTTTGAAACGAATTATCTTCCGGTTGTACTTTTAATTTCATTGCATCTTCGGCTGGGTTAGAAGAAATATATGTACTTGCTACACCATTAGCGTTTGTGGTAACAAATGCACCAAATGCACCTCCCCCAGCAACTTTTGCTGGGTCAGCATTCGCACTCGCTGTTGCATTAGGTTTAGAAGTATTATGATAAGTATCTAATTTGAAACCAAACGCATTTTTCAATCCCCCAATACCTACCGCTGCACCTTCTTTTCCTGTTTCTCCCAAAGCACCTGGTGAAAACGCAAATCCTATACCATCTCCACCAGTCTGACCATTTACACTTTTCCCTTCATATTTATTACCTAGATTAACTTTTCCTTCAAAACGGAAACTTTTATTAGAGTTAATTTTAGTATTAAGAGACACTGCACCTTTTAAACTATTCTGATCAGGTGTGAGAGTAACAACACCTGTATTTTGGTTAAAAGTTGCACTACCTGATAGTTTCATATTGTCATTAAAGTTATCTTTTGTAACTACGACATTATCAGATTGAACAGTCGCAGCTGTAGCCGCAAAAGACGTTGCAGCCATTCTACTAATACTTCTTAAAGTCTTTGGTATAGATACATCATTGCTATTTGCTGTTGAGGTAATAGTAGTTGAAGCTTGCGTGTGTTGGTTAGATTCTGAGGTATTTAAGCTTGAAGAAAATTGCTTTGAACCACCTATAGATGTGCTTTGTATATGCGATTCACTTTTACTAAATATTTCACTTGAAGTATTATCTGTTGTCGAAACTTTTGTTTCATTAATATTACTTTTATTTTCAGTTCCTGTGGTTGTACTCGTTGATTTTATTTCACTTAAACTATTATCTTTATTTGCATTTTTTTCTATATTTGTTTCACTCGTAAATTGACTCTCTATCGTTGATTGACTAGTTTTAGAATCACTCGTTGATTTCTCAACAGTAGATGTATTATCACTTATTTTTTCACTTACACCTGTATTGATTGCGTTACTACTATTATGTTCTGAGCTTTTTACATTGTTTTCAGAAGATGAAATTTTACTTTTTTCAGAATTTGACGATACTGAATTACTATCAAAAGTTCCACTTGCACTGTTGATTTTAGTAGAATTTTGGGTCGCTACTGTTTCACTATATGATGACAATTCTGAAGTAACAAGATGTTCCGAATCAGCAAATGCATAATGATCATTAAGGAGATTTACCGTTAAAGCACCTCCTATCATGGCAGATGTTTTACCAAGGTGTTTTGCTAGTACACTTCTTTTTTCTTCATTAATTTCATTTTTACTTTTCACTATACTTCTACTATAAAAAGGAATACCCATAATTCTTAAAAGTTCTAATTCTTTCAACCCTGTTTTAACCCATTGTTTGCCAGATTTGTATAATTTAAATCTTACTTTTTCTTCTGTTAAACTTGAATTCAAATCTTTTTGCTTTCTAGACATATTTTTTACTCCGATAACTAAAATTTTCAATTAATTGTATCACACTTTACTCTATAAACAATATATTTTACAAACTATTTCATATTCTCTTCCGTTACATACTTTTATAATTTGATAATAGAATCTTAGGCTTTTAACATTATACTAATTTAAATTTTACTATTCTGTTCAATACTTTAAAAAAATCCATAATAAAAGCCCATAAGCGTCATTCTATCGTAAGCTGTTAATAATTACACAACTTATACAATATGTGACGATATGAGCTATATAAATATTACTGTAATAAAGTGAATAATCACGTACAGTAATTCTATACAATTAAGAAACTGGTCTTTAAGAACTATATGTAAGAATACTAAATCACTTAGTTTCAAAAGTTTCTATAGGAATAAGTAAGCATAAGAGTATTGAAAATTATTTTGCTGAGTATGAGCAATTTAACTATAATTCTAAAATACAGAACGTAGAACTAAATTATCTTAATAAAAATTAAATATAATACATATTATTGGACGATTACAGTCAAGGATTATTTTTTGACTAAGTCTATTATAAAATTTCCATTCAGTTTTCACTACCACTAATCACCCATTCATATGGATCTACTAACTGGCTCCAGTCCGCTACTATTTCATGATGCTTCAACAAACATGAGTCAAGTTCACGTTCGATTTTTTCTGTATCTAAATCCGTACCAATAATTACAAATTGCGTATTTCAATCTCCATATTCAATGTCCCACGATTCTGCAACATCTGTTCGTTCTGGAAGGATTTGTCGTTGCTGTGCTTGTGTCATTGCTGCAACCCAATAAGTTACTGGGCTAATATTACACGATGAACCTGCTTGAGATAATAAACATGCAACGTGATTGTATTGTGCGAGCCACACAATACCTTTAGAACGGACAATATTTCCCGGGGTATTTTCCAACCATGTATGGAAGCGTTCTGCGTGAAATGGCAATCTTCTTGAATATACGAATGAACCGATACCATATTCTTCAGTTTCTGGTGTGTGATGTTCATGACCACCTTCTGTTAATTCTTTAATCCATCCCGCAGCATTGCTCGCCTTTTCAAAATCAAAGCAACCTGTATCCAATAATTCATTTTAATGGTACTTCAGCATTCACACTTTTAATTAATTTCGCCTCAGGCTGCAATTGCTTTAGAACGTTTATTAACTTATCAAGTTCCGCAGCAGTAACTAAATCTGTTTTATTCAATATTAAAACATCACAGAATTCAACTTGGTCAATCAATAAATCTGCAATTGATCGTTCATCTTCGTTATCTACACCTTGGTCACGATCATTTAATAAATCTTCCGAGTTGATATCGTGTGTGAAGCGATGCGCATCGACCACTGTTACCATCGTATCCAACTGACAGATGGACGTTAAGTCGATACCCAGTTCATCATCAATATATGAAAATATCTGTGCTACTGGTACAGGTTCTGAAATACCAGTAGATTCAATCACAATATTATCAATATTGCCTTTCCTCACTAACTGTTCAACTTCTTTTAACAAATCTTCTCTCAACGTGCAACAAATACAGCCATTTGATAATTCTACAAGCTTCTCATCAGTTCTTGAAATACCACCACCATCAGCTATTAAATCTTTGTCAATATTCACTTCACTCATATCATTAACAATAACTGCAATTTTTCGATTATCTCTATTTTTTAAAATGTGATTAAGTAATGTTGTCTTACCTGCCCCTAAATAACCACTTAGTACTGTAACTGGAATTTTATACATTGAAATAGCTCCATTTTATAAATCGCAATAATTACGTTTTATAATTTAACCTTAATTACTTATGTCAACTAGGGAATCTGTATATTTCTATTTTAATATCATAGCTTTTTCACAAACAAACTCATAAATATCATACAAATCGCCAAACAACCGCAGATGATATACATCCAGGTAAATCCAAACCAGTCCGATATTGGTCCCATTACAGTACCACCTAATGAGATACCTAAATCGGCACAAGCGATAAATAAACCAAGCAACATGTTTCTTCCATTCACAGGTAAGGTAAAGCTCAAATATGTTGTTAAAGTTGGATATACAAGTGCTTGTGTCATACCTATCAATATCGCTGCACCGTAAAATAATATTATTGGTAATTGTGCACCATACGCGACTATAAATGATGCCATAGCGAGTAACGATAATACAATAATCATAAATTGCACATGCCACTGCCCATCAGAAGGTATCCATTTTCTTAAATAAAAGCGGACAGCGACAATCGCAATTGCTTGAATTGTTAAAAATAGACCTGCATTAGCAAAACCACCTTGAATGGTATACAGCGGGATAAACACACTTACTGCACCAAACACAACCGATGCCCCTATCATTATCGTTCCACAAACCAATAGTTCTCTATTTTTGAAAAATTGACTGAATACGGTGATTGCATTAAAAGAGGTTTGCTCAATTTTATTTGATGATTCTGGACGTGATGCATTTCTAGTAATTCGATAACCGAAAAATGTAGTAGAAAGTGCAATCATTATCATTACAATTGCAAATACACTGATTTGGTTCATTTGCCATATACCTACTGCAATAAAAGGACCAATTAAATTAGGAATAGTAGAAAATAGCGAGTACAAAGAAACCCCTTCTGCACGATGTGCCTCTGGCAATGCGTTGATAATACCAATCTGTAATGCCATAGAAAAGAAAGCCGTACATACTCCTTGCATGACACGGGCAATAAAATAACCTTCTAAACCAGTCAATCCATAAAGCATTAAAGCCACTCCATTAATGACTAATATTAACCTCAATACTTTAATTGCACCGACATTCGCTATGATTTGTCCTGCCCATGGTCGAAATAGCATAGCCGTTAACATATAAGCGCCCATAACTACACCGACTACCGTGTTAGTGGCTCCTATATCATGGCTTCTGAGCGGAATAAAGACATTCAATATTGCATTTGCACTAAAGAACATTAGAGTTAATATGTATAATCTTAAAAATTGCCATGACATTGCACCACTCATCTTTATGCTTGTCACATTTACCTGCCTCCTTAAAATGTTAGCTGTTTATCAATTAATGCACGAGTATAAGGGTGCGTCGTACGATGCAAGTCACATGTATCTATTTGTGTTACAATCGTTCCATTTTTAAAAATAACTAGTCTATCACATAAATAGGTTGCAACTTGAATGTCGTGTGTAATAAAAATATAACTTAGCTGACGTTGTTCCTTAAGATGAATCAACAAATCTAAAATTTGCGTTTGTATAGACATATCTAATGAACTAATCGCTTCGTCTAATAAAATATATTTAGGATTGAGGCAAATGGAACGTGCAATCGCTACACGTTGTGCTTCTCCTCCCGATAACATATTCGGATATTTATTGAGAACGTCTTTAGACAACCCGACCTCTTCTAATAGCTGTATCGATTGAGACAAACGTTTATCTTTCGACCACTCACCACTAAATCTAAGCACTTCTGAAAGTATCATTTGTACCGTGTGAAATGGATGTAAAGAAGAAATATAATCTTGAAAGACCGCACTCATTTGTTGTTTTCTAACTCTGCGTTGATACATCGGTCTACCGTTAAGTGTGACACTTCCTAGATCTGGTTTTTCTATACCTAATATCAAACGGCCTAGTGTGGATTTACCACTGCCACTTTCACCAATAATACCAATCGTTGTGTTCATCGGGCATTCCAAATTTACATCTTGTAAAATTTGTTGTCTCTGATGACGAAATAAACCAGTGCTTTGGTAGGACTTTGTTACCTTAGAAACTTTAAGCATGTAATTCACCTCGCATTGTTTTTTTAAAATGCTGGTTAATTTTCTGTTTCGTCGATATCAAGTATTTCGTGTACGTATGTTCAGGCTGATATAACACCGTTTCTTTTAGTCCTGTTTCAATGCATTGACCTGCTTTCATAACTAGCACGCTATCTGCAACTTGGTTAATCACTGCCAAATCATGCGAGATAAAAATCATTGCACAATCAAATTCTTTTTTAATATTTCTAAATGCCTCTAACACCTCATACTGCGTAATGGTATCTAAGGCAGTCGTTGGCTCATCAGCAATAATCAGTTTGGGCTTTAAAGCAAGTGCTAGAACAATCATTAAGCGTTGTAACATACCACCAGACAACATAAACGGATACGATTGCATTATCTTTTTCGGCTGTTTCAAGTTCATGAAATCCATATACTTTAACAAAACCGCTTCGATTTCTTTCAATGATAGCTTCGTATGCGCCCTCATCGTTTCAAACATCTGTTTACGTACCTTTGTAGAAGGATCAAATGCCCGACTACCTTGTTGCATAATCATCGCAATTTCACCACCACGCTGTTCACGCAATGATTGCTCTGACACCTTTAGTAAATCGATACCATCAAAATAGATATGCCCTTCAACCTTTAGACGACTATCATTCAAACCTGTAATGGCACGACACGTAATCGTCTTACCACTACCACTTTCACCAATAATACCAAGTGTTTCACCTTTTTTAATTTGAAAGTTAATGTCACTGACTAATGGTTGGTTTGTATGTGAATCCGTAATATATAGTTGCTTTATCGTTAATAAACTCATGATGTCATCACACCTTTTTTCACCGAATTTAATCGTTGTTTCAATTCAATACGTGGATCAAGCGCAATTTGCAGTGCATCTGACAGAAAATTAAATGCCATAACAATAATAATAATGGCTATTCCTGGGGCAAACATCATTTCTGGATGTGTAAACATGACTTTCCGTGCTTCGTTAAGCATCATGCCCCACTCAGCCGTTGGTGCTTTTACACCTAATCCTAAAAATGAAAAACCAGATATTTGTAATATCATAGAACACATTGAACTACTGGCAATAATGGCAATATCAGCCAATGTTAATGGTAAGATATGTTTCATCACAACACTCAAATCTCTCATACCAATCACTTTAGCAAATTTTACATGATCAGATGTCGTGTATTGCATGACACTTGTTCGAATAACACGGCAGAACCAAGCCCAACGTGTCAGTATAAAAGCCAACATAATATTTTCTGCACCTGCACCAAGCAACGCAATTAATGCGAGCGCAACAACATAACTTGGAAAGGCTAGCATCAAATCACATAGCCGCATAATTACCGCATCAACATAGCCCTTCATATATCCTGAGATAAACCCAAGTAAAGCACCTATACTAACCGATGCACATAAGGCAATTAAGACATATAATAGACTTGGTCTTATCGCGTAAATCAGACGTGTTAATATATCTCTTCCTAAATGATCTGTGCCTAATAAATGTTGTAAACTCATGCCAGCAAATTTATTAGCTACATCTACAGTCGTTGGTGCATATGGCGTCACGATAGGCGCACATATACCAAGCAAGATATATAATGTAATAATCAACAGTGCAACGATGACTGCTTTATCCTTTAATAAACGTTTGATCATTGCACATGCCCCTTCCTTAATCTAGGATTTAACCACCCATTAATCACGTCAGCCAATGTATTGAACACGATAAACAAGACGGCAACGATTAGGACATATGCCTGTATAACCGGGAAATCTTTCTCAAGAATCGCTTTTAAACTCAACTGTCCTAAGCCTGGCCAAGCGAACATATATTCAATCACGACGATCCCAGCCATTATCATGGGTATTGCCATACAGAAAATAGATACAGTAACCTGCATCGCATTACGTAATATATGCCACAACACCGTCGATGATTTAACACCACAAGCTTTTAAATACACGACGTAATCCTTATTCAATTGTTCAATCATGGCACTCCTCACATTTCTAAAATATATACCAGCGTAAGACATTGTCATAATCAACACGGGTAGGATATAGCTCTCAACACCTGATAAACCCGACGTTGGTAAGAGATTGAGTTTAACTGAAAAATAAATAATAAACATTGAAGCTACCCAATAAGACGGCAGCGCCATGACAAAAAATGCAATGCCACGTATCACACGATCTGTACGCCTTCCTGCAGTATACGCACTTATGATACCTAAACTTACCGACGTCACAATAATCGTTACACTAGATACAACCGTCAGTTTAAGTGTATTGATAAAAGCTGGTGCGATTCGTTCTGCAACAGAATCTCCAGTGATATAACTATTGCCGAAGTTGAGTTGCAATGCTTGCACCAACCAATGCCCATACTGAATTAATAACGACTGATCAAAGCCATATTGTGCATTAATTTCATCAATAAGTTGCGGTGTGATATTGGGTGCACCTTGCGCATGTAATACTGCTATGGCTGGATTTTCATTTGTAATAAAACTAAGTCCAAATGTTATAAAACTAACCGCTATCAATAGGGGAAACATAAACAAAATGCGCTTAAATATAAATGTGGTCATGATGATACCATCGCTCCTTATTTATAGTACATTTCATTAAATGGTAATTCATATTGAGATTGCGTAAATGTCACACCGTTCAAGTCTTTAGGCGTCACTATCGTCATGCGTCCATGAGAAATCGGGATAAAGATGCTCTCGTCTTCGACCTGTTTTAAAATAGCTTGATATGCTGCTGAACGCGCTTCTTGACTTTGAATTTTAAAAGCTTCGTCTATATTGTTATAAAGCGACTTTTTATTTTTTATGCCAGATGTTGCACTTGCGTAACCATTTTTAGCTTTAAATGCTGACATTGTGCTCTGTGGATCATATAATAAGCCCCACGTTTGGTTAAACATTAAATCATACGCACCCGAACTGCGACGCTCAGCAATTTTCTCTGATGTTTCTCCATTGATATTTAATGTTACACCTAATTGTTTAAATGCTTCCTGTAAAAATTCCGCTTGTTCCTTTTGGCTTGCTGAGGCTTTATCGTAATACATCGATAAAGTTAAATCTTTGCCATCTTTTTGACGAACACCTGCCTGGTTATTCATTTTCCAGCCTGCTTGATCTAATAATGAAGCCGCTTTAGATGTATTAAAGTGACGCGTTGGTAAATCAAAGTCAACGTCAGTCACATTTTTTGAAAATAGCTGTGTCGCTGGTTGTTCTTGGCCATCTAAGATCTCTTTGGCGATTTTGTCTCGATCGATCATATGGCCAATCGCCTGTCGTACCGTTTTATCACTTACTGCACTATCTTTCTGGCCTGAATTGGCGACAATCATTTTCGTGTTCATCGCCTGACTGCGAATCGTCTTATACTCTCCTTTATCAGTAAGTTGTTTTAATGCGTCTTTATCTAAGCTATCGGTACCCCTGTCATCTGTATATGCAAAATTTGTTTCTCCTTTTTGCATAGCTAAGAAGGATGTTTCTCCAGCAGGCATAACCTTGGCTACGACTTTATTTAATTTGGCTTTTCTGCCCCAGTAATCATCATTTTTTACAAATTCAGCTGATTCATCCTTTTTGTGTTTGCCTGATTTAAATGGTCCTGTACCATCAAATGCCTTCACGCCATCTTTTGTTGTATTATCTTTAAAGTCCTTCGGCGATACAAAGACATATGGACGCGGCATCGCTAGTTCAGCTAATGCCGGTTGATAAGCTTCAGATAGGTGCAGTGCTACTGTATGCTTATCCTTTACCTCAACGCTGTCAATTAACGTTGAAATCTTTAGCCATGAATGGAGCGCTTTATTTTGTTGCACTGCATCAATATTTTTCTTTACGGCTTCAGCGTCAAATGATGTACCATCATGAAACTTCACATCGTCTCGTAATTGGAACGTGTAAGTTTTACCATCATCAGAGACTTGCCATTTTTTAGCCAGTAATGGTTTGATACCATCCTTTGTATTTTTTACTAAAGGTTCATAAATCATACGTTCTGCAGACATTGAACCCTCATAAACGTGCGGATTCATATCACCAATATCTTTTACTGTCGTATACGTTAATTGCTTCTTATCTCTTTGTTCTTCGAGTCCTTTGTGACCGCATCCTGCTAAGACCAATCCGGACGCGAGTATCACTGCACTCAGTTTTGTTAGTTTATTCATATCGTTGCCTCTTTCTATTTTTTATTTTCAATGTTTAATGTAAAACAATTTTTAAAATAGTCTTTGATTAAGTTCACGTCTTTTTCAAAATTTTGAAGTTGAAACTGTTTTGAAAAATTTAATTCTGGATTTGTCGCTATAAATTTTGAAATATGTTCACTATAACGTTTTAATAACCGATCCATCATCGGCGTCTCAATTCCTAATAACTTACCGATCTGTTGAATGATGCTTGTTCTATAATAATCTTCATATGGCATACGTGGGAGTTGCATCACACCTTGTTTATCTTGATAAATTTGTTGAAATGGTACAGCTGAAAAATCAAAATATCGTCCTTGGGCATCCGGTTTGGAAAATGGATCAATTAAGATTGAACTATAACGCACATACAATAAATACTCTTGATGTATGGCGGGTAACGATTCAAAATGCACAATGTCATAGGGGTTAAATGTTTCTTCACGCACTGGGTAGTTTTCTTTTACCATAAACGCTAATAAATTTAATGACGGTGCTTTAAGATGTTGTAAAATTAAATTAATTTCCTGCCATAACACTCTCATTTCATGAATAAGTCGCATCGTGATTGGCCCTTCTGGAAACAATTTATAAACATAGACAGGTACGTCGCTTCCATCTAAGATGGTGCGCATCGAAAACTCATTCATAAACAACGGCGGATGTACGTATAACGAACTGTTGCGCGCTTCTGCTAATAAGGGCGTCGCTACTATGGTTAAACATACATCGACGTGATCAAACAAAGTTTGTAATGTCTTTAACATGGGTGAGTCTTGTTTCGTTGAACCGATATACACATGATGTTTAATCCCCGTTGTTACTACTTGATGTGGTGCTTCAATATCATACACACGTGTATCACCAATATATGTTGAGAAAGAAATAACTTCTATATCAGGATTGATTTCATTAAGTTGTTGTTGAACCATCATATGAGAACCAATTGTTGGAGAAATTAAAATAATTTGTTCTAATTGTTTAAGAATTGGCGTTGCTATTCGCTCGATAACTGAACGATATGCGTCTGCCTGACAGGCTAAGATCAACGTGTCATATAGCTGTTGAGACCTTAATCGTTGGTTTAAATTATTATAATCTGCATATAGCTGATGCAATGTAAATTGTCCCGTTAGCGCTTGATGCTCCTTGTTTTGCACTGAAACTTCTAATTGGTTATGTTGTTGATAGTTTTGGTAAAAATCGTGCGCCTTCATTGATGTATTTGCGCGCCCCACCATGCCTATATGATGTCGTTTATCTTTTGAAAATATACAAGCGAGTTGAATCGCTACAGGACCTGTGCCAGCAATCAAAACATTAGACATCATTCCTGACACCAGCCTTTACTAGTGACTTTCGGTAAATTGCGACATCAAAAATCTGATTTGCACGTAACTGTTTATGCACACATTTCCATTTTTTTAAATTTGTTTCCTCCATCGGATAATTAAATAGTGCTTTAAATCCGTTGCCATAACGCATTGAAATCACCACTTGGTTATTTGTCAGTGCATAAAGTTGATCTAAAATTTGATACTTAATCGGTACCGTAGAGCTAAAAATGATATGTGTTACTGTATCTATATCTTCAAGTTGCGCTACCGTTTTATTCGATATATGTATATTAGCTTCTGGTGCCAATGTCTTGGCGACACGTTGTCCTAAATCCACTGCAGTGTCATCGATATCAATACCTATGACTTCTGCCCCTATTTCTTTGGCTACTTGAATTAACGTCATAGGATAAGCACCTGAACCCACTAGCAGTAATTTGTCATTTGCCCTTACTTTGCATTGTCCAAATTCTTCATTAATACAATGTTCTATGTTCTCAAAATATTGAGATGTCGAAGCTTCACCATTTAATAACCGTTGTGCCCTTAACTCTTCCATTAACTTCACACTTTTTGCTGAAATATCAGCCAGTTGCTGCGTCATCCGTTGTTTCTCTTTAATATCTAACCATGATGTGTAAGCTTGCTGATATTGTTGATCTAAAACAAATCCACTATACCTTTCAATTAATTCTTCGAGTTTATGTATATTTTCATTATTTTGTACTACTTCTGTATATCGCTGTTCAAATGCTTTCAAATATATTTCTAATTGTTCATTTATGTTTATCATTGAAGTTGTTTGCCTCATTCTAATCTCCTATTCTATATATGCTGTTCCAGTCGCTATGGTAGCAACTTTCCCTTTAATTGTTGTGTTATAAGTCGCTTTATCTTCAAGTTTAGAAGTCACTATCATATGGCCACCTGGTTGATACACGGTGAGCGACTCAATGTCGTTGCCTTTTTGATCATTTTCAACAATACCAATAGAAGCTGCCCCCGAACCGCAACTATGTTCCCAGATACAACTCTGTACCTCTGGCAAATAAATTAAGGGAGTTAAAAATTGCGCTCCTCTATCAAATAGCATAATGCCAATTGTTTTAAATACATTGTTCCATTGTGTAGAACGTACAAAATGTTCCAAGCTTTGTTGTAGCTCATTAGAAATGTCCTGTGTCTCAATGTGAATCACATAGTGAACATAACTTTCATAGCGTACCGCTGTAGCAAAAAATGATTGGTTATCTAATGTAAGTTGCCTTTGGACAATAGTTTCAGGTTGAGGCATCATCACTTCATAATAACCATCATGATGTATGTTACATTCCACTAAATCTGAACGCCCTGATATTTGCATTTGAAATTGCGTGAGATTTGACTCGTGTCTTTTTCCTGTTGTACTAATACGACGTTGCTCATTTAAATAGTGCATAAATGATATCGCTGCATTTCCACAAAATTCATTGCCACTCATTACTAAATGAAAATGTTGTTGCGCATCGCTCTGATCCGATTCAATAAACCCTACTTGTTCACAACAAATATGTGATGTTTGCATGATTTGATTCGCAATAGACACGTACGACGCTTTGTCATGTTTAGAATGCACGAGTACAGTCATGTTGCCTGAGGGATTATACTTTGAAAATTGAATACGCTTGCTTGTCATACAGAACTCCTTTCTGATGCATATATTTTTCCATTCTTTAAATAAGAATCATTACGATTTATTACATATCATATATCTTCAAAATGATGAAGTCAATTACAAATATAAAATTGTGTATCAATCAATAATGAATATATTTAGTCTTAAATTATGCCGCCACCAGATTGGGTGTGAACATATAATGGCGTCTTGCATTAATGAGATGACTGATAAATAAGTAGCGTACATTTGCTGAAATAACGTGTCTTAAATCCTTACATGTATACAAAAAACACTTCAAAAGATAGTTGTTAAAAACTATCTTTTGAAGTGTTTTAATTATTCATTGCATATAACAATTGTGACACATTACTAAAACTGCGCTTTTTGTATTGTATACTACTCATTAACAAGGAATACCCATACTCAGTTGGAGGCACGTTATATGAATTATATCTGGTCGGTAATTATTTTAATATTCATTGTGACAACGGTTCTGGCTATTACTTTAGACAAAAGTAATTTGTATAAAGGGGGATGTGTTAATCTAAGTTTATTTATAGCTATGTTTATGTTATATATCTTTGCTATAGATTTAAACAATTACTGGTTAACTTTATTTTTACTTTTAATAGCCGCATTTTTTGTTGCCATACTTCCGTTGTCCTTAGTATTGCTCATTGGTAGCTTATGCTATTTAGGTTGGCAATTAATGACTAAAGAGGGTAAACGATTAACTAATTTTTTGTCATTAGGGTTAGCCAGCGTCTTGATCTCATTGCTCATTTTGAGTATCATCATTAATTCAATAAAAGACACTTTCTTCTCATTAACTTGGCATTGGATTTCTGCGCTCATCCTATATTTCATGTTACACATTTTTTCATTTGCAACAACGTATCTCTATTTAAAATTTAAGAGAAAAAACGCACCACCAGCATATATCATTATATTAGGTAGTGGATTAATCAATAATGAGGTGCCACCGTTATTGCAAAGTCGCATAAAGAAAGGACTAAACTTATCAAAAAAATTCCCTAATGCCACCATTATTTTTTCTGGTGGTCAAGGTGAAGATGAGGAACTTGCTGAGGGCTTAGCTATGCAAATTTATGCACAGAATCAAGGTTTGGATGTGTCCAATAGCATTGTGGAAAATAAATCACTGAATACGTATGAAAATTTAAAATTCAGCAAAAGTTATATAACCAACTTGAATGACTTATGCTATATCATCACAAATCATTCCATACGCTACGTGCTGCACAGTTAGCTAAGCAAATGCATTTAAAATACGAAGTGATTGGCTCACCTGTGAAATTATACTTTTGGACAAATGCAATTATTAGAGAATACATCGCAACGTTAGCCATGCATAAATACCGTCACGCAACCCTTTTATCAGTAATCACCATTATTTATTTAGCCATCGGTGTTCTCAACTATATCATTCGCTAGTTCCTATGATATCTCCTTCATGTGAAACGATGGCAACAGATATTTACAAACTGATTTTTATTAACTATGACGGCATACTAACCTCAGACAACCCTGAGGCTCCGGATGTCCTATATCATATTTCGCTCTACTGATATTTATGAAAACATAGAAAAGGCGGGGCGCATCCATCATTAAGTGCGCCCCGCTTTTTTCATTATTTATCTATTTCGTTCTCTACTTCTAAAAAGTCACTTAGTGTTAACGTTGATGGTTTAAATGGTTCTATTTGATTAGTAGCTACAAGGTGTTCTACTTTTTCCAAAAACACTTCTATTGAATCATCAGGCATTACATCCTTGAAATCTGCAAATCCGTATTGCCACCACTTTAATTTTAATAATCTTTCAATAATCTGATCTTCAAATCGATAACGGATTACTTTCGCAGGATTCCCTCCTACAATTGCATAAGGTGGCACATCTTTCGTAACAACTGAACCTGCTGCTACAATTGCACCATCTCCGACAGCGATGCCTTTTGAAGAAAAAAGCACATCTTGCCCAATCCAAACATCGTTTCCGATTACTACTGGTTCCATACCTCCAACTGTCGATGGACGGTGATTGTATTCAACACCCGCTTCTTCAAGATAATCATTAAAAGCACATGTCGATTTACTATAAGTTAGCATTGAAGTAGTGAAGCGTTCCATTGGATGATTGCCACCCATACGTCTAACTTGTGCTGCAATAGAACTATAGCGACCTACTATTGTATTGATGGGCAACATGCTATTTGTGGAACTAAAAGCCCCCATAGAATGAAATACATTTCCGACAAAAAACATTGTATATTGTTCAATTTGCGCATGATTTGCTATCTTTAGCGAATTATTATTCGACAGCCTAAACTTTCCTTTAACACTCGACAAGGTATACACATTATTTTTCAAAAAAAGTTCTTTATAATCCTGGTTTACGTTAAACGTTTTACAGCCATGTGATGCTGTTTCAACTAAATCATCTGTATAAAATGTTATTCCTTTAATCTCTGTTGACATGATAACCTCCGTAACCAATTCATGTTTATACACGTAAAAAATCCAAACCTGATACTTTATATCCTTATATTTAATATTAATATATCCATATATAGTTAGCCACCTTTTATTTAATTGTACTGACATAGTCACAAAATAATGTTTCAACCTACGTGCTCAGAAAAATACTTTAAACAATATCTTTTAATATCAAACTGTACATCAAAATTATTTTTAAGGAATGGCAATAATATTCATTATTAAAAAGATTTTTAGCAACTAATAAGGTATAATCAATATAAACATACATATTTTGTTCAAAGGGGGATTTTTATGAAATTTAAATATATAGCTACTGCTATTATTTTTGCTTCTATTGGTTTATCAGCTTGTGATATTAATATTAATACAGGATCAGGGGGAGATTCTAAAGATTCAAACAAACAAGATCAAAACAGTAAAAATAATGATAGCGATAATGCAAGCAACAATAATAACTCATCGTCATCGGATAACAATTCATCATCCAACAATAACAACAACAATGAAAGCAACAATGATGGCAATGATTATAGTAGTGAAGTTACACGTGAGAATGTCATTGATAAAGTTGAAGACTACGAAGGTCATACTTTAGATACTGAGCAATACACTTATAAAGAACCAGAACAAAGTGCTAATGGAGAATGGGGATTTTCTTTCACTGATAAAGACGGTGACTTAGCTGGTTCTTACATTATTGATCCAGATGGCTTCGTTACAAAATATGATGAAGATGGCGAACCAGAATAATTGCATCAATTAGGTTGTCACTTTAATCATTTACTTCCTAATTTAATAAACAATAGTCCGAGACATACATTTTATGTCCCGGACTTTTGTTATATTGAAGGCTATCAATTTTTCTTCCATAAGAAATCAATTAATTCATTAGCGACTTCTTTATTTTCATGTAATTGACTATGTTGTGCAGACTTACCTTGATACTTTGACTCTTTATAATGTTTAGGACTATTTCCCAGTAAATATTTTAGTGATTGAGATGAACTATTTGATACACGTCCATCAGAATGAGTACCGTCCTCTAAATCACCAAATATGTTTAGTACCGCTATATCCTTTCCTTTATAAATATCTTTAAGCACGCGCAATTGATTATATGGTGGATTCATACGACTAGGTTTGCCGTTGCTATCTACACTAATTTCATTAACTGTTTCGTTCATATTTAAAACACCATTAAATGTTCCAGCGATATTTACTTGCTTATAGAGTTGTGGTAAAGATGCATCCTCACCATATGTCCTCATATATTGTGCAAAAGTTAAATTCCCCATAGAATGACCAACAAAATTAAATTGTTTGATTTTGTATTCACCTTGAAGTTTCACGAGAACCGATTTGAACCATTTTGCATTTTCCTCAAGATTGCCTTGTTTATTATCTTCCAATTCAAGTTTCACGATTGGATTAACCGCATCTTGGTTAAAGTGCCCTTTCAATGTTACATTACCTTCTTTTGATACAAACGCTGTTATCACATTTCGGGTGACACTTCTGTCCTCGGCCTGTTTAACCATAAACGTTTCTGAATTCGCACTACCTCCATAACCATGCAAAAAAAGTGTTGGTGTTTGCCCATTCACAAAATTTGTCTGACGGACGTGATGGTTCGTAGATTGCTTTTGATGCACAATAATCACAATAGTTGTAATTATTAAAACTAATAATAACGCGATCCAAATCCATAATTTTTTCACTTTACTATCCTCTATTCCGCTATTTTGATTATATTATAATCTTTGTTCAATATTAATGATTTACTTTTTGGTAGTATTACATAACTTCGCTTTATATGCAGGATATATTTGCTAAAATACTTCTCAAATTTTAAAATTAACATAAGTAATGTATTCGAAAGCAAGTTATCGTTTAGCATTCAATTTCTAATGGAGTGAGATAAATGAACCACAATATTGAACAACTCAAAGATATCATTAAAGATTCAAATAAAATTACATTTTTTACAGGTGCAGGCGTTTCTGTTGCAAGTGGTATCCCTGATTTCCGCTCTATGGGAGGCTTGTTCGACGAAATTTCAAAAGAGGGTTACTCACCCGAATACTTATTAAGTACGAATTATTTACAAGATTCTCCAGAAGGATTTGTCGAATTTTATCACAAACGCTTACTATTAGCTGATAAACAACCCAATCTCGTACATCAATGGATTGCTCAATTAGAACATGACAAACGTTCATTGGGTGTCATCACTCAAAATATTGATGGTCTACATGCTGATGCTGGTAGTTCTAATGTAGATGAGCTACATGGCACATTAAACCGATTTTATTGTATTGAATGTAATAAAGTATATTCTAAAGCCTATGTAATGGCACAAGATTTACGTCAATGTGAAGCCTGTGGCAGTGTCATTAGACCAGACATTGTACTCTATGGTGAAATATTAAATGAACAGACGATTTCGAATGCAATTCATAAAATACGAGAGGCAGACACGTTATTCGTCTTAGGTTCATCACTTGTCGTCCAACCTGCAGCAGGACTTATTTCCTATTTTGAAGGTCAGCACTTAGTTATTATAAACAGGGACCCTACGCCATATGACCACTTGGCTAGTTTAGTTATTAATGATGATATGGTCACAGTGATTAATGAAATCAATCATATAACATAAATATAGCATATAGATTTGAACATGGAATTGCTTGCATAAGCGCATAAACAGACTGTTAGCATAAATCATATACTTTATTCTGCTGATTATACTTATATTCAGCCAGAAAACCTTAGCGCTTTTTTAGACGACTTAGGTCTAACACAAGAAGAAAAAGAGAAAATTAATTACAAAAACGCTGAGCAGCTACTGAATATAAAATAATCAAGTTATTGGAGGAATTTTTTATGCATACATTAGAACTAGAAGGAGCAAAATTAAATTACTATAAGCAAGGACAAGGTCCCGTACTCATCTTAGTCCCAGGTGCAAATGGAACTGGAGATATCTTCTTGCCTTTAATAGATCAATTAAAAGATCATTTTACAGTCGTTGCTGTCGATCGACGTGATTATGGACATAGCGAACTTACGAAACCACTTCCAGATAAAGCTCAGCAACCTAATGATGATTACCGTGTAAAGCAAGACGCTGAAGACATCGCCCAACTAGCTAAACACTTAAGCGATGACCCTATCTATTTACTAGGTAGCAGTTCTGGAGCCATTGTGACCATGCATGTTTTAAAAGATTATCCTGAAATAATTAAGCACATTGCCTTTCACGAACCACCTATCAATACCTTTTTACCAGACAGTCAATACTGGAAACAAAAAAATGATGTAATTGTAGATCAGATATTGAATAAAGGTTTAGAAGTTGGTATGAAAACATTCGCAGAAACGCTTAACATTTCTCCTATTGATATTAAAAGTATGTCTCAACCAGTATCTGAAGATAATGAAGCACAAAAAGAACAATATGAACGCATGATATTTTGGTCAAAATATGAAATTAGACAGTACACGCATTCAGAGATTAATTTATCTGATTTCACACAATATAAAGACCGCATTATATTGTTAAATGGTACTGATTCTAAAGGTTCTTTCCCCCAAGATGTGAACTTTTACATTTCTGAACAAACAGGTATTAAAATTAAAGAAATACCTGGTGGTCATTTAGGCTATATACAGAAGCCTGAAAGCTTTGCTGAAGTTTTATTAAATATTTGGACATAACAAACAAATAGCAAAATCGCATTACCATTAAACCATGATTAATGAAACAATCCGTTTAGATATATGAGTAATAAACCAAAAAGAAGAAACCTATTGTAGCAATTATTTATATCATTAAATATTAATAACGCGTCTCATAATACGTAACACATCTACAAAGTAATTTTCTTTAGTGTGTATTAAGTATCTTGAGACGCGTTAATATTATGTTTGAGTAAAATTTGTAAACACCTTTATTTAAACATTTAATTTTCTATTAGAAAGTGCCTTAATCATCTCTGGGTCAGCATGTGAAAAGAATTGACTATTACTTTCTTCTAATGTGGCGATTTTATTTTTATCTTCAGCTGTTAATTCAAAGTCAAATATATCTATATTTTGTGCCATTCTTTTTGGGTTAACTGATTTCGCTAGTACAACGATGTCGCGTTCAACTAACCAACGTAGTATTACTTGTGCGATTGATTTATCATATTGATCCCCAATCTCCTGCAACACTTCATTGTTGAATAAATTATTTTTCCCTTCTGCAAAAGGTGCCCAAGCTTCTACTACTACACTTTCTTTCTGTAATGCGGTTACTTGCTCTTCTTGTTGATGGAAAGGATTGATTTCTATCTGATTGACTTCAGGCTGTATACTGTTGTTAATACCTAAATCTACAACACGGTCAATACCACAATTAGAAACACCAATGGCTCTAATTTTGCCCTTTTCTTTCAATTCTTCTAATGCTCTCCATGATCCATAAACATCATTATAAGGTTGATGTATAAGTACTAAATCTATATAGTCAATATCCAATCTCTCTAAAGAGCGATCAATAGATTTAAGCGTATCTTCATAGTTCACATTTTCTATCCAAACTTTAGTTGTTATAAATAATGATTTTCTATCTATTCCAGACGCTTTAATTCCTTGACCTACTTCAGTTTCATTCAAATAACTTTGGGCAGTATCTATATGTCTATAACCTGCTTTAATCGCTTCTACAACTGCTTCTTTTGTTTCTTCTTGAGGAATTTGAAATACGCCAAACCCTAGTACCGGTATTTTAACATCGTTACTTATTTCAATATTTTTCAAAGTAAAACCCTCCTTAGTTACATAATGTCACTATAAACAATGGAGTTCACTCAATAGCAAATCAATTGTTTAATTTTTTCTCCCAAAGTCTTTCAACACTGTCTTTATCGATAGTGTCAGCATTAATTTTAGCTATATGATTATCATAGTTATCGATTTTATATTGAAGTAAATCTCTTGCATTAAGCACTGTCTCTAATTTCTCATTTAATTCTCCCAACTGATTATTTAAGATTTGTTTTTGTTGATTTTGTATATCATAATCTTTAGGTAACTGTCCTAATCTGCAAAATTCTATAAGAGATTCAATACTAACACCAGCTCTTCTCAAATGTTTCACTAAATAGACCCAATTTAAATCGCTGTCTTTATATATACGATAACCATTCTTGTCACGACCAACTGGGGGAATAACACCAACCTTTTCATAATATCTAAGTGTATCTTGTGAAACTCCAATGAGTTCTACAACTTCTTTTGTTTTCATAAACGCTCTACTCCTTAATTTAAATTGATTTAAATGACTACTTTCGATATGTTGCCAACACATAAAGACACAAGATAATGTTCCCAATGAGTAAAATTACATCTAATTTAATCAAAGTTTTTTATTTCAAAACAATCCGTATAAAATATTATGATTGATCTTAAAATAACAAAATAAGGAGCGAAAGAGAAATCTAATTGTTTCATTAGACTTCAAATTCCCGCTCCTTATATAGGTGGAATGTTTCTTAATGTTATAGCATAACGTTTTTTAGTCTTACATTTAAATTATGCACTATATTTTGATAATGCTCTCTTGTTACTCTTTAGAATCACCGTTAATTCTACGTCTTCTTAATAAAGCTAAGCCACTCAGTCCAAATAATCCTGCTATTAAGCCTTTATTCGCATCATCATTACCTGTATTAGGTAAAGCTTTCTTGTCTGATGATTTATCTTTTGCAGTTTCTTTGTCTTTATTAAGATCCTCATTCATCTGGTCATCAATATTAGCTGATTCTGATTCACTCATAGGTTCAGAAGTACTTTGTGATTCACTCTCGCTCATTGACTCTGATGTACTTAACGATTCGCTCTCACTTATTGATTCTGAAGTACTAAGTGATTCGCTTTCGCTGATTGACTCTGATGTGCTTAATGATTCGCTCTCACTTATTGATTCTGATGTGCTCAATGATTCACTTTCGCTAATTGATTCAGACGTACTTAACGATTCGCTCTCGCTGATTGACTCTGAAGTACTCAATGACTCGCTTTCACTTACTGATTCGGATGTACTTAATGATTCACTCTCGCTAATCGATTCTGATGTGCTCAATGATTCTGACTCGCTAATTGATTCTGATGTACTCAATGATTCTGACTCACTGATTGACTCTGATGTGCTTAGTGATTCGCTCTCGCTAATTGACTCTGAAATGCTTAATGATTCGCTCTCACTGATTGACTCTGAAATGCTTAATGATTCGCTCTCACTGATTGACTCTGAAGTGCTCAATAACTCACTTTCACTGATTGACTCTGATGTACTTAGTGACTCACTTTCACTGATTGATTCTGATGTGCTCAATGATTCTGACTCGTTGATAGATTCCGAAGTGCTTAATGACTTACTCTCACTAATCGATTCCGAAGTACTTAGTGATTCTGACTCACTGATTGATTCGGATGTGCTTAATGATTCGCTCTCACTAATAGACTCTGATGTACTCAATGATTCACTTTCACTGATTGATTCTGATGTACTTTGTGATTCTGATTCGCTGATTGATTCTGAAGTACTCAATGATTCGCTCTCACTGATCGATTCCGAAGTACTTAGTGATTCGCTTTCGCTGATTGATTCGGATGTACTTAATGATTCGCTCTCGCTGATTGACTCTGATGTACTTAATGACTCGCTTTCACTGATCGATTCAGACGTACTTTGTGATTCACTTTCGCTTACTGATTCTGAAGTACTTAGTGACTCACTCTCGCTGATTGACTCAGAAGTACTTAACGATTCACTTTCACTTATTGATTTAGAAGCTCTTAATGACTCACTCTCACTGATTGATTCCGAAGTACTTAATGATTCGCTCTCACTGATTGATTCTGATGTACTCAATGATTCACTTTCACTTATGGATTCTGATGTGCTCAACGATTCGCTCTCACTGATTGACTCAGAAGTACTTAACGATTCACTCTCACTAATCGATTCCGAAGTGCTTAATAACTCACTTTCACTTATTGATTCGGACGTGCTTAATGATTCGTTCTCACTTACTGATTCGGATGTGCTCAATGATTCACTCTCACTTACTGATTCAGATGTGCTCAATGATTCACTTTCACTTACTGATTCAGAAGTACTTAATGACTCACTTTCACTTATTGATTCAGAAGTGCTTAGTGACTCACTCTCACTAATAGATTCGGATGTGCTTAATGACTCTGACTCGCTGATTGATTCTGAAGTACTTAATGATTCGCTCTCACTAATAGACTCTGAGGTACTCAATGATTCACTTTCACTGATTGATTCTGATGTGCTTTGTGATTCGCTTTCACTGATTGACTCGGAGGTACTCAATGATTCACTTTCGCTAATTGACTCTGAGGTACTTTGTGATTCGCTTTCGCTGATTGATTCGGATGTACTTAATGATTGGCTCTCGCTGATTGACTCTGATGTACTTAACGATTTGGATTCACTGATTGATTCTGATGTGCTCAATGATTCGCTCTCACTAATAGACTCTGAGGTACTCAATGATTCACTTTCACTTATGGATTCCGAAGTACTCAATGATTCGCTCTCACTGATTGATTCAGATGTACTTAACGATTCTGACTCACTAATAGATTCTGATGTGCTCAATGATTCTGACTCTGATGTGCTCAATGATTCTGACTCGCTGATAGATTCAGAAGTGCTTAATGATTCGCTTTCGCTAATTGATTCTGATGTGCTCAATGATTCACTTTCGCTAATTGACTCTGATGTACTTAACGACTCGCTTTCACTGATCGATTCTGATGTACTTTGTGATTCACTCTCACTAATAGACTCTGATGTACTTAATGATTCACTCTCACTGATTGACTCTGAAGTGCTTAGTGATTCACTCTCACTTACTGATTCTGATGTGCTCAACGACTCACTTTCACTGATTGATTCAGAAGTGCTCAACGACTCACTTTCACTGATTGATTCAGAAGTGCTCAATGATTCTGATTCGCTTATTGATTCTGATGTGCTTAGTGACTCACTTTCGCTGATTGACTCTGAGGTACTCAATGACTCACTCTCACTGATTGATTCCGAAGTACTTAACGATTCAGATGTACTTAACGATTCTGATTCGCTCTCACTTACTGATTCTGAGGTACTTAGTGACTCACTTTCACTGATTGACTCTGAAGTACTTAACGATTCTGATTCGCTAATTGATTCAGATGTGCTTTGTGATTCACTCTCACTAATCGATTCTGACGTGCTTAACGATTCACTCTCACTGATTGACTCTGATTCACTTAATGATTCGCTTTCACTTACTGATTCAGAAGAACTTAATGATTCACTCTCGCTGATTGATTCAGATGTACTTTGTGATTCTGACTCACTAACTGATTCTGATGTGCTTAGTGACTCACTTTCACTAATAGATTCTGATGTACTCAATGATTCACTTTCGCTAATTGACTCTGATGTACTTTGTGATTCGCTCTCACTAATCGATTCTGACGTACTTAATGATTCGCTTTCGCTGATTGACTCTGATGTACTTAACGATTCGCTCTCACTGATTGACTCGGATGTGCTTAATGATTCACTTTCACTGATTGATTCTGATGTGCTTAGTGATTCACTCTCACTAATCGATTCCGAAGTGCTTAATGACTCACTTTCACTGATTGATTCTGATGTGCTTAACGATTCTGATTCGCTAATTGATTCACTCTCGCTGATTGATTCCGAAGTACTTTGTGATTCTGACTCACTAACTGATTCTGATGTGCTTAGTGACTCACTTTCACTAATAGATTCTGATGTACTCAATGATTCACTCTCACTAATCGATTCCGAAGTGCTTAATGTCTCACTTTCACTGATTGATTCAGAAGTGCTTAATGATTCGCTCTCACTGATTGACTCGGATGTGCTTAATGACTCACTCTCACTAATAGACTCTGATGTACTCAATGATTCACTTTCACTGATTGATTCGGATGTGCTCAATGATTCACTCTCACTTACTGATTCAGATGTACTTAACGATTCGCTCTCACTGATTGACTCGGATGTGCTCAATGATTCGCTCTCACTGATTGATTCGGATGTACTTAGTAACTCACTCTCACTAATCGATTCGGACGTGCTTAATGATTCACTTTCACTTATTGATTCGGATGTGCTCAATGATTCGCTTTCACTGATTGATTCGGATGTACTTAATGATTCACTCTCACTAATCGATTCGGACGTGCTTAATGACTCTGATTCGCTAATAGACTCTGATGTGCTTAATGATTCACTCTCACTAATCGATTCCGAAGTGTTTAATGACTCGCTCTCACTAATAGACTCTGATGTACTCAATGATTCACTCTCACTAATCGATTCCGAAGTGCTTAATGATTCGCTTTCACTGATGGATTCTGATGTACTTAATGACTCGCTTTCACTCATTGACTCTGATGTACTCAATGATTCGCTCTCACTGATTGATTCGGATGTGCTTAATGACTCACTTTCACTTATTGACTCTGATGTACTTAGTGACTCGCTTTCACTTATTGACTCTGATGTACTCAATGATTCGCTCTCACTGATTGATTCGGATGTGCTTAATGATTCTGATTCACTTATTGATTCCGAAGTGCTCAATGACTCTGACTCGCTGATAGATTCTGAAGTACTTAATGATTCGCTCTCGCTGATTGATTCAGAAGCGCTTAATGATTCGCTCTCGCTGATTGACTCAGAAGTACTTAATGATTCGCTCTCACTGATTGACTCAGAAGTACTTAGTGACTCACTTTCACTGATTGATTCTGATGTGCTTAGAGACTCTGACTCACTGATTGATTCTGAAGTACTTAGTGACTCACTTTCACTAATAGATTCAGAAGTACTCAATGATTCGCTTTCGCTAATTGATTCTGATGTACTTAGTGATTCGCTTTCGCTGATTGACTCTGAAGTGCTTAATGATTCGCTCTCACTAATCGATTCCGAAGTGCTTAATGACTCACTTTCACTAATAGATTCAGAAGCGCTCAATGATTCACTCTCACTGATTGACTCTGATGTACTTTGTGATTCTGACTCACTAATAGATTCAGATGTGCTCAATGATTCACTTTCACTAATTGATTCCGATGTGCTCAATGATTCTGACTCGCTGATTGATTCAGAAGTGCTCAATGATTCACTCTCACTGATTGATTCAGAAGTACTCAATGATTCGCTCTCACTTACTGATTCTGATGTACTTAGTGATTCGCTCTCGCTGATTGATTCAGAAGCGCTTAATGATTCGCTCTCGCTGATTGACTCTGAAGTGCTTAGTGACTCACTTTCGCTTAATGACTGCGATATGCTATGTGACTCACTTTCACTTAATGATTGCGATGTACTCAACGATTCACTTGTACTTAATGATTTTGATGTGCTCAACGACTCCGAAGAACTAATCGATGCACTTTCACTTACGGATGAAAAATCTCCATAACCATTTGCGGAACTTTTCACCCAATTTATTGTATTACTCACTGATTTGCCGGCAATTGTTGTTAATTGTATATTACCATCTTTTGATCCAGTTCCTTCTGTAACAATAATATAGCCAGTATTTTGTCTATTATTTGCTGTAGTGAATTTTAATTGTGTAGTATTAGCATCTAAATTAAGGCGTGTTATTTGGCTAGTAACATCTTGTAAACCGGTTAAATTCGGTACGAATGAATCTGTAAAAGCGCTTTTCATATTACTTGGCACTTTATATATCTTCACATTATCTAACGTTGCATTCGTCTGAGTTAGCGTTGCTGTAAAAGCTCCTGCACCCGCTTTACTTAATTGTGGATTAACATATGAAACACGTGTGTAACTACCATCAACCGGACTAAAAGAAGTAATCGCTGACCTTGTTATGTTTTTTTCATTACTATAATTCTTATAATCAACAGTATAGTTGTGATTTAATTGTTCACCTGCAAAACTAATTGCATTATTATATGTACCATTTGATGGTGCAGTCTTTCTATTGGGTGACATAGAGAATTCAAATGAACCTTTAACGTTATTATATTTGTTGACATAGTCATTAAATATATAATCAAAGCTATTTGTAGAAGCATTATACTTACCAACGGCAATCGTTTCCCCACTAGGACTTAAAATAGCCGGTGCTGCTCTACCATCTTCTTGATATAAAGCACCTGGTACAATATTCTTTCCGAAATCAACGGTAAACGTGTCTCCTGCTTTCACCTTATCATCAACTGTGTAGTTACCTTTTAATACTAATGTACCACCGTATGTAGGCTTAACTGCTGCAGTGCTTCCATCAGGGTTTTTAACTTCTGTTCTGAGATTAGATGCTGTGACAAGATTGTTTACATTTTTACTTGTATTTATAGCAGCTCTTGTAACAACACTTCTAAATCTAGTGTTGGTATTTACTAAACTCCTCGCCGTTGTTTTTGGTAGTTCAGTATCTTTCATATTTTTTAATGCAGCGTAAACTATCGCTTCCTTTACTTCTGATTCAGATAATTCATCGATATTTGATGGCAAGTCCTGTTTGATTTGTGCTTGTTCTTTCGGACTTAAATCTGTTTCTTTAAAAGCATCCTCAACAACTTTACTATCACTTGAATTTGATTTGTCTACTGTAGTAGAACGATTACTATCGGTAGGCGTGTTTACTTTATTTTGAACGTCCGATGCGTTACGTAATTGCTGTTCATCAGTATTTTGTGTCTGATCAATGCTTTTTCTATCTTGATTATTGCCATTATCATTTTCTTCCGTATTGTACTTTGCATCATTATTCGGTGATGTGTTCTTGTCAACATACTTCGCTGCCGATTCTTTATCCTCAGAATCATTCGTTTGCTTTGTTTCATCGTCACGTTGTTCATTCGTATCTTGCTCTTTTTTAACAGCTTCATTTTCCTGATTGCTTGCAGTTGATTCTTTTATATCCTGTTGTTGATGATTAGTCGTGTTATTCTCTGTTTCGCTTTGCTTTGTTGCTTCAGGTTTATCACTATTATCAATTTCACTTTGTTTCTCTTCATCAGGTCTAGCATGATAATCGATTTCATCTTGTTGCGTTTCATCTTTCTGCTCATTATAACTGTCTTCTACTTCACTATTTGATTCTGAATTATTGTTTTCTTTATTTACAGATGTATTTGCTTGTGAATCATCTGATTCCTTAGCTACCTCACTATCTGACTCTTGCATTTGTTGAGTATGTGAATCGGTAGCTCCGTTATTTTCATTAGTTGTTATGTCTTCTTGACTGGTATCCGTTTGATTGTTAATTTGTTCAATGTGATTTAAGTGGTCACTTTTTTGTTCTTCTGCTTCAACTTCTTCCGACGGCTGCCCTAAAAACAAAAGCGCTCCTATTAAAATAGATGCTGTTCCCACAGTAAAACGTCTGATAGAATATCTATTTTTTCTGTTATTCAAAAAATCTAATCTTTTCATAATTCCTCCACTAATATATGTTTCGATATAATATAAAATGAGTGTAAAATGTAGTATTGTTTTCATTTTTTAATTTCACATAATTCGATTTCGCGCAATTTTAAGATTGCAAAACACTTTTGCTATCGACTTTTTGCAAAATAAAGCCATTTACTTAAAAGTTTAAAAAAACGCTTTCGTTTATCACTGCATTTTTTACAAAAGTGAGGCTGGGACAAATGAATTGTCTCAGCCTCCTATCATTACATTGGCAGAAGCTGACCAAGTTGAAAATACACTTATATCAAGCTAATTTCTATACTAGTCGTCTTTGCCGGGTACGATGAAATCTTTTTAAATTAATTAGATTTCACTACCACTTTCATGATGTCAATTATTGTTCTTCTCTTTTGTTGCGTCTTCTGAATAGTAATAGTCCTAATCCTGCAAATAATGTTCCGAAGATTGTAGCGTGCTTACTTTCGGTTTCACCTGTTTCAGGTAAAGCTTGATTGCCTTCAATTGAGTGACTACCATCTGATAAATTGTTACCTTCTTCATCTCCTACAATGCTGCTATCAGATGCATTATTATCTGCTCTGCCTACTGCATTGTTACCGTCTGATGAATTATCGTCTTTTCCATTTCCTGCATTGTTGCTGTCTGATGAAGTGTCATCTTTTCCGTCTCCTGCATTGTTGCCGTCTGATGAATTATCTGCTTCTCCGTCTCCTGCATTGTTACCGTCTGATGAAGTGTCATCTTTTCCGTCTCCTGCATTGTTGCCGTCTGATGAGTTATCGCAATTTTCTCCTACTACAACATTTGTAGGTGTTGATATATTACCTTTTTCATCTTTTTCAACAGCAGTTATAATATCACCTTTATCTAAATCTACTCCTTTTGGAATATCTACTGTCCAGTTACCATCCTTATCGACTTTACCTTCTGAAGTACTGCCATCAGGGAATGTAACTACAATTGTATTTCCAGGTGTACCATTTGATCCTGTAACCACTTTATCGTTATCATCAACCGGATTAACCGTTGGTGCTGGAATATCAACAACATCACCAACTGTAACCATTGCTGATATTTCTTCTGTCGAACCGTCTGGGTACATTACTGTTACTGGTATAACTACAGATGTTCCTGGCACCGCATCTTTAGACGGTTTTACAGTTAATTCCCCAGTATTTTGATCTACCGATATTTCCCATCCAGAAGGAATCTTTGTTTCATCCACTTTATATTTCGTACCATCAGGCATTGTATTATCACCATTTTGTGGGACTTTGCTTGTTTCTCCTGGTTTTACTGAAATATCGTCATAACCCGGATTATTTGTATTCGCCTGTGTTTCGTTACCTACTGTCACGGGTACTTTGATATGATCTGTCGTGCCATCTGGATATGTCACGGTCACGTCTACTTCTGTTGTGCCTGGTGTATTACCGTCTGGTAATTGGCTTTCATCATCTACTGTGATTTTCGGTTGTTCTTTATCACTTGGATAATCTGGGATTGTTACTGCTCCTGTTACATCTTCTGCTGTTGTTGGTGTTCCATGATCTTTTGTTACACCTTCTGTTGTTGGTTCGTATGCTTGATTATCTGCTTCGTTACCTACTGTCACAGGTACTTTGATGTGATCTTTCGTGCCATCTGGGTATGTCACAGTCACGTCTACTTCTGTTGTGCCTGGTGTATTACCGTTCGGTAATTGGCTTTCATCATCCACTGTGATTTTCGGTTGTTCTTTGTCACTTGGATAATCTGGGATTGTTACTGCTCCTGTTACATCTTCCGCTGTTGTTGGCGTTCCATGATCTTTTGTTACACCTTCTGTTGTTGGTTCATATGCTTGATTATCTGCTTCGTTACCTACTGTCACGGGTACTTTGATGTGATCTGTTGTGCCATCTGGATATGTCACGGTCACGTCTACTTCTGTTGTGCCTGGTGTATTACCGTCCGGTAATTGGCTTTCATCATCCACTGTGATTTTCGGTTGTTCTTTATCACTTGGATAATCTGGAATCGTTACTGCTCCTGTTACATCTTCTGCTGTTGCTGGCGTACCATGATCTTTTGTTACACCTTCTGTTGTTGGTTCGTATGCTCGATTATCTGCTTCGTTGCCTACTGTCACGGGTACTTTGATGTGATCTGTTGTGCCATCTGGGTATGTCACGGTCACGTCTACTTCTGTTGTGCCTGGTGTATTACCGTCTGGTAATTGGCTTTCATCATCCACTGTGATTTTTGGTTGTTCTTTATCATTTGGATAATCTGGAATTGTTACTGCTCCTGTCACATCTTCTGCTGTTGCTGGCGTACCATGATCTTTTGTTACACCTTCTGTTGTTGGTTCATATGCTTGATTATCTGCTTCGTTACCTACTGTCACGGGTACTTTGATGTGATCTGTTGTGCCATCTGGATATGTCACAGTCACGTCTACTTCTGTTGTACCTGGTGTATTACCGTTCGGTAATTGGCTTTCATCATCCACTGTGATTTTCGGTTGTTCTTTATCATTTGGATAATCTGGAATTGTTACTGCTCCTGTTACATCTTCCGCTGTTGTTGGCGTTCCATGATCTTTTGTTACACCTTCTGTTGTTGGTTCGTAATGATCTTTATCACCTAAATGATCCGTTGAATCTTTAGGATTTGTTGAACCATTGATTTCATTATCATCTGGTACACCATCACCGTCATCGTCATCGTCAACAATGTCTGGCATACCATCTTTATCTGTATCTCTTTGTACTTTAATCACAAAATCTTCGCTTGCCGTTGCACCATTTTCATCAGTCACTGTAACAGTCACTTGGAAATCCCGTTCTTCTTCAAAAGTACTTGCTGATGGATTATTTGGATCCCAATTATCGTTCCAATCATTTACTATTGGTGTTCCAGAAATAATACCTGTTTCAGGATGATATGTTACGCCTTCTGGTAAGCCTTCTACTTTAATCTCTGAGCCTGGTTTATTAGTGTTTACAGTAACATCAGCAATTGGATTACCTTCTACAACTGTTTGATTATCAATTGCATCAATTTCAAGTTTAATAACGTTATCTGCAGCAAATGTATCTGCAGCGATTACATTATCATTAACTACTAATTGGACAGTATATGTTTTTCTACTATCGATGTCTTCAGGTACTGTAAATTGTGCTGCGCTCTCTGCTTCTGCTTTATTATTCACCGCCGTTCTAGAAAGCTCTACAGGTGTGTCACCTGATGTATCCAACCACACAATTTCAGTTTTCTCACCAGGATAATACATTGAACTTACATTACTTACTGCAGTATCACCCGGATGTGCTACATTATCAATTGCATCAAAATTAGTAATATCAATATCATATTTAGCTGGATCTGCAACTAATGCAAAGTGAACATTATAAGCATATGATTTATTAGCTGAAACGAATGGTACTGAGCTAGCATAATCATTAGGTGAAGTAAACACTGGAGATGAGTACCCTGTATAACCAGGAACTACATTACCATCTTTATCCATTACATATTGATACATGTAATTAACATCGAATTTGTCATCAAACCTAGCAGTATATTCACCGTTTACAATTGGTGCTACTACTGTTTGTTGAATGTATTCTGGATTTGTTTTGATTAATGCTTGTTGTGCTTTAATACGTTCATTTACATCGTCTATACCATTTGTAGTAGATAGCGCTTGCTTACCTTCTGGAGTTAAGACACTTGTAACTACTCTAAAACCATTTTTCGCTTCTTCTAACGTTTGATCAACAAACGATTCACCAGCTGAAGTTGGATATTCTGTTCCGGCAGTTGATGTTTCCCACCAAACCTTACCACTTACCGCATAGCGATCTTTCTTATTAATTGTATCTGGGAGGTAGGAAGGGTTTTTGTCTGGTCCTTTATCATCATATTTCCATTCAGATTCTGGTGTCGTCATTGTGGCATTAGTCGGTTTTTCGTAAACATAAACAGCCGTTCTTTGAATACTGTGCCCTGCTAAAATAAATTCACCTGTTGGTACAACCGCACCAGAAAACCCTGTTGAATTACCCGGTTGTTTTCTATAAGTAAAATATTCATTACCATTTTTTGAATTTTGACCAGGTGCTAACCACATTTTATATTTTTGACCTGATACAGATTGGAAGTCTGGCTTGTGAACTTTACCATTTGCATCTGTCCAACCTTCACCAATGTCAAACGCATACGTTCCATTACCACCTTGATCTGAACGAGTACCACCTAAGTCATGAGTAATAGCTTGATAAACAGGAGAGACTGTGCCATCTTTATCCATCCATTGTAGATATACTTTGTAATCATTTAACGCTGTTTTTGATCCGTTAATACCAGGGCTATAGTTATCAGTTGCAACATCTAACCAACCACTGACAATGCCTTTTGTAGTTTGAAAATCAGAACCCTTAGTAATTTTTCCTGACGCGATAGCATCAACATCAACAATTTGATTAGATGTTGTAGCTAATGTGTTCACATGTCTGTTAGAAGCAATATTAATGGATTCACTATCACGCGGTGTAGCAGATCTATATACTGTGGCTAATGGTTTGCTTTCCTTTTGTTTATTAGCTAAATCTTTAAGTAATGCCAATTGTAGTTCTCGTTCGCTCATGTTTTTTGTATCTAAATCACGAACTACTTCTCGAGCTTTTTCATTTGAAACATTAGCAGCATTCTTATAATATGTAATAGTTGTTTCTTTGTCTGTCACATGTGAAATGTCTACATTATTTTCTTTTGGCAATGTTTCAGTACTTTGTGATGTGTTTTGTGGCGTCTCTTTTGATGTTGACTCTTCAATACGTTCTGAAACCTCTTTTGGCGCTGCCTCTTCAGTGCTTCGTGACGTTTCTTTGGATGCTACTTCTTCAGTGGGTTCTGAAGCCTCTTCTGATGTTGACTCTTTTACATTTTGTGGGGTTTCTTTGGATGTTGGTTCTTCTGTTACTTCCGAATCCTCTTTAGATGTCGCTTCTTCTGTACCTTGTGGCGTTTCTTTGAATGCTACTTCTTCAATACTTTCTGGAACTTCATTAGATGTTGGTTCTTCAGCATTTTCTGCAACTTCTTTTGATGGTGAAGCTTCAGTATTGTCCAGGGTTTCTTTTCCTTGATTTGTTTCAGCTTCCGTATTTTCTTGGTCAAGCTCTGTAGTATTTGTACTATTTTCTTGAGCCTCTGCTTGATTACTTAATCCAAAAAGTAAAGTTGCACCAACTAATATTGATGCTGTACCCACCGTAAATTTACGGATTGAATACTTATTTAATTTATTAGATAAAAAATCTAATCTTTTACCATTCATCTTTTTTAAAACCACCTTTTTTTGATATACCAAGAAAACAGACTTATTATAGGTATTGATCACCTATAAACACATAAGCTAATTCAATAAATTCGCTTTTTTAACCCAAGTGCAATCAGTAACATAGTATTTAGTCCCTCGTATGAGTATCCTTCCTAATATACAGCTCATAATCCAACCTTTGTTTTAAAGTTATTATCATAGCTACTAAGTATTAAAACCGTTTTCTTTTTTCAAAGATCAGACAAATTTTAAAAATTTATTTCTCTTCCATTCTTAATAGAGTACTTACAATTAACATAGTCATAATAGATTTCTTTCTTTTCAATCCACTCATCATTATCATAAAAATAATTTCTTATCTCTTGAATGTCCCTTATAATTGTTCTTTCGCTAACTTTAAACTCAGTAGAAAGCTCCAACTTATCCAATTCTTTTCGTTTTAATAAACGTGTATATATACTCAAAAGCCTATGTGAACGATTCAACTAAGTCACCCTCTTTCTTGGTAACATTATTGTACAATTAAGGAACGACATATAATGGCACAACTATATAAAAATTACATATTTTTTATATAGTTTTTAAAAATTTATGTTCACATTTTCTAATAATTCAATAACGCTACCATTTAATTAGTTATAAATAATGAAATTATAATAGTTATTATAAAATATTTATTTTTTCTCTTCATCGGAATAAGAAATTTATTTTACTTAAACTAAATTATACAAAGGTGCAAAACTAAAATGTACATATAAATAATGATTCATTACTAGTTTGAATACAATATAGTTTCAAACTAAATACTAGAATCTGACATCAATATAAATCTTTCCCATTATTAGCGTATAAATAGTAGAAAACTGGAATAAAATTAAAGGACTACGATTTCAAGAATGACAATCGTAGTCCTTAACTAAGGCAAATGTTTAATTATGTGTTTTATAAATTTATTTTTTAATGAATTCTATGAACTCCCAGATAATCCAAATAACTCGACTAACCCAGAAAACCCAATCAACACTAATGATACTAAGCGCTTTAACTATGTATCAAGCTTAAATACGTTAGTAACAGCTACTAGTTTTAATTGAGTTGTAGATTAAGGAGATGACAAAATGAGTAATCATATCACTAATCAAAATGTTTTACCTAGTGCTGAAAAACTACAGGAAAGTTTGACTATATCAATCGGAACACTTATGTCATTGACTGGTATGCTATTACATTTATTTATACGAAAAAAATCATAAAACACTAATTGATACGCTACTAATTTTCTTAATTACAATGAGAATTAGTAGCTTTTTATTTTTGAATTCTAAAAACAATGGTAAATAAACTCAAAATTATAATAAACTTTTCTACTAAAAAAAGTACTAGGCTTTCTTCTGCTTTTTTAATCATTCGTATATAGTAGTTTTCTATAATCATGACATTAAAAGCAATAATTACTTCATAATAAAGATTTTAATAGCACACGATTTTATCAGTATTCACAAATATTACAACTTTGTTCGTATATCATGTGATTTTGTCACTTCATTTACATTACAGTCTTTTCAATGATTGCTACAATCGCAATGTGACTACACAAGAGAGAGGGATTACAGTGAATAATCATAGAATAGTAGGATTAGATATTATTAGAGGTCTAGCTATTTGTATCGTTATTTTTGTCAATATGCATGAAGTACTACCTATTATAAAAGGAACTAAGCCTCATTTCTCTGACACTGATAAATGGATAGACTCAATATTCAAAATTGTCATAAATGAAAAGTTCATTAGTTTATTTACAATCCTATTTGGTATTGGGATGGGCATTTTTATAAATAATGCCAAACAAAAACATTTATCTCCTTTAATGTTAATGTTTAGAAGATTAATTTTTTTACTTGTAATTGGTTTGCCACTCGTTATTTATGAGTTGCCGTTTGTAGGTTATGCTCTTTATGGAATGATCATTATGTTTGCTACATTAATCAAAAGAAAATGGATTATATTATGCTTAGCAACACTCTCCATAGCATATACTTTAGGCAATACATTTATTTATCATAGTAGTTCTTTAAACATATTGTTTTTGATGCTGTTTGGTCTATATATGAGTGAAAGTAAAAAGATATATGATATCAGAAAGCATGTTAAATTTTTCTTTACTACATTTTGTATATCATTAGTTACTTTACTCATTATTATTAGCTTATATCTCTTGGATATGAGTAATTGGCAAACAACACTTTCATTGTCAGCGCCATTGCAAACGATTATTTATTTTATCGTATTACTGTATCTCACATTGTTAACGCCTGTACAAAAATTATTAAAACCTTTTGAAAATGTAGGTAAAATGGCGTTTACATTATTTATTTTACAAATATTATCCATTATCATTACACTGAAATTAACTGGTATAAATTATCCTACCCCAACCGAATCATTATTATATGGGTTTCCTATACTATTATTAATGATTATTATCTCATCATTATGGTTAGCAAAATTCAACCAAGGTCCTTTAGAAAAATTATGGAGAAAATGGACTTATAAAAATGTAAAACGATAAATTAATCATACCCTTTTATTAAATTTTGACAGTTTCACTCATTTGATTCGTATTCTTGTAGAATAAGATTTATTTACTTCTTATATTATGATTTCAAAATATACAGTTGATAATGAAATATAAAAAAAGCTGAGCATCATTTTGCTCAGCTTTTTTATATAAATGATTTAATCAATTATTTGCGCAACTTATTTTGACGATTATAGACCTTGTCCTGTAGCCCATCTCTTATCAAGTTTAACAAAACACTATGCTATAATCAGCTTTACGTTGTTTAATTTCGTTTCAGAGTATCAATAAATAGCGCAATTTTCACGATCTACTAAAGCTCTGCTGTATTGGGAAAATCCACTACCTCTCAATCATTAGCAAAGTATTTCAACCAACAGGCTTTTACTATAAACCTTTAAATTACGTAAGTGTAAGTATGCCATCTTCCATATGATAGACTTTGTCACAATACGCAGTAAGCCGCTCGTCGTGCGTAACAACGATGCATGTTTTGTGCTTCTCTTTTGTCTGCTCTTTTAAAATTTTCATAACTTCCATCGCATTCTTGGTATCAAGCGAAGCTGTTGGTTCATCAGCCAAAATAATAGATGGTTTTGTATATAGCGCTTTGGCTATTGCTACGCGTTGTTTCTGCCCACCAGATATTTCACTTGGAAGTTTATTTTCAAGCGTTTCAAGATTTAACTGTGAAATAAGTTGATTATAGTCCTCTGCTGTTAAGACGTCTTTTTTTTGTTTTTTTAATAATATAAATTGTTGTTTCACCGTTAAAAAAGGAACAAGGTTTGTCGCTTGAAGTATAAAACCAATCTCCTGCATTCTCGTACGGGCCAATGCTTTTTGAGACATTTGAGAAACTTCTCTATTGTTAATGATAATATCACCAGAACTTGGTGTTTGCAGTGCACCCGCCATTGTTAAGCATGTGCTTTTCCCAGAACCTGATGGCCCGATAATTGCGGTAAGTTCATTTTGATTGAATTTCAGTGTTGTTGGTTTAACAGCTTCTATTTTTTGATTGCCATCTTGAAAATATTTCGTTACATTTTTAAATTCCAACATTTGTTATACGCTCCTACTCTATCCAATCGCTTTGAGAGGATCTACTTTTCTGATTGTTAATATAGAGAACAAACTACCGATTAATGACACTAAGATAAGGACGACACCGTAGACAACAAGCGTTACTGCACTAAATTTAATAGGAACGGCACTAGGTAAAAACGCGCCTGTAATCAACGTTAACAGCAGACCAATGACTGTACCAATCATCGCAATAATCAATGTTTGTGATAATACAACTTTTGCTAAGTAGCCATTCGTAAATCCTTGCGCCTTTAACACACCAAATAAATTTGTTTTTTGCAAAGTAATCACATATAAAAATATGCCTATAACCGTTGCAGAAATAACAAATAAAAATGAAATCATAAAAGTTAATGTTAGATTTTGTGCCTGATAACCAGGTAAGTTTTTAACGAAACTTTCTATTTCAATGGCTTCTAAATCATTATTTACATGCTTATCTTTCCAGTGTTTATCTTTTACAACAACTGCATTTGTCTTATTCTGACCTAAGGAAGCATTGATTTTTTCAATCGTCTGATTATTGGCAAATAGTACAGGAGAGGCATTGTATTTAGCACTTTCACTAAAACCTACAATTTTCAACTTCTCATCTGACTGAGATAGGGATAAATGATCACCTATTTTAAAGTTTTTCTCTTTCAAGGTTTCATCTGCGATTACTTCATTATTGGAAGTGAATTTTTTCCCTTCAATCATTTTAGGTATTAAAAATGAATTGTCAGTAACGCCAAATAACAGCGCATTTTCTTCAACATTTCCATTAGAAACAATGACACCCGATTGTTTTAACGTTGTTTGTTTGTTATATGTATCTTTTACATCTTTCTCATTGAATATCGATTGTTCAACAGTCTGGTTTGCATCTTTATTTAATACGATTGCATCTGCTTGCCATTTATCAATACCTTCTCTATTCATATTGATTAGGCCACTTGCTAACCCTGAAAGTAAAAAAAGTAAGTAACTAATCATGATTAATACACCAATAATCAAACTGAATTTTAGTTTATTCCGTTTTATTTCATTCCAAGCTAAAAACATAAAAAACCTTCTTCCCTCGACTCACTCTATTTGCCTTACACGCTGAATCAATCAATTACTTTCGTATCTCATATTCATTATAGGCGTTGCGTCTATGTAAATAAACCGTTCACATCAAAACATCTTCTCTATAGTCAATTACCCCCTACTAGAATATGTAATTATGCTAAGAATTAAATCTCAAGCAATACTTTATGCCTTGTCTAATTAGACAAATAAATCATCAATAGAATCGATGCTCAATTTAAAATACATAAAATGATATAGTTATACTATGCTTTACTTTTTAAAAACGAAACATAACTAAGGAGCGTGTTTTGAATGTATAAAATAGCTATAGCGGGAGCAGGCGCAATGGGTGGAAGAATTGGTGTTTCAATAAAAGATGCTGGCTATGATGTTACACTTATAGATAATTGGGAAGAACACGTCAAACGTATTAATACAAAGGGTATGGAGATTAAAACAGAAAACGATACCTTTTTTGTCAATTTGCCAGCTGTACTAACTAAAGATATTTCAACTAAATTTGATCTTATTATTATACTAACTAAGGCTATGGCGTCTGAAGAAATGTTACAATCCTTACATGAGGCTGGCTGTATTCATAATGATACAGCCATATTAAGTATGATGAATGGCTTGGGTCATGAAGAACGACTTTCACAAATTGTTCCCCTATCACAAATTTATCTTGCTGTAACTATGTGGACTGCAGGACTTCGTGGACCAGGACAATTATTACTAGAAGGAGAAGGGTCTATATATTTACAAAGAGCTGACGGCGCAATGGATGCCCATACTAATACAATTCTTCAAATACTCAATGACTCAGGTTTAAATGCACAAATTAGTACCAATGTTTTTGAAGCAATATGGTCCAAAGCAACATTAAATAGTGTTTTGAATCCTCTTTGTACAATATTAAACAAAACCATTTATGAATTTGGTAATGATGCCTATTCAAATGAAATAGTGATGGCAATCATTGAAGAGATTGTCGCAGTTGCAAAAGCAAAAGGGATTCATTTGGATAACAATGCACTTTTAAAAAAAGTTGAATTATCCTATCCCAAAGATGCGCAAGGCCTCCACTATCCATCGATGCATCAAGACTATACAAACGGCCGTTTAACTGAAATTGATTACCTTAATGGACAAATATCAACTTATGGAAAAGAATTCGATGTTCCTACACCGATTAATACCATGTTAACCCACCTTATCCATCAATTAGAATCAAAATTATAACTACCAAAAGTAATTTTAATTATTGTTCTATCGACGAAGTGCTTAGAAGGCACTTCGTCTTAATTTTGCCCTAAACACTTCACTAAAGAAAAATTAAATATCAATTATGGAGACCTTCCGCCAAATAGCGAACACTTTTACTCGTGTAAAAGTACAATGACCATTTCATATAAATCGTACCGATAAAAAATTTATATATAATTTCCATGCATCAAAAATATTGAAGGCACTTCTTCAAATGTTTTCAGTGTACACACAAATAAAATGACTTAATATACTCAACCACTTAACCATTAAAATTATCCTCAGAAACATATGTGGACATCTGTCGTCTAATCAAAAATAATGATTCTCCCGCTCTGCTCATGTCTTATTATGTGAAACAAGCCTTTTTCATGCTGTATTTTATCCTGAGTTCAGTCTAACTTCAGACAAACCGCACTGTTACCACAATCATTCTAGAGACTAGCGTGACTAATGGCCACATAGCTTACTAAAAAGTAAAACATGAGCTTACATTGATTCTTTTTATTAGCAGTGTAAATCCTATGTTGAACCATAATTCACGCCAGTAACAAATTTTTTTCGAATTTTTAATTTAAATTAAATCATGTTATAAATAGTAAACATAAAATACTGTAATATCTTATTTTAAATATCTAAAACAAAGGAGCCCCCTATATGAAAGAAGTAGTGCTAGGTATAGATGTTGGGACAAGTGCCGTCAAAGTAATCGCTGTGACCAAGTATGGTGAAGTACTAAAAAGCGTTCATGCACCAGTAAAAACCATGAATTTTATAAATGGTTATAGTGAGCAAAATCCGGATGATTGGTTTGAGGGCGCATGCGATTGTATCAAACAGTTAATACACAGCAAGGAATTAACTCACTATCAAGTGACAGGCTTATCATTGTCTGGTCAAATGCATAGTTTAGTCATTCTAGACGATGAATATAAACCAATTCGTAATGCTATTTTGTGGAATGATACAAGATCAACATTCCAATGTAATTTAATTAAAAAGAAATTGGGAGATTATGTATTAGATAATCCAGTATTAGAAGGATTTACGCTGACTAAATTATTGTGGATAAAGGAAAATGAACCTAATCATTGGCTTAATACTGAAGTATTCCTATTGCCTAAAGACTACGTCCGCTTTAAATTGACGGATAAATTAAATATGGAATATTCAGATGCTTCCAGTACACTGTTATTAGATAATCAGCAAAAATGTTGGGCTAAAGAAGTTGGCCGACAATTTGGTATTGATCATATTTATCCTAATCTAGTAAATTCTGATGACTTTGTGGGCTATGTGACTGAACATGTTGCACAGGAATTAGGATTAAATAATCTCGTGGCTGTATTCGCAGGAGGTGGTGATAACGCATGTGGTGCACTTGGTTCAGGAGTTATCGCTGATAACCAAACACTGTGTAGTATCGGTACTTCTGGAGTTGTATTATCTTGTGAATCTGATAAAAATGCCGACTATCAACAAAACATGCACTATTTTAATCACGTCGTAACGGATATGTCTTATGTAATGGGCGTGACCCTCGCTGCAGGTGATAGTCTAAGGTGGTTGAAAAATAATATACTGCCGCATTTAAACTATGACCAAATTATTTCAAAAGCCAAGTCGGCACCTTTAGGTAGTAATGGACTATTATTTACACCATACTTATCTGGTGAACGCACACCCCACGGAGATGCTAGTATTAGAGGGAGTTTCATAGGACTTAAGACATCACATAATCGTAATGATATAGCACGTTCTGTTATTGAAGGCATCACTTTTTCTTTATATGAATCTATAAATTATTTACGTCATATGGGTAAAACAATCACATCTGTTACATCAATTGGTGGCGGTGCACAAAGCGACTTTTGGCTACAACTCCAAGCCGATATATTTAATACTAAAATTAAAAAATTGAAACATGAAGAAGGCCCTTGTATGGGAGCTGCAATGTTAGCTGCCTTAGGATTAGGCTGGTATGAACATGTGGCCGATATAACAAAGCATTTTATAAAGTATGAATACGTTTTTGAACCTGATTCTAAAAGACACAAACAATATATGGCTTACTTTGAATTGTACCAAGCTGTTTATCAGCAAACACAATCGATTACTGCGCAATTGCTTAAAATATCTGACGTTGATTAATGTTAAAAATATTTCTTCCGAAATGAGCACAAAATTGTGTTTATCAAGGTAATCAAATATAGTAATATACACATTTATTTTTAAGTGAAACTTGAAAAAACAAATAGGATACGTTAAATTGAAGATAATTATTCAGAAAATTAGAAACACAGTATAATGAACAATTAAATAGTTTGCGAAACCACTGGAAGTGCCTTGTCAAAGGCTGAGACCGAAGTAATAACTTAGGAATTCCTTGAACCTGATCCAGTTTGTACTGGCGTAGGAAAGTGGCGTTTAGGTATATTACTCGTTATTTCAACGTCATTTTTCTAGCCGGAAAAGTGACGTTTTTTTAATGGGGTGAGCCATATTTTTATAGCAATTACCGAATACGAAAATTTAGATTCAGATGATATGACACATTATTTAAAAATAGAATCCATGATTGATTTTTTAATGATACGTACACCAATGTCACACAAGGACCTGGTTAACTGGATTAATGGTTTAATACACAGTGGATTTTCAAGAAACAAAATAATCATTCATAGCAATATTGCTGTTTTAGAACAGTGTCATTTACAGGCAATACACTTTAGTGAGTCTGACGTACGTGTAAATTCTTTCAAACACACACATCCTATTATTCAAATCAGTATGTCGACACATCATGAACAAAGCATAAAACAGGCACAAGCACGCCATTTAGATTTTATATTGTTTAGCCATATTTTTAAAACCAATTCTAAACCGGATCAACCACCAAGAACAAAAACAGAAATTGATAAAGCGTTACAACATCACATACCAATTATTGCACTTGGTGGTGTGAATGAACAAACACTGAACTATTTGCCGAAGGGATTTGATGGTATTGCTGGCATTACAATATTCAGAAGAAAAAGCATAGCATCTATTGCTGTATTAAGGGAGAGATGGAATGAATACCAAATTTGATGTCATTATTATTGGGTCAGGTGTGATAGGCATGTCAATTGCCAGGGAGCTGAGTCAAAAAGGTGCACGTGTCGCGATTATAGATCGGAATATTCGCGGTATGTATGCATCTTACGCAGCTGGAGGCATGTTAGGTGCACATAATGAATTTACGGAGGCGTGTCAGTTATTTCACTTTGCTAAAGAATCTCAAAAAATGTTTAAACCGCTTCAAGACAGTTTACTTTCAGAAGTCGATATGGATATTGAATATTTGGAAAGTGGATTGGTTAAAATTGCAGAAAGTGAACAAGATAATCCAATCGTGGAAAAACAATTCAAATTTCTGCACCAACATAATACCAATACGCAATTATTATCTCCAAAGTCCCTAGAAGACATTACCGATCATAATGTAAAGTCGCCATCTTTAACAGCGATGCTGATACCTGAAGACAATCAAGTCAACGCACATAAATATACTAAAGCATTATTTCACTCTTTAGCTAAACGTCACATCCAATTTATTGGTCATAGTGAAGTGCAAGCAATTAACAAGCAAGGTAATGGGTATGCGGTGCTTACGCAAAAAGAAACATATCATTCTAACAAGGTTGTTGTCGCTGGTGGCGCATGGAGTGGTCAGTTATTAAACCGGTATCTTCCTGAACATCAAGTTACCGGCGTAAAAGGCGAGGTACTCTTAGTCGAGCACCCCACTTTAAACCTTAACACCACACTATTTATGACGAATGGCTGTTATATCATTCCTAAAATGAACCATCGTTACTTAATAGGTGCGACAAGCTATTACGATAATTATTCTGTCGGCGTATCAAAATCTGGAAAAAATTGGTTGTGCGAACAAGCTACAAGCTACGTACCAAACTTAGCAAACAGTAAACTGATTCATCAATGGTCTGGTATAAGGCCATTTGGCTTAAACGGTAAGCCGATTATGGATGAAGTAGATAACAATCTATTCGTTGTTACTGGTCACCATCGCAATGGCATTTTATTATCGCCATTGATTGGTTTAAAAATGAGCGAATGGATTGAAAGTGGACGCAAACCAGTGGCATTTGAAGACTTTTCAATTGAAAGGAGCTGTAGAACATGAAATGCGTTATAAATGGTGATGATTTTACTTTTAATCAGGCGCTAAGTATTCAAGCAATACTCCAAGAATTAGATTTGGATGCCGATAGAGTGATTGTTCAGCATAATGAAAATTTAGTAAAACAAGAAGACTACCAAGCAGTAAAGATTAATGATGAAGATTGTCTTGAACTATTAGAATTTGTAGGAGGCGGATAATATGTTTAACATTGGTGACTTTGAATTAAACGCGAGATTATTATTAGGTACAGGTAAGTTTGACAACGAAACGATACAAACAAAAGCGATTGAAACGTCTGAAACTGAAGTATTAACCTTTGCAGTCAGACGCATGAATTTATACGACAAAGCGCTTCCTAACCCATTAGCAAAAGTTGATTTATCAAAATTTATTACTTTTCCAAATACGGCAGGTGCAAAAACAGCAGAGGAAGCAGTCCATATCGCCAAAATTGCTAACCATGCGGGCGTATGTGACATGATTAAAGTCGAAGTTATCGGTGATGATGAAACGCTATTGCCTGACCCATTAGAAACATATGAAGCTTGTGACATTTTATTAAAACAAGGCTATACCGTTTGTCCATATGTATCTAATGACGTGGTATTAGCCAAACGTTTAGAAGATTTAGGCGTACATGCGATTATGCCTTTAGCATCACCAATTGGCACAGGGCGCGGCATCAATAATCCATTGAATTTACGCTATATTATTGAACGCGCAAACGTACCTATTATTGTAGATGCAGGAATAGGTTCACCTAAAGACGCCTGCCACGCTATGGAACTTGGTGCAGATGCTGTGTTGCTTAATACAGCGATTTCTAGTGCCAAGGACCCTGTAAAGATGGCTGAAGCAATGAAGTTGGGTATTAATGCAGGCAGACTAAGTTATGAAGCTGGTCGTATTCCAGTTAAATATACTGCTCAAGCATCTAGTCCACAAGAAGGCATCGGATTTCTATGAATGAACGTTATAGCCGCCAAATTCGTTACAATGCGTTTAGCGAATACGGGCAAGAACAACTACAGAAACTTCATGTGATGATTATGGGCGTCGGCGCATTAGGAAGTCATAGTGCAGAAATGTTGGTCCGTATGGGTGTTGGCCGATTAACCGTAATTGATATGGATATCGTTGATGAATCAAACCTGCATAGACAAGCGACCTATGATGAGTCTGATGTAGCGCATATGCTTCCGAAAGTAGAAGCCTTAAAAGCACATCTCAATTTAATTAATAGCAATGTAGCAATTACAGCTTTAAATCAAGAACTCACAACTTCCAATATTGAAGCTATTTTATATGAACAACAACCCGACATCGTGTTGGATGGAATGGATCATTTTGAGATTAGATTTCTAATTAATGAAATATGCTACAAATGTAATGTACCGTGGATTTATGGTGCAGCCGTTGGGAGTAAAGGTACCGTCTTTGGTATAGATTATCAAGGACCTTGTTTAAAATGTATGTTACGTGTCATACCAACGACAGGAGAAAGTTGTTCTATTAATGGCGTCTTACCCCCAAACGTATCGCAAGTCGCAAACATGCAAGTGTCAGAGCTCATTCGATGGGTCGCTGGCGACGGCTTTTCTCAAAAAATAATGACCTTCGATTGCTTTAATTTAAAATTTAATACATTTAACGCAGAGAATTTGAAGGATACCCAATGTCCTATATGTGTTCATCATAACTATGAGCTACTCAATACACAGCAGAAACAATCTGTTGAAGCACTTTGTGGAGATGTATTTTTGTTTCGGCTGGGCACTAAAATCTTTGAACTTGTAGACTATCTACCGCTAAATGTAACGAAAAGTAATCATTTTGTGAAATTAGCTAATTACGGAGATTATACGATGACCATTTTTAAAGATGGACGTACACACGTATACGGTATTGAAGACCACAAACAAGCAGAAACGATTTATCATCAACTCTTGAAAGCTATAAAATAGCACCATTGTATAGTTTGTGCGTCGTTAATATATTTTTGTATAGCAAGTTGTGTGTGTCTGATAATAGTCGCATCTATACATGCTATCTATTTTTGGTTGACTGACCAAAATGATATGAGCTTCTATAGATGTGATTTTTTATGCCACGCTGAAATTATACTTTCCCTTGTGTCATGTGTGCGATTTATTTTAACAAAATATAATGCGTAACTAAAATACTTATCTACTGTTATCAGAAAACTATTATCACACGGTTATTTTCCTTACAAAGTTAATATCTATGAACTTGTATTTATAATTTGAGTCATTTCTTGAATCATTGGGTAGATAGTCTTCCCTTTTGGTGTTAATGCGTATTTAACCTTATTTTGATAGTCATCCATTTCTTCCCTTTGTACAATTTGTAGTGAAATTAAATCATTCAGTTGTTCTGTTAATGTTTTTCTGCTTATTCCTGGTATATCTCTATGTAGCGCATTATAAAAATGAGGTTCATGATAAAGTGCGCTGATAATGATACCTTTCCATTTCCCACCTAATGCCCGAAGAATGGTTTCAATCGGACATCCACGTTGAATCACTGCATTACAATTACCATACTTGATTGCTGTATGCATCATGGTTTCCCTCCTATAATCAACCAGTTACTTATTTGTGCCTTCTTGTGATAGCAATAATCCTATTTTACACTTTTATCATATCAAATCTTACAAAGGAGTGGGGAAATTGGAACTAAAACAAATATCAACTCATATTTATAAATTAACTGTAGAAACTACAGTCGGTATTCCAATTATTATCAACACATGGTATGTCGTGAATGGAGATAATGTATATATTATCGATACAGGAATGGCATCCTATACTGATATGCAAATTAAAACAGCTCAACTACTTGGTACACCTCAAGCAATATTTTTAACACATGGGCACTTAGATCATATAAACGGCGCAAATAGCATAACGGAAGCACTCAATATTCCGATGTATGCGCACGAACTTGAATTACCCTATATTGACGGCGTATTACCTTATCCAAATAAAAATGAAGTTGAAACAACTCGTGTTGCACATAAAGTACAACCACTGAACCCATCATTAAATATGCCTTTCACTTACTATTTAACACCCGGTCATGCACCAGGACATGTGATTTACTATCACAATGAAGACGATGTATTGATTTGTGGAGATTTATTTATCTCGAATTCCGAAACATTACATCCGCCAATAAATAAATTCACTTATGATATGACACAAAATATTAATAACGGAAGCATCATTGATAAAGTTAAACCTAAATTAATTACCACTTCACATGGTCATGACATTGTCTATTCAGAAGACATTTATCCACTATATAAATTTAAATATGAGGAGCAGTAAATGATGAAAATTCAAATATTCCAATTTGAAATTGTAGAAGCCAATTTTGACAATAATAAAAATAAAATAAAACGCTTATTTAAGGAGAATTATACTGATGCAGATGTCGTTGTCATACCCGAAATGTGGAACAATGGCTATGCATTAAGTCAATTAGCAAACAAAGCTGACATCAATCTAGAAAACAGCTATCCCTTTATTCAGAAGCTTGCAGAATCATACAATACAAATATTATAGCTGGATCTGTTTCAAATTATAAAAATGATGGTATTTACAACACCGCCTTTTCGGTAGCCAATGACGGTACACTCATCAATACCACAGATAAAATTCATTTAGTACCAATGCTTGATGAACATAAATTTTTAAAAGGCGGTACAAATAAGCCTAACGTTTTTGAAGTAAATGGTGTCCCTGCAACACAAGTTATATGTTATGACTTGCGTTACCCTGAAATTACTAGGGCATCTATCAAGTCTGGCGCCCAAATTGTGTTTGTTGTCGCCCAGTGGACAACTAAAAACTTGCACCACTGGCGTACATTACTTCAAGCACGTGCAATCGAAAATAATTGTTACGTCATTGCTTGTAATAGCGTGGGTAAAGTCAATCACAAAAACCACCAATCTAACACCTACGCTGGACATTCAATGATTGTCACGCCAGATGGCAACATTTTAATCGAAGCTCAAGCTGAAGCAGCAGTTTTAGCAACAGAAATTGATGTCAGTGCCATTGAAAAACAAAGAAAAGCCATACCGACATTAAATGATGTTTAATTTTATCTAATGTATAAATATGAAAATGTTTTTATTCTCACAAATTAGTGAAATTTCACTTCTCATTATCGGTTTATAATTGGATTTTTGAAAATATATTTGAATTATAGATAAGTTTTATCTATTACTTTTTAATGCGACTAGTTAAAATTATATATTTAATCTATCAATATCAACTATAATTGCACATTCTATAGTATAAACAAAAAGCACTTTCAAGGTATTGAGCTTGAAAGTGTTTTTAATCTCTTTTTTAATTTAATTAATTATATGTTTTTCTTCAAACTCCTTAGAGCTTAATTTAAATAGCTATTTTGTGTATAAATAAAAAATTTTTGTTACAGTAACTATTCTTAATAAAAATACCTACAATATAGCTCCCATATAAGCTCGCACATTCGATGATTTGATTATTAGCACTCCAAATCACATTATTGATCTACGTTCTTTTCTTTATTTATAATTTCATAAAATGGCTTTGTCTGTATTCTTCGCAGGTCACCTATAACATAGAATTCTTTTTTAGCCCTTGTAACTGCTACATTTAATAAGTTGGGTTTCTCACATGACCAATTCACAGCACCATCTTGAGTGTTGTCAGTACCTACTACAAAGTATACTTTATGTGCTTCTTTTCCTTGAAAAGTATGAACCGTACCTATAGATTTATTAACCCAGTTATTGATTCTCTCACGTTCAACATTAATCTTAGTGGGTAATTGGGATTTCACTAAACGTCTTATTTGTTGTTGTACTGCTGAAAATGGCGATATCACGAATGAATTGGGTTCTATCTGGTTAGCTTTTATTGCTTTATTCCAATCATTAACAACTAGTTCTAGCAATTTTTCACCATGTTCTTTCACATATTGTTTTTGAGTTGAAGTTCCAATTACATTATGCCACCCTATCCTACCAATTTCTTCAACATTACTAGGTAGTACCATTTTATTATTATAAGCAATTTGATTAGCTACTGTGAACATAGGGTTTAAACACCGTCTATGCACCCAGAGTGGAATGCCTATCCAGATTTTTTGACTTTTCCCTGTAACATCCTTTTTCCAGTAACCATAATAATTAGCATGATCTGCAACAGATTGAACGGAGGCTTCTTTTGATACCAAACGTTCTGGTACATTATAATTTTTACGTATGTTATCTATTAAATGACTTTCTAGTGTAACAACAGGTTCTATTTGAATTGGATCTCCTACAACTGTAACTTTTTTAGACCGATATAAAGCTCCAACAGCTGCTTGAGGAACTGCTTGTCCCGCTTCATCTATGAATAAATAATCGATAAAATCTTTGGGGATGCCTTGATACATAGCTTTAAAGCTCGCAAATGTCGTACTCACAATTGGAAATATCAAATGTATGACATTCCATGCGTTATATACTAACTCAGGCTTTGTATCTATCAATTTGCGTCTATCTTTAAAATCTTTGATGGCATGATAAACTGATGTATTATTAGCAATCAATAACAGTTTATGCAACATCATTGCTCTTAAAAATAACATTGCTCGTCTATACTGCAACTCATCACTCGTCCATAAATTAGAAATTTGTCGCTCATCATAATTAGTCTTACTCCAAAAGTCTTTGGAAGGAATTGTAATATTTGATTCATTACGAAATGCTTCGAAAACTTGTACTTTATGATTAACGTCTTCTACTTCTTTTTGAATTTTTAATAGCTTATTATTTAATGACTCTTGTTTTTCATTATTACTATCAATGTCATCTTGTTTAGCCATTTTAGCTTTCTCTAAATCCAACTTTTGTGTTAATAACTGTTGCCTTTCTTTATTATATTTCTGAAATTGTTCATCTTCTTCTGCACTAAACATGGCTTTTAGTTTATTAACCAATCCTTTGTTACGTTCTTTTATAGATTGGAGTAAGTCATTGATGACATCTAATTGGTTGTCATGATGATTAATTTGTTTATCTATACCTATTAATGCTTCATTGCCTTTATCTATTTCATTTTTAATTTTTTGTATATTATTTTTTACTGTTTGTTTTTCAGCTTTGAGTGAATTTTCTTTATTTATAGCTTGTTCATAGTCTTTATACACTTCGAATGCTTTAATAGATTCCTTTTTTAACTTCTCTACATTTTTAAGCTCTTCTAAAAATAGTTCTTTTTGAGTTTTCCATTCTTTCATTAATTCTTGCACACTAAAATTATTATTCTCATTTTGCAGCATTTTAGCAAAATCAATAGCATCTTTATCTTGTTTTAGAAGATGATGTAGAACTTCATTAATATTTTTACTTTTACCAAATACACCTGAAAACAGCCCCCATGCGTCTTCACCAATCAAATCTCCAGCTATTTCAGCAAAACTGTCTAACTCTTGCGCTAACCCTGCATAATCTTTTTCATATTCTGGAAATGCGCAATGTTCAGGCTCTCTAATAATCTCTTCTAATTTCGGCAAATCTTTAGAAATATTCTCAACCGCTCCATTATTACTCGAAGCAACAACCATCTTGTATTTTGAAATAGCTTCTTTTAAAAGGTAAACCTCTTTCTCATCTGTTTCATGTAATTTTTGGGGGTTAAACGCACTTTTAGGATTTTCAAGCTTAGCTAATTCTTTACCTCTTTCAACTACAATGTGTGCAAATACCTCTTTTAATAACGTTGTCTTACCCGTTCCAGGCGGTCCATTGACTGAACTAATCTTTTTATCACTACTCGTTATTTGATTTACAGCAACTTGTTGCATGAGCGATAGTCTGAATTCTGTCTGTGAAGGCCAACGTCCATCAGGTAGTTGTGACGGATGTAAAAATTGCTCGATAAGTTCTTTGTTTTCATCAACTTCTATTCGTTGATCTTCCTCTAGTCCTTCTATATAGTCTACTAATGTCTGATTTGGGCCATTCTTTGCCATTTCAATATCACTTATAAAGAAACTGTTAAATTCTGGTCGAGGTAACTCATTGTTTTTCACAAATTCTATAGCTATATAATGTCGAAATAATCCATTGTTTTTTGAATTTAAAACTGAAAAATACTTATCATAAGCTTTATCCATTTTTTCCAATTTTTGTTCATTAATAGGTTCATCCGCTACAATTTCATTAACCTTCTGTAGAAATTTTTCAACTGAGTCATTGAACTGCGCTTCTATATTTGCATTCTTGTCTCTTTCGATTTCTTTTAATGCGCTCATAATCATTGGAATATGTAAGGAATCTGCTATAACTTTACCATTTTCATCTGTATTAAAGGTATATCCATAACAATGTGTTGTATTAGGATTATAAATCTCTAAATGACTATCAAAAATATCTTGAATTTTCAGATTAATTTCTTTATAACGAAAGCAATTCCTATAAAATTTGAAGATTCTTTTGCCTTTTACTTTCTTTTCGTTTGAAATGATAAAGCGCTTATCCATCCATATATCAAAATATTCATTAAAACTTTGAAGTTGCTTTTGCTTACTTTCATTTCTAAAATGATTAGCTGACAAAGTGTCTTCAGTTGTATAAGTCACTTCTCCAGGACTTAAAGATTCTAATAATAACCATGCTGACAATGTATCCTTTACCAAATGCCCCATCATAACCCACCTTGAGTATATTAATTTTTTTACTTAACACTATTTTAACAAATGAATTAATAACATTAATAGTTTTTTAAAATTTCAAAAATTACTTTTTACTAATATAATTGAAATTATCATAAATCGCAAAATTTTTTTAGTGATTATATAAGTAGCTTTAGTATATCTACGAGGCAGTTAATTAAAAAAATTCAGTAGCGATTGATACGCTACTGAATAGTATTAAATGCATAATATTATTTTAAAACAGTTTCAACTGACTGAAAGAATCCTTGGTCATATGTTCTATTTTCTCTATTTGATTACCTATTCTAGTTATAATAGGAACAACTAAGGCATTACCCATACAGAAAAACCTCATCCTATCTGGCATGGTGTCTGTCCAATTATCAGGAAATCCATTCAATCTTTCCGCTTCAATTGGTGTTAATGTACGATAAGTGTTATTAATATTCAAAAAGTGCGTGCTTCTATTTACAGAAGCTTCACTTGTTAACATTGTTCTAGCTGGTAAATCGAGCGCGTCTGTTTCTGACATACCACCTTCTGAAAAGTAGTATTCATGACCTTCTTTTGTTGTTCGCTTAATCTTCTTAGGACCTCGTAAGTATCGAAATTTTTCGATTTGATCAGAGTTTAATGAATAGCTGTCCCCAACATTATCTTCTATTATATCATTTAATGTTAATGCATTTTCATATTTCGGTATCGTGTCAATAGTCAGGACTTTGCCATCTCTCATAATACCACTATTGTAAAAATGGAACTTAAAATTATCTGACACTTCAACTATATCACTTGAAAGTGTTGTTTGTGCTACTCTGTTTTTATTAGGCTCATTTTCAATAGGAAACGCTTGTGCAAACATTCCATTTTTGTAAATGATATCTTCAAGATTTTCTTTACTCATCTCATTACTGTAATCTAAATCATGTTTATACCCAAAAATAAATACTCTTCTTCGTCTTTGTGCGTTGCCGTAATCAGCAGCATTTATTACTCTCCATTCAACCACATATCCTAACTCACTTAGAGTTGATAACATGACCGCAAAGTCTCTGCCTCTTTGATTTGATGGTGATTTAAGTAAGCGATCTACATTCTCTAACAATAAATATTTGGGATACGTATTCTGAACAAATCGTATAATTTGCCAAAATAATACACCTTTCTTTCCTTGAATTCCAAGTTCACCGTTTAAGGTTCGAGCAACGGAATAGTCTTGACACGGAAAACCTCCAACAATCATATCAGCATTGGTATCTGCCATTTCTTTATCTGATATTTCTCCTATATCTCTATTCACATGTTCTCCAGTGTCAAACCGCTTATTATAACAGTCAAAAGCATGTTGCACTTTACGTGAAGGCTCCCACTGATTTGCCCAAGTGACATCAAAAATTCTATTTTTTGTTTGTTCTAAACCTAAACGAAACCCGCCAACTCCAGCAAATAGCTCTACTACTTTAATATCATCCATTAGGCGACCTCCTAAAATTACTTGTTAACCATTATACCACAAAAGCGAACGATCGTTCTATATTTATGTCATAATTAAACATTGTAAATTATAACATAGATTGATTAAAGTAATTCTTCAACTTGCTTTTTAATATAATCATTATTAATCCAAAAACATTGCTTAGTCATCCACTCATTTGAATAATCAGCACTTTCTGGTTTATTAATCCATTTAGCTGGGGTTGGTAATTTATCAGCATACCGCCCTTTTTCACTGTAATCTCTTTGTTGCTCATGCGGCCTTACATGACAAATTAAATTATCAGACTTACTTATAAAATTATTGTTTATTCTCCAACCATCTTTAGTTCCTTTATCTGGAACAGCTTCTAAAGTAACACCCTTATTAATTTTATCTACTGTGTCTTCCCACATTTTATATACAGGGCCTTCTATATCTTCCTCTGGCATACTAAAGAACTTAATGCCTTTAAAAACATCTATTTTATTCTCAGCCTTTACTACAAAAAATAAAAATCTTGTCTCTAATAAAAAATTATGCCACTGTGCACTTGGTAGACCGTCTTCATCAATCCATTGTTCATTAGCTAATTCTTCAAATTTAAAAGCTCCAAACGACATACTTTCTTTATTTCTATTATTTTCATCAAATTTAATAGTCTTCACGACTATCGAGGACTTTTCAAACTCTTCCACTTCAGGAAATGGTTTGCTTTTAGTTATTTTCCCTTTCAAATTTAAAATGGCAGATGCAAGTCTATAATTTAAATTATATGCCCCTTTTTTGATATTAAAATGTTCACATAATTCATCGATTGACCATCCAATATAAGGTTGAAATTTTTCTATTACGATATCTTCTATTGTTTTTGTTTTTATTTCAAACTTGTCTTTGATGATAGAGTCTATTTGCTCATCACCTAATACATATTTTCTTAATAATGAAGTCATATATCCTGACTTGAATGAAAATGCTCTTTGTTTTGCCTTTATATCTGAAAATGGCTGTGTTCTAACAGACTTAGCCGATGCACCTTTTGTACATGGTGATAAATAATTTGTTAAACCTTCGCTTAATTCATGCGCTTTACCATTATTTATGTAATCATGAATGATTTCCCAGTCTTGCCTAATAATTTCATAATCCACAGGGTTGTGCTTCATTTCATATAATATCGCTTCTTTTATAAGCCATTCATCCTGTTTAAGTTCTTTATCATGTTCATAAAAAGCTAGTTCAATCGTGCCATTTTTGTACAAAAAGCTGCTTTGTTCAAATTGTTCTTTAGCTACTTTTTCATAATTTATTATATTTAATACTAATCTTTCCTTTGAACTATATTGTCCATTTTTTAATTTTTTTATAGGCGTTGCTTTTAATTCAACTCCAGCTTCTTCCATATCTGGCCTACTATCACTATCTTTTTGTTTACCAAACCATGTCTCAAATGCATCCCCTGCAGAACTTTTTGTACCAGAAATTAGTATGCCATCATTGAGTTCTATTAACCTTTTCCCCACCGCTTCCTTAGCTCTATTATGAACCTGTTGCTTTGTTTTATATTCGGTCACAATACCCCTCCACCACTATATATTTGCATTTAATAAAATACTTATTGATTTCAAAACATTTAATAGTACTCAAATTGGAAAAATAATAATCCATAAAATTTCGAGATGTACAAATCTTTGTTAATAGACATTCTTTAGATATAACATAATTAGATTGTTAAAATTTATTCGCTTTTCTATGTTCTTTCAAATACTTTTTATCTGGAATATTTTCAGATGGAATGCTGAATTTTAAATCAGTATCAATACCGTTTTTATTGAAATCCAATACTTTTGTAAATAATACATTATAACTATCGGAAATACTAATTTTTCCTTTATCAAATAATTTGTCATGTAGCACACATAAAATAATTCCATTACTAAGATCTATTTTCTCTTTTTGATTAGAGTTACTCCACGGTTTTATATGACTAGCAACTAGTAAGTCTGTATCTGTAATGTTACATAAAGCGCACTTATTGTCATAATTTTCCAGTAATTTCTTTCTCCATTTTGCTTGTCCAATCCTTAATTTCCCAATTTTCAATACATTCTTACCATCATTTTTCGTAAATTCAGAAAATGGTATTTTAATATCCTCTAAATCAACATTTCTAATTTCTTCATGCAAATCGTTAATATCTATGTTTTCTATTTCTTTTAAAATTTCTTTTTGAATATTTTTACTATTATCTCCATATAAAATACCTTTTGTGGAACTATCGTACCCATAAACTTGAAGAACATTCCATGACTCCCATCCATTTTTTCTCTTACCAAGAACAATTTCCTCTATTGTTCTTGTACTTTCACCTAATACTACATGTCTGTAGATAATTTCCGAACGTATTTTCATATCTAATGATTCTACAAAATTAACCATACTCTTTTTAACAGTCATCACAATCCTCCAGCCCCAATAATTAACAAGCCATACCATAAATAAAAATCACTATACACTCATTTGAAAAATTATAAACAAATTGTTTTTGTGCAATATTACAATTTAATTTCATTAAAATGATTACTATGATTTTAACATATAAAAGCATAAATATAGGATTGTTAAAATCCCATAAATTTAGAATATATTGCAATTACTAATAAACTCATTTATGATGATAAGTAATTTAAAATGTTAATCGGAGAAAAAGAAAAAGTATTTAATTAAAAATAGGGAATAGAGGTCATCGGCTGAAAGCTTCTATAATCATAAATACTTTACTACTTTGGAGATATGTATGAAAATACATCGTTTAATGACATGTTACGTTGTTCACTGAGCCCTAATTGGTTAACAAATCAGTTAGGGGAATTTGGGTGGTACCACGAGACTGCGCTCGTCCCTATATCTATTAGGGATAAGCGCAGTTTTTTTATTAAAAAATAAAGGAGTGTTATCAATGTTTGTAGATAATGTGAATATTAAATTATCAAATAATAATGAATTGGAGGTGCCCCAAGAAACAACATTACTTCATGTTGCTAAAAATATTGGTAGCTCTTTCTCTAAAAAAGCTGTCCTAGCATATGTTAACGGTGAATTAAAGGAACTCACTTATAAGATTAAAGAAGATAGTAAAGTTGAATTTATGACTTTTGATGATAAAAATGCTGAAAAATCAATGAGGTATACATTATCATTTTTGTTAGGATATATCATTCAACAACAATTCGAAGGAATCGAAATTGCTGATATAGGTGTTTCTAATACAGATTTTTATTGTGACTTTAAAACAGCTAAAAGAAATCTCAATAGAGATGATTTGAAACTGATAAACAAGTCACTAAATAAACTTATCAAATCTAATCCAACATTAACAATTTTAGAAGTATCAAAAGAAGAAGCACAAGAAGTTTTGGCAGATAAAAAATACATGAAATATCATGTTGAAAGCAATGAAGATAATATTGTTAGAATAGCTGGATTTGGTAATTATAAATCATTAATTAGTTATCCTCTTATTATTAATTTATCAAAACTACAAAACTACAAACTTAAAAACATTTCTTCTACTAATTGGCTAAGAGATGTAAACAACGAATCCTTACAGCGTATATCAGGTGTAGCTTTTTCTAGTGAGAAATCCTTAAAAGAGCATGAAGAATTTCTTGAAAAATACGAAAATATTAATCATAGAAGAATAGGTAAAGAACTCAATTTGTTTACATTTTCTGATTATGCACCTGGTATGCCTTTTTATAAACACAATGGCCAAATTATACGTCTTGAACTTCAAAACCTTCTAAGAAAACTACAATTTGAAGAAGATTATGAAGAAGTTTATACACCGTTTATAATGAATGAATCATTGTGGAAGAATAGTGGTCATTGGGAGCACTATAAAGATAATATGTATTTTACAGAAGTAGATGATATAAAATATTCATTGAAACCTATGAATTGTCCAGGTCATATGCTCATTTATAAAAATGAGCATCATTCATATAGAGATTTACCTATTCGCATGGCTGAATTTGGACAAGTACATCGACATGAATTAAGTGGCTCTTTAAATGGTTTGTTCAGAGTAAGAACTTTTAATCAAGATGATGCTCACATATATGTAAGTAAAAGCCAAATAGAAAGTGAAATTCTTAATGTACTTAATTTAATTGATAAGGTATATACAATCTTTGGGTTTGATTACAGTATTGAATTATCTACACGGCCAGACGATTACATGGGAGATCTAAGTTTATGGGATTTTGCTGAAACATCACTTGAAAATGTTTTAAACTATAACAAGTTAAAGTATACAATTAATAAAAAAGACGGCGCATTCTATGGTCCTAAAATAGATATCCATATAAATGATGCTTTGGGAAGAAGTCATCAATGTGGAACAATCCAACTTGATTTCCAGATGCCTGAAAAATTTGATTTAAATTATATTAATGAATATAACGAGAAAGCAAGACCTGTAGTAATTCATCGCGCAATCTATGGATCTATCGATCGCTTTTTAGGTATTTTACTCGAACATTTTGGTGGTAATTTACCTTTATGGTTAGCACCAAAGCAAGTTAATATTATACCAGTAAACAATAAAATACATTTAGCTCATGTAGAACAAGTTAAAAAGAAATTAAAAACTCATCGAATAAGAGTTACTGTAGATAGTAGCGAAGAAAAAATGAGTTATAAAATTAGACAATCTCAAATTAAAAAAGTGCCTTATACAATTGTTGTCGGAGATAACGAAGTAAAAAACGATAGACTTTCTATTCGAAAACATGGTGAAAATAAAGAGCAAATACTTGCTGTTGCAGATTTTATAGAAAAGCTTATAAAAGAAAAGAACGTATTATACTAATGTGTTAAAGCCCTTCATCAATGTGTGAAGGGCTTTTTAAGCTAATAATGTAAATTTATCGAATTCATTAATTGATAAAAATATTTTGCTTTATGTGCCTTATTTAACTTAAACTTTGATTCCAGTGTATGTGAAATTTGTTTTGCAGTAAGATTTTTGTTTGAGCTCAACATCCATAGAATAGCTAGTACATTACCTAATTTAGACATAAAGAGGACCTTGTAAATAAACCGATTTAAATGCCTATATTTTTATCCGCATCACTTGTGATACGCTTCCCCCTGTTACTGATATTGCTAAAATTTTAAAAAGGACAACCTGAGCTTTGGCTCATGCATAAGTCCCACTATCTCAATAAATTGAGAAGTGGGACTTTAATTTTCATTTCAGTCGTCTGCTGAGAATATGATGTGAGGCTTAGCAAAATCAACTATGTAGCAATCTCTTATATCAGAAAATAAGCAACTCCTAAACTATCAAATACAGCAAATTCTTTTCGTCTGATTTAAAACTTTCAAAATTAATAAATCTCAGTTATCCCTATTCACAGTTGAATGTGTTCATAGATAATTCCGTATACCAGTAATGTCTTCTTTTAGCACTCTATATGCATATCATTTTTCAGACTTATAAATTGATTTGACGCATATTGATAATTGTCATGTTTATTCGCTCGTAGCGTCCTCCATATCATCAAATTGCAATAAAACTTTACCATTTGTATGATGATTAAATACATAATCTAGCGCCTCATTCACCTCGTTTACTGTAAATATTTTTGAATCAATATCTGGAATAATGTTTTCTCTTTCTATCATTTGAGTTAGTGTGCTTAATTGATTACCATCAGCTCGTACATAAACAAATCGATAGTTGATACCTTTAGAATGTGCTTTTTTATCGAATTTTTTACCGGCTAAAGAGAATAATATAGTTTTTAATTTTGAATACCCATTTTTTTCAGCAAAATGCTTATTTGGTGAGTTTATTAAACTTACTAACGTTCCTCCATGCTTGATAACAGATAGTTCTTTATCGAATTCATGTGGTCCTAATGTATCGATAATATAATCTACGTCAGTTAGCACGTCCCAATAATTTTCTTGTTTATAGTCAAGATATTGATCGACTCCTTTAGCGATAAATTGCTCTTTTAATCTTGGACTACCGGAAACAATGACTTTAAGCCCTAACGACTTTGCTATAGGTACTGCCATTTGTCCAAAACTTCCAGATCCCCCTGGAATAAATAATGTTTTACCAGGTTCTATATTAAGTTCCTCGGTTAGTGCTTGATAAGCCGTTAAACCTGTCAATGCTGCTGCAGCACCCGTTTTGAAATTTAAATTATTGGATAATTTTGAAATGTATTTTGCATCAACTGTAACATAATCAGCAAAAGCACCTATTTTTTCAACTGGCAACCGTGTATACACAGCATCACCAATAGAGAAGTTTTTTATACCACTGCCTATCTTTGAGATTTTACCTGTAAGTTCGTTACCAAGTGTAAAAGGTTTTTGATAATCTTGAATTAAGCGTACTTTTCCAGAAATGGTTAAATTTTCTAATGGATTGATTGCAGCATAAGCAACTTGAATTAATACCTCATTGTCATTAACTTTGGGTATTGGAATTTCATTGACTTCTACACTTAAATTTTTATTGTATTTATTAAGCTGAATTGCTTTCATACTTTAACACCTCTTTATATTTTAATAAATTATGGTAGTATATTGATTATGGAAAAACATAAAATAACACGACGTTTAATAATTAATACTGCACATACATTGATTCAAGAAACTCAAAAATCTGAGATTTCACTTTCGAAAATTGCCTCTGCGCTTAACATCACGCATGCAGCAATATATAAACATTTTAAAGACAAACAAGATTTATGGATTGCTGTTTGTGCAGACTGGTTCCAAACATACATCATTAATAATATTGACATTAAAGATGACGCATATGATGACAACCAGTTGTGGCTACATGATTATATCTGGGCATTTGTTAACGCTAAAAAAAATGCTTACCAGTCAAATCAATTGATGTTTGAATTAAATACGTATTATGTTGAAAAAAACCCATTTATCCTTCAAAAAGTGTTAAAACCTTGTTTTATACGCATACAACAAAAAATGAATTATGATGACAGTAATTTATATAAACCCGAAATAATTTTATCGGCATTTTCAACATTTACACTCCCTATGTTTAAAGACACTTGGAGCTTACCAGACTATCACTTACGCTTTGAAATGACTTGGGATTTAATAAAGTACAATGTATAGAATAAGCGATGATTATTAATATCATTGCTTATTTTTTATTCATTTAAGAATAGATTTACATGCTGAGCAAAGCGTTTTGGATGTTGATGTAAGTGACCATGACCTGCTTCAGGATATATAATTAGTTGTGCATCAAGAATGTTTTCACTTAGAATAATGCTATTTTCTGTAGGTACCATAATGTCATTATCTCCATTAATTACTAATGTAGATTGCTGTAATTGATTAAGCTGATTTAATGCGTGTTCATGATCACTGCTTGACCATTTTTCAATAGCTGCCAATTGTGCATCACGCACTTGTAAAGTACTTTCAATCGTTTTTTGATTTAAGATGCGTTTTAATGAGGCAATACCTAAGGCTTTGCCATTTTCAGTGTTAGGATAGAATAAAAATAAGAATGTATTTATTACATCTTCTTGATTACCATCTTCTCTATACATTGCATCTTGTAATGCAGGATGTGTAGGTGATATACCGCCAGCTGCAGATGTTCCAGAAACAATCAGTTTACGAATGAGTTCAGGATGTTGAATTGTTAGCATTTGTGCAACCATACCGCCAATTGAAAACCCTAATAAATCTACTTGTTCATATCCTAATGCAGTAATAAATTGAAACTCGTTTTCTGACATTTCTTCAATTGTTGTTGGTGTCACACCATTTGTATAACCAACACCAGTATTATCAAATAAAATAACTGGACGTTCGCCTACGATATGTTCTAACATTGCAGGATCCCAATTTTCCATTGTTCCACGAAAATGTATTAGAAAAACAAGTGGAATGCCTTCTTTCTTCCCAAATTTTTTATATGCAAAATCTATATCTCCAACAGAAATATAGTTATTTTCACTAGGTAAAGTAAAACGAGTCATATTAGCGCTCCTTTTTAGTTACAATTTCAATATTTTGTAACTAAAAGATAGCACAATCCTTTAATTATTTCTATAATTACACATCACACATCTAAAATCGCTTTACGAGATGATACAATTACACATTAAAATATTGAAAAAGATTAGATGATGTAGCGCCTGGTTTAAGTAAGTACGTTACCGAATTTGCTTTTGGAGATATTTATTCAAGATAGGAATAAGATTATAGGAAACGTGCAATTAGTACAATATCTGCACTAGTCACACTTGGCACCAAACCACAGTTTGAATTAAACATTAATGTATCATTAACAGTTGGTTTAACATCTCAAGAAATTTCAGAAACTATTATGAATTTATTAACTTATGTAGGTTTTCCAAGAATATTAAATGCTTTAAAAATTGTTAAACGCGTCTACCAAGAACGTTACGGTTTTTATAATTCAAAATGTAACCAACCTTACTCCTTTTAGCATATTATTTTTCATTTTTAAATAATGCCTTTTACAACTTCTCCTAAATTTACATCTTATATTTAGACATAATTATTTAACTATATTTAATTAAATAATTTTCATTTTCACTACTAAATTAAATAATCTTTATGCTATAATAAATTGGTTTGTAATTATAATCTTTTTATGGGGGTACGTTTTGAAGTATATTGAAGAAATACCTATTATTAGGTCTATTGCAACGTTATTTATCGTATGTGTCCATCTATCTGTTTCATATACAAATAACGAAAACAGTTATAGTATGACCATCATTGCAGGATACCTTAGTCAAATTGGTCGGCTCGGGACGCCTGTGTTCGCAGTTATTAGTGCTTTTTTGTTAACACATTCTGTCTTAAAACGTGGTTTTGATTTAAACTATTTTGTAAAATCAAGATTCACCAAAATATTTATACCATACATAATTTGGACTACTGTCTATTTATATTACTTAGGTGTTGTGGAAGTAACCCTGGATAGTAATAAAAACTTTATTGGCTATTATTTATATGGCACTGGAAATTACCATTTATATTTTATATTAACCGTTCTTCAGTTTTATATTTTATTTCCAGTCTTACAAAAAATTAAAAAAGGTGTACCCTTATTGCTTACTTATGTGCTTTCGACAATACTCACTATTTTCTGGCAATTAAACTACGAACAACTCTCGATTGATATACCAGTTATAGGTACTTTTCTTATGAGTAGAGCATTTATTCTCAATTGGATTTCTTATTTTATTTTAGGAATCATTTTTGCCAAACATTATGAGGAGATAAACAATGGTATTAGAAAGTATAAAACTTTATTATTACCTTCTATTACAGCCATTTTTATCTCATTTTTAATATTTATTGATTTAAATCATTTTGTAACTTCATCCCACCCGATGTTTTTATTATATACACCGTTTTTCTTAGTATTTTTGATTTATTTTTATCTTCTTATTACAAAGCGTAAATCAATCATGCAAATACTAACTTTAATCGGTAATTACTCTATGGGAATTTATTTAGTTCATCCTTTAGTAAAATGGCTTGTAATGAAAATACCAATTTTTGATAATAGAGATAGTTTATTATTGTACGGGGTTTTATTTATTATTATTGTTATCATATCTGTATTAATCATTCATTTGCTTATTAAAATTCCGAATGGCAACTATATCGTTCCAGTGCCTAAAAAATCAAAATTTGTTAGTAATCAAACTAATAGCTTTAGTCGTAAAGCGACAAACTAACTTAACCAAATTCCTTAATGTCTTATTCCAAAAAAAGTGGCTATTATAAACTGATATACTTTCTTAAAAAGTAAACATTTTAAAAATGAAAACTTTGAAGACCAAAACCTAATCATTATTAACAGAGACCCCACACCTTTGACAACAATACCCATTAGTTATTCACGATGATATGGTTTCAGTCATTAATGAACTGCTGTTGATCTCATAAAATTCCAAATAAACTAATATGCTTGTATAGTTTAAAAAATAAAAGCGTATCTACATGTATAATTAACACGTAGATACGCTTTCTTTATTTATAATTTCAATATTATTCAACTTGTGGTTCTTCAAATTTTGCCAGCGTTGGTTTTGGTGTAGCAATACCTTCATCATTAAAATAGTTTAGAACTTCTTTACGCAATAGTCTTTGCCCCGGAAAATGCATACCCGGCTTTACATGCGCTAATAGTTTAATAATCATTTGATTGCCATCGATGCTGTCTAATCCTAATAAATCAGGTGCTGCGACAAATGAGTCATATTTATCTTTGAGTGTTGGTAAAAACTCTAATAATTTTTTCTCAATCATTTCATAATCCTCTGACGGAGAAACGGGTATCATCACAAGTGGTGATACATCTGTTGCAGAATAATTGACTATTTCACTGATTGTTCCATTGGGTAAAGTGTATATTTCACCTGTATCTGATTGTATACGTGTAGACCTTAAACCAATCGTTTTAACTGTCCCCTCTGCAATCGTTACACCAGAAGCATTTATTTGCACATAATCGCTCACATCAAATTGTCCTTCAAATATAATAAAGAAACCAGTTATGATATCTTTGACAATTGTTTGTGCACCAAAGCCGACTGCTAGACCGACTACACCCGCTCCGGCTAAAATCGCTGATACACTTATCCCAAAGCGTGAAAGAATTGAAGTGAGCACGATAAACCATACAACATAACTAATTAAATTTTGAACAAGTGTAGATAACGTCTCACTCCGCTTAATTTTATAATGTGTTTTTTTCTTTGCATTTACTTTAAAGAATTTCGTCACTAATTTCTTCGCGATGGTAATCACAATAATACCCATCAAAATATATGCCAAAATAATTAATATATTGACTAAGAGCGCTTGATAAAATTCAACCTGTGTAAGTGGTTCTATCAACTTCATAAAAAATTGCTTCAATTGATTCATATTGTATTTCCTCCATTCTTAGCTCGTAATACGGTTGTGTTACAATACATCAAATAGTAGTGATTTATTAAGAAATTGTTTTTCCCATTACAAAAGTTATCATACTTTAATTGTTATCTAAACCCTTTGAGGTTTTAGCCAACGCACACCAACGTAAAATGCCATTTTCATTTCAATATGCTGTCTAAAAGCAGATAACTAGTGCACTTATTTTATCCGCCATTATTACTCTCCTTTAGCTTAACTTTGTTATAGACCCTAGGACTAAATAAAGCATATTGATAAAATAAATTTATAACGGCTGTACTCTATTAACGGTTGGTGATTTATATCCTCAATTGTTACTTTTAGGGATAAAAAAGAGCACAGATACCGCTTATAATTATAAACGCCTACACCATAATTAAAGGAGAGGTATCTGTACTTAATAATAGGCTATATCGAAGCCCTTGAATTTGAAACCACAAATATTTATTTTCATTGTATACGTACTTTATTTAATAATGCAGTCAAAATTTTACTGGTTCTAATAATTCTATGATTTCACCGTTTGGACCTTCACGATTACATATAATTACCGAACACCTCTAACTTAAATTACGAACTATAATCCTAAGTTTCCCACTAATTTTCTAGTGAGTTGGTTAATCTTATTATAAATTATATTAATAACCTTTTTTATTCCTTTATACACTTCTGTGAAAGACAATCATGATACAATGTTAAAGTTGACTTTCTAATCCACAATACTCTTTAAACTTTCTCCTATCTTATCCAATTCAGACATTGCACTGTCAACCCAATCCCCTTTAGCTGATTTTTTAAACCCACTTCTAAATGTGTTACAATGACTGATTGTTTGTTCAATAAGCATTTCTTCTTCGTTTTTCATTTTGTTTTCATGGTCATGATGCCGCTTGTTATGTTCTGGTGCAATGACATTTGTAATACGTTTTTTTTCCATCATTTTTTTCAGTTCACTTACAGCTGATTCATCAAGTGCGACTGGGTTTGTCATTAACATAACTTAATCACCATCCTCTATTTGCTCAGATTGCTTTAGATATTCTTTTCTTAGTTCATCTTTGTAATTTTCTAATTTTATCTCGTTTTGTCTAAGTTGTTGATTGACTTCATGCTCGTATTCTTCTATATTGTTTAGCATTCTGCCACTCGCTTCATTACTGTAATTCATTTTTTCTTTTAAATGTATGAGCAAATCATAGCTCTGCTCATTTTCTCTTCGTATTCGATGCCTTAGTTCATTCAATTTTTGTAATGCTTGATCTACTTGCTTTTTTTCTGCGTCATATACATCTTCTAATTCATTAAGTTGCTTATATTCAGAAAGCATCATGCTAAATCTCCAATTTGACTTGCGAGCGATTGATCTTTCGCAATAATTTCATTGATACTCGTCTTAATTTTTGAAACATAAGTATCGTATTGTGATGATACATTCGTAAGTTGTGTTAATTTATGAGAAATTTTACTATGTGGCATCGTTACTAATTTGTTTTCATTAACACTTCCCGCATTAAGGGCGTCTAAGACTTCTCCATTAGAAAGATGTTTTCCCATCGCCCTTCCAGACTCCTGGGCGTCTTCCCAATTTTTTTCAAACAACTTTTCCATATCAGCGTACATCTTTCGCAACTGTTGCATCTCTTCTTCTACCATTTGACTTAGACTTTCAGCAATCGAAAGCGCTGTCAAAAATTCTAATAATTTTTGTTGAGATGACGATAATGCACCACCACTTGCTTGCACCATATTCGCTTTCACTGTATCAATTTGTTGTAGTTTATTTGACGCCTGCTTTTTCGCAGCCACAAAGGATTTATTGTTGGCATCTTGATATCCCTTTGGCTTATCTAATACTGCTTTGATTTCACTTTGCTCGCGTTTCCCTAAAAATCCGAGCATTGCATGCCCTTTACCATTTTTAATTACCATTTCATTTCCTGCAGATACATATTCAGTCTTTTTTATAATGCCATTTAATTCATCCTTATCAGAAACAATTCTTAATATGTTGCCATCATAACTTTTAATAAATGACTCTATATATGCATCTTTTTCTTTATCAGGAAGACTAGATACTGGTCCCTTTATAAATCCTCTGATATCTTTAACCGTTAATGGCGCAGGATTATAAACAACCACATTGTCAATATCATTACTAGCACCTATGATAATCGCATCACGGCCCCCCAAAGAGTGACCTGTGATCGTATCTATATCATAGTCTTTTTTAATATCCTTGATAAATTGTTGTGTGTTTTTAAAATGCGCATCTTTATCCGTAACAGTATTTAATCCAATGTTTGCATCTGCACCAAAATCTAGCATTGAGCCTCTTGCATCTATTGCCTCTTGTTTATCCTTAATAAAATTAAAGGGGTTAAGCGTATTTTTTAATTGATCCCCATGTACATTTGTCCCTGCCATTCCGACAGTCACTTTTCCTGTATCTTGATTTAAAAAAGCAGTTGATGTGGTGCCTGTATTAGGATCCATGTAACTATCGACATACTCAAGATTTGTAGGGAACTTATTATTTCTTTTTAAATTACTGATTTGTCTATTAATTTTTGTACTATTTAAGTTATTACTATTTGCATTTTCGATTTCATAACTAATATTCGAAATTGAACTAGTTTCTTCTGAATAATTAGTTAAATTTTTCGATTTTATTTGATATTCATTTTGCTTCATATTTAATCATCCTTGCTCGGGTTAAAGTTAACGCTATCAGTAAAATAAATATTCTCATCTTGGTTTTGAACAAAAGTAAATTCTAAATCTTTATAACCTAACGATGAACCTTTTAAATCACCAGTTCCTTTTAACAATAATTTAGGTGCCTGCTTGGTTGGAATATCATATCTCTTTCTTAATTGTTTTACATTGTAATCACCATTGTCTAAATCATACTCTGCCGCATAGCTAGGTACATTGGGATTATATGAAATATCTTCATTTTTATAATTATTTAAATCTTTAAAATTTGCATATTGTAAAAAGAACTTAAAATTATCTATCTCATTTTTTAGTTTTTCATCATTTATTTTTTCGATAGGAATTATTTCATTATTTTTCATTTTTACCGGATATTTTTTTTCAGTATCATGTGGTCTCCCCTTACTATCTTCTATTGTTTCACTTACAAAAAAGTATCCTTTAGTCGTTCGACTATTCCTATTCATATATAAAACCATACCTCTTGATTTCATATTCTTTCCTTTTGGTTGATTGACCATTTCAGAGTTAAGTGTCCAAGTTCCTTTGTCATCTTTGTCAAATTCTTCATCTCGATAACCTTCTTTATCATATAAGTCCTCAAGATTTTTGATTGGATACATACTTAATGTTTTCTCAAAACTCTTTTTAATTTTTTCTTCTTTATTATCTTCTTTTGTCATAATTCCACATCCCCCAATAAAAATCGTTAAAATTAAGAAACTTGCAAATAATGTTAACCTTCTTGAATGTTTCATATTTTCACATCTTTCTATTTATCGTAAATTTTTAAACACTATATAAACGAAAATCTTAATTACTTTACTTATTACTCTTTTATATTACCAAACAATATATATTTAATCCATTTAAGTTATAAATAACTTTTTATTTTATGCATTATAATTAGTATTTATAAAAATGCATCATTTATGATACGAATTACTTTGATAGTGATATGCTAAAAAACACCAAAATATAGTTGAATTTATTTTGGTGTCAATTTTATGATTTAGTTTTTTAGTATTAAATAGCCTGAGTTTTGTAACGGTCCTCGTACGACTACAGTCTTTGCTTATCCTTATTAAATTGGAAGGATATCCGTATTTTTTAATTGGTCGATATGAACATTTGTCCCTGCCATTCCCACAGTCACTTTTCCTGTATCTTGATTTAAAAAAGCCGTTGATGTCGTGTCTGTATTAGGGTCAGTATAGCTATCTACATACTCAAGATTTGAAGGGAATTGATTAGTTTCTTTTAAATTTTCCATTTGATCATTTACATCAGATTTAGTCAAATCATTATCATTCGCATTTTCTATATCATAACTTATCATTGAAATAGCTGTCGTTCTCTCTGTTTCATCAGTCATATTATTAGAATTTATTTGATAATTGGTTACCATTTTATTCTCCTTTACTTGGCTCAAATTTTATAAAATCAGAGAACATTATATTTTCTTCTTTATTTTGACTAAAGATATATTCGATTTTTTTATATCCAATAGAATTGTTATCTAATTCTCCTATTGATTTCATTTTTAAAGTTGGTGCCTTTTTTGTCGGGATATTGTAAAAATCTCTTATTTTTTTAACGTTATCATCACTATTCTCTAATTGATATTTAGCTTCATAACTAGGTACATTAGGATTACTTGAAATTTTACCATCTTTATATTTTTCTATATGTTTAAAATTTGCATACTGACTAAAAAACTTAAAATTCTCTATTTCTTTTTCTAAATTCTTGTCAGAAACACTTTGCTTTAAAACAATTTTATTATTTTTTAATTCGATAGGATAAGTTTCTTTTTCAAGTTTCTCATCTTCATCATACTTATTAATATAAAATTTTCCTGTTGCTTTTTTATTATTTCTATTTAAAAAAAGTACCATACCTCTTGTCTCAAGATTTTGATTTTTATTACGCACTGTCATATAGTTTTGTAGTGTCCATGTCCCTTTATCACCTTTCTCAAATTCTTCATCTCTATAACCTTCTTTATCATACAGATCTTCAAGGTTTTTGATTGGATACATATTTAATGATTTCTCAAAACTCTTTTTAATTTTTTCTTCTTTATTATCTTCTTTTGTCATAATTCCACATCCCCCAATAAAAATTGTTAAAGCTAACAAAATTACAAACAAAGCTAAATGTTTCATATTTTCACATCTCTCTATTTATCGTAAATTTTTAAACACCATATAAATGAAAATCTTAATTACTTTACTTATTACCCTTTATATTGCCAAACAATATATATTTAATACATTTAATATTTAGATGTATCTTTGTCTTACACATCACAAAGAATTTATTCAAAGTTACGTTGTGGTTTCTACTTTATAGCGTATGCACATAGTTACAACTTAGAATTTTTGAAGAAAATAATTATCAATAACTTCATATTTAGATACTTTTTCATTATCGTGCGGTTTTCCTAACTATCTTTTGTTATTTCGCTTACATAAAAATATACTTCATCATCGAATGTATAGCTTCAAGAATTGTGATAGTATACATATCTACTGATATTTGTTGGTATTTTAAAAAAATCTCATTTTATATGACCTTGGTTTAGTAACCGAATTGACCATACTACGTTAATATTCAAACCATGCACTACTTTTAATTCAATACCTTAAAATTGTTTATCTCTTTAATTATAAATTACAAAACGAATAAAAAAAGAGCACCCATGAATGAGCGCTCAAACTATTATTCCTCAATTGTATTAACTGCTGTTTCAGCATTATCACTATTTTTATTCGCAACTTTCTTCATAACAATTAACATTATTGAAAGTGCTGATAATACTATATAAGCAATACCACCTGCTTGTTTTTTTATCAAACTACCGTGATAGTAGCCCACACCACCTTCATCTGTATAAATTTTCGTATTGTGATCAATAATTAAACCTAGTCCCCACCAAATTGATAAACTAATCATAATACAGAAAATGTATATTTTAAACACATGCCATTTCTTTTTATGTGTAAATAGTGGTAGTAAACACAGAGCATGTGGAATGAAAAGTATCAATCCTGCAATGCCCACAGTGAATATGATAATCCAAAAAAGCCCACTAGCTAATAAATAATAACTAATAATCTGATCTAAACCAACCGTAGCAAATATGAAAAACATAATAGAAATAGCATATTTAAATTTTTCACTCACTTTATTAACCTTTAAAACAAATTTATTAATTGATTGATTGCTTTTTAGAATACTCATCACTATACATTCAATAACTGCCCAAATAATTCCAGCTATTATTAATAAACTCATAATGGGATGCATCGATAAAAACTCCATAAGATTCACCTGCTTGTCTCTATTTTAAAAAGCTGTGATTACATTAAATCGTTCTATTTTTCGTAAAGTTGGTTATTCAATTTATTATATATATTAATTTTGATGTTTTGGAAATAATAGCATTTCTTATCTTTATTTCGTGTGCACTTTGAACTCATATTTAATGGCCCTCACTTGGTTTATAGTCTAAACTGTCAGAAAAATATATGTTCTCTTTAGGTTTTTCGATAAAAGTAAATTCAATATCTTTAGACCCAATAGAAGAACCTTTTAAGTCACCTGTACCTTTTAACAATAATTTAGGTGGTTGTTGGGTAGGAATATCGTATCTCTTTCTTAATTGTTTTACATTATAATCACTATTTTCTAAATCATACTCTGCTGAATAGCTAGGAACTTTTGGATTGGTTGCTATATTTCCATTTTTATAATCTTTTAAAGAGTTGAAATTTGCATATTGAGAAAAAACTTGAATTCTTCTATTTCCTTCTTCACATTAAAATTTTCAATTCTTTCAGTTGGAATGATTTTATTATTTTCCATTTTTATAGGGCATTTTTTTGAGTATTTTGACTAACCCCTTTACTATCCGTAGATATTTTATTAATTATATAATTTCCTTTTGATGTCCTTGTATTTCGATTTACTTGCAAACAAAACTATTTTTTTTGAATGTTTCATATTTTCACATCTCTCTATTTATAGTAAATTTGTAAACACTATATAAATCAAAATCTTAAACACTTTACATATTACTCTTTTATATTACCAAACAATATATATTTAATCCATTTAAGATATAACTTTATTTTAGTTTTGCGCTTTATAATTGTCCTTAAAAAACCGCATCATTTATGATACGCTTCTGCTTATCGGGGAGTAATGCGGTTTTATAAATGTTAAATTGATATTTCACTTACTTCAATTAATATAAAAGATGGTATAAAAAGCGCTATACCTAATATTATAGGTATAACGCCATTACCATGAGTATAACTTACAGCTGTCGACACATTCTTTTACATTTTCGGAATCATCGAGAACTTTAGAATGATAATTAGCAGTTGTTTCCACCATCGCATCACCAGTTTTACCTTCGAAACCATATATGAGTGTGCCTTTTAGATTGAAAATCTCTTTAACTAAGCCGTCTATTTCTTCTGGACATTCATTGATTAGTTCTTTTTCATTCTCAATCATATTTTTTAATTCATCTTTCATATTATGTTTAAGCATTTGTAATTCTGCAAGTTCTTTACCTCTTTTTGCAGTTTCTTCTATTAGTTTCTTGCCACCTTCTACGATATCCAATTTCCTCACTCCTTGAACATGTGATACATTTCGCTTAATTCTTTGTCGCGACTTTCCATTTTTCGACCGGCTACAACGATTTTTTCAGCGAATGTTTCGAGTTGCTTCTTATGACTATGTAGTGTACTGATTGTGGTTTCGAATTTATCTGATCAAAGAAATCATAATGACCAGATTTAGTTAACTCATCCATATAATTCTCAATATCTGAAGGGTGAATATACTTATAACCACCACTTGATACTTGTTCAACATATTTATCTTCAATTTGTCTTGCTTTACGTTTTGAGCTTTCCATATATCTTTCAAGATTTGAAATTACAGCATCAATTACAGTTATCTTAGCTCTAAGTCTTTCAGCAATCTTTTCAGCTTCTTTTGAATCGACTTTTATTTTTACGCTGCCCCCACTAAAACCAAAAAGGCTTAAGCCATGTGCATGAGCTGGATTAAACGAATCAAAGGGATCAGTACGCTCAACATCTTCAACAAAGATATCTAGTCCAATCGTTTTAGATGCAAGGCGGGACATGCCAATCGCATCAGAAGTGTGAGTGTAATCGATGATTTTCTTGTCATATTTTTCAGCATTGTAATCATTTTTGATTTCATCTGGTAATATACTATAACCATTTGGCGCTGAAAAAGTACGTGTTTGATCAAAGTTATGCATGACGGCCATTACTGCAGCAATCGTTCCACCCAAACTATGACCGCTACCATAAACGTTCTTATAGTTCCCTTTTTCTAATACAGCTTTTGTCCAGGCATTCGCTTCATCAAATTGTGAATTTTTCGCAGTATTTTCAGGAAATTTTCCGGGGATTTCTTTAACAGATAAGTCACTATACTGCCCATGATGTTAAACTTTTTTAGGATTGGTTTCAACTTGTTTATTCGAAATTCCAGATAATCCCAATTGAACATCAGTACCTAAATCAGCAGGTTCTTTAGGATTTGTGCCCGCATAAGCAAAATAAACGGTATCATTATCCACCTTACCATCTTTCCCAATCGGCGAAACGGCCATAGCTTGAAAACCATTCCCTTTGTCTACACGTGAGGCTTGAACTTTGAAATTTTGTTTTGAATTACTTTTGAAATTTACCGAAAATGTTTTTTCGTTAATAGGGCTATCATAAACTCTATCTGATAGTTTATAATATGTATTATCACTATTTTGTAATTTTTCCATAATATCACCTCGAAGGAATGATTTTTTGAATAAAAAAGTATTGTGCACATTAATTATATTTATAAGTATAATATTAATAGTTGGAGGCGTCTATTTAAAAATGGAATATGATGAAAAGAAAGAGTCAGAAGCAAAATATTATGATGAACAAGAAAAAAAAATAACCTTATTTTTAAAATATAATATGAAAGATTTTAGAGGTATTAAATTCACTGAACATAAAAGAAATCAAATGGGAAATTTTGTTTTTAAAGGCTATGTAAATGATGATAAGAACAAAAACTTTACAGCTACAGCATATCATGACGATGATTATCAATTTGAAGGAACAATTGGTTGGAGTGAAGGACTAAGTGAACTTGAGAAGGTAGACTTGAAATCTGTATCTGAAATAAAAAAAGAAGAAAAAAATAAAAAAGATGAAAATTAAATATACATTAATAGCATTATTAGTAATTACGATTATAGTTTTCGGTATATACTTTAAAATTCAGTATGACAATAAAAAAGAAGCAGAGGAAAAGTATTATAACGAACAAAAAGAAAGAATCACCCTTTATATGAAACATAATGTGAAAGATTATAAAACCATTGAATTTACAGAAATTAAAAAAATCCAATGGATGGGTATGATATAAGCGGTTATATTAACAATGATAAGAAATTGTCATTTAGTGTTGGTATAAGATCTACCGAAAATTTTCAATTTAATGCAAACATAGCTTATTCAGATGAATTAGATGGTAAATTTGTAAAAAATACAAAAACGGTGTCACAAATAAAGAAAGAGAAAGAGCAAGAACATAAACAAGATGAAAATTAAGTGTTTGATTTATTAATTTAAGAAAAGTTTAGCTCACCTAAATAGGTGGGTTGTTTTACGCGTCAATTTAGTTCAGTTTATTCCTATTTTGTTTTTTCGTTAAAATCACAAAAATGTGATAACTACGCCTATTTCTGACATATTCCTAAATGAGAAAATGATCTCATTTTCCATAATTGGTAATAAATTAACCATGAAATAGCTGTCTACTGAGAAGTCTTCAAGCTGTTCAAACGTTTCATCAGTTAATGTGAGACTTTCTATTCTATCCACTCTAAATGTTCGAACATCATCTCTAAGATGGCAATATGCGACTAAATACCATTTGTTTTTCCAGTAAATAATTCTGTACGGATCCACCTGCCTGTCATTTGATGTGTCATCGCTTCTTTTCCAATATGAAATAATGACAGAATTTCTATTAACTATGCAACATTCTAATGCTTCTAAATGGCTATATGAAGGATATATGTTATTTTGCTTAATTACTTCAAGACTAGACGTATGTTTCTCTATTTCACTTTCTTGATCCATGTTCGAATGGTTTCTTAACTTTCTAATAGCACTATTTAACGAATTTCCACCATAATAACCCGCTTCTTCTGCAAAATTTGCTGCATGACATAGAGCTATTTGTTCCTCAGAATTAAAAAACAGGGGCGCTTCTATAAAATCATTTAACAATGTATATCCACCATTATGTCCAGTATCTGAAATGATGGGCACGCCACTTTTTGAAAGTGTATCCATATAGCGATACACAGTTCTGATATTCATTTCTAGCTTGTCTGAAATTTCCCTGGCAGTAACTTTCTTATCTGAACTAAGCATCCATAGAATCGCAAGTACATTATCTAATTTAGCCATAGGAAGCACCTCTTTAAAGGAAAAATGTGATACTAAAAACCTAGAGAATATATCATATTAATGTGTAACACTGATTAAATCAGTTTTCTACTTAACTTAACATTTTTACTATATTTATTAATGATTTCATGGTTTAAATTTCAAATATGTAAATACTCTTAATATATACTCAAGCGGCCCGTATCTAAAGTGTTTTTGATACCAAAACGCAATCATCACTTGAATAAAATACAATGTTATAAATGTAATGAAACTAAAGGATAATGTATCTGTACCAAAATAGCCTAAACCAAAGCTATAGAAAATACTCACACCTATTACACTTTGCAATATATAAAACGTTAATGACATTCTCCCTAAACTTTCAAGTCCTCTAAAAATCAGATGATTATCAAACTTTTGATATAAATACTTAAATAATGCAACATATCCCATTGCAAGTAGAAATCCAAATATATAAGTTAAATTTTCTGCTAGACCTTTATCTTCTATCCATAAATATGATGATTTTAAGATAAGAGAAATTGGTATTAAATAAATAAATAATTCAGACGACCAAAAGTCTTTAGCATCTTTTTCAAACCATTTACTTTTGGAAAGAAAAATGCCTATTCCAAAGAAAGTCGCTTCCATTATAAACACTGCTAAAAATATAAAACCAATCGATTCACCAAACATACCTTTTAATTGTTTGAAAAACGGATCCTTAAGCTCCCCAGCAGCATTGTTTATTTCGTTATAACTTCCATTTTGGTAAATGTCTTTCACTTTTTCAACATAATTTTCTTGTTTGTGTTTATTTTCTGGCAATTCACTGTTATCAAAGAAGGTCGTTGACAATAATGCAACAAATAATAATATCGCTATAATTGTAACCCATTTAAAGAAACCTTTATTTAATGATATAAATGGTAATACAAGTAACATTGAAATAGCGTAACCACTTAATATATCTCCCTCCCAAATGAAAGCAGCATGTAAAATACCGATAGTTAATATAAATACTGCTCGTCTAAAAAGTTTAATTCTTGGTCGCTTAATATCTTTATTTTTCATAGATTGGTATAACTTATCTAATGAAAAGCCAAATAGTAGTGCAAAGATAGGCATAAAGCTACTTTCAATAAATATTTTTATAAAATGAAAGATACCTAAATTAAATGTACTTAAATGATAATATTCTATATACGATTTACCCGAAAGTCCGTATTGAAAAATAAGTAAATTTGCTAAAAAAATCCCTAATAAACTGAATCCTCTTAAGGAATCTGCTACCCTTATTCTCTCCATTCTGTCACCCCGAAGTAAATGATAACACACTAAATAGTTGTATATTACTTAAATTCCAAAAAAGTATATACCCATAAAAATTATAACTTTAGTAGCATAATAATTAAAGAATCAACAATGTTAATTTTTCATTATCAAAAGATTTATAACTAACATTTCCTAATTTATTTAACATCAAATCTGCTCCTTTTATAAAAAATAAATTACATACAATCTATTTTTTAGTTTTATTTGTGATACGCTTCTGCGTATCGGTTGATGATGAGGTTTTTACGGAAATTCTAAATTTAAAAACCATTGTTCTAACTCATTAATTATTTCATCAATACTAACTTCTATAATATTTTCATTTCTATTACCTCTACTATTATCATATTTAAAACGATTGTTTTTTAAATCAACTTTATTTATTTCGTGAGCAAGGGCATCTCTCAATTTAGTATGAGGCATTTCTGGTATATCTGTATTGTAAAATTTTTTTACTAGTCCTTTTCTACCTTTTCTTGTACGTATATTTCCACTTATATACTGTTGAATAATTTTTTCATACGCTTTATCTATTAAATTTTCATCCCTTTCAGGTAAATTAGAAACAATTAATGAACTAACATAGCTCTCCGATAAAACAAATATTGTTAACATCAATGATTTTTTTACTAACTCGTCCTCTTCATTTAAAATTTTAGATTTAATTTTATCTATTTCATTTTTATACTCATTAAAATTTATTTGTTTAATAAAATAAAGATCTTCATCCATTTCTAGTGGCCAGTATTTAGATGATTCTGCCATTCCTTCATCATACTCGTAATGTAGACCTTGAGGAATTCCGTACTTTTCAAATAATTCTGTTATTGAACTCTTCAACCTATCCACTGTAGGGATTTGAACCTCATAATCCATAATTGAATTTATAAAATCCTCTGTACTAACTTCTTCATCTTCCTTTATAATAATTGCTTCATCACAAATAGCTTCGTATAATTCTTCTTCACTATTTTGTATAATCTTTAAAATTTCATAAAATTCAAACGGATTTATAGAACTCCCAAATGGTATGTCTATCCCTAATAAACTCATTACTTCTTCAACTTGGAAATCTTCGTAATCATCTAAACTAGGCCAATCTATATATCCACCAAACACAAAACCATCTTTACTTGATTCTATATCATCATATGGTTCTAAAATCTCTTTTAGGTTTTCTAAAAAGATATTGTCCATTATTTATCTCCTTTTAAAATATCCTCGATTATTGGTTCAATTCCAATAGATATAATATCTTTAATTAATCTTTGAGCATGATATCTGTTAACAGAATATGCTATCTCATTGAGAATAATCGCTGCAATTTCTTTTACTCTAAATGAAAATCTATCCTTCAAGATTTCATCCATAAAATCTGAGAATGGATCATAGTCTTCAAACTGTTTACATGTAGTTTTATACTCATTATTAATATTTTGTATTACTCCTTCTGAATAACTCTCTTTCTTCTTCATGAAGGCTATTATTGAATGCCTAACCTTAAAATTCGATGATAATACTATCTGGCAAATTTCATTTTCAGAAAGAGATGCATAATAAATTTCTATTTCATCGTCAAAAATACCTTGACCAATCTTATTCTTAATTTCTGAATTTTTATTTTTATCATTATGATATTTTAATACCTTTTCAAAATGATTTAATAAATCTTGAGCATTTTCATGTCGATATTCTGAACTCTCGTGTGTAGACTTTTCACTCACAGTTCTAAAAATATGTGAAATTTTGTTAGGGCTTTTAGTCATAATAAAATTAATAATTCTTCCCAAAGAAAAAACATCACTTCTCTTACTACTATCTTTGAGGCCAAGTAATTGTTCTGGTGCACAATAAAATAATTGACCCACTGCATTAGTATTTAGCGTCTGCTTGGAATACAAAACATTTAAATCTTTACCTAAGCCAAAGTCTGCAACCTTTATATTCCCATTAGTGAAAAATATATTTGTAGGGCTTAAATCTCTATGAATTATACCTTTTTCATGTACATTAGAAATTGTATAAAGTATTAGTCTAATTATTTTAATTTTAATTTCTAAATCTACTTCATAATTATTAATATAATGCTCTAATGTCATATCGGCTTTTTCCATTGAATATGATAGACGACTATTATCAAACTCGTATACATCAATAATTAACTCCATTGATGATAAGGACTTTGTAATATCAAACTCTCTTTTAAACCTACTACATATTGATTTATCACTATAATACTCACTTCTTAACTTTTTTATGATAAGACCAGTTGATTTCTGTAGATAAATATCAGCGTAGCCGCCACTTGTTAAATATGTTAAATCCTTATCCCTTTCCATTAGTATAAATTTATCATCCTTATATACTAAATAATAACCGTCATATTGTAACAATTCATTAAAGTACAACAAAGCATCATTAGATTTTTGCACTGCCTCTACTTCACTAAGGTGTAATTCTGTTTGGATATAACGAATACTTAAAATAACAGTAAAGAATTCATCTAATTTTTTTGTCTGTAACAACTGCTGTAATATATCAACAACATACCTCCACCTTGATGGAAAAGGGTTTTTGTATGTGTCCTTTCTATTAAAGTACTGATTAAAAAAACGCACTAAATCTGAACCTGTTTTATACTCATAAATGCTATTTTCATCGTCCCCGCTAAATACATTTGCAATTGTTTTAAGCATCTCTTCAGTTATCATAGTTATATCACCTCTAATTAATTATATCCTATAAGATTCAAAGGCTTATATTTGATAGCTCTATTAAACCTATTTCTATCTTGATCATTAAAGTCGCGACCTTTCAACCACCTTAACCTTAGCTCACTTCTTAATAAATTATAATATGAAAAAAGCGAGTCTTTCCTATATCTATTTTCATTTATAGAGTCTAAATACGGTATTCGATTTTCGTCCTCTAATACACATTGAGAAATCTCTTCTTCTAAAATAGCTTCATTTACCCACTTTTCTATTTCATTCATAGTCGCATTTATTACATAATTAACATCTAATACAAATAACTTAATGTCTTTATACTTACTTATATTATCAATACTTGCTCTCAATATTTTTAATCTAATCCATGGAAATTCAACGTTCGATAATTCCATACCTACTTCTCCTAATATTGTTTCCAACTTCTGATTACTAATATCTTTCGCTAATTTTTTCAATTCATGAGTAAGTCGCAATAATTCATTATAAAGTACAAATGAAAAATCAAGTTCTAAATAAAGTAACGAACGTAAACAATCAAAATCAGAATCGTAGTAATCTATTTCATCCATAAAATATTCATATAATGACTATCCGACCGAATACAAAAACAAAGTTCGTGTTCATATGCGCATTGAAAATTTAAAAAATAAAGATAATCCACTTAAGCCAAATGAAACATTCAAACTAATTACTGATGGTAAAGAAGCTAAAATGGTAGAGTTTGCGAATGATAAAGGATACATCGAAAGCACATCCTTTAGTCCAAGAATGACAGTATCCTTAGACATTATTTATAAGATAAAAGGTAATCCTAAGTCCTATAAATTACAGATTCGTGACAAGAAACTTCTAAAAGACAAAGTGTATGAATACGACATTACCCCCGATATTAGTAAGGTTAATTAAATTATTAGGAGAGATGAAATGAGTAATTATAAAGAAAAACTAAATAAAAAATTAAAAGATTCTCAAAAGTATATTAAAGATAATGATATGAAAGATGCCTCTCGAAGTAAATTAAAGCAATTCTTCTATGGTATTAAAAATGGTAAAAGATTACCAACCATGATTGCTTCCTTTCTACTTATGTTAATCTTTTGGGTACCTATAATGTATGGAAGTATGACACTAAGTATTTTTACAGGTCAAGATGGCATGTCTAATAAAGAGCTTAATGGCTTACAAGATAGACTAGATGACAGATATGAAAAAATGTTTGGAGAGTGATTAAAATGACATTAACAAAAGGTATTATATTAATATTAATACAATTATTTTGTGTGTTTTTAGCTATACAAGTTGGCTTAGCATCCGGTGGATTTTCATTTATAGTAATTTTAATTTTAGCATTTATACTATTTTCAATTATATATTTAGCATTCTTACATCCGTTTTGGAATAAAGGATGATTAAGATGGCTACTAACACCAAAAAGAGCATCCCTAATTTTCAGATAAGGGTGCTCTTTTAAAATATCTTCATTTAATATTTATTATTTAATATATTTTTCAATTCTTCAATATCATCTTCGGACAATTCTTCATTTTCAACAAAATTTAAGACTAATGAATTTAATCCACCTTCATACACTTTATCCAAAAACACTTTAGACGTTTTGTACTTCATATCTTTTTCCTCTACTATTGGGAAATATTCAAAAATTTTATTTCGACTTGTTCTATCTATGAATTTCTTTTTGTAAAGACGGTTGATTAGTGTTCTTATTGTTTTTGGACTCCATTCCTTGTGCTTTTGTACTATTTCTATAACGTCATTAGCACTTATTAATTTTTTATTCCAAATCGTATTCATTATTTCCCATTCTGACGCTGATATATCATAGCCTTCATGTGTCATTGCATTAACTCCATTTCTTCAAGAATTTTTTCAGAAATATGTTTCGCTTTCTTACCACTGGCATTATTCTTACTGTCTAAGTGTGTGGCAAAGTAGTAAGATTTTCCGTTTTTCTCAATTGTTCCAATAAACCATCCATTCGTTTCCTTGCCGTTTATAATACCTGTTCCAGTTTTACCTAGATATCTATATTGGTTAGCTTTTTTTAGCGTAATACTATCTTTTACAGCGTTGATATAATTTTCATCAAATTTAAGTTGTTGATTATCCATCTTCATTAACAACTTAACTTGTTCTATTGCAGAAATTTTTAAAGAGGACTCATTCCAATAATTTTTACTTCCTGATATGTTTTCATTACCATAATGTAATTCACTTATATAATTTTTAAGATCTTTATTTTTTATACTTCTATCTATATTCTCAAAATACCAATTCACAGAATACCTCATTGCTGAACTTAAATTTTGATTTTGATTCCATTCTTTAAAAACATTTTCTTTGCCATTCCATTTTTGTTCAGTATTATTCAATGACATAACATTTTTATCAAATCCAATTAATGCTAAATATGGTTTATATGTAGAATCAGGTGTGTATCTTTTTCTACTTTCTTTTTCGTTATATAAGAAGTACTCTTTTTTCTGATTATCATATAATACAAAGCTACCCTTAAAACCTGAGAAATGAGAACCTAATCCTTTCAAGTTTGTGTATTTGATATCATCCGTATATTCATTCTTGTCAGAATGAGCAGAAACCATCAACCCTTGCAGTAAAATCAATACAGATAAAACCACATAGGGTAAGAATTTCCATTTACGATTTCGAGTATTTTTAAATTTTGAAACATTCACAATACGACTCTTTAAATTAGATTGTGTGCCTAATAAATATTTTGCTGCAAAATTATTAACTGATTCTTTCTGTATAGCCCAACATTTCAAAATTGCCTTACCATAGCTTGTGTGATTTGATTGACTTAATCTTGTAAGAACTTGATTATCACATGAAATTTCACAATCAATATTAAATAATTTTTTTGCTAAATGTAATGCTGGATTGAACCATACTATACTAGTGAAAATTGTGAATATATAATTGCCCCATAAATCCTTATTCTTAATATGAATGAGTTCATGGCTAATTATATAATCAATTTCTTCTTCTTCCATCATATCCATTATATTTGTAGGCAAAACAATATAGTACTTTCCTAGCCAAAAGACCATTGGATTCTCTACTTCATCTACATGAATAATTGCAATAGATTTTTCTTTGATGTTTAAATCATTTATACATTTTTTTAATTGGTTATCTAATATTGGAGATCTAATAGACAAGTCTTTTATAAAGGCAATTTGCTTAATAGCAGAAATAAATTTAAAGCTAAAAAATATTAATCCAATAAACCAAACTACTAGTAAAATAATTAGGATAAACGGCATTTCATGATGCTGGATATCCAAAGCTAAATCTTTTGTTAAATTAGTATTTTCATTTGATAAATTATGATTTATAGACTTAGATGAATGTGAAATCATATCAGATGAAAGTATACCTGGAATGTTAAGTTGCAATAAATTATTTATCGGTATTAAAGGTAAAAATATTGAAAGAACAACTAGTAACCAAACTTTATGATTTAACTGAGCCTTAAAATACTTAATACATATAATACGGACAATCATAATTAATAACAAAGTCATAATTGAACTAATTATACTCATTATCAAGAATTGTTGTAGCAATGTTCACACCTCACTTCTTAACTATTATATCATTATTTTGACAAACAGACTACAAATGTAATATTATTGGATTACATTTGTAGTACCAAAGGAGGAAGAGATGAAAAAAATTTATATTAGTGTGCTAGTTCTTTTACTAATTATGATTATAATAACTTGGTTATTCAAAGATGACGATATTGAGAAAACAATTAGTTCTATTGAAAAAAGAAACTATAACGAAGTATATAAAAATAGTTCAGAAAAATCTAAACTGGCATATGGAGAAGAAGAAATTGTAGATAGGAATAAAAAAATTTACAAAGATTTAAGTGTCAATAACTTAAAAATTACTAATCATGAAATTAAAAAAACTGGAAAAGATAAAAAGCAAGTTGATGTTAAATATAACATATATACAAAATATGGAACTATACGACGTAATACACAATTAAACTTTATTTATGAAGATAAGCATTGGAAATTAGATTGGAGACCAGACGTAATAGTACCTGGTTTGAAAAATGGACAGAAAATTAATATAGAAACATTAAAATCAGAGCGAGGCAAAATAAAAGATAGAAATGGTATAGAATTAGCTAAAACTGGAAATACATATGAAATCGGTATTGTCCCTAACAAAACACCCAAAGAAAAATATGATGATATTGCTCGTGACTTACAAATTGATACAAAAGCTATAACCAATAAAGTTAATCAAAAATGGGTTCAGCCAGATTCATTTGTACCAATTAAAAAGATAAATAAACAAGATGAATATATAGACAAATTAATTAAATCATACAATTTACAAATAAACACTATAAAAAGCCGTGTTTATCCATTGAACGAAGCAACAGTACACCTTTTAGGTTATGTGGGTCCAATTAATTCTGACGAGTTAAAAAGTAAGCAATTTAGAAACTATAGCAAAAATACTGTTATTGGAAAAAAAGGCTTAGAACGCCTCTATGATAAACAATTGCAAAACACTGATGGTTTTAAGGTATCCATTGCAAATACTTATGACAATAAACCTTTAGACACATTATTGAAGAAAAAGGCTGAAAACGGAAAAGATCTTCATTTAACTATAGATGCTAGAGTACAAGAAAGTATTTATAAACATATGAAAAATGACGATGGATCTGGTACAGCATTACAACCAAAAACTGGAGAAATTTTAGCTTTGGTAAGTACCCCATCGTATGATGTTTATCCATTCATGAATGGACTAAGCAATAATGACTACCGTAAATTAACTAACAATAAAAAAGAGCCTTTGATCAACAAATTTCAAATCACTACATCACCAGGTTCAACCCAAAAAATATTAACATCTATTATAGCCTTAAAAGAAAATAAACTAGACGAAAATACTAATTTTGATATTTATGGTAAGGGTTGGCAAAAAGATGCATCATGGGGGGATTATAATATCACAAGATTTAAAGTAGTAGACAGTAATATCGATTTAAAGCAAGCAATAGAATCATCAGACAACATATTTTTTGCCCGCATTGCATTAGCATTAGGAGCTAAAAAATTTGAGCAAGGTATGCAAGATTTAGGAATCGGTGAAAATATCCCGAGTGATTATCCCTTTTATAAAGCACAAATCTCAAATAGTAATCTAAACAATGAAATATTATTAGCAGATTCAGGATATGGCCAAGGCGAGATACTAGTAAATCCTATACAAATTTTATCAATATACAGTGCTTTAGAAAATAACGGAAATATACAAAACCCTCATGTTTTACGTAAAACAAAATCTCAAATATGGAAAAAAGATATTATATCTAAAAAAGACATAGACATATTAACTAATGGTATGGAACGTGTAGTTAATAAAACACATAGGGATGATATATACAAAAATTATGCTCGAATTATAGGTAAATCTGGCACAGCAGAATTAAAAATGAACCAAGGGGAAACTGGAAGACAAATAGGTTGGTTTGTTTCATATAATAAAAATAATCCTAATATGTTAATGGCGATTAATGTTAAAGACGTTCAAAATAAAGGGATGGCCAGCTATAATGCTACTATATCTGGAAAAGTTTATGATGATTTGTATGATAATGGAAAAACTCAATTTGATATAGATCAGTAATTCGAATACTTCTTTTGACTTGGTATTAATTAAAAATAATAGTGGGGAATTGTTTTCACAAAGATTACATTTGTAATATACAGGAGGAATAAAATTGAAAAAATTAATAATTTTAGTCGTGTTAGCGTTGATATTAAGTGCTTGTAATAGTAAGAATTCAACTAATAACGACATTGAAAAGATCGAAAAAAAATATGGTGCTAACGTAGGTATGTATGCTCTTAATACTCAAAATGGTAAAGAATTATCATTTAATGAAAATAAGCGTTTTGCTTATGCTTCCACATTAAAAACTATAAGTAGCGCAATGCTGCTTGAACAAACACCTTACAACAAATTAGATAAAAAAATTCACATTAATAAAGATGATATTGTTCCATATTCACCAGTGTTAGAAAAATATATTGGCAAAGAGATAACTTTAAAAAAGCTTATAGAAGCTACCATGTTATTTAGCGATAACACGGCTAATAATAAAATTATCGATGAATTGGGAGGATATGGGCAAGTAAAAACGAAACTGATAGATTTAGGCGATACAACGACACATCCATCTAGAAAAGAACCAGACTTAAATTTTTATTCACCAAAGGATAAACGAGATACAAGTACTCCATTAGCCTATGGTAAAACTTTAAAGAAACTTATAGCTGATGGAGATCTTAGCAAAGCAAACAAAGATTTCTTACTTAATCTAATGTTCAAAAATAAAAGTGGCGATACATTAATTAAGGATGGTGCACCTTCAAACTTTAAAGTTATGGATAAGAGTGGTCAAGCACTAACATACGGTTCAAGAAACGATGTTGCGTTTGTTTATCCAGATGGACAAGATAAACCTATAATTTTGGTGATATTTACAAATAAAGATAGAAAGTATGGTAAACCTAATGACAAAATAGTAAGTGAGGTTGCTGAAATTGTACTAAAAAATATTAATGAGTAACTAGTTTTTAAAGACTACAATAAAGGACTAATCTGTATAAAATAGATTAGTCCTTTATTGCGTATAAAATACCATAATTTTAATAGTATAGAATTTCCTAAAAAATAGACATAGAATATCAAGTAACATCTCAGCAATGATACTAATGATTAAAATAAACATACAATAACAGAATAAATTATAAATGTTATTGTAGATAAAAATATTCTTTTAGTTTCTATGTACTTTCTTACTATCAAAAAGATTGATAACTCTCGCAAAAACATAACGGCAATTCTCATAAACCTCATACGTAAAGAGACTAAAAAAACCGCATCACTTGTGATATGCTTCTCCCCGCATAATCTTAAACGCACGGTAGACTTGCTCAATTAAAATGACGCGCATCATTTGATGTGGGAAGGTCATCTTACTGAAAGAAAGGGCATAGTCGCTGCGATTTAGTACGTCTTTATGCAGACCGTTAGATCCGCCAATAATAAAGGTGAAGTCGCTTTGGCCACGAGTCATGCGGCTTTCAATTTCTTTTGCTAAGCCTTCGGACGTTAGCATATTGCCTTTGATTTCTAACGTAATGACTGTGGATTGTGGTTTTACTTTTGCTAATAGACGTTGACCTTCTTTTTCTTTCACTTGTTCAACTTCTTTATCGCTCATGTTTTCAGGTGCTTTTTCATCAGGCACTTCGACAATTTCTATTTTTGAATACGCGCCTAAACGTTTTTCGTATTCTGCAATGGCTTGCTTCCAGTATTTCTCTTTTAATTTGCCTACTGTGAGTATTGTAATCTTCATATTTATCCTCCGAGTTTTGGAAAAAGTATAGATTGTTAAAGTTATCCACAAGTTATACACTTATTCACACTATTCCCTCTTATTATAACAGTAATGTATACGACTTTTTAATAACTTTTACGTTTTATTCACAAAAAGAGAGAACTATGCTGTGTATTTGTGGATAACTCTGTGCATAATGTGGGTATTTCCATGTTAATTGTGCACATCTCTGGATAACTTTGGACAAAATAGTGGATAAGTTGCCGGTTGTCTTACATACTTATTCACAAACTTAACCTTTTCTTCATAAACTTAGCGTTTAATCCTTATTACTAGCCAAGTTATCCACTATTTATATTTATTCGGTAACTGTATATTTCACCTAAGTTAAGACATAGGGTTGTATAATCATGGATTATTTATAATCAAAGTTAGCAAAAAAAAATCTATACCTCATCCTGAGATATAGGTTCGTTCATTGAGTAGTCGCTATAATTTTCCACATAACGCATAATTACGTTGGTTTATACTTATGCAATAATTTCTTTAATGCTCAAATTTATCCGCTATGATGGTGCATCTGTCAATGCGCAGTAATTGACTGGTTTCTCTCTATATATATAAAGCTACCCATCATTGCGAGATATCAATCTCTCTCCCGCTCCTTATGTGGATCATATTAGCTTACGCTAATGCATAAAGAAGCCCTAAACTCCTTCCATGAAGGAGCAAGGGCTTCTATAACGTATATATAGGTGTTGCGTTGGCTTTGTCGGTATCACAAAGCAGTACTTCTTTTTCTGTGTCAATGTCATTTTCGTTGAGTACTTGTCCGACGCTCATACGTGCGAGGTCTTTCATATTGTTGTCTTGTGATAAGTGAGACAGATAAATGCGTTTTGTACTGCCTGTAATGACATCTGTCATGGCATGGCCTGCATCTTCATTTGAAACATGGCCCATATCGCTTAGGATACGTTGTTTGGTCTTCCAAGGATAGCCGCACATGCGTAACATATCGACATCATGATTACTTTCGAAGACGAACGCATCACTGCCTTGAATCATGCCTTTCATGCGGTCTGAAACGTAACCAGTATCTGTCAAAATGGTAAATTTCTTATAATTATTATGGAAAATATAAAATTGTGGGTCAATGGCATCATGTGATACGTTAAATGATTCGATGTCAAAACCGGCTAATGATTTTGTTTCATATGGGTTAAAGATGAATTTTTGGTCCATTGGAATTTTGCTGTCTTTCTTATCGATGGCTGTCCATGTTTTTTCATTAGCATAAATTGGCAACTTGTATTTACGTGCTAATACGCCTAACCCTTTAATATGGTCTGAATGTTCATGTGTTACTAAGATGCCATTAAGATCTTTAATCTGTTTGTCTATTTGGCCAAATAGTTCTTCCATTTTCTTTCCTGTCAAACCTGCGTCGACTAGGATACTACCTTTATCACTTTCTACATAAGTGGCGTTTCCTGTACTACCACTCGCTAATACACTCATACGTATCAAGCGATTCACCCTTTCTAATCTATAAACATTGTTTAACTTTATTTTGGTTGGTCAGTCTACGGTTTATGTGCCGTCAACATGCCCGTTGTCTAATTATTTCTATTGAACAAACGCAATCAATCACTGCTCAGACCACAACCGCTTCCCCTGAGAAATCAATCTGGATGCTATCCAGTCAAACACATACAAATGTGGTCTCTTCAAAAATCAAGCTTGGACTATGTGAGAATACCTTTGTCATTACAGTGATTTCGACACATGCATTATCTATTGTCGCGTTATTTATATTTTTCTATAACACGTATTAACAGTATTTAATTTTAACATACTTTTGCTACCACTTACGTATATATTGTTTATTTAATCATACTCATTTTTTAAATTTTCCATAAGCATACAAAAAGCACACCTGTGAAAAGGTGTGCTAGTTAATCGACATTATTCTTCAATAATTTTGGGGCTGTCTGAAACGGCTTCAACATAATATGTTTGAATCTTACCACCGTGTTTCACTTTAATTTCCCAATTGGCTTCGAGTACTTGTACGTTGGGTTCTTTGACAACGGTATAGTACCCAAGTCGTGCATTCGTGACTTCGTCATTACGCTTGAGGTAGCGATTGTAGTACAGGGCCTCGATGGCGCTCTTAGCTGATTTAACTTGTTTCTTATCATTGTTTGCGCCTTCGGATGGTTCAATTGATTTCATTGCTGTTTGCTTATAGCTTGACGCTTTGCTATCGCTATTCACATTAAACTCAAGTCTTGCTTTATTGTTGTTCATAATGGGATAGTCGTTATACGTTTGTTCGAAGGTAACCTTGTCTTTATCGATGTTACTCATTTCGTAATCATTACCTTTGTAGACGTTATCTTTAACGTAAGCTTTTAATGCTGTATATTGATCGTTTCCGACATCGATTGGACTGTTAATATCACCTTTGGCCACAGCTCCGGAGTCTTCACTCGAAATCTCAGAGCGTGACTTTGCATAAGATGAAAAATCAAATGATCTTGCGGTCAATAATTGCATTTTCAAATTTTTAACACTTGGTAGATTCTCTGGAATTTTAATTTCTTCTTGTTTAAAATTGACTGCATTTTCTTCTTCACTATCATTGATGTGAGATTTGTTTACTTTATCCACATAGATAATCACCAAGCTGATATTGACTAGAATAAACACGAAAATAAATAATGTTTTGGCTCGTTTCCAGTTCATTTATTCTAGCCCCCCATCTTCATATGCACGCCATTTACCGTCATATTGTACATACCATTGTGGTTTAAATTCACTATTGCGTTGAATTTCGATATCGCTTTTATCTGGTTTATCTTCCATGTTGTAACCAATCGTCATGTTCGTCACTTTTTCAAAGTTGATTTCTGGGTTGTTTGCCAGTTCTGAACGCACGGTTTCAGCACCTGGTAATTTCGTGTCGTCTTCGCCGCTATCGATGGTAACATTTGCTTTAAGCAATGCTCGTGCATAGCTGAAGACGCCTTTATCTCCCCAAGACACTTTGATGTTGTTCAAATCATCGTCATTAAATGTAGGACGTCCATTTAAGAACATTTGGTATGTCAGTTCGCCATTTTTATTATCTATATTGAATAACCTAAAGTCATCCGTAAAGCCACCGTGATTATTAATATAATCAAAGGTACTCGGAATACTATCTTGCATATTGGTTGAGCGATTTTCATCTTCTGAAAGATTCGTATAACGGTATTTTTCACTTTCATCGTTATAATTTGCTACCCCCGTATTATTGTTGTAAGTTGCAGTACTACTCTTCGTGCTACGGACAACCACGGAATCATTGAATAGGATTGAGTTCATCGTATCTACGCTAATGCGATTGTAAATCGTATGATATGATTTCAATGCTTTAGGTGCTTTCGGTGCAAAGATGTGTGTCGCTCTGTCAATTGTGTCTTTATTCGTTATAATTTCTGTATATGGTTGCATATACTTATGTTGTGTTTTGACAACTTTTTTAAAGTTACTTAATTTGGCGGAAGTCGTCATACGTACAACGTTATGTCTATCTTTACTGATCGCATAAAGTTTCACATTACCATCTTCATTATTATCGATGATAAGACGATCGAATTTAAAATTATTTGGTACTTTTGCATCAATATTGAGTGCCTGACCTAAATAGGTTGCAAGTGGCATGTCATAGCTGAAATCAAAGATTAGAAATTCATCCGTTAAGTCCGGAATAATTAAGTTATGATTACTATGCATTTGTTCTGCATGTAATACGCGATGATTTTTTAATGGTTTCAATGTTGATTCGACATTTTGCTTCGTTGCTGCCATGCCTTCTGTTTTTTCACTTTTGGAATGAACGACTTGGTATGGCGTAATCACTTGGTCCATACCTTCACTGAGTGGTTTACCGATTGTGTTTGCTTCGGATGCTTTGTTGTTGCTGTCTTGATTATCTACATTGGCTAAGTCTGGTGAGAAGTTCCACGTCATGTAGGTTAACACGACACTCATTAAGACAAGAAGGATTAGGATTATGGATTTGATTAATTCTTTACTCCGCATCCCAATCACCATCTTCTAGAACTTCACAAGGAAGTGTAATAAAGATTGACGTGCCTTGTCCTTCTACGCTGTTTGCCCAAATGCGACCATTATGTGCTTCTACAATCTCTTTAGAAATGGCTAGACCTAAACCTGTACCGCCCATTTTCCGTGTACGTGCTTTATCTACACGGTAGAAGCGGTCAAAAATCTTATCTACCTTATTAATTGGAATCCCAATACCATTATCTTTAACACGAATGGTCATACGATTATATAACGCGTTCTGTTTCACGTGAAACTCGACTCGTTTATCTCCGCGAGAGTATTTCATCGCATTGGTTATAACGTTGTCAAATACTTGTGTCATCTTGTCAGGATCAATTTCCGTAAAGATGGTTTGTTTTGGAATTTCACGAACGAACGTTGTATCTTTCGCTGACATTTCGTGACGGTTAATAATTTTATTAATAAACATATTAAAGTCGACAATTTCTTTGGTGATTTGATCAGATTCATTATCCATTTTAGAGAGTTGTAATAAGTCATTTACAAGACGTATCATACGTTCTGTTTCTTCACGTGTCACGGATAGGAATTGTGGTGCTAATTCGCCATCTTTCCAAGCGCCGCTTTCGAGTGCTTCGATATAACTATTCATGGAAGTTAATGGCGTGCGCAATTCGTGTGAAACGTTGGCAACAAATTCACGACGTTCTCGTTCAACTTGTTGTTGTTCTGTTACGTCATGTAGCACGGCAATGTAACCTGTCACAAAGCCCGTTTCTTGTACAATTGTACTAAAGTTAACCCGGGCAATAATACCTTCTGTTTCATTAATATCTAATAGGAAGCTATCATTGTTTTCTTGAATTTCGTCTAATGAAAAATCTTCTTCGAGTTTCAGCACGTTAAGCATGTAATCACCAATGATTTCTTCTTTCATTGTGCCCATCATTGTTAGTGCCATATCATTGACGATACGCACGCGACCACGTCGGTCAGTTGCAATAATACCGTCACTCATATGCGTGATGACGGAATCGAGGCGGCGTTTCTCGCTTTCGGTATTTGCTTGTGCTTCTTGAACACGTTTGGATAGATTATTGAAGGCGAGTGCGAGTTCACCGATTTCATCGTTACCATAAATTTTCACACGTTGTGTATAGTTACCTTTGGACATTTCAACGGTTTGATTCCGCATGTCTGTGATTGGTTTCGTAATTGTACGTGCAATAAAGAATCCAAGTATCACGGTAATCAATAGTGAAATCCCTGTACCAATGATAAAGATTTGATTGATGTTGCTCAATTGATTATATACATCATTGATGTCCGCTTCGATGTAGATATCGCCAATTGTGCCATCGTCTGATGTTTTCACAGGTAGGTTGTATACCCACACACGTTGTTTACCATTACCGTAGTCTTTTAACACGGTATGACTATTGATTTCGCCTAGTGATAATGCCTTTTGAATAGAATTGTCATTGGCTTTTTGATTGATTAGACTACGCGTAGACTGCTTTGATGTAGCCATAATAATCTGATCTTTATCTATAAAGCGAATCTCTTCGATTTCTTGTCTATTGGCGTACTCATTAAGTAAGTTCTGGACTTCTTTTTGAGCATTAATCGCATTATCTTCGTCATAGACCTTTTCTATATTTATTTCAATTTGTTTCGCGTATTGCGAAATATTATTTTTAAATGTTTGTGTTAATTCTTTTTCTAGACTATTCGTAAAATATAAACCGATAATTTGCATACCGATTATAATGAGTAATACATAGACAATAACCAGTTTCGTGTGTAAGGACTGAAAATGTTTAAGCCATTTCATCTAAACGTGCCTCTAATCATGTTGTTGGAGGAAATATCCAACACCACGGCGTGTCACAATATATTCTGGATGAGACGGATCGTCCTCAATTTTTTCACGCAAACGACGAATTGTTACATCTACTGTACGTACATCACCAAAATAGTCATAACCCCAAACAGTTTGTAATAAATGTTCACGTGTCATTACTTGACCCATATGTTTAGATAAGTAATGGAATAATTCAAATTCACGGTGTGTTAATTCGATATCACCGCCGCGTTTTTTTATTGAGTATGCATCTGGATAGATGACGATGTCTTTAATAGCAATTTCATTGGATGCATCGTTAACTTCTTGTGCTGGTTGCGAATAATGACGACGTAAATTGGCTTTTACACGTGCGATGAGTTCACGTGTGCTAAACGGTTTCGTCACATAGTCATCCGCACCTAGCTCGAGACCTAAGACTTTATCAATTTCTGAGTCTTTAGCCGTTAACATGATAATTGGCATTTCATATTTTTTACGTACTTCACGACATACTTCCATACCATCGCGACCAGGCAACATAATGTCTAATAGGACGATATCTGGTTCTTCATCATAGATTAAATCTACGGCATCGTTACCATCGTAAGCACAAAATACTTCGTACCCTTCTTTTTTCAAATTAAATTCTAAAATATCAGCAATTGGTTTTTCATCATCGACTACAACAACTTTTCTAGCCATATTTATAAACCTCATTTCTATATTGTAGTACATTTACATTAAATTCTACGCATTTCCCTATAATATAATTTACCATTTATGGCGTGCTAATTCTATTTTTCTAAACAAAAATTTAACACGGTATATTGTAAAATTATAACATTTTTGTGATTAAATAGATATTTATCGCGCCATCACAGGTATAAACAGTTTATTCAATAGTAGTTGTTCATTCGAATTTGTTGCCTATAACATAAATAAAGGAGCAAGCGCGTAACCTAATATTTAATTAGATGACGTGTGCTCACTCCTTATTGTAGTGGTTGTTTTAGTTTAAAAACTTATGTTCAAGTTCGTTGTTCGTTCTGAATACTTTAATCCAATTTATGGCAATTTGTTATCTTAAATCCATATTCACAGTTTCGTTTACTTAGTGTAATGCAATCTATTTATACGCTTTTCTGTTTTTTAACGAATAATGAAAGTATCAATCCGATAACTGTCAATGCCGTTATGAAGATAAAGGTAAATTGTACACCATGTGACAGTATTAACTCTTGGCTAGCACTTGGATGTGCAGCGCCAAATGACTTCATTGCCGTTGTATAAATCGTGATGGCAATCGCTGTCCCTGCTGAGCCACCGACTTGAATTAACGTGGTAATTGTCGCTGAACCATCGGCATATAAATCGTGTGGTAATTGATTTAAAGCGTTTGTTTGTGCTGGCATCATAACCATTGTAATACCAAAGAATAAAACCATGAATGTGAGTATAATTGCCCAAACTGGTGTTGAAGCCGAAATTATAAACGCAAATGTAATCGCAGCAATAAACATTAATAGGTATCCAATGATACCGAAGTATCTTGCACCAAAGCGGTCAAATAATGATCCGACAATCGGCGAAAGTACTAAATTGACTGCATTACCTGGTAATAGGATTAAACCAGCAATAACTGAACTAAATAATAGTGCACCTTTTAAATATAATGGTAGTAAAATACCGGTTGATAAGATACAGAGGATGGTGATGAATACCATAGATGCGCCAAGGACGAACATTGGATATTTGAAGACGTTTAAGTTTAGCATTGGTGAATCAATTTTGAATTGACGTATAACAAAGATGGCTAAGCCTACGATACCGATGACTAATGGAAGCCATACGATGACATTTGTGAAAGCCGCTTCTGCCATTGAACTTAATGCGAAGATTAATCCCGCAAAACCAATAGTAGATAAACCAATGGATAAGATATCGATTTTGGGTTTCGAGATATCTCCCACGTTCTCTGTGTTAGTTAACGCTAAGCATAAGACGACTAAATATAAGACGGCGCTTATCCAGAAGATGTAGTGCCAACTTGATGCTGAAATTATGACACCCGAAAGTGTTGGTCCAAGTGCCGGCCCTGCTGTGATTACAAGTCCCATGATACCCATTACGGCACCACGTTTTTCAATTGGGAAGATTAACATTAAGACCGTTACCATTATCGGTAATAAAATCCCTGTGCCTAGCGCTTGAATAATTCGACCCAATAATAATAAGCCGAAGTTAGGTGCAAGTGCGCCGATGATCACACCTAGAAGTGATAATATGATTCCGAAAATAATTAATGATTTCGTACTAAACCACTTAATCAGATACGAAGACGCTGGTACTAAGCAGGCCATTACGAGTAAGTAACCTGTTGTTAACCATTGTACAGTTGCTGCCGACACTTTAAAGTCAGCCATAATATCTGTTAATGCCATATTTAGTGCTGTTTCACTGAACAGTCCCATAAAACCGCCAATCATGAGGACGAGCGCGTACATTTTTGGGTTTTTTACGTTTACTTGTGTTGCCATTTAATATACTCCTTTTTTATGGTAAACGAAGTATAAGTATAAATGAGAACGTTGAGTATTTTTATTATCAAACCACTTCAAAACGATTGATTCATCGCTGGTTTCCCTTACTCAATGCTCTACATAAGTTATGACTTATTCCTATATTTCCATTCAATTTTTTGCTGCTATATGAACCACATATTTAAAATAAAAGGCATCTAATAATGCTCAATGATTCCTTTGTAAATCTGATGGTTTATCAATATACGAGATATATTGATAACATCATAAAGCAATATCGTTTCATAATTTTGCACTTAGGCATTTCATGAAACCTTTAATAATTTATGAGGTTCAAAAGACTAACCAACTCACTTTAGCAAAAATCCGCCTTTATTGTCAACCTAGTTGACAATAATCGAGCACAAAATTAAGCGTATCTAACACTGATTTACGGTTACATACGCTTATCATTCATCGCCCTTAAAATGTTCTAATTGCCAGTCTGCTTGTAACAATTGATGTAGCTGTTCTACTTCTGACTGTCCTATGACATGGGCAATATGGGCAATAATTTGCTGTTTGTTTTCAATATATTTTTCATAACATGTTATACCTAGTTGCGTTAAGGTCACGCGTTTTTCTTTTTTATTGTTCGGCACGTGTTCAATCTGAACGACTTGCTTCTGTTCTAATTGTTTAACCGCTTTATGAATCGCTTGGCGCGTTAAATTAATCTTCTGCGTTAATTCTGCTAAAGAAGGACTATCATATTTAATAATAGTGATTAAATACCATTCTGAACTACCAAATTGAACTTGTGGTAGTTGTTGCGCCGTCAAATATTCTACTTTTTGTCTTAAATCATTGTGACGATCACTGATGAGGTTCATCAAATCTGTTTCTTCTAAATTTTTGTAATTTGGCAATAGCACGCACCTCATTTTTAATTTCACCGTATTTTAAAACTGCCGAACACATTTAATTTGTAGCAGTTACCTTATTAAAATAACTATTGTTCAATTCATCTTACCCACCATACTATAACATTATCTAAAAATTACCTAATAACTACTTTGATATAGCTCAATTTGCGCATAAAAAAATCCCGTCCTATTGGATGGGATTTTGTACGGTCTCGACGGGAATCGAACCCGCGATCTCCTGCGTGACAGGCAGGCGTGTTAACCGCTACACTACGAGACCTAAAATGGTGACTCCTACGGGACTCGAACCCGTGTTACCGCCGTGAAAGGGCGGTGTCTTAACCGCTTGACCAAGGAGCCTGTCTTAAGCACAAGATAAATTATATCAACTCTTATGAGGGATGACAAGCTATTTTTTTAATTTTATTAGTATAATTTTCTATATTAATTGTATAAAGTGCAAATACAACGCTGAAACGACTAAAAAGTCTATCATGTGGAGATTGAAGCATGCTTAATTGCTAATGATTACCACTAAATTATTAAAATCGTCCACTTGTTTTACATTTTTTAAGAAACTATTAAAATTTAAATCTTTTTTGTTTTCAATTCTTTTTGATAAACTAATTAAATAACACATTAGGAGGGCGTAATCATTGGCTAAGGTACTATTTATCAATTCAGGATCCATTGGACATATCAATCCGACGATTGCCGTATGTAAAGAACTTGTATCACGTGGTGAAGAAGTTGTTTATTATATTGGAGATCAATATCAAGACAAACTAGCAGATACTGGTGTAGAGGTTCGTACACTACCCTCGGATGAGATTATACAACGTTTTACAGCTTATGGCTCTGGTAATTTATGCTATATCATTAATGGCTTATTGAATACTGTCGATGTCATATTGCCAAAGATATTGGCAGAAACTAAAGACGAACATTACGATTATTTAATTTATGACTCCATGTTCAGTTGTGGGAGCTTAATAGCACAAAAATTAAATATTCCAACGGTTTCGTCGGTTACTACATTTGCACATACTGCAGAAACATTTGAAGCGGCACTCCAATTTAATATGCAGGCATTAACTACAACTGAAAAAAATGACGTAGATAACACATTTAGCGAGTTGCAACAGCATATTCAAACCACATATGGTGTCGATGTAGTATCACGTTATGCAGCGATGAATAATCCAGGTGAGCTCAATATTGTCTATATCATGAAAGCATTTCAAATCAACCCTGAGTTATTTGATACAGCCCGTTATCGCTTTGTTGGTCCGTCTGTCATACAACCGCAACCAACTCACTTTATGGAACAAATCAATCAAACAAGACCCGTTATTTATATTTCACTTGGCACTGTCTTTAATCAAAACATGCGTTTTTTCAATAAATGTTTGGCCGCCTTTAAAGATATTGATGCATCTGTGGTCATATCAATCGGTCACACAAACAATGTGGCTGATTTTGAGGAAGTCCCTGACAATGTATTATTAAAACCATACGTACCTCAAACTGAGTTATTACAACATACTACACTTTTCTTAACGCATGCTGGTATGAATAGTACAAATGAAGCGTTATTAATGGAAGTACCGTTATTAGCCTTTCCACAGAGTGCAGATCAACCTGTAGTTGCACAACAAATTGAACATGCACAAGTTGGGCAACAAGCGAGCTCTGAGACAATCACCGCTGAAGCATTAAAAATGAAAGTAATGGAAATGTTACAAAACCATACAACATATCAAGCGCATATTAAAAAAATGAAGCAAACACAACCTATGGCGCGTCCAGGATACGCTTATGCCGTTGACCAAATATTATCTTTTCGTAATCAATCTGTACACCATTAATATAATAAACAAAAATACCTTGTAGCTTTGCCATCAACTCAATGATTGATGACATCTACAAGGTATTTTTATAAATATATGGTCTAATGACCTACCATAATGATTTTAATAAGTTTGTTTGATTACGGTCTGGACCTACTGAGAAGATTGAAATCTTCACGTTACATAATTCAGAAATACGTTCTAAATATCTACGTGCATTATTAGGCAATTCTTCTAATGAACGACAACTTGTCACATCTTCTGTCCAACCTGGTAATGTTTCAAAGATTGGCTTACAACGTTGTAAGTCTTTTAAGTTAGCTGGGTATTCAGTAATTTCTTCGCCATCTAGCTCATAAGCAGTACAGATTTTAACTTCTTTAAGGCCTGTTAATACATCAATTGAGTTAATTGATAGGTCTGTAATACCACTTGCACGACGAGAATGACGTAACACGACAGAGTCGAACCAACCTACACGACGTGGACGCCCTGTTGTTGTACCATATTCACGTCCTACTTCACGGATATGATGCCCATCTTCGTCAAATAGTTCTGTAGGGAAAGGACCATCACCAACACGTGATGTATAGGCTTTACATACACCGATGACTTTAGATACGAATGTTGGCCCTACACCACCACCAACAGTCACATTACCGGCAACTGGGTTACTTGATGTCACAAATGGATAAGTACCGTGATCGATGTCTAACATAACACCTTGTGCACCTTCGAATAATACTTTTTCATCTGCGACAAATGCATCATCTAATACTTTTGCAGTGTCCGTAACAAATGGTGCTAAACGTTGACCTGCAGCATAATATGTTTCAAAGATGTCTTCAAATGTTGGACATTCTTTGCCAAACATACCTTTGAAGTACGCACCTTTATATTCGATGTTATCTTTTAATAGTTTTTCAAATGTTTCTTTATCTAATAAATCTGCAACACGGATACCAATACGTTGTGCTTTATCTACATAAGCTGGGCCGATACCTTTTTTCGTAGTACCGATTTTATTATCTCCACGACGTTCTTCTTCATATTCATCTTGTTTAAGATGATAAGGTAAAATAACTTGCGCACGGTTTGAAATACGTAAATTATCTGTTGAAATACCTCTTTCATTTAAAGCGTCTAATTCTTTTAATAGTGCTACTGGATCGACAACGACACCATTACCAATGACTGCTAATTTTTCTTTATAGAAAATACCAGATGGTACTAAGTGTAATTTATAAGTTTCGCCACCAAATTTAATTGTATGACCTGCATTGTTACCGCCTGAAAAACGTGCAATAACGTCTGCCTGTTCTGCTAAGAAATCTGTAATTTTACCTTTACCTTCGTCTCCCCATTGTGTCCCAACGACTACTATTGATGACATATGAGCACCTCCAAGTTTTCTCGATTAACCATTACGTATTTTACCAATAGACCATCTATATTGCAAACCAAAAATCGAACATTGATTCATTGTTATTTTTCAAAAATTGAAGAGCATCGCATTCAAAGAAATCACCCTTTAATCTTAGTAATACCAATGCTTTTGTTCCCTTCGTCTATGTAAAAAGACACATACTTACACTGAAGTCACTTCGTCAAACACAAACAAAAACCGTACAATAAAACAATTCGGTGAATTATTGTACGGAAATTGTCGCTAAATATTTTTCTCATTTATCCAAAATCGGCATGAGCATAATCTATATCTGTAAATTTGTTATATTGTTTCATAAAGTGTAACTTAACTGTTCCTGTCGGGCCATTACGCTGTTTGGCGATAATAATTTCAATTTCACCATTATCGTCATTCGTTTGCGGTTCGTAATTTGAATCATCATCGTCTTCTTCATCTTCGCCACGATTGTAATAATCATCACGATATAAGAAGGCAACTATATCGGCATCTTGCTCGATAGAACCTGACTCACGAATGTCACTCATCATTGGGCGCTTATCTTGACGTTGTTCAACACCACGAGATAACTGACTCAGTGCAATTACCGGACATTCTAATTCTCTGGCGATGGCTTTTAATGTACGCGAAATTTCTGATACTTCTTGTTGTCTATTATCAGAAAAACGTGAGCCACTCCCTGAAATTAATTGTAAATAGTCAATTACAATCATATCTAAACCATGTTCTTGCTTCAAACGACGACATTTAGAACGAATATCAGTAATTCGAATACCTGGCGTATCGTCAATAAATATCTTCGTACGTGATAATTTACCAACTGCAATGGTAAATCGATTCCAATCTTCTTCAGTCATCATACCCGTTCTTAAGCGGTTAGAATCCACGTTACCTGAACTACAAATCATACGTGTTGCTAACTGATCGGCACCCATCTCTAGGGAAAAAATCCCCACTGAAAAGTGGTCTTCATGTGTTGCAACTTTTTGCGCAATATTAAGTGCGAAGGCAGTCTTACCCACTGAAGGACGTGCAGCTAATATAATTAAGTCATTGCGGTTAAAACCCGCCGTCATCTGATCTAAATCACGGTAACCTGTTGGAATACCTGGCGTTTGACCACTGTTCTGATCTAATAATTCTGCATTTTCATACACTTCACCTAAGACATCTCGTATGTCTTTAAATCCATCACTTTCACGTGTGGATGATAATTCTAATATACGACGTTCAGCGTCGTTAAGTATCGTATCTAGTTCCAGTTCATCATTATAGCCATCGTTCGCAATACTATCGGCAGTTTGAATTAATTTACGCTTCGTAGCATGTTTAAATACTATGTCCGTATAATATTGTATATTACGCGTTGTCGGCACATTACTTGATAATTCTGCAAGATATTGAGGGCCACCCGCTTCGTTCAATCGTCCTTCTTGGGACAACTGATCCATAATTGTAACGACATCAATATCTTTATTATCTTCATTGAGGTTCATCATGGCTCTAAAAATGTGTTGATGTGCACCTCTATAAAAGGACTCAGGAAGTAATACTTCCTGAGTTGTGTTGATTAATTCTGGATCTATGATAATGGCACCTAAGACAGACTGTTCAGCCTCATTACTGTGTGGCATTTGATTTTGTTCATACATTCCATCCATTGCGATTACACCTCATATCTCAATCCATTATTATTGTTCAACTGTGTGTACACGAATTGTACCTTCAACTTTTTTGTCTAATTTAACTGGTACGTTAGTGTAACCTAATGCATGGATACCATTTGGTAAGTCCATTTTACGTTTATCAATCTTGATGTCGTGTTGTTGTTGTAATGCTTGTGTGATTTGTTTGGTACTAACTGAACCAAATAATTTTCCACCTTCACCTGTTTTAGCAGATACTTCGACTTCAATTTCACTTAATTGCGCTTTTAATTTTTTAGCATCTTCAATTTCTTGTTGACGCTCTGCTTCAGCAGCTTTATTTTTTTGTTCTAATTGTTTTAAATTGCCTGGCGTTGCTTCAACTGCCATATTTTTCTTCAATAAAAAGTTATTTGCATAACCTACTGGTACGTCTTTAACTTCGCCTTTTTTGCCTTTACCTTTTACATCTTGTGTGAATATTACTTTCATGAATTTTCACTCCTACTCATTTGTTCTGTTATCGCTTGTTGTAATTTTTCTATTGCTTCATCAACAGTCACATCTTTTAATTGTGTGGCTGCATTGGTTAAATGACCGCCACCACCAAGTGCTTCCATCGTCAATTGAACGTTGACTGCACCAAGTGAACGCGCAGACATACCTACCACATGATCTTCTCTTCTCGCTATAACATAAGAAGCTTCTACACCATCTAAACTTAACAGTTCATCGGCTGCTTGTGCAACTGTTACAGGATGATAGATTTTTTCATCTGAACCATGGGCAATCGCAACACCATTGCCTTGCAGTTTGACTGTTTGAATCAATTCTGTACGGTTGATATACGTGTCGAGATCGTCTTTTAAGAAATGCTGTGTCAATATTGTATCTGCACCATGAGCACGTAAATAACTTGCCGCATCAAAAGTTCTAGAACCGGTACGTAACGTAAAGTTACGTGTATCTACAATAATACCTGCAAACATGACAGTCGATTCTAAACGTGTCAGACGTTGCTCTGTTGGTTGATACTCAAGTAATTCTGTAACAAGTTCTGCAGTTGAACTTGCATATGGCTCCATATAAACAAGCAATGGACTAGAGATGAAACTTTCACCACGTCTATGATGGTCAATGACCACTTTACGATTGGCTTTGTTTAAAATATTTTCATCAATAACCATTTCCGGTTTATGCGTATCTACAATGACAAGCGTTGTCTTGGACGTCATAATGTCCCATGCTTCATCAGAAGTGATAAATCGGTCTTTTAGTTCTGGTTTTTCATTTACTGCATCCATCACTCGACGCAGTGTTGGATCGATATCCGATTCATTTAAAACAATATAAGCATCAAGGTTATTCATCATTGCAAAACGTGATACACCAATGGCAGCACCAATGGCATCTAAATCGGGACGTTTATGCCCCATGATGATGACCTTGTCACCTTCCATCAAGATATCTTTAAGCGCATGTGAAATTACACGTGCTCTCACGCGTGTACGTTTTTCCATAGGGTCAGTCTTCCCACCATAGAATCGTACATTACCATTCATGTGTTTGATGGCAACTTGGTCACCACCACGGCCTAGTGCTAAATCAAGACCTGATTGAGAAAGTTCCCCTAGATCAATCAGATTTTCAGAACCTTCACCTACACCAATACTTAATGTTAATTGGGCGCGATAGCCAACACTTTTTTCACGTAATTGGCTTAAAATACTAAAGTTCGTTGCTTCAATTTCGTTTAAAATATTTTGATTTAAATATGCTACAAATTGGTCAGAACTATAACGTTTAAAGTAAATATTGTGTTCTGTTGCCCATCTACTAATCACACGCGTAACCATTGAGTTGATTTCTGATTTTTGCGTATCATTCATATTTTGCGTAATTTCATCATAATTATCTAAGAATAATGTCGCAATAATGGGTTTAGATGATTCATATAATTCATTTGTATAGACTTCTTCTGTGATGTCGAAGAAATAAAGCACATGTTCTTTTTCTGAATAACGCACACGATAGTGGTATTCATTTTCAGTAATTTCTATTTCTTGTGTTTTTTCTAATTGTTTTAAGATATTAGGATATACTTCGTTGACTGGGTCGGAAATCACATTACGATTCAAACGGTCCGACATAAATTTGTTCATCCACTCTATGTTTTCATTTTCATCTAAGATAATCATTCCAATAGGCAAATTTTTAATTGCGATATTACTACCTTCTGAAATATGTCCACTTAGATTGTCAACATAGCTGTCTAATTTCTGTAAAGCTTGTCTTACCATAAACGCTGTCCCTATGATAATAATCACTAATACAATAGTCGCTATACCTGCTACGAGCTGGTTAAAAACAAACCAAACGACAACAAGGACGATTGCTGTGAGCGTCATAATCGCAAATGGTAAAATCAACGCTTTTTTAGTGGATTGACGGTTCATTTTTCCACCTCAAATCATTTTTTAATGATACTTTTTAAGTTAATACATAAATCTATCACACCCAGGAGACTGACAATATGAGTTAATGGCATTAAAATCGTCCCTATAACCATTAATAACACCGTAAGTGCGAGTGGCATTGATTTCGCCTTTCCGAAAAAGTGAATCACACTTAACCCCTGAATATACATACATAATGATAACACAATTTCAAAATTTAATACGACACTTTGAAAAGTACCAGCTTGACTCGCAAACATAACACAAATCAGAACAATAATGTACATCCATAATAATGAACGGCTCATCTGCCAAGCATATAATGGTTTGAAAATAGGTGTAGCGATTTTGAACTTACGTAAAATTGGAAAAGTGATAATTAAATTGATTAAAACAAGTAGAAAAACTGTAATAATTACATAGCTTGGTAACTGAACGGCCATCTGACGGAATCCTTCTTCAAGCATTTCCTTGTAATCATTACCTACTGCTGCACCAGAAACCACTTGATGCATTTGGTCTTTAATTGGTTTCATTAAAGCTGTCGCACTTGGTATTTTATCAAATGTTTGAAGTCCCATAAATGCAATTAATGAAACCATACTAATATATGTAGTAGTTATATATAGTATACGTTCTTTAGATGTTCTTTCTTTTAATAATTGGCCAACAACGAAACTCACAATGAGCACGAGAACCATGATACTTAATACAAATATATTACCCAGTAACGTCGTTAATACAACTGTTATGACAGCCGTCAAACCAAATGATTCGATTGATTTATGCCATAAGATAATGCCAGGAATTGTCGCAAACACACTCAATACAAGACCGAGCGGTGGTAATATATGTAAAGCTAAAGCTACTACGATTAGCGTTAGTATACTAAGCACAGTTGCCTTAGGATATATTTTAGAAAACAAATTCGCCACTCCCATACTATTTTTGACTATATCTTTCATTTTAACCTCTTTAAAACTTTTATACAATTATTGCCAACTTATTTTAATAGAAGTTCCATTAAGAAGTTTATAGCACCATGCAAGTGATGCAAACGATTGCTTTGTTCAATGGCAATTGTTGCTTAGTATTATCTATAAAAATAGGACGTCACCAATGTCCTATTATATATAAAGAAGACATCCGGCACGTCCTAAATTAACAATTTTCCTTGCTTTATTTTATTTACGTTTAGTGTTATATACCTTTAAGAAATGATATAAATTTGGTGCCCAATCATTAAAATTAAGTAAGAATCCGTCATGGCCTACATTATCAGGGACAAAGAAATGCTTATGGAATTTAAATCGTTCCCCTACCGCTTTTACAAGATCGTCCGGATAAAGTAAATCATCTGTAAAACCCATCGTCATGACTTTCGTATTTAAATTACGAAATACCTCATCCACATCATCGCGACCTCTATCTACATCATGACTATCCAAGACATCCAGTAGTGTTAAATAACATGACGCATCAAAATGATGCTTAAACTTATTTCCCTGATGCTTTTGATAAGCCACGACTTGGTCCGGTGTAAAGCGTTTATCATAACTCTTAGATGACCGGTACGTTAAAAATCCAAGTTGTCTTGCAATACTCATACCATTTTTATGATCTAAATGAATAGCTTGCCTTGCGATTTCGTTAAAGGCACGACTATATGAAGACGTTTTATCGGTTGCAGCAAGTATAACCGCCTTATCGACATCAAACTTGCGATTATACAACAATTCTATCGTCTGCATACCGCCTAAAGAACCACCAATCAAAATATGGATACGTTCAAAGCCTAACGTTTCTATCCCTATTTCAATCGCACGCACAATATCTCTTAACGTGAGTGTTTGAGGAAAATCAGAATCTGTTAATGCCGAACTTGAACCATACGGGCTACCAATTACATTAAAAGTCAAAAACTGATAATCATGAATCGGCATATAGCCACCATCGATGATACCCCTCCACCAACCTGGATTGTCATTTGTTCCATATGTTAAATGATTACCTGTTAAAGCATGACAGACCACCACTAATGGCTGCCCTTTTAAACCTACATGCTCATATTGCAATTTCAAATTAGGTATTAGTTCTCCTGACTCCGTTGTGAAAGGTCCCAATTCTAAAGTATCCACGGTATAATTCGTCATGATTTCCCTCCTACTTAATAAAAAACTTCTCACTCATTTAAAATAAGTAAGAAGTCTTGTTTACTTATCATTCGAGTGTATCGTTGGTTTTAGCACCGTACTTTTCAAGCCGGTTGCTGAAGCATCACTGGGCCAAGTCCCTTAGCTTCTCGGAATAAGATTTGATTTTAATTGTATAAAACGAAAGAATAACAGATTGAATGTCTGAAATATCTCAATTTTCTAATTATTATAATTCTAACGGATATTATGTGATTCATCAATGATATTCATTAAAAAAACCATCTTAACAACGCCATTATAATTATACCGCTCAATATGGTTATCGTTAAACTTCGTGAAACAATAGCAATAACAATCGTTGGCAACATCGTAATTAAAAATGGAAAATTAATGCTATACCCCGAAACACCCTTTTCTTGAATCAAAACACCATCAATAATCAAAGCTGTAAACAGTGTGATGGGAATAAACGAGAGCCATTTTATTACACGTTCAGATAAATGGACTTTAGAAATCATTACAAACGGTATGATACGCGTAAACCAAGTCACAATACCGCATAATATAATAATTGTTAACATATGTATTGTCGTAGTCATCGTTCCATCACCACCCCAAGCGCTGCCGTTAATGTAGAAGCTAAGATAATAGCTACATACGATGGCATAAATAAACTTAAAATTAACATCATCACAATGACACATATAATTAGAACAAGATATATCTTAATTTGCGAACGTCTGATCGACTCAAATTGAGATACTGCAAGAAATATGAACATTGCTGTGATTGCAAAGTCTAATCCTAAGGCGTCTGGATTGTGAATATACTTCCCAAATATTGCGCCAATCATACATGCAATTGTCCAAAAGACATATGCAGTTATATTTAAACCATATAACCAACGATCATTAATTTTTTCACCTTTTAAATGTGGTGTGACTGCAACGCCAAATGTTTCATCTGTAACCAATGTCGCTATTCCAATTCTATTTAATAAACGATAATCTTTATAACTTGGTGCAAGCGTCATACTTAATAAAAACATTCTAGAATTTACAATAAATGCAGTTAATACAATTGCCGATATTGGCGTTCCTGCAATGACAAGGGTACAAATAATAAACTGTGCGGCACCTGCATAAACTAGCAAGCATAATAATATAATCTCTAATAAACTAAACCCTGAGGCAACCGCAACAATTCCAAATGATAACCCTACACCCGCATATCCCAACAAAGTCGGAATACATGCTTTGACACCTTGTCTAAACGTTACATGCGCATCGTGCTCCATATGCTCACCCTTTCCGTCCACTTTGAAAATAATAAATTAATTCTAATATAGGCAATAAAAAATTAGCAACATTTTTAGACACCCGTTTGTGTTACGTTAGACTTACGATTGTCTAAAAACCTTTTTAAACCAATTTTCATATTGTTTCTGAATTTTTAGAAATAAATAAGACTAACCCCTATTTCGATAACTTATTTATTATAGAATGCACTCAATCTTCGATGCTTTTACACCTACCCTACCCCATCAACACAAAAAACGCCTAGGACCTATGGTCACTAAGCGTTTTTAATATTAGTTTCATTGTTGTTATTTAGTTGGACGAATAACTGTTTTACCACCCATGAATGGTACTAATGCTTCTGGTATTGTTATTGAACCATCTTCGTTTTGATAGTTCTCAACGATAGCTGCAAAGGTACGACCTACTGCTAAACCACTACCATTTAACGTATGTGCTAATTCTGGTTTCGCGTTATTATCACGTTTGAAACGAATATTTGAACGACGTGCTTGGAAATCAGTGATGTTTGAGCAAGAGCTAATTTCTTTATAATCATTATAGCTTGGTAACCAAACTTCTAAATCATATGTTTTACTTGAACCAAATCCAATATCTCCAGTACATAAAATAACACGACGATATGGTAAACCAAGCTCTTCTAAAATTGCTTCAGCGTGTTCAGTCATATCTTCCAATGCTTGCCAAGAGTCCTCTGGTTTTTCGATGCGCACCATTTCAACTTTATCGAATTGGTGTAAGCGAATGAGTCCTCTTGTATCACGGCCAGCAGAACCTGCTTCACTACGGTAACATGCAGATTGTGCAGTGAATTTAGCTGGTAATACTTCCGGTGCTATAATTTCATTACGATAATAGTTCGTTAAAGGCACTTCGGCAGTTGGTATAGTATAGAGACCTTCTTTTTCTACTTTGAATAAATCTTCTTCAAATTTAGGAAGTTGACCTGTGCCATACATAGAGTCTGCATTGACTAGTTGTGGCACCATCATTTCAGTGTAACCATGTTGCGTTGTATGTTTTGTAATCATATAGTTCATTAAAGCTCTTTCTAATTGTGCACCGTCACCTGTTAAGAATACAAATCTCGCACCAGATACTTTCGCTGCTCTTTCAAAGTCGACCATTTCTAGTTCCTCTACTAGATCCCAGTGGGCTTTATCTTCAAATTCAAATGTTCTTGGTGTACCCCAACGTTTAACCTCTACATTATCTTCATCCGTATCACCTTCAGGTACATCTTCGTGAATGATATTTGGAATGCGAGATAATTTATCATTAAGAGATACATCGACTTGATTTAATGTATCATCTAACACTTTAATTTCATCGCCTAGATTTCTCATTGCTGTGATGGCATCGTCTGCATCTTCTTTATTACGTTTTTTTTGAGCGATTTCCCCACTCACTTTATTACGTTCTGCCTTCATTTCTTCAGCTTGACTAATCAACTGACGTCGTTGCTCATCTAGTTCTAATACTTCATCTACTACTTTAGAATCCATACCACGTTTTGCAATTTTGTCTTTAAGGAATTCTGGATCATTACGGAACAATTTAATATCTAACATACACTTCATCCTTTCAATTTATAAAAATTTATTTATGGGATGATAACACAAAAAGACCACGTCCCTATACAAGGGACGTGGTCTACGCGTTGCCACCCTATTTAACAGTCTGAAAATTAGACTGCGCTCTCACTAAAATAACGGCTATCACCGATTGTTCTCATATAGTAGGTAGATTCACATCAAATATGATTACTTGTTCACACTAACCACAAGCTCTCTGAAATCAACACTTAATATTACTTATCCTACGAACAATATCTTAATTAAGTTAATTTAAATATAGCAAATAACATTGTCTATTTCAAGCGTGACTGTGTTTATGTCAATTAAAGTTCATACATATAAGCAAGGTCTTGTAGATATTGAGATACCGCTTCAATATCTTTATGAAATTGTCTATCTTCTGTAATAGATGGCACAATATGACGTAATGCTTGATATTTTTCATAAGTTTTAGGAGATAATTTATCAATATCTTTATATTCTACTGCCTGTAATGCAATAATCGTTTCAATTGCTAAGACACGTCGTGCATTTTCAATCATTTGGTAGCCATGTCGAGAGGCAATCGTCCCCATAGATACGTGATCTTCTTGGTTCGCTGAAGAAGGAATTGAGTCAACGCTTGCCGGATGTGCAAGTGTTTTATTTTCAGAAACCAAACTTGCAGCTGCATATTGCATAATCATGGCTCCGCTTTGTAAGCCTGGCTGTGGACTTAAAAATGCAGGTAACCCATTATTTAACTGTGGATTCACAAGGCGTTCTAAACGACGCTCTGATACATTGGCCAATTCACTTACACCCAATTTTAAGAAATCTAATGCAAAGGCAATAGGTTGCCCATGAAAGTTACCACCAGAAATCACAAGTGTTTCATCACCTTCATCGAATATTAATGGATTATCATTCGCAGCGTTCATTTCAAATTCTAATTTCTCTTTCACATAATTGAATACTTGGAAACTTGCGCCATGAATTTGTGGAATACAGCGTAATGTATAAGCGTCTTGAACACGTACTTCACCTTGCTTTGTCGTTAACTCAGAACCTTCTAACCAATCTAGCATTCTAGCAGCAACATCGATTTGTTCTTGGATATTACGAACTTGATGTACCTTTTTATTATAGGCATCTGTAATACCATTTAATGCTTGATGTGTGAGCGCTGCAATCCATTCTGCTTGATATCCTAAAGCTTCCGCTTCAATATAATTGATAACACCTTGGGCAGTCATCGCTTGTGTTCCATTAATTAGGGCGAGTCCTTCTTTAGCCTGTAGTTGTAACGCTTCACGATTTAATTGATTTAAGACATACCGACTGTCTACTTCTTCGCCTTTATAAAATACATTGCCTTCACCAATTAAAGCTAAAGCTAAATGAGACAATGGTGCTAAATCTCCTGAAGCGCCTAGTGAACCTTGTTGTGGAATGACAGGTATAATTCTATGATTAATATAATATACAAGCTGTTCTACTAACGCTACCGTTGTACCAGAATGACCTTTCAATAACGTATTTAACCGTAAGACCATCATCACTAATGCGACTTCTTCTGAAAATGGCTTCCCTATACCACAGGCGTGTGAGCGAATTAAATTTACTTGTAATTGATTGTATTCACCTTCGTCTATGCGCACATCACTAAATAATCCAAATCCCGTTGTAATACCATAGATTGTTTCTTGGTTTGCTATAATACGGTCAACTGTTTGTCTACTTTTCTTAACGCGTTCTAGTGCATCTTCCGTTATTTCAACTGTGTCTTCCTTATTTAAGAATGCTTTAATATCACTGATTGTTAATACTTCTCCATTTAGTTGTAATGTCATCTACCCATCTCCTTGCCCCTTAATTATCTTCAATCAATTTGAGTATACGCTTACATTTTCGCGATAACAATAGACTTTGCTATATCCGTAATATGGTATTAAATTACTGTTTTACTACGATAAAATCATATTAGCATGACGTTTTCTAAAATTAAGATTTTATTAACAACTTTACCTATTGACTAATCGTGAAACCAGGTATAATATTTCTTATTGTATTTATCATACAAAACATGAAAATAAGGTATAAGTAACTTAAAAGAAAATGGTTTTAACATTCTATAATATAAAGAATTAAGATAACCAACTTTAACATTTATCATTTTAAGCAGATGCTTATCTTTTTCAAATCGGAGTATTATATTAACGCTAAATGTTTAAAAGGAGGTTTCAAAATGGAAACTTTAACATCAGTAAGCATTCCAAAACGTAAAGATGAAACACATAAAGGTGATTATGGTAGAATTCTTTTAATTGGAGGCAATGCAAACCTAGGTGGTGCAATCATGCTCGCAGCTCGAGCGTGTGTATATAGTGGGAGTGGATTGATCACTGTTGCTACACATCCTACAAACCATGCTGCTTTGCACTCACGTTGCCCAGAAGCCATGGTCATTGATATTAACGATACTAAAATGTTAACTAAAATGATTGAAAACACTGATTGTATCCTCATCGGACCTGGACTAGGTTGTGATTTTAAAGGTAATAATGCAATCACTTTCTTATTACAAAATATTCAGCCACACCAAACACTCATTGTAGATGGTGACGCTATTACAATATTCAGCAAATTGAAACCAGATATTCCGACGTGTAAAGTCATCTTCACACCTCATCAAAAAGAGTGGGAACGTTTAAGTGGTATTCCTATAGAAGAACAAACTTATGAACGTAATCGTGAAGCCGCTGATAAGATTGGCGCAACAATTATCTTAAAAATGCACGGTACTGAAATTTATTTCAAAGGTAAGGACTATAAACTACCGATAGGCACACCAGCTATGGCTACAGGTGGTATGGGAGATACTTTATCTGGCATGATTACAAGTTTCGTAGGTCAATTTAATGAGATAGAAGAAGCAGTGACAAGTGCTACCTACACACATAGCTATATTGGCGAACAATTAGCTGAAAAGATGTATGTCGTTCCACCTTCAAGACTTATTAGTGAAATACCTCATGCTATGAAAACGTTAGAAAGTTAACTGAAGCAAAAAATAGACCTACCTCAATGAGGTAGGTCTATTTCTTATTTAAGTTCATATGAACGCTTCAATTACTCTTCTTCGTCATCTTCATTATCGGCGTTGTCAATGTCCTCATTAACACGATCCATAAAGTCTTGTCTCACTTCTTGACGTTCATCATTATCTGAATCTGAATAGTCACTATCTTCAACTTCTGTGTGAATCGCATTACCTGGTGCATCGTCTGCTATAACAGCTTCACCATTTTGTGATTCTTGTTCTTCTAATTCGGTTGCTTCTGTATTTTCTGAATCAGACGGAAGTGCTTCAGTTGCCGTGTCGTCTTCTTCATTTACTTTAGCTACTGTAGATACAAATTGGTTATCACCCAATTTAATCAATCTTACACCTTGTGCTGCACGTCCATTTTGTGAAATGTCTTCCACATCAATACGTATGATAACACCAGAGTTCGTAACAACCATTAAGTCTTCTTCACCAGTAACCGATGTGATACAAACAATATTACCGTTCCGCTCTGTAATCGTAGCTGTTTTAATACCTTTACCACCACGGTTAGATAATCTGTAATCACCCACTGGTGTGCGTTTACCGTAACCATTTTCAGTAACTACTAGTATTTCATCATCACTTTCGGCTTTGGTAACATCTAAACCTACTACTTTATCGCCTTCTCTGAGTGTGATACCTTTCACACCCGCTGCTGTACGGCCAAGTGGACGCAATGCAGTTTCTGGGAAGCGAATTAATGAGGCATGAGACGTACCAATTAAGATATCTGTTTCTCCATCAGTTAGACGCACGGCGATTAGTTCGTCATCTTGTTTGAAGCTAATCGCAATTTTACCGTTTTTATTGATATGTGAGAAGTTACTTAACGCAGAACGTTTCACTCTGCCTTTTAGTGTAGCAAAGACTAAGTAATCTTCTTCACTTTCTAAATCTTTAACAGCAATCATCGTACTAATTGATTCATCATTGTCTAATTCAATCGCATTGACAACTGGAATCCCTTTAGACTGACGTGAGAGTTCTGGCACTTCATAACCTTTGAGTTTATAGACACGTCCTTTATTCGTAAAGAATAGGACATTGTCATGTGTGCTCAACGTAACAAGTTGGCTTACGAAGTCTTCTTCCAACGTGTTCATACCTTGAACACCACGACCGCCACGGTGTTGTGCTCTATATGTTGAAACTGGTAATCGTTTGATGTAATTATTATGACTTAACGTGATGACAATTTGTTCTTCTGGAATTAAATCTTCATCTTCTATGTCATCTAAGCCACCAAGTTGAATTTCAGTCTTACGTTCATCACCATAACGCTCACGAACGTCAATCAACTCATCGCGTACAATTTGTAATAATTTTTCTTCATCTGCAAGAATTGATTTCAACTCTTCAATATAAGCAATTAACTCATTATATTCAGATTCAATCTTATCTCTTTCTAAACCAGTTAAACGTCTTAGACGCATGTCTAAGATAGCTTGAGCTTGACGTTCAGTTAATTTAAATTGTTCTTGTAAACTTGCCATGGCTATCTTATCGTTATCTGATTCACGAATGACTCTGATAATTTCATCAATATGGTCAAGCGCAATTCTCAAACCTTCTAAGATATGTGCACGGTCTAAAGCTTTTTTCAAGTTATATTCTGTACGTCTTCTTACGACTATTTTTTGATGGTCTAAGTATTCAACTAAAGCGTCTTTAAGTGAAATAAGCTTAGGTCTGCCGTTCACTAAGGCAATCATGTTTACACCAAATGATGTTTGCAATGGTGTCTGTTTATATAAGTTGTTTAAAACCACACTTGCGTTGGCATCTTTACGAATATCGATAACTACACGTACGCCTGTACGTAGACTCGTCTCATCTCGTAAATCTGTAATACCATCTATCTTCTTATCACGTGCTAGTTCAGCAATTTTTTCTATCATACGTGCTTTGTTAACTTGGTATGGGACTTCCGTTACAACGATACGTTGACGCCCACCACCTCGTTCTTCTATTTCTGCACGCGAACGCATTTGTATTGATCCACGACCCGTTTCAAATGCACGACGAATACCGCTCTTTCCAAGTATGATACCTGCAGTAGGAAAATCTGGTCCTTGAATATCTTCCATTAATTCAGAAATCGTAATATCTGGATTATAACTTAAACTTAAAATACCATTAATGACTTCAGTTAAATTATGTGGTGGAATATTCGTAGCCATACCAACAGCGATACCTGAAGCTCCGTTAACTAACAAGTTAGGGAATCTAGCAGGTAAGACTGACGGCTCCCTTTCATTACCATCATAGTTATCAATAAAATCAATCGTATCTTTATTTAAATCTCTTAGTAATTCAAGTGTTATCTTAGACATACGTGCCTCTGTATAACGCATTGCAGCTGCACCATCGCCATCCATTGAACCAAAGTTACCTTGTCCATCAATTAAAGGATATCGATAGCTGAAGTCTTGTGCCATTCTTACCATTGCTTCATAAATAGATGAATCACCATGCGGGTGATATTTACCCATTACGTCCCCAACAATACGCGCAGACTTCTTATATGACTTATCTGGTGTCATACCTTGTTCGTGTAATCCATACAATATACGTCGATGTACTGGTTTCAAACCATCTCTAACATCTGGTAAAGCACGTGAGACGATAACACTCATCGCATAGTCTAAGAATGACTCGCGCATCTCACTCGTTATATTTCGTTCATTAATTCTTGATTCAGGTAGTTCAGCCATCAAGATATCCTCCTTCAAAAATTCAGTTCATCGTATTAGAAATCTAAGTTGGCATAGACGGCATTATCTTCAATAAACTGTCTACGGTTTTCTACAACGTCTCCCATTAACATTTCGAAGACTTGGTCTGCTTCAATCGCATCATCCAGTGATACTTGTAACATGGCTCTATTTTCTGGATTCATTGTTGTTTCCCACAATTGATCCGCATTCATTTCACCAAGACCTTTATAACGTGAAATCGACCATTTCGGCGTTGGTTCTAACTCAGCTTTAAGCTTGTCTAATTCACGTTCATTAAATACGTAGTATTTTTGTTTACCTTGTGTCAATTTGAATAACGGTGGTTGCGCAATATACACGTATCCTGCTTCCAGCAATGGTCTCATAAAGCGATAGAAGAACGTTAATAATAATGTTCTAATATGTGCGCCATCGACATCGGCATCTGTCATAAGGACAATCTTGTGATAACGTGCTTTACTTAAATCAAACTCGCCACCAATACCCGTACCAAATGCTGTAATCATAGAACGGATTTCATTATTGTTTAAAATTCTATCTAGTCTTGCTTTTTCAACATTTAAAATTTTACCACGTAACGGTAAAATAGCTTGAGTCTCTGAATCTCTACCTGATTTTGTAGACCCACCGGCAGAGTCACCCTCTACGATGAAGATTTCACTTCTAGAAGGATCTTTACTAGAACAATCGGCAAGCTTACCTGGTAAACTTGAAATTTCTAAGGCAGATTTACGACGTGTCACTTCACGTGCTTTTTTCGCTGCTAGACGAGCATGAGAAGCCATAATTCCTTTTTCAACAACAATGCGGCCTACTTGAGGATTTTCCAATAAGAACCTCTCAAACAACTCAGAGAACAATTTATCAACAACTTGACGTACTTCAGAGTTACCTAATTTTGTTTTAGTTTGACCTTCAAATTGTGGATCTCCATGTTTAATTGAGACAATCGCTGTTAAACCTTCACGCGTGTCTTCACCCGAAAGTCTTTCTTTTTCATCTTTGATGATTTTACTACTGATACCATAACTATTTAATACACGAGATAACGCACGTTTGAAGCCTTCTTCGTGTGTACCGCCCTCATATGTGTGAATATTATTCGCATAAGTTAACAAGTTTGTTGCGAAACCTTTGTTGTATTGCAAGGCAATTTCGACTTCAATATCATCTTTTGTTTGATGAACGTAAATCGGTTCTTCGTGTAATGGTTCTTTATTTTCATTTAGCATTTCAACATAAGATTTTATACCACCTTCATAATGGTAAGTATCTTCGCGTACTTCTTCACCACGTTCGTCTCTTAAAGTAATAGAAATGCCTTTATTTAAGAATGCTAACTCTCTTGTACGTTGTTGTAATGTTTCGTAATGATACTCTGTTGTTTCTGTAAAAATGCTAGGATCTGCTTTAAAGCGAATAACTGTACCTGTAGACCCCGTCGTGTCATCCGTCTCACCTATGACTTTCAAGTCAAATTGTGGTACACCCATTTTATAAGCTTGGTGATAGATATTTTCATCTTTATATACATATACTTCTAAATCTTCAGATAGTGCGTTCACTACTGATGAACCTACACCATGTAAACCACCAGATACTTTGTATCCGCCACCGCCGAATTTACCGCCGGCATGTAGTACAGTTAGAATAACCTCTACTGCTGGACGTCCCATTTTTTCTTGGATGCCAACAGGGATGCCACGACCATTATCTGTTACTTTTATCCAATTATCTTTTTCAATTACAACTTCAATCTTATCGGCATAACCTGCGAGTGCTTCATCGATACTGTTATCAACAATTTCCCAAACGAGATGGTGTAAGCCCTTTTCTGAAGTTGAACCAATATACATACCTGGTCTTTTACGTACCGCTTCTAGACCTTCCAATACTTGAATCTGTCCAGCACCATAATCTTCCGTGTTATTCACATCTGACAATGTTTCCACCTTCACTTTCTATTACTTTATAATTTCGCCTTGATTAATGCGATAAAGTTTAGCGTTTTTCATAATTTCATGTTCTATGCCATCTATAGATGTCGTAGTCACAAAGGTCTGCACTTTATGTTGAATAGTGCTCAATAAATGAGATTGACGTGAATCATCTAATTCACTTAAAACATCATCTAGCAATAGAATTGGATACTCTCCTACTTCAATATTCATTAACTCAATCTCAGCGAGTTTGATTGATAATGCAGTAGTTCGTTGTTGCCCTTGCGAGCCATAAGTCTGAGCATCCATTCCATTTACATTAAAACCTAAATCATCTCTGTGAGGTCCGTATAAAGACACGCCTCGATCTTTTTCACGTTCCATATTGTCATTGAGCAGAGTTAAGACTTCTTCTAAGCGTTCCGTCTCATTTCTTTCTTCATCAACCAGTTTAATACTCGGTAAATAGCTTAATGACAAAGTTTCACGTTCATTTGTAATCCCAGAATGGATAGGTTTAGCTAGTGATTCAAGTTCTTTAATAAAATGTTCACGTCTTTGCGTAATTTTGAGTGCATATTCTGCAAATTGCTGATTTAAGACTTCAAGCATTGTACTATCTGTCTTTTGACCATATTGCAGTTGCTTCAAATAATTATTTTTTTGTTTTAAAATGCGTTGATACTGTGACAAATCATTTAAATACACTGCTGAGATTTGTCCAAGTTCCATATCTATGAATCTACGTCTAATTTGCGGTGATCCTTTGACAATGTTTAAATCTTCAGGCGCAAACAAAACGACGTTCAAATGACCAATATACTGGGTCAGTCTACTTTGTTCTAAGTGATTGATTTTAACTTGCTTGCCTTTTTTCGTGATATACATCGTTAAAGGCATCTCACCATATCTATAACTAAGGTCACCCTCTATTTTAGCATAATCGCTATCGAAACGTATGAGTTCCTTGTCATTAGAAGTTCTATGACTTTTAGCAAGTGCCAATGTATAAATAGATTCCAGTAAATTAGTCTTCCCTTGGGCATTTTCACCAATCAATATATTGACGTCGGGATGACAATTTAAGTTAATCGACTCATAATTACGATAATGCTCTAACTGGAGTGTCTTTAATTTCATTCTTCACCTTGATGTAATATCAAAAATGAACCGACTTCTGGTATGACAATGTTATCTCGATGATTTAATTTCTTACCACGGCGTGTTTCACGCTCATCATTGATTAAGACATCAAAATCTTGTAAGAACCATTTTGCTTGTCCGCCAGATTCGATAATACCTTCTGTCTTTAGAAATTGCCCTAAAGTAATGTCTCCTTCAACAATTACCTCTTCAACCAAATCAATCACTCCATTTCTTTTAAGCTCACTTATATATTATACCTTTTTTCGCGATAAATTTCATGCAAAATACAGTGAGTAAGCGATTTCTTTCTACTTATTCTAACTATTTTCAAATAATTAGTTTCAAGTTTGTCTATAATGTCGTTTCACATGTAATATTATATCAAAAATGAATACATTATATTGCGATTCTCCAAAAATAATATTAATTAATCTCAAATATTTATTTTATTTAAATTTAATGTCCAATGCATTATTGATGTCTATTTTGAATTATAAGCTGTTTTTAGACACTTTTAATTGTTTTTAGCATTTTCCCCTTAGAAAAAAAGATACTTGCTTATATTTGCGCTCTAAATGGCTACAGGGATGATATACAACTTGCATGACTATATCTTTTCCACAATTTCCAGAACCACCTTAACTAAACGCATTCTATTTTTCCACATAAAAAAACAGGAACAAGATAGAAATCAATAGGATTTCACTGTCTTATTCCTGCTAGATTGAACTTTTATTTAAACGTTGATGTATGTCTTATGACTAACAAAATCATTAATAAGTTCTGATTGGTAAGATTAATTGCGTTACTGAATCGTCATCTTTTGGTTTTAAAATAAATGGTTTCATTGTGCCGAAAAATTCTACTTCTACTTCATCATTATCAATAGCTTTTAAAGCATCCATCATATATTTTGAGTTGAATGAAATTTTTAAGTTGCCGCCATCTACATTACTTGCTTTGACTTCTTCTTTTACTGTACCAATTTCTGGTGATGTTGAAGATAATTCTACAAGTTCATTACCTGTACTTAATTTAATAACGTTATTACCACCTTCACGCGCTAATAACGAAGCACGATCAATCGCATGATAGAATTCGCCGTTATCGATGCCTAATTTAATCTCAAAATTCTCTGGGAATAATCGAGACGTATCAGGATAATGACCTTCTAATAAACGTGAAATGAAGTTAATGTTACCCACTTTGAATAGTACTTGGTTTGATGCAAAGAAGATGTCGATGTCTTCTTCACTATCTGACATGATTTTATTTAATTCAGATAATGCTTTACCTGGAATGATGACATTTTTATTTTCTGAATCATCTTCTAAGGCTACTTTTCTTACAGCCAAGCGGTGTGAGTCGGTAGCCGTGCATATTAATTCATTATCTTGTATAAGCCAGTTAACACCAGTCAATACTGGGCGTGTTTCTGAGGTGGACACTGCGAAATTTGTTTGTGCTATGACATTTTTAAGCACTTTCACTGATAATTGTATCGCATCATCACGAGAAACTTGCGGTAGTAAAGGATATTGATCTGGATCTAAACCACTTAAGTTAAATTCAGAATGTCCAGATGTAATAAGTGTTTGGAATTGTTCATTTGTAGAAAGTTTAACTTCTTTACCTGGTAATTTTTTTATAATATCTACGAAGAAACGACCAGGAAGTACAACTGATCCAGTTTCAGCAATTTCAATTATGTCTTCACCATCTATTTGTTTCGGGATAGTGATTTCAATTGATATTTCTGAGTCAGAGCCAGTGAGTATAACTTCGTTGTTTTTAACTTCAATTTTGATACCAGTTAAGATTGGTAATGTTGTTCTTGGTGAGATGGCTTTTAATGTGTCATTTAATTGATTAATAAAATAATCTCTTCTTATTGTGAATTCCATCTTTAATTAAACTCCTTCCAGTCGTTTATATATTAAATTATATAGGTTTTAAAACAGTAGTAATAGTAGTAGGGCTTGTGGATTAGGGGATAACTTAATTTTAGTGAATAGTGACGTCATTTAAAGACTGTGGATAACTTGTGCATAGTGTGTATGACTTTTACACATTATCCACATTATGATTATTCACCTTTCCTTAGTTATTCCTCAAATTCGTTACGATTAATCTGTTATAGTACAGTTTTTTTACTGATTTCGTATTTCTTTTTCTAAATTTTCAACTTCTTGTTTAAAGGTTGGATCATTTTGAATATCTTTAACTATTTTTTCATGTGCATGAATAACGGTTGTATGATCACGGCCACCAAACTCTTCACCAATTTTTGGTAATGAGAAATCTGTTAGCTCACGTGATAGATACATTGCTATTTGACGGGGATAAGCAATAGATTTCGTACGTTTTTTGGCACTAAAATCTTCAATGCGTACACTATAATATTGGCCTACAATCTTCTGGATATCTTGTATCGTGATTTTCTTAGATTTAGGTGCTTGAATGATATCTTTAAGTGCTTCAGCTGTTAGTTCTGTGGTAATCGGTTGTCCTTGTAATTTTGAAAAGGCTAAGACACGTGTTAATGCACCTTCAAGTTCACGAATATTAGATTGGATTTGATTAGCGATATAAGTGAGTGCTTCAGTTGGAATATTTAGATTCTCTTCGCCAATTTTTTTCTGTAAAATCGCCATTCTTGTTTCATAATCTGGTGGCGTAATGTCTACAATCAATCCCCATTCAAAACGCGAGCGTAAACGATCTTCTAATTTTGCAATTTCTTTAGGCGGTCTATCACTAGAAATTACAATTTGTTTATTTGCCTGATGTAATTCATTAAACGTATGGAAAAATTCTTCTTGTGTTTGTTCTTTGTTTTGAATAAATTGAATGTCATCAATTAATAAAACGTCGATATTACGGTATTTTTCTCTAAAACGTTCGGTTTTATTATCTCGTATGGATTTAATAAATTCATTTGTGAATTTTTCACTAGAGGTATATATCACTTTAGCATCTGGATTATTATCTAATACATAATGACCAATCGCATGCATTAGATGCGTCTTACCTAAACCAACACCACCATAGATGAACAATGGATTATACGCTTTTGCGGGTGCTTCAGCGACAGCAAGACTTGCAGCATGTGGAAATCTATTTCCCGGTCCAATTACAAATGTTTCGAATGTATTATGTGTATTGAACTGTTCGCCACCAATGACTGCTTCATCAACGCCTGGTGTGTATTTTTTAGCTGGTTGCTCAGGTTGCGTTTCTTCTTTTTGCTCACTTGTATGTAAGCTTTTTAGTTCCTCTTCAGTATAAAAAACGGGTGCGATCTCATGGCCAATTGCTTCATATAAAGCAGCTTTAATAATTTCTGCGTAATTCATCTTTAACCAATTAGCAACAAAATCATCATCAGTAACTACAATGGCCTGATCATTTTGTAGTTTAAATAATTTTGTGTCTTTAAGAAATGTTTGGTAGCTCGCACTACTTACTTTTTCTTGAGCCAAGGTTAAGACTTTTTCCCATATTTCTTGTTCTGACATAATAACAAACTCCAACTTTCGTAAATTTTAAAAGTTATACACAAAAACAACAGGTGTAAATAAAAAGAATCACAGCCTGTTGATAATTATCCACAAGTTACACACAATCAGTGGATAACTATTTTCTAACTGTGAGTTACACACAGGCTTTTGCCATATAATTTAATAATCTAAACCCTGTATCAATCAATATCTACATGACTTATCCACATAATTATACTTTTTAACAACAAGCTCTGTCAAATGGGTGTGAATATGTTGTTAAATACTGGTGAACGCTGTGCATAATTTAAAAACTATCCACAAAGATGAGCTGTGAAGCTGTGTATAAGTGGATAACTTTAAGCATTAGACAGTATATCAAATAAAAATGGTTTTGTGTGCTTGGGAAATAATTTATAAGGATTGTATGGAAAATGTATAATGCATTACATCAATGTACTAAATATGCAGCGACTGGGATTATTGATGTACAAGGACGTTTATTGCGTAGGGAGTTGCTGTATTTCTTCATTAGATATTTAATAAAAGTTGTTCACCCTTATAATTGTTCCTTTTTTCTATGTAAGGCTCAAATTGATACTTGCTTTATAAAATGGATTTTGTTATATTGTAGTAGTTGCTTGAATTATGACTAGAAATTAATAACAGTTAAATCAAGACTTAAAGCAGAAGCGTATATTAATTTATCTATTATAATAGTATAGAACCGAATAAAGATGGAGGTGTTTTTGCATGGTAAAACGTACTTATCAACCAAATAAACGTAAACATAGTAAAGTTCATGGTTTCAGAAAACGCATGAGCACAAAAAATGGTCGTAAAGTGTTGGCGCGTCGTCGTCGTAAAGGCCGTAAAGTACTATCAGCATAAGATCACTGACTCATCAGTGGTCTTTTTTTTGGTTTCAGTGAAGTAAAATTGCTATAAATAATGTGGATGTTTACTATTAATCTAAGATAATGAATGATATAGATAGAAACATATAGTTAATTCATATATGTTAATGAAGAGATAAGTGAGTGATGTTTGGTGGAGAAAGCTTACCGAATTAAAAAAAATAGTGATTTCCAATTCATTTATAAAAAAGGGAAATCAGTAGCAAATAGACAATTTGTTATATATACACAACCTAATAAAGAACTAGATCATTTTCGTTTAGGTATTAGTGTTTCTAAAAAGTTGGGTAATGCCGTCGTTAGAAATAGAATTAAAAGAGCAATTCGTGAAAATTTTAAAGTGCATAAAGATGATATTTTACCAATGGATCTTATTGTAATAGCGAGACAACCAGCAAAGGATATGAATACACTAGAGATACAAGCGAGTTTAGAACACGTATTGAAAATAGCAAAAGCATTTAATAAGCGCGTTTAAGTAGGGTAGGGGAAGCAAAAATTTAGTGTACCGTCAGTCTAACATCAGACAAACCTAAGGCTAACGCTACGAAACTTCCGAACAAGATACTCGCTTTTTATAAGTAAACTATTTACAATATTATAATGATAAAAATGTAGTCGACAAGGAGGCGAGATGGATGATGGATTTAGATACGATAACGAGTATTTCCACACCAATGGGTGAGGGTGCAATAGGCATTGTACGTTTATCAGGTGTAGAGGCAGTAAATATTGCAGATAAACTTTATAAAGGTAAAGAAAAACTTGAAGATGTACCTTCTCATACGATTAACTACGGTCATATCATTGATCCTGAATCAAACGAAGTAGTAGAAGAAGTGATGGTTTCCGTGTTACGTGCACCAAAGACATTTACCCGTGAGGATATTGTTGAGATTAACTGCCATGGTGGTATTTTGACAATTAACCGAATACTAGAGTTAACGATGACACACGGTGCCCGTATGGCAGACCCTGGTGAATATACTAAACGTGCTTTCTTAAATGGAAGAATTGATTTATCTCAGGCAGAAGCTGTCATGGATTTTATTCGTTCTAAAACTGATCGTGCGTCTAAAGTTGCAATGAATCAAATCGAAGGTCGTTTAAGTGATATGATTAAGCGACAGCGACAATCCATCCTCGAAATCCTTGCTCAAGTCGAAGTGAACATAGATTATCCGGAATACGATGATGTTGAAGATGCAACTACAGAAGTATTACTAGGCAAATCAAATGAAATTAAAACCGAAATCAACAAATTACTTGATACAGGTACACAAGGAAAGATTATGAGAGAAGGGTTATCTACAGTGATTGTTGGTAAACCTAATGTAGGTAAATCTTCGATGCTTAACAACCTCATTCAAGATAATAAAGCGATTGTAACAGAAGTACCTGGTACAACAAGAGATACGTTAGAAGAATATGTTAACGTTCGCGGTGTACCATTAAGACTTGTGGATACAGCTGGCATACGTGACACTGAAGACATCGTCGAACGCATAGGTGTAGAACGTTCAAGAAAGGCATTAGGCGAAGCAGATTTAATACTGTTTGTACTTAATTATAATGAAGCATTAACTGATGAAGATCGTAAGTTATATGAAGTCATTAAAAATGAAGACGCCATCGTTATTGTTAATAAGATGGACTTAGATAAACGATTAGATCTTGAAGAAGTAAAAGAGATGATAGGAGACATGCCACTGATTCAGACATCGATGCTCAAACAAGAGGGTATTGATCAATTAGAAATTCAAATTAGAGATTTATTCTTTGGTGGCGATGTTCAAAATCAAGATATGACATATGTTTCTAATTCAAGACATATTTCATTATTAAAGCAAGCAAGAAATTCGATTCAAGATGCGATAGATGCAGCTGAGTCAGGTGTACCAATGGATATGGTACAAATAGATTTAACGAGAACTTGGGAAATTTTAGGTGAAATTATCGGTGAATCCGCAAGTGATGAATTGATTGACCAGTTATTTAGTCAATTCTGCTTAGGAAAATAATAAGGAGGAAATAATGATGGCTCAAGAATATGATGTGATAGTAATAGGAGCCGGACATGCTGGTATTGAAGCTGGATTAGCTTCAGCACGTCGTGGTGCGAAAACGTTAATGCTGACAATTAATCTAGATAATATTGCTTTTATGCCGTGTAATCCATCCGTGGGTGGTCCAGCAAAAGGGATTGTCGTACGTGAAATTGATGCATTAGGCGGACAAATGGCGAAAACGATTGATAAAACGCACATTCAAATGCGTATGTTAAATACAGGTAAAGGTCCAGCAGTTAGAGCTTTACGTGCGCAAGCAGATAAAGTCTTGTATCAACAAGAAATGAAAAAAGTAATCGAAGATGAAGAAAACCTTGATATTATGCAAGGCATGGTAGATGACCTAATCATTGAAGATGACGTTATTAAAGGTGTACGTACGAATATAGGAACAGAATACAGGGCAGAGGCAGTTATTATTACAACGGGTACATTTTTACGTGGTGAAATCATTTTAGGTAACATGAAATATTCAAGTGGTCCTAACCACCAACTACCATCCATCTCATTAGCGGATAATTTAAGAGGTTTAGGCTTTGAAGTAGTACGCTTCAAAACGGGTACGCCACCGCGTGTGAATGCCAAAACAATTGATTATTCTAAAACTGAAATTCAACCTGGTGATGATGTTGGAAGAGCGTTCAGCTTTGAAACAACGGAATATATCTTAGACCAATTACCATGTTGGTTAACATATACCAATGGTGATACACACCAAGTGATTGACGACAATTTACATTTATCTGCAATGTATTCAGGTATGATTAAAGGTACAGGACCAAGATATTGTCCATCGATTGAAGATAAATTTGTACGTTTCAATGATAAACCACGTCACCAACTTTTCTTAGAACCAGAAGGCAGAAATACTAATGAAGTTTATGTCCAAGGTCTATCAACAAGTTTACCAGAACATGTACAACGTCAAATGTTAGAGACGATTCCAGGTTTAGAAAAAGCAGATATGATGCGTGCTGGTTATGCAATTGAATACGATGCGTTAGTACCAACACAGTTATGGCCAACGCTTGAAACTAAAAAAATTAAAAACTTATATACTGCAGGACAAATTAATGGTACTTCAGGGTACGAAGAAGCAGCTGGACAAGGTATCATGGCAGGTATTAATGCAGCGGCTCGCGTTCAAGGTAAAGAGGAAGTAATACTAAGTCGTTCAGATGCATATATAGGTGTCTTAATTGATGATTTAATTACTAAAGGTACCAACGAACCTTATCGTTTATTAACTTCTCGTGCTGAGTATCGTTTATTATTAAGACATGATAACGCCGATTTACGCTTAACTGATTTAGGCTATGAATTAGGGATGATTTCAGAGGAACGTTATGCTCGTTTCAATGAAAAACGAGAAATGATTAAATCAGAACAAGAACGTTTAAACAGCATTCGTGTTAAACCACATGATCGCGTTCAAGAAATTATTGAAGCACAAGGCGGTTCACGTTTGAAAGATGGTATATTAGCTTTAGAATTATTACGCCGTCCTGAAATGACATACGATTTAATTCTAGAAATTTTAGAGGAAACACATCAATTGCCTTCAGATGTTGAAGAACAAGTTGAAATCCAAACGAAATATGAAGGGTATATCAATAAATCCTTACAACAAGTTGAAAAAGTTAAACGCATGGAAGAGAAGAAAATTCCAGAAGACTTAGATTACAGTAAAGTAGATAGTTTGGCGACGGAAGCACGAGAAAAATTAGCAGAGGTTAAACCGCTAAATATTGCACAAGCTTCTCGTATTTCTGGTGTGAACCCAGCCGATATTTCAATCTTACTTGTATATCTTGAACAAGGTAAAATCCAAAGGGTGAATAACTAAGATGAGTGTAGCATGGTTAACTAAGCAATTGAGTACACATGGCATAGCACTTTCAGACAAACAACAACAGCAGTTTCAAACGTATTATGAAATGCTTGTCGAATGGAATGAAAAGATGAATTTAACAAGTATTACTGAAGAGCATGAAGTATATTTGAAGCATTTCTATGATTCAATTGCGACAAGTTTTTATACGGATTTAACTAAAGAGCTAACTGTATGTGATGTGGGCGCTGGTGCTGGTTTTCCTAGTATTCCTTTGAAAATCATTTTCCCGAATTTGAAAGTTACGATTGTAGATTCCTTGAATAAGCGTATCCATTTTTTAAATCAATTAGCAGAAGCCTTGGATTTAGATAATGTAAACTTTGTACATGATCGAGCCGAAACATTTGGTAAGGGAGACTACAGGGAGTCTTACGATATTGTTACAGCACGTGCAGTTGCTAGACTTTCAGTATTAAGTGAGTTATGTTTGCCTTTAGTTAAAAAAGGCGGTCATTTCATAGCATTGAAATCATCCAAAGGTGAAGAAGAATTGGAAGATGCACGTTTTGGTATAGGTGTGTTTGGTGGTAAAGTGCTCGATACGATTTCATATGATTTGCCAGAAGATGCAGGGGAAAGACAAATGATTATCATTGGTAAAAGAAGTCAAACACCTAAAAAATATCCTAGAAAGCCAGGGACGCCCAATAAATCTCCATTACTTGAAAAATAGAAGGAAATCAATACAATACAATTAATTTAGAGGGAGCGCATAGTAAATGAAGAAACCTTTTTCTAAATTATTTGGTTTAAAGAACAAAGATGACATCGTTGGTTATATTGAAGAGGATTATAATAATAGCGTTGAATCTATTCATATGGAACGTATTGTGCCAAACCGTTATCAACCAAGACAAGTATTTGAGCCAAATAAGATTAAAGAACTCGCAGAATCTATAGAAGAACATGGTTTGTTACAACCCATTGTCGTACGTCCAATTGAAGAAGATATGTTTGAAATCATCGCAGGTGAACGTAGATTTAGGGCTTTACAGAGCCTGAGTAAGACACATGCGGATGTTATTATTAGATATTTAGACGATGAGGAAACAGCTGTAGTTGCACTCATTGAAAATATTCAACGTGAAAATTTATCTGTAGTTGAAGAAGCAGAAGCATATAAAAAATTGCTTGAAATCGGGGATACAACACAAAGCGAATTAGCTAAAAGTGTTGGTAAAAGTCAAAGTTTTATTGCGAATAAGTTACGTTTATTAAAATTAACACCGAAAGTGCTAGAACGTTTACGTGAAAATAAGATTACGGAACGTCATGCGCGTGCTATGTTGAGCTTGTCAGAAGAAGATCAAGAAACATTAGTAGAAACGGTTATAAGTCAAAAATTAAATGTGAAACAAACTGAAGCACGCGTAAAACAAAAGATTGGACCTGAAAAAGTCAAAGCACAAAGGTTTGAATTCGAAAAAGATCTAACGGATGCACGTGAAGCGGTTGGCAAAAGTTTAGAATCTATCGAAAAAAGTGGTGTGAAGTATGAACATCAAGCAAAAGATTACGATGACTATTATGAAATTAAAATTAAACTGTTTAAACATTAATCACGTTAGAGGTCTAACCATTATAAGAGATGGTGGACCTCTATTTTTATAGTTTAAATATCAAGCTTAAATATTTACTGTCATTATATAAAATACAAAATATATATTTATAAAATTTGAATAAAAACAAAAAGTGATATTGTGGAATTTTACCATTTATGATTAAATTAAGAAAACGCTTTCACGTTATCTTAAGGGGGAATGGTAACATGATTACTTTTATTGTATCTATAATACTATTGGTTGTGGGATATTTTACTTATGGAAAATACATAGACAAAATGTTTGGACCGAAAGAAGCGAGACCAACACCAGCATATAATCAAAGAGATGATGTCGATTATTTACCAATGAAGACCTCGTCTAATTCACTAATCTAACTATTGAACATTGCAGGTGTAGGGCCTATCTTTGGACCGATTATGGGCGCATTATATGGTCCTGTAGCATTTATTTGGATTGTATTAGGCTGTATCTTTGCGGGGGCTGTACATGATTATCTGACAGGTATGATTTCAATTAGAAACAAAGGTGCACATTTACCAGAACTCGCTGGGAAATTTTTAGGTCAAGTCATGAAACACTTTGTTAATATATTTTCAATTCTGTTATTGCTCTTAACAGGAACGGTATTTGTAACTAGTCCAGCCTTATTATTACATAATTTAATGGATGGACGTATTGCATTGGGAATTATTATTTTTGTTATTTTTGTGTATTATATACTTTCTACGATTCTACCTATAGATAAAATTATTGGTAGAATTTATCCTATATTTGGGGCTTTGTTATTAATTAGCGCGGTAGGTATTGGCTTCCGTCTCATCCAGACAGGCGCACCGATTCCAGAGTTGAACTTTAATAATATGCATCCTGATGGCGCACCTATATTTCCATTATTATTCTTTACAATAACATGTGGTGCTTTATCTGGCTTCCATGCTACACAGACACCTATTATTTCTAGAACAACAAATAAAGAACAAAATGGTAGATTTATCTTTTACGGTATGATGATTGCAGAGGGAATCATTGCTATGATTTGGGCTGCGGCAGGTATGAGTCTATTTAATGGTTATAGTGGTTTGAGTGACGTTTTAGCGCGCGGCGAAGCAGCACTAGTAGTAAGCCAAGCATCACACCTACTATTGGGTTCTGTGTTTGGTACTATTGCAGTATTAGGCGTTATCGTCTTGCCAATCACGAGTGGGGATACCTCATTTAGAAGTGCTAGAATGATTATTGCGGATTATTTAAACTATGGACAACGTAGTATGATAAAACGGATCATTGTTGCAGCACCATTATTTATTATTAGCTTTGGACTTACTCAAGTTGATTTCACGATTCTCTGGAGATATTTCTCTTGGGCAAATCAAACAACTGCAGTCGTTGCTTTATGGATAGGTGCGATGTATCTATTAATTGCGAAAAAGAATTTCTGGGTTGCAGCGATACCCGCCGTATTTATGACATGGAATATTTTCACCTATATCTTAAGCCAGAAAATTGGATTAGGTTTAGACCTAAATCTAAGTTATGTCATAGCATTTGTGTTAACGATTTTATGGGTCGTTTATTTCGGTTACCAATATAAGAAAATCACAGCAGGAGCAAAATTTGAACTGGATCATCACATACCATATCAGCAACAACAAACGATTTAATAAATCATATATTAATTGGAAGGATAAGATCTTGTTAACATGACAATGGTCTTATCCTTTTGGTATGTCTAAAGGATAGTCTTGAAATGCTGATATAGCAGCGTGTAAAAATATTTAGACATAACAAATAGTGCGGATGTAAATAGAATTTGATAGTCTAGTATTACAAACCATAATAATCTCTTATTAAAGGAGCGGAACAATGAACTTAGGCCATCAAATTAAATATCTTCGACAACGTGATTACTTATCCCAAGAAGATTTAGCTGAAAAATTATATGTTTCACGACAAACAATTTCTAATTGGGAAAATGATAAAAGTTATCCTGATATTCATAATTTATTGATGTTAAGTTCGCTGTTTGATACTTCTTTAGACGACCTAGTCAAAGGAGACGTAGAGATTATGGAACGTAAGTTGAAAGAGACACGGTTTAATGGCTGGTCTCACTTAATGGTTTGGCCAATGTTAATGGCAGCTATTTTAATTGGACCAGCTTTGTATCATTGGGGAATGATTGGTTACATTGTAGAAGCGATATTATTAGGTGTTGCAATCGTAGCTTCTCTGAAAGTAGATAGTTTAAAAAAATCATATCATATCCAAACGTATGACCGTATTGTTGCATTTATGAATGGTAAAGATCCTAATGAAGTCCATACTACTAAATTAAGGGATATAATGACTTCAATATATAGTTTTGTATTAGTCGTTGGTATTTTTATCATCATCGTATTAATTAGTTTGTATGTATTTAAACCTTATTGAGAGTGGACAAGTGATGTTCCACTCTTTTTTTAATAAAAAGAAAATTTTGCTTGAGGTTGACGTAACGTAAGGGTGTAGAGTGAAAATTGTCAGGAGGTAAAGAAATTATGGAATATACAGTCAGTAAGCTAGCTAAAATATCTGGTGTCACTCAGCGTACATTGCATTATTATGATCAAATTGGCTTGCTTAAGCCAGCTAGCGTTAGTTCATCAGGTTATCGGTTATACGGCAAAGAAGAAGTAGATATGCTACAACAGATTATTTTCTATCGAGAGTTAGTTGTAAGTATTGAAGAAATTAAAACCATCATTCAAGAACCTACATTTAATCAGACAAGAGCATTAGAACAACATTTGCACAATCTAAAACGCAAACGTGCGCGTCTTGATCAAATTATAGCAACTGTTGAAAAAACCATTGCGAATTCGAAAGGAGAAATAGTTATGCAAGATAAAGAAAAATTTGAAGGATTTAAAGCACAAGTACTTCAAGATAACGAACAAAAATATGGTGACGAAATTAGAGAAATATATGGTGACAAAGCCATTAATCAAAGTAACCAAGCATTTAAAAACATGACTGAAGCGGAATATAATGAATGGCGTCAACTAGAAGATGAAATAACAGATTTATTACCAGTAGCATTTCAAACAGAAGACCCTTCTTCTGAAATTGCACAAACGTTAGCTGCAAAACATAAAGCATGGTTAATGTATATGTGGCCAAGTTATTCTGAGCAAGCCCATGCCGTTTTGGCAGACATGTATGTTACAGATGAAAGATTTTCAGCTTATTATGATAAGCACGTAGAAGGTGGCGCTCAATTTTTAAGAGATGCCATATTTATTTTTACTGGGGAACAAGAGTCTTAAAATAGTAGAAAAATCTTAGGCAATACTTTTGGAATGACATGCTTATATCGCGAGTCAAGAAGTTAGACAACATCGTGTTGTTTAACTTCTTTTTTAAATTATTGAAGTCAGAAGTAGTTAAATTATTCGACTTTAAGTACATACCCAGGAATGTAGAATATATTGGTAATGATTGTATTATTTACTGAATGCATCTTATCGAAAATAGATATGGGTACATATTTATAGGTGATATAATTATTGCGCCGCTTATCTCATAGGCGTCAATCGATGTAGAGAGGAGGTGTAGCAACTTTGTTCACATCACGATCACAGTCATCAGTGGTTGTATTATCGCGTTATTTACGCATTGACTACGCAAGCGTAATGACGAATAGGCGACAATAGCCACACCTACAAAAAGCCCACAATACTCGCAATAGAGAGGGGGTTGGCGTATCTATGCTAGTTCCTTGTTCTGTGCGTTATAACATCATAATGGATGAGAATGCAAAATTGGAATTTTGAAATGTAAAGTATACATAGTAAAAAAGAACGGTATTAAAGATGAATATCATTATAAGTGAAGACGAAGAAATAGCAACTGCTATTTTGAAATTTACACACCCTAATCAAAGAATAATAAAATGCATTTATAAACAACTTTAACAGGTTAATTTCCACTCCATTTAAGTATAATTACAGCACTATTATTTCCTTTTTTTAGTTATAGAAATCTTTATCGTTAATAAAAAAATCAAGGAAACTTAAGGATTATGATGAATTTAAATAACATAATTTAACTTATCGGAAGTAGATACGCGTGTAAATTCATAGATGATATAATAATGGAGTCGCCTATCTCTCAGGCGTCAATTTGACGTAGAGAGGAGGTGCAGAAAATGACAGATATTCTTGTTCACATCATGACCACGGTAGCAAGTGGTTGCATTGTCACATTCTTTGCGTATTGGCTTCGCAAAAGTGATGATAAGTAAAATAGGCGGCTAAGCCACACCAAAAAACCCCTCACTACTGAGAATAGTGAGGGGTTTGGTGCATCAAATGCAGATATTCTTGTTAAAGATATTATAACATCATAGTGGGTAGGAATGCAAAAATTACTTTTCTCATATAACAGAGAGAGTTAAAAACCATTGGTTGTCGTATGTAATATCTTTTAATATAGAATGATGTGAAATAATACCCATTAAATGCAAAAAAACATCATTAATAAATTTTATATTTAAAAATCATTGATAAAATTTATCTTTTGTAAAGATTTCATTAAGATTTTAAAGATAGCGCTTTCTTTAGTTGTGGAAAATTAAATTGTGTATTACATTTTATTTGTTAGCAATTGTTAGTAAAGCTAACTATTTCGAAGAAAGAAGGCTTGCTATTTTATACGTAAGTATTAGTTTTACATTTTCAAATTTGTAGAGATTTTTTGAGCGTGTATTAAAATTTTAAATTAGGAAAAGGAGAATTGAAATGAAAAATACAATGAAAATCGCATTATCTGGTGCTATTGCACTATCAACATTAAGTCCGCTAACAAATGTAGTGCATGCAGAAGAACAACAAGAACAAAATATACCAAAACAAACTTCTCAAAAAGCAGGAAATGTAAATGATAATAACTATATGGAAAAGAACTTTGACTTAAGAAAACGAATTATGGCTTTAGTTGGAGCAGCAGAAAATACTAATAGTAACTACTCAAATAATTATAGTTATATTGAAGATATTGGAGACCATAGAGGTTATACTGCAGGAATAATTGGCTTTACAACAGGAACAGATGACATGGTTCACTTAGTAAAACATTACAATAAAATTAATCCTAATAATGATTTGAAAAAATATGAAGGTGCATTAAAACAATTATCTAAAGAAGGATCTGAATCACATAAAGGTTTAGAGGGATTTGATAAAGCATGGAAAAATGCCTCTAAAAACGATAGAGATAATTTTGTTAAAGCACAAAATTATGTATTAAAGCATGATTATATGGACAAAGCCGTACAAGCAGCCAAAGATGATGGATTATCACAATTAGGCCAATACGTTTACTTTGATGCTATTGTTAAACATGGCCCTGGTGAATTTAAACAAGGTGGTTACAAAGGAAAAGACCCTGCTGATTGGAGCTTTGATGAATTACGTGAAAGTACCATAGATAAAAGCGGTGGTAAATCACCTAAAAATGGTGTAAATGAAGAAGATTTCTTAAATGCTTTCCTTGATGGTAGATTCAAATCTATCCAAAAAGAAAATGAAAATGACGAAAGTAACGATAACGATGTATTTGACAGACTTAAAACTCAACAACAATTTATTAAAGATAAAAACTTTGATTTAAAACTTCCGTTAGATTTTAAAATGAATGGTGAAAATTTCCACTTAGATCAGGACGCAATTAATCATTATAATGACCAAGATTTAGATTTTGATAATGCATAAAATTTAAAAGTAAAGGTGAGGAATATGAAAAAAATACTGTTTAGTTCAGTCTTAGCTGCAACAGCTTTAACTACATTAATATCACATTCAGCACATGCCGAAGATATGAGTCAGCTTCAAACGAAAGGTAAAGAAATACAAAGAGATGGACAAAATTTTCAACTTAAAGGTGTAAATGCTGGTAATGCCTTCACAACAGAAAGTTATTTAGGTGGTATTACGGGTAAACAATATAAAAACTACCCTAAACCATATAGTGAAAAGACTTATAAAGAGCTAAAGGAAAATTTAGATGATCAATATGGGCCAAAAGAGGCTAAAAAGAAATTAAATACTTATGCTAATAATCATTGGACTGATGAAGATTTTCAAAGAGTACAAGATATGGGACTTAATACAATCAGGCTACCTATTAATTATATTAATTTGACGAATTATAAAAAAGGTATGAATCCAGAAGATGCTGAAGTTACTAATCATTCATTTGATGCAATTGATCAATTTGTGAAAAAAGCTAAAGCACATGGTCTATATGTTATTTTAGATTTTCATGGTGCGCCAAATTCACAAAACGGTGCGGAACATTCAGGGGATACTAACAAAGGAAATAATAATGTGGGTCATTTTTGGGATGACTCAAATTCTCAGGGCAAAGCTAAAGAAATTCTATATAAATTAGCTGACCATTATAAGAATGAAAATGCAGTTGCTGGTTATGATGTTTTGAATGAGCCAAAGGGTGAAGGTGGTTCAAGCGATAATCAAGTTCAGTCTTTTTATAAAGAGGCTGTAAAATCAATAAGAGATACAGGGGACAAACATATTATCTTTTTGGAATCAGTTTGGAATCCAGAAAACATGAAGGAACCTTCATATTATGAAGACTCAGCTAATAATTTAGTATATGAGTATCACAATTATGCAACTAAAGATGATGGTAGTGTAAAAGAATCTTTTGATAAAAAGTTAGATAGTATTCATGATAGTAAATATAATGTACCAAGTTACTTAGGTGAATTTAACATACAATCAATGAGTGGTGGACCAAATGCAGATTCAGGTGATTTAAAACATATTGTGAATAAAGCTAATAAAAATAATTTATCATGGACAATTTGGAATAATGATGTACAAGGTGGCGGTAACTGGGGTGTATTCAAATATGATCAAGTGAATGAAAACCCTAAGAGTCCTGACTTTGGTAAAAAAGCTGGTGTTCAAGAAAATACGCCTATTTATAATGCAATAAAAGACGGAGCTAAATAATAGATTAAATTTTTACTTCAATTGATTGAAAGGGGCTCGTGTCATGATGATTAGAGCCCTCTTTTAACTAAAATAATTTAATTGTTAAAGGAGTATCTATATGAAAAAAACAATAATTACGTCAATAATAGCAGCAACGACTATTACATCCTTGGGAATTCACAGTAATTCAGCACATGCAGAGAGTATGAGTCAATTACAAACTAATGGTCAAGATATTCAAAAAGATGGTCAAAAATTCCAAGTTAAAGGAGTGAATGCAGGTAATGTTTTTACAACAGAAAATTGGATGGGTGGCGTAAGTGATGCTAAAAACACTTCAGACTATAAAGAACTTAATGATAAATTAGATGATCAATATGGAGCTAAAAAAACACATCAAATGTTGGATACATATGCAAATAATCGTTGGGAAGATCAAGATTTTCAAAATGTAAAAGATATGGGCAATAATACAATCAGATTACCAATCAATTATATTAATTTAACGAATTATAAAAAAGGTATGGCTCCTAAAGATGTAAAAATGAGAAAAGAACCATTCAAAGCAATGGATAATTTTATCAAAAAAGCAAACGACAACGGGTTATATGTAATTATAGATATGCATGGTGCTCCAAATTCTCAAAATGCGCAAGAACATTCTGCTGATCAACAAAATAACGACTATGGGGCTTTCTGGAATGATCCAGATTCAATAGGTAAGGCTAAAGAAATTTGGTGGCATATTGCTGATCATTATAAAAACAACCAAGGAGTTGCAGGATATGATTTGTTAAATGAACCTAAAGCCCCAAAAGGACATGTAGATAATGATGTTAAACAATTCTATAAAGATACTTTAGATACGATTAGAAGTACTGGTGACAAACATATTGCATTTCTTGAAGCTTGGCACGATAATGACTTACAAAATCCTAAAGAGTTTGGCAAAAATAGAGGTAACATTGTTTACGAATATCATAGTTATCCTTATGGTCAAAATGCAGAATCTAATGAAGGCATTAAAAAAGGGTTTGATGATAAAATTAATAGCATGAGTAACATAAGTAAAAAATACCAAGTTCCAACGTATTTAGGAGAATTTAATGACCATTATGCTGGAGAAGCTGGAACACCAAATCCAGAAAAGAATCCAAAAGCAGAAGATTTAACTCATATTGTGAAGAATCTAAATAAAAATAATATTTCTTGGACGCTTTGGAATTATGATATACAAGGTCAAGGTAATACATGGGGAGCCGAAAACTATAAAGGTATAAATGTAGATGAAAATTCTCAAGATTTTGGTGAAAAAATAGAACCTAAAAAGAATGATGATGTTTTTAATGCCATAAAGAATGCTAATAGTTAGTAATATTTAAAAAGCTCTAGTCATAATGGCTAGAGCTTTCTTTTATTAAACTGAGTAATACTATGAAGTAGTATTGGAGAGTAAAAAATGAAAAAGAGACAAATTTTGATTTTTATTCTAGTGATTTTATTTTTAATTTCTGTGGTAACTCTTTCAATTTATGAATATATGCATGTTAAAAGTGAAAAGCAGGATAAAGGTTACCAAAGTTATAAAGTGGAAAGAATAACTCCTTTGAAATTGACAGGACGGGTCTATCCAGATGATATAAAAACTTATAAAGAAAACAAAAATATAGGTAAATACATAAAACCTCAAGTTAAGAAAAAAGAAAATGTCAAAAAAGGAACCCCTTTGATATATTATGATACAAATCATAGTATTAGACCAAACCTTGTAGAGAAGGTAAAGAAAAACCAAAGAAAAGTTGATGAAGATTATAAAAATATAAACAAACAACCTAATAACGAAGGTTATCAGAAGAAACTAAGAAAAGATTTACGTCATTTGAACAAAGCTAATCAACAATTGTCTGAGCATGATATTCAATCAAGTAAAGATATTTATGCAAAATTTGATGGGAAAGTGAATTTCATAAATACAGACGTAGACAATAATGGAGATATATTAAAATTAATTTCAAAGAAAAGTGAAATCAAAACAGAAATAACAGAATATGATAAAGATAAAATTAATATAGGTGGCAAAGTGCGTATTGCTGTAAATAAAGGCGGAGAAGATATTAAAGGAGAAATATTAGATATTGATGATTTACCAACTAATTCTGAAAAAAGTAAAAATATTTCCCGATATAAAGTAACTATTGGTAATTTAAATCATAAATTAGAGAATGGTTTTACTGTAAAGACACGTATTTATTCTAATACATTAAAAATACCAAAAGATGCAATTACACAAGACCATAAAGTATTTGTATTGGATAAAATAAACAATGTTCATAAAAGAAGAATATTAACAGGCCATAGTAAGGATCAAATTATAGTGAAGAAAGGATTGAAACCCGGTGAAAGGATTTTGAGAAAACCCAATTCATCACTAAAAAATGGAAATAATGTAAAAATTGATAATTAAATCACAATGAAATAGTTTCATTACTTTTCTGTTAAATTAGCATTGGTCCAATTTTTATTTTTATGTATATTTTTGTTGTTGTATTATTTGGGTACACCCTAATCATACATATAAAGTTGTTGAAAATATCGCAACTAAGACGTATGATTAGGGTGTATATTAATTATGGAGTGAAAATAAATGATTATAGGCTATGCGAGAGTATCTTCAATAGATCAAAATTTAGAAAGACAATTGGATAATTTAAAGACGTTTGGCGTAGAGAAAATCTTTACAGAGAAGCAATCAGGCAAGTCAGTGGAAAATAGACCTGTATTTCAAGAAGCACTCAATTTTGTAAGAATGGGAGACCGATTCGTTGTGGAGTCTATTGATCGTTTGGGACGTAACTATGATGAAATTATTGAAACCGTGAACTATTTAAAAGAAAAAGACGTGCAGTTAATGATTACAAGTCTACCTATAATGAATGAAGTGATTGGTAATCCTTTACTAGATAAGTTTATGAAAGATTTAATCATTCAAATATTAGCAATGGTTTCAGAACAAGAGAGAAATGAAAGTAAACGTCGACAAGCACAAGGTATTCAAGTTGCGAAAGAAAAAGGCGTTTATAAAGGCCGTCCTTTACTCTATTCACCGAATGCTAAAGACCCACAAAAACGTATTATCTATCATCGAGTGGTTGAAATGTTAGATGAAGGCAAAGCAATTAGTAAGATTGCGAAAGAGGTTAATATCACAAGACAAACGGTTTATAGAATTAAATATGATAAGGGATTCTATTGATAAATTGATTATCAATACAAGTGAGAGTGTCTCACAGCGCCTCAAATCTCATAATATATTATTGCATTGAGATTTTAATAATTATACAAGAAAAAAGAGTGCGAATTCGCACTCTTTTTCTAAACTAAACATCTTACTATTGTTCCTTTTGCTTATTTATCATTACTTGGATATATAAAGCAATCCAAAATTCGTGAGGATATGGTATTTGAGAATCATTTGATTCAATTGCTATATTGTGATTTTCTCCTCTACGTCGAGTTACTAGATTTTTACCTAAATCAAAAAATGAACGTTGTACTGTTAGTATTTCGTTGTTTTCTTTGTCTGTTAATACTGTTTTAGTTGAAAAATAAGGGTTATTAAACTTATATGTGTAGTTACTGTCTGAAAAAACATAAGGGGTTTGTTGTTTAATACCGCCCTTTAACAATTTGGTCATCTGTAAAATACCTACTTCTTCTCCATCAATAAAAACTTTATGATGGGGTTTCAGAGACCATAGTTTAGTTCTTTTTAGGATAATAGTGTGATTACCTGACGTAAGTTTGACGCCATAGACAGGGAAAATATCAAACACACTTAGCCATTTTTGAAAATTATTATTAAAATAAGGAGTCCATATCGTATCACTCATACCATGGATTTTAATATGTATACCGTCAAATATATATAATGGGGCTTGATAAAAATACTCGCTTTCTCGTAAATTAGGACTCTTTTCATGTATTGTCAGTTCTCTTTTATACTTTTGTTTAGTATAACGTCTTATTATTATAGTACCGAGTAAAGCGGCAATACTCGCTATCCAAAAAACAACTAAGATTCCTGATGAAATCGAGTTATTTAAAACCCCAATCATACTAAAAATCATTAATATTGTTACTAAAATTGTTTCAATAAATAATACTAAAATAGCCAACTATATATATCTCCTTAAAATAATTATGTATTCACTAAACTAAGCATAACATAGCGTATCCCACTTAAATAAGAGGTTCTTGAACCATTAACACACTTTTAACGGTTGGTGAGTAAAATCATCAATCGTTATTTTTAATGTTTAAATAGTTCTTCTTTTAAATTCCTTATAATTACTAAGTTTGGAACAAACATAAATTCACACAACCGTCCTCTTATAAAGAATTTTCTAGTAAAGAGAGGTTTTTATATCATTATAGTAATAAAGACAACAAAATAACGACAACTCCTACAATTACAAATATATAATATTAGAATATCATAAAGTATCATTTTAAAGCTAAGTACTTTCATCCACACTCTTATTGCTTTCAATTTTTCTCTTCAATTGATTAGCTTCTTTTGTAGCTAATGTCGAATAATATCTATTCGAAAAGAACATTTGAATGATTAAAAATGCAGCGTTAATTGTCCAATATAACCCCAAAGCTGAAGCTGACGTAATTGAAATATATATAATAAATAAAGGAGAAATGACAGCCATCATATATCCCATAGAACGTTGTTCTTTAGGCATATTTTCTAAATTTACTAACGGTTGTATGATATACAAAATACCAGCGATTATAGTAATCCAAATATCAGGCTGAGTTAGATCAAACCAAAGAAAATTAGCATGCTCAGTCAGGCCACCACTCGAAGGCCATTTTAATGAAACATATAGTCCAAATAAAACTGGCATTTGCACAAGTAATGGCAAACATCCTAACATGGTCTTCATAGGATTCATATTATATTCTTTATATTTATTCATCATTTCTTGGTTCGCAGCCATTTTTTCTTCTTGAGTGTTTGCATTTTTTATTTTTTCTTGTATCTTAGTCATTTCAGGCTTTATGATCTCCATCTTCTTACGCATGAAGTGTCCATTTTTAGATTGAGCTAACATGAACGGTAACATGATAATTCTAACAATTAACACGATTACAATGATTGCTAAGCCGTAATTATCATTAAATATAGATCCTAACCAATGTAAAAGATTATCTATTGGTGCAGCAAAAGTATCATAGAAAAAGCCATTTTCATTTTCTGGTTTTGAATAATCACAACCGGATAGTGTGATAAGAGTTGTTAACACTAATGCTATTATATTTTTTCTATGTCTCAATTAACCTTCATCCTTTTTATTATAAATTCTAAGTAAATTATTTTTTATAGTTTCAAAATTATCTAAAGTATTAAAATATTCATTTTCTAATATTCTTGAGCATATAGTATTCAAAGTATTTTCATAATTTGCTGGTAGTCGTTCCCCTAACGGTAACGTATCTAACCATTCTTCAATAGCATCAAAAAATTCATCTTTTTGATACACAAAATCGGTAACTAGATAATCAAAGCATTGGCAATACTTTTCCAAGTACTCGATAGCCTTAATATCAGACTTTTTAGCATAATATAAAGCAAATTGATAATAGCAATTTATACTTAGATGCGGATATAAATAATCTACGTTAAAAGCTTTATTTAAATGGTAAAGCTTTGATTCTAATGATTCTAATGACACAGAATATAATCCGAAGGTAATCATTAAAGCAAAATCATGCATATAAATCATCAAAGATTGATACATATCTGTTTGGATCACATTTTTAGCTTTTGAAACGTTCTCTTTTTGTAAATAAGCTAATGTTAATGTTGCATTTTCACCAATTTTCAAGTCAAAATCTGGCGTGTTTTCTATAACTGAGGAATAATCACCTTCAAACATATACATTAATGTTTGGTATCCTTGTGCATGTCTTTTTAAGTAAATAGATTCTGAATTATCCTCAGTAGTTTTCACTATTTCATGTGCTAATATTGTTGTGTCTTTTATTTGTGTTTTATCCTCACAATATAAAATATTATTTGATAAAATCCCTAACAGTGAATTAAGAAATTTAAACTCATTACAATGACTAATATAATAATCTCTCACAGTGGATAAGTATTCGTCATAACTTGTACGATTAATCATCTTAGAGAGTGATATAGATATTTTCTTAATTTCTTCATCTGTCATATTAATATTATAATTAAGCAATTTATCTACTGAAATATTGAAAACTTTTGCTAATTTTGGAAGCATTGTAATATCAGGATAAAGTGTTGCATTTTCCCACTTAGAAATAGTAGTTTTTGTTGTATTAAGAAATTCAGCTATTGCTTCTTGAGTCATTCCACGTCTTAAACGTTCTTGTTTAATTGTTTTAGATATTTGAATCATTAATAACACCTCTTATATTTAATGTTACTAGAAAATTTAAATAAGGTATATTTCTTATATACCAACTTATAGAAACAAAGTTTCCATAAGAGAAACAATAGTATGCTAAAAAGAGTCTGGGACATAAATCCCAGACTCTTTTTAGTTTCATCATCAAATTTTGTCTTAATAACGATCCATTTCGATAGTTAATAGAAAAGCACACCACAAAATCTTATAGGAATTTATGGTGTGCTTATGTAATTACTTTATTTAAAATTACTTAATACCTAAAAGATCTTTAACGTTTTGCACCATATCAGGAATACTTAATCCTCTTGCAGCCCAATCAAGCACTGCACCTGCATTATTTTTTACCCAGTTTACAGCTTTACCACCATATTTTTTAACTGCATTAATTAATTGTATAACTACTCTAGACAAATTAAGAACCTCCTACAATATTTATTGAAAACTGTTGACAACGTTTACAATAAATATTGTAACAAACCTTTTATAGAAAACAACCTTATTTTTTAAAATTTACATTTATTAAACGTTGTGTTGTGTTTTAGTTATTCTCTTTTGATTTTTTTTGTCCTTTATATCCTTGTTCTAATAGCAATAGGCCTCCAATAATCAAATAAATTATTAGACTTGCTATATCAATAATATTTACAAAGAAGAGAGAGAATAAAACAATTATAAATATGGCTGGAACAATTAACCTCCAATATCCACCCTTATTATAGGAAACAAAATACTGTGCGGCTAGCATAATTATTATTGCAAAAGCTGGTAATAACCAATTTGTTAATCTTTCCATTAACATAAGATAACTCCTTTATTTATCATTTTATATTTATTCAATCTCATGATAGTATTATCGTATAGAATAATGAAATTTTCAAATAAAAGTTAGAATAAAAAAATATTGTTCCTTACTTTTTCTTATTAAATTATTACGGAGGTTGACTAATGTTAAGTGTAGCTATACATGAATTTAAAAAACAAATAAAAAGTATTAAATCTATTTTAGTAATTCTAATTATATTCTCTATAACTATAGGTGTTGCCAGTGTAGGAGAAAAATACAAAAGCTTAATTGAAATGGGGGCAGAAAGTAATGTCTACACTTTAGGATTGACAATGACAATTTTGATAGCAGGACCTTTATTTACATTATCTCTTTCTCATAACATAATAAATGAAGAAATACGTACTAGAACAATCAGGTTTATTGCTACTAAAACTAGTAGAGCTAATATTGTAATAGGAAAATATCTAGGAATTGTACTTTTTTGGATCATTTGTTTAGTCTTGTCAATGTTTTTGATATCCCTATTTTCTCATAGCATATATATAAATAAATTTATGGTTTCTTTTTCTTTTCTTTTATATTTTATAGGATTAACTATCCTGATATCTACTTTAGTGTCTAACCCAATAATGACAAATTTGATAGGAATTACTCTATCTATAGTAATGACGATATTAGGTTTATGGGGCACTTTAAGTAACAATATAATTTTGAAGGTTTTCAGTTACTTAACCCCATATCATTATTTTATCCATGAAGAAAATTCAGCATTATCTTATATACCTATTTTATTTTCTATATTATTTGTGATTTTAAGCATAATATTAATAAGAAAGAGGGATTTATAATGAATGCCATTGAAACTAAAGAGTTGAAAAAAAGTTACGGTAACAATACTGTCGTAAATCAGGTTGACTTAAGCGTGAATGAAGGAGATATCTTTGGATTTTTAGGAAAAAATGGAGCTGGAAAATCTACATTCATAAATATGATTACTGGCTTGTGTACTCCTAGTAATGGTACATATAAATTATCTGTTCCTCAAAATAAGATAGGAGTATTACCAGATTATTCTAATCTTTATGATGATTTGACCTCCCTAGATCATTTATTATATTTTAATAAATTATTAAAGAGTAACAAATCAAAAAATGATTTGATATCGTTATTAAAAAAAGTTGGACTAGGAGACGCTATAAATTTAAAAGCAAAAAAGTTCTCTTTTGGTATGAAAAAAAAATTAGCTTTTGCTCAAACATTAATTAATGATCCTGAAATTGTATTTTTAGACGAACCAACATCTGGTGTAGATGCTAATTCAATTTTAACTATTCACCGACTAATATTAGAACTTGCAGAAAAAGGCACAACAGTTTTTTTTACTTCTCACAATTTAGACGAAGTAGAAAAATTAAGCGACACAATCGCTATTATGGATAAAGGAAACATTGTAATACAAGGTGATATAGAGTACTTAAAAAAAGCATATAAATCAGATTTAAAAGTAAATTTTACATTTGTAAATTCTCAAAAATTTGACAGATCTCTTTTAGAAAATCAAATAGAATCTCTTATTACTAACTGTCAATGGAAATCGAATACTTTACAAGTAACTTTAACATCTAAAGAAAACATTTCTAAAATCAATGAGGTATTAGTTGCTAATCAATTCAAAGTTTGTGAGATAGTAATTGATGAACCAAGTTTAGAAGAAATCTTTATTAATACTGGTAAATATAATTAAAAAATCATGTATAGAAGAAGGAAGGCATTTTTATTGTGCAATTAATTTCTTATGAACGAAAACTACCTAAAAGAGTTATTAGATTTTGGGTGTATTATACATCTCTAGTATTTACTATCATCCTTTTATGTACTCTTACTTTTATTATTTTATCGTTTGCTTTAAATTGGAACAAATATATATCTTATTCCTTTTTAACCATACTATTTTTTACTTCAGTGTCTTTTCCTATAGAATTACTGCATGTAAAAAAAATAAAATACTCAATATTTAGTTATAACTATTCTGAAAAAATAATAGAAATTGAATATGGATGGTGGTTTTTCAAAAGTTACAAAATCATACCTATATCCAATATATATTCAAGTGACATTTATCAAGGGCCTATTTTAAAAAAATTCAATTTATATAATTTAAAATTAATTACTATGGCTAATACACATGAGATTGAAGGATTAGATTTGCAAGATGCTAAAAAAATTCAAGACAAATTGCAAAATATTGAAAGGTAAGATTATGACAAATTCATATCATTATGCACAGATACACCCTTCTTGGCTCTTAATGCAAACTGCAAATATAATTGTAAGATGTGTTATATATATGTTTGCTTTATCTTTTTTACAAAGATTATTCCAATTTACTGATACAACAAAGTACTTATTACTAATTTTTATTGCGTTGCTTTTAATAATAAATTCCTTATTATACTGGAAGAATTTCCGTCTTTTTTTTAATCAAGAGAAACTTACTATTAGAGAAGGTGGTCTTCTAAAAAAAGAAAGACAAATAAACTTCGGAAATATTGAAGGTTTCAACGAAAAAACTAATATTTTGGAAAGATTATTTAAACTCTCTTCTCTTACTTTAAAAGTAGAAGCAAATTCAAACGAAAAAAAGATAGTGTTACCTTTTATAAAAAAAAGAGAGATTGCTGAAATTAAAAATTCAATCTCGTCAACTAAAGATCCAACTAATAGTGTTATAAATAATTATGTATATATAATGAATTATCACCAAATTTTAAAAGGATCTTTTGCGTCATTAAATCTAATTTTATTTTTCACTTTTATGTATACTATTTATAAAAACATTTCTGATTTCCTAAATGTTTCTGATTTTGTACATCAGTTACAAGATTTATATTTTGAAAATTGGACAAATATATTCATGGGAAGCCTAATAATTATATTATTAACTTTCCTGTTTGGAGTTTTAAAAAACATGCTACTATTTGGTAATTTTAAATTAAGTAATCATAGTAAGCACATCGACACAGTATGGGGATACATATCAAATTATCATAATTCTGTCGATAAAGCTGGAATATCTGCAATTAATATAAAATCTAGTTTTTGGCAAAAATTATTTAATATTAACCAAATTAATGTTATAAACATCAATTCAAATAACAAAGATATTGAAACAAATATTATTTTCCCCTTCATAGAAACTGATAAAATAAATAATCATCTCAACTTACTATTTAATTTAGATTTATATAATATCCATTTTTATAAATTGAAAAGGTCGGCTATATTTGTCAAATTATTACGTACTTGTTGGTCATGGTCAGTTTTATTACCAGTTGTCTTATATTTCTTTAAAAACTACTCATTAATTATCTATTTATTGATTTTACTAATTATTTCATCTCAAATTTTACAAACATTCTTTAATAAATACTCTTATTCTTCTGATTTATTGGTTTTTAAAAACTCTGGGCTAAGTTTAAGTCAATATATTGTCAATTTACAAGATATTGAGGATTTGATTTTTTCACAATCTTTTTTACAAAGAAAATTCAACTTATGTTCCGTAACAGTTGTTATTAAAGATAATCCTCCAAGAAAAATTAAAATGACTGATATATATGATTTACATGCACAGGAACTTATAAAGTATTTTAAACAGCAATATTAAAATACTTTATAAATTATATGAATGATAAATTTTTTAATATGTACTTAAGAGTTTATTCTTTACATAATCGATGATTATCAGAAGTAGATATTCGATATTTATTGTAATGATACGCTATTTAAAAAACTTGATTAATTGTACAATTAATATAATGAACATTTACAATTGTGAGGAGGCATTTGATATGATTGTTAAATCTTATTCATATGTACGTGAAAACTTTAAAGATATGATTAATAAAGTTAATGATGATAGCGATACGATAACAATTACAACAAAAGATCGTAATGCAGTTATAATGTCAGAAGATAATTATAATGAAATAATGGAAACACTATACTTACAACAAAACCCTGCCAATGCGAAACACTTATCAGAATCTATTGAAAACCTAGAACGTGGTAATGTAAAAAATAAGGATATTTTGATATAAGTGGCAAAATTGAACATTACCTTTTCACCACAAGCATTTGATGATTATGAATATTTTCAGACAAAAGATGGAAAGATGGTTAAAAGGATTAACCAGTTATTAAAAAGCATCTCTAGAGATGGGGCATTAGACGGAATAGGTAAACCAGAAAAATTAGTTGGCAATTTTTCTGGATATTACAGTAGACGATTTAATCACGAACATAGATTAGGATATACAGTAAATGATAATGCAATATTAGTTGCATCTTGTAGATATCATTACAAATAAAAGAGTCCGGGACATAAACATTTCTGATTAAAGAATAAACGTCAATTTCTATTGAAATTATATAGAAATTGACGTTTTCTTTATTTTTATATAATTTTGTAGCTCGTTGAGCTACTATTTTTCTT